>NZ_JAFREN010000017.1 GCF_017377505.1 Enterococcus sp. DIV0212c | reverse complement strand
TTGTCTCTGAGCGCTTCTGTTAGTTGATTAAGTCAAATTGTTGATTTTTCAATTCATAAACATTATCACATGCATTCCCAACTTCCTGCTCATGAGTTACGATAATAATACATTTTTGTTGTTCATGCGCTACTTTTTGAAATAGCTGAACAATGTCTTTTGACGTTTTTTCATCTAAATTACCTGTTGGTTCGTCAGCTACAATTAGTTCATGATCACAGCATAGCGCTCTGACGATTGCGACACGTTGTTGCTGTCCACCTGAAAGTTGTGTCACATTTTGTTTAGCAAGCTTTTCATCAATCCCTACATTTGCTAAATTTTCCAGAGCATAGTTCTTTTTATCCACTTGTTTTGAACTAGATATTTCCATTGCCGTTAAGATATTGTCCAGTGCAGACATATAAGGCAACAAGTTATACGCTTGAAATATAATCGAAACATCATTTTTACGATAATTTCTAAGCCCAATTTTAGATAATGACTCACCATTATAAAGAATACTGCCTGCTTTTGGTACATCTAAGCCTGCAATCAAGGAAAGAAAAGTTGTTTTCCCTGAACCGCTTGCCCCTAAAATAGCATACATTTTTCCACGTTGAAATTCTAAATTTACATTCTTATACAGAAATTCTTGTTCATTTTTGTACCAATATCCTACTTCTTGTGTTTGCAACATCGCATTTCCTCTTTTCTATGTGGTTAGTATTTTTTTAGGCTGCAGTCTTAAAATTCCAATGGATGATAAAACGATTGAAAAGAAGCTGATCAATAAGCCGAGAGCTGCTAATGTTGCGATCTCTTTTGGCTGAACAGAAATATTTAACTCTTCGATCGCTTTCGCTGCTTCTTCAGAACTTGCACCAAGCGTGCTCATGCCGCCAGGTCCGCCTTTTCGCTGTTCTCCTCTATTGCCCATCTCAGTTGGTTGTCCTTGATTATTTCCAGATTGTTGAGCTGTTTCAGTTTGTTGATTAATCAACTGCTCTCCAACTACATTTCCTACAATATTTCCGCTAAACGTGGCAATCACTAGTGCAACAAACATACAGAGAATGATTTCACTGAAAAATTGTAAAACAACTTTAAATCGCGATTCACCAAGAGACAACAATACTCCGATTTCATAGCGTCTTTCTCTAATCGTCATCATAACAATCAAGGTCAATATGATCACTCCGGCAATTACCACTAGAATAACGATATTTTTAGCAAAGCTTGCAACATTATTTAAAGGCTGTAGCATTTGTTGATACGCCTGATCATTTGTTTGCAGGCTAAAGTTTTCTGTATCGATCAATTTTTCAGCAGACTTAACGAAAGTATCCATTTCTTTGGGATCATCAAGGGTATAAGAAGCTGAATCGATGGTTCCTTTTGAATCCTCTCCTTTTAATGTATTAGCAAATGTATAAGATGTATACAACGTATTTGATGGGTTTAAAAAATTAAACTGCATTCCCATACTGTCACCATTTTCAGAAGTTTTATAAATTCCTTTAACAGTCAGGTCATAGGTTGTTGTTTCATCGTCTGGACTAGTTATTTTGAATGTATCTCCTACACTTAATCCATTAGCTTCAGCCAATGTTTGTTCGATTACAACATTGTTTGTTCCTTCATCCGAGTCGTTGATTGCCTCCCCACTCGTGATTTCAGCAACACCTTCAGAAAAATCGCTCAACATGGATAGATCCATTACACCACTTACTTGAAAATCACTTTGCTTCATTTCAGACATAGGGCCTCCACCCATACGTCCGCCTTCTTGAGGTTGATTTTCCTCTCCTGACTCATTCGCCTGTTCATTGTTGTTTGATTCAGAAGTTGTGTTCTCACTTGTTTCACTGGATATAGGCGTGATACCGTCACCTGAGCCAGCTGATGAAGATGATAAAAATGAATAAGACTTCACATTTGTTAAAGCTGCAATTTTTTGAGCATCTTCTAAAGAAACAGGTGTCAAACTAAAACTACCCGGATCTGGTCTTTCACTATCGCTATTCGCCTGACTCTTTTTCATTGCAGCTTCGCGATTAGCGGATAAGGTAACTGTGGCACCGATACTTTTTTGAGCATTTTCTGTCGCAGTCAAGGCAGCACTTTGAATTGTCAATCCTGCTAAGACAAAAATCAAAATAGCTGAAAAAACAGCACATAATAAAAATGTTCGCCCTTTTTTTGCCTTCATACTTAATCCTGCTCGTTTGATAAAATTCATATAATTCCTCCTCAATATAAAAGCACAGCATGCTTGTGAACATTCATTACTTTAGTTGATGTACCTTAAATAAAACTTAAATGACAAATACATCATTATCTTCTCAACAAATCTTGCAAAAGAAATAGAAAAATGATTAAATGATGATGGTTGCATTTTTTATCTAAAGATTTTAGAGGTTTTAAGTTTCCTTTAATTATTCTTTGGTATGATTCGTTTATGATCTAATTTTTTTGAAGGGAACGTAAGCTATTTGGAAAAAAAGAAAATGAGTCTATATGGGATGATTTTCTCTATTTGTTTCTTTTTGATCGTATCGTTCTTTTTTTCTACCCATACAGTAGATTACGCAAACGAAACAGAAACAAATGAAAAAATTAATACTCCAGTTAAAACTACATCTACTTCTGCCAGTAAAAATCCGGAACCTAAAGTAACAGAAAGCCCCGAATTAACGGCTTTTTACCATAAAATCAATCAAACAATGATTGATGTTGCAAAAAGTTTCAAAGGCGACGTTGGGATGACTTACGTTGATTTAACAACAGGTAAACAACTTTCTGTTGATGGAACGAAAGAATTCTACAGTGCTAGTACAATTAAAGTCCCCTTAGCTATGATGGTTGCTGACAAAGTTCAAGCAGGTAGCTTAAAATGGGAGGATCAACTTACATTTAACGAAAAAGAAGATTACGAAGATGGTACTGGAATCATCATTAACAATATACAACCAACATATTCAGTAAGAACTCTACAAGAATATAGCATTACTTATTCAGATAATATTGCTAAAAATATGTTATATGATACTTTCGGTGGCGATGTAAAAGCCAAACAAGCACTTTACGCCCACTTTTTACAAAAAGAAACAGATTGGGATGACGCAAAACTCACTTCTGAAGATGCTGCGAAAATTCTCAAGATTTTATACGAAGAAAAATCATCTAATCAAGAATATCAAACGATTTATGATTACATGAAAAACACTGTTTTCCATGAACGCATGGATACCCCCACAACATCTGGAAAAGTTGCACATAAAATTGGTTCATACGAAGGTTTTCTACATGATATTGGGATATTGGAAACAGAACATCCTTTTATTTTGACAGTGTTTACTAATGGACAGACAGATGCTGGAATCTCTTTTATTTCAATGGTTACAGATCAATTATGGTCTGTGCAAAGTAATGAATATCCAAAAAAATAATGCTAAAAAAGATTATTGAAAGGCGTCATTAAAGGACGTTCTCTCTCAATAATCTTTTTTTATAATCATGTCTAAAATAAAATTAAAGGCAAGCGAGCTAACTCAAAGGAGTCATCACCCGCTTTCCTTTTACTTCTGATTTCCAACTTAATTACCCATGTTTTTGATCTTGATCAACCGAGTAATCTCACTTCGTTCATTTTCTTCTAATTTCATCTGAATATAATAAATTGTTTCTTCTAATTGAGGGATCGTCATATATTCTAACGCATTTACACGACGACGTGTCTTTTCTATTTCTTCAGACATCAACTGACAGGTCTTCTCCACTTCAGCTAATTCCAATAACTTCGGTAAAATAGCTGAAATTTTCCCAAAAACATCGTCGAGCTCTGCATTTGAGTTTAAATAACCGTAATTTAAAGGAGCTTCCACGGCCGTTTCATCATAATGAAAATTCATGATTGGAACCGTAACGCTCATAATATTTTTCTCGATGACATCAAGGGTTACCTCATTTGCTGGAATCGCTACTAATTCCTCGATAAAAGCTTCATTTAAGGTCGCATTAGCCAGCACAAAATTTGATAATGCACTTGTTAATTCTTCTTCTACATCGATTCGTAGTTGATTATTTTTTTTGACTAGTAAAATAAAGCGTCGCATGAGCTCATCTTGTTTGTCTTTTAATAACTTATGTCCACGAGTTGCTGTTCCAAGCTGTTTCTTTAAACGAGAGAGTTCCATTCTTGTGGGATTCACATTTAACCGTGCCACTTTTGATCACTCTCCTTCAGTCAAATATTCGTCTAACATATCGTCTTTTATTCGTTTTAGTTCGGTTCTTGGAAGCATAGACAATAATTCCCAACCTAAGTCTAGTGTTTCATCGATTGAACGATTCTTGTAAAACCCTTGATTGACATATTCTTTTTCAAAACGATCAGCAAATTTAGCATAAATTTTATCTACCTCTGACAAAGCTGATTCACCAAGAACAACGGCCAATTCTTTAGCTTGTTTCCCTTGAGCATATGCTGCGAACAATTGATTCATTGTAGGCGCATGATCGATCCGCGTTTTCCCTTCTCCAGTCCCTTTGTCTTTTAACCGAGATAAAGAAGGCAGCACATCGATGGGTGGCTGAATGCCGCTTTTATATAATTCTCTAGATAAAATGATTTGCCCCTCAGTGATATATCCTGTTAAATCAGGAATTGGATGCGTTTTGTCATCTTCTGGCATCGTTAAAATCGGAATCTGTGTCACAGAACCTTTTGTCCCGCGAATTCGACCAGCCCGTTCATAAAGTGTAGCTAAGTTGGTATAAAGGTAGCCTGGATAACCACGGCGCCCAGGCACCTCTCTACGAGCTGCCGAAATTTCACGTAAGGCTTCACAATAATTAGTCATATCCGTCATAATTACTAGCACATGCATACCTTTTTCATATGCTAAGTATTCTGCTGCTGTTAGGGCCATTCTCGGTGTAGCGATTCGCTCGATAGCAGGATCATTAGCTAGATTCATAAACATCACAGAACGATCGATCGCTCCAGTTTGACGGAAATCTTCCATAAAAAACTCTGCTTCTTCAAAAGTAATCCCAATTGCGGCAAAAACAACCGCAAACTCTTCGTCGCTATTCAAAACATTTGCCTGTCTGGCGATTTGTGCCGCTAATTCTTTATGCGGCAAACCAGAGCCTGAAAATACAGGCAATTTTTGACCACGAACCAAGGTATTCAAATGATCGATTGCAGAAATCCCTGTTTGAATAAATTCATCAGGATAATCTCTAGCCACTGGATTAATGACTTCCCCATTGATATCAACCATTTTTTCCGGTAAAATTTCAGGACCATTATCTTTAGGTCGACCCAACCCATCAAAAATCCGACCGACCATATCCTCTGATACACCTAATTCCAAAGGATGACCTAAAAAACGAACTTTTGAATCACGAAGATTGATGCCGCTAGTTCCTTCAAAAATCTGGACCATCGCTTTGTCACCATTGATTTCAAGCACCTGACCACGACGAATTTCACCATTTTGCATGCGAACTTCGATCAATTCTTCATATTTGACTCCTTCGACTTTTTCAACAATCATCAAGGGACCAACAACTTCATTAATCGTACGATACTCTTTAATCATTCGTCATCCCTCCATCTGCAACGATTTGTTTTAAAACTTGTTTGATTTCATCCACCAAACCATCTAACCGATCGATTTGATTTTCTGGTAGATATTTACTTCTGGCAATTTGATCCCTTAATCCAACTGTTCCAAGCATGATTTCAGATAAATAAGCGCCTAAAGTTAATGCCTGTTGCCCTTCTTTGTAAAAAGTTAAGATCAAACGTAGCATTTTATATTGTTTTTCTCTAGAGGTAAATGTATCCACCTCGTCAAATGCATTTTGCTGTAAATAATCTTCACGAATTGATTTAGCCACTTCTAAAGTCAAGCGATCTTTATCTGATAATGAATCGATTCCGACAAGACGAACAATTTCTTCTAACTGCGACTCTTCTTGCAAAATACGCATGCCTTCCATAACCATTTGAGACCAATCAACTTGAAGCTGCTGATCTAGGTATTTACCAACTTCTGAATCATATAAAGAATAACTTTGCAGCCAGTTGATTGATGGAAAATGACGTTTTTGTGCTAAAGTAGCATCTAATCCCCAGAAAACTTTTACCACTCGTAAAGTATTCTGAGTAACTGGCTCAGAGATATCTCCACCTGACGGAGAAACCGCACTGATGGCTGTAATACTGCCTTCACGATGATCTTTTCCTAACGCTACAACTTGTCCGGCGCGTTCATAATACTCAGCTAAACGGCTGCCTACGTAAGCTGGATACCCTTCATCACCTGGCATTTCTTCCAAACGTCCACTCATCTCACGCAATGCTTCTGCCCAACGTGAAGTTGAATCTGCCATAATAGCGACAGAATAGCCCATATCACGGAAATATTCTGCAATTGTGATACCAGTGTAAATTGATGCTTCACGAGCTGCCACCGGCATGTTAGAGGTGTTGGCGATCAACACAGTACGTTCCATAACAGATTCACCAGTACTTGGATCAATCAATTCAGGAAATTCGTTCAGTACATCGGTCATTTCATTGCCTCGTTCACCACAACCTACATAAACAACTAAATCAACATCTGCCCATTTAGCGATTTGATGCTGTACCACAGTTTTCCCAGCACCAAAAGGACCGGGAACAGCTGCTGCTCCGCCTTTAGTTACTGGAAAAAAGGTATCAATAACTCGTTGACCTGTAAGAAGAGGAACATCTGGGTTTAATTTTTCAAAAATTGGACGACTGCGGCGAACCGGCCATTTTTGCATCATTGTGTATTCTTTTTCACCAGTTGCGGTTTCGATGATATAAATGGTTTCTTCGATCGTAAATTCACCTTTTTTGACTTCTTTTACTATTCCACTAACACCAAAAGGCACCATGATTTTATGAGGGATCACTTTTGTTTCTTGGACAAAACCGATAATATCCCCAGCCGATACCTCTTCACCAACCGCAACACTTGGTTCAAAAATCCATTTTTTTGTTCTATCTAACGCTGGAATCTGGACCCCTCTGCTTAAAAAGTTGCTTGCAGTTACTTCTGCAAAGGTATCTAAAGGACGTTGAATACCATCAAACATCTCTGAAATCAAACCCGGTGCAAGTTCAACTGACAATGCCTCTCCTGTTGTTACTACTGGCTCGCCAGGTCCAATTCCTGTGGTTTCTTCATATACTTGAATCGATGCAACATCTCCGCGCATCTCAATAATTTCTCCTATAACACCCAATTCTCCTACATGACAAATATCCTGAATACTTGCATCAGACATATTCTCGGCCATAACTAAGGGACCGGATACTTTAATAATTCTACCAGTTTGCAAAATCATTCCTCCTATTTAGAAAAGCTGAGCAGGCTCGATTCGCTCCGACTGAAAAATAGGAAACTATGACTGAGGCGCTTTTTGCCTTATTCATAGTTTATCTTTTTTCCGAGGAGCTAGCCTGCAAAGCTAGATCAAAGTAAAGCTGAACAGGCTCGATTAGACCCGGCTGAAAAATAGGAAACTATGACTGAGGCGCTTTTTGCCTTATTCATAGTTTATCTTTTTCCCGAGGAGCTAGCCTGCAAAGCTAGATCAAAGTAAAGCTGAACAGGCTCGATTAGACCCGACTGAAAAATAGGAAACTATGACTGAGGCGCTTTTTGCCTTATTCATAGTTTATCTTTTTTCCGAGGAGCTAGCCTGCGAAGCTAGATCAAAGTAAAGCTGAACATAGTCCTGCTTTCTACAATATATTCTGCCCAACCGCTCTTTCAACATTTTCCTGAATTTCTTTCAAGCCAATCCCTTTTGTTCCATTATGACTTGGAATCAAAATAATCGCTGGTGTCACTTCACTTTTATAACGCTCAATCGTTTCTACAGCTAATTCAGAGGCATCTTCTGTAATAAAAATCACTCCAAAGTTACCCTTAGCCATCATTTCGATTGTTTCTCTCACTTGCTTCGCTGAGGCTGCATAAATGACCTCAAACGCAAACAGTTTAAACGGCATGACGGAATCTCTGTCGCCAATTACACCAATTTTATATACCATCCGTTATCCGCATCCTTTCTCTAACAACATCTATAGGAAAGTTACTTCTTTTACTAACTAGAATCAAACGGAGATTTTTCCATTCCACTTCCTTAGCATTTAAAAAAGCCAATAGCGGTAACGGACCAAAAGCCATGATCTTAGCTTTATCATACAAACTTGTCAGGTAATCATCTTTTATCTTTTCAAAAGCGACTAAATCTAACTCTTTTGTTTCAGTGGAAACAATTGGTACAAGTAACCCACCATAGATTGTATTTAGGACAAAATCTGTAAAGACTGTTAACGGCTGCTCCGTATATTCTAAAAAAGTTTCTTTAGAGATATTGCCCGAACTAGATAAAACCGTTGATAAAAAATTCTCGTGCTGTCCTTGAATAATTCCTCTGGCCATTGTAGAAATATTAGTCAAATCTATAAAAGCTGTAACTTCTGCTACGATATCTTTATCCCCGATAGATTCCGCTAATTGCCTTTGGAACGTTAGAAAATTCCTGTCATAAATAATATCAATCGCTTGAAGTGTGGACGATTCTTGAAAATAATCCAGCACTTCAAGAACTGCATTCATCAATGTTTCAGGTAATTCAGTAGATATTCGAGTGCGTATTGCACTTTTTAGTGTTTCTATAGAATAGCGCCCATCCTCAATAAACAGATGATCCAAATTTTTCCCTGTCAGTTCAGCTTTTGTTAAAACTTTCAAGTTATGAAAAGTGGCTCTAGACGTATAAATCGCTATAATTTCAGGCTCTGGCGCCATTTCATACAACCACTCATACAATCTCCCTTTTTCTTTTGAATAAATATATTCAAACTGATCAGCAAAATCATCTGTCATATACGTTCCATAAATAGTATTTTTCAAAATCTCTTTTAGCTCTTTTGTATTTTTTGCGTTTAAAAGTTGTTCATATTGACTATTGCTCAAAAGTTCTGTTTCTTTAAGACGTATCAAAGGATTGATTTGGTTATACGCAGTGTCTTTCATCATGATCCTCCTAGTTTAAAAACGTATCCGGCTCGTTTCGCTCCGACGAAAAAATAAATGTAACAATTTTTATCACAGGCATTTTTTATTTTTTTCTGAGGAGCTTGCTAATAAAGCAAAGCAACTGATTTACTTTTTTGAAAATTATTATTGAAACAGCATTTCTGCGATCTGAAAACTTTCCATTTTTTTGACTTCCTGAACCAGACTTGAAAACAAGAAATTATATTCAATCCCTTCTTTTGCAACGATAAATCCACCATCACCTAAAATCTGTTCGTTTTGCAGTACAAATATCAGTTTTTCAGAAGAATGTTCTAACAGCCATTGCTCTGATAACTTACCTTTGGAAAATTCGCCCAATGTTAACTGAACTTCTCCTTCAATTGGCAACTGCTCAATGATTTGTTCGACAAAAGTTTGAAATTCTATTTCAGTCCAATGACTCATCCGTTCAACAACTTTTGAAAAAAGCTCTTCAAGATAACCTTGCTTCTGATTTAATGTTGCTTGCTTAATATCCAATTGTTGACGATTTTGTTTTTGTTTAAACGCTTTATTTGTTTGTTCCTGATTTTTTTCGATCAATTTAGTTTCTTGTAAAACTAACGCTTCTTCCATCTCTTGATACTCATGATCAATTCTTAGGATTTCGGTTTGTTTTAGCGTTGCCACTTCTTCGTGACCTTTTTCTAAAATTTGTTCAACAATTTTTTCGATTGCATCCATTTTTTTCCTCCTGTTACTTCACATTTAGTACAAGTAAGAATGAGATAACAAACCCAAGAATGGCATATGTTTCCACCATGGCAGCGTAAATGATCCCTTTTGTTGCATGTTCTGGTTTCTTTGCTAAAATTTGAATTCCTGCTGCGGCAACTCGTCCTTGCGCAATTCCAGAAAATAATCCAGCAAAGGCAATCGGTAATGATGCAACAAAATAATCCAAGCCTTGAACCATTGTCATATCATTGTTTAAGTTGATAAAAATCAAGAAGGCAATAACGAAACCGTACAGTCCTTGTGTTCCTGGCAATAATTGTAAAATCAACGCCTGACCAAATTTTTCAGGTTGTTCTGTTGTCAAGGCCGCAGCTGCTTCACCAGTAAAGCCAACACCCTTTGCTGAACCGATTCCGGCTAAGATCGTAGCCATCGCCATTCCTAAAACTGCAAAAAGAATACCACCATTGTTATTAATTAAGTAATCTATCATATTTTTATTCCTCCACTATTCTTTGACTTTTGATTTTTTTTCGATATTCATGTACTTTTCTTCTGTTTTCAACGGTCTGAATGCACGACCACCGCCTGTATAAAATTTCCCAAAAAACTCTACATACTGTAAACGCGCGCCATGAACGTAGGCACTTAGTAAGCTTAAAAAGAGATTCAATGCATGTAAAGCGATGATCAGTATGATTCCTACAGTAAATCGAGCTGCCGGGGGCATAAATGCCACTAACATATTAAATGCCGCAGCAATACTTCCACCAGAAATACCTAAGGCCATCAACCGAGTGTAACTGACTAAATCACCAATATATCCTGTTAAACCGTATAGCCCATAAAGACCTTTGGCCAATCCTTTAACTTTTGATTTTGATTGAATGATCGGGACAACCACGATTGACAAGGCAGAAATGACGGCGACAATACTTCCTGCCATAACCAAGCCATCATTCATAAATATCAACATACCTAAAACCACAATCAAAATCCCTACCAACAATCCTTGCCATGCAAAACTTTCACTGATACTCTCTAAATATCGTTTTCGCTTAGTAAGCTCAATTCCGTTGACCATCAAGCCTGTCAATAACTGGATGAACCCAAAAACAACTGATAAAATCAAGATCGTATTCACATCTTCCGTTGTTGATAAAATCGGAAACGGTAGATGAATGCCTAACAGAACTTTAGGCAATGCCGAGCCAAAAAAAGAACCATAGATAAATCCCCAGATGATGGTTGGAAATGACAATATCAGAAAGAAATCTGCAAAACGTTTCATTCCTCGTGGTAAAACCATCAGCTTAAGTGCTAGTAATGCACCTAATAACATCAACAAACCATAGCCAATATCTGCCACCATCATACCGAAAAATACCATATAAAAAGGAGTCATGATCGGTGTCGGATCGATTTCATCATATTTCGGCAAACTATACATTTCTGTAAGCATTTCAAATGGCGCAACAATCGAATTATTTTTCAATTTCACGGGAATATCCACTTGAATCTCATCTGCTGTTGGCTGATCAAAGGTGACATAAACTTCATCTATTTGTAAAGCTGCTGTTAGTTCCTCTTTCTCTTCTATTGGAATCCATCCTTGCAGGACAAAGAAATAGGAAGTATTTAATAGATGTTTTTTTACAGCTTCCCGATGAATATACGCATAGGTCATCTCTTCCGCTAAATAAAGTTCTTCCAAATGTTCACGATAAGAAGACAAACTGATTTTCACTTTCTTTTCTTCATCAACAAGTTCAGCTAATTCCTCTTTAGTCCTTTGATATGCTTCTTTAGGTAAAATATCATACGGGTAATCGAATGAATTAAAGCTATATTTAGTAGTAATTTCTTCCACAAACATAGACTGATTTCTTAGATAAACCAAACTATAATACACATGATTTTGGCTGTGATAAATTTCTTCCACGTAAACAGATACAACTTTTTCTATATCAGCTAAAAACTCAGCCTGATTAGCTGAACTAATTGTTCCTAGTAAAATATTCGTACTTTCTAGCGAATTATTTTTCGGAACAATATCTAAATACTGCCAACGAGCCAACCATTTTTCTTTTGACAACAAGTCTTTTCTCTTTGTTTCAATTGATGTCAATCGGCTTTTCAGCGAAGCAATTTCTTTTAAGTATCCGCTGATTTTCAATTCATTAAAGTTTTTTTCCAACTCGCTCAGGGTACAAACTTGTCTTTTTAATGGTTTCCTTTTAGAATTACTCTCAGCGTAACGCTCAATAAATACCAAGGCTTCCTGAATTTCCACCAACATAGTTTTGAAACGCTTCTTTTGACTTTGGTCATCTTCTGAAAAAGTTGAAGCAAAGTGCTTTTTTATATAAGAGCTATCTACATTCGAATGAAAAAAATCTTTGATCTCAATCGCCTGCAAGCCCTGAATCGTTTGAAGAATTGCTTCTTCTTGATCTGCTGCAGCTATGATCGTCATTTTTTCCATTTTATTGACTGCCATAGATTTTTTTCACCCTTTCTATTACATGATCAATGATGGATTCTTTATTTTTTTTATATTTTTCTTCAAACTCTTGATTTTGTTCTTGCGCTTCACTTAGTAAAATGTTTTTTTCCTTTTGAAGCTGTTCACTTTTTTGTCGTTCTAATTCATGAAGTAACCTCTTCACTTTCTCTTGACTCTGTTCTTGTTTTTTCTTAAAATTCGCGGCTTGCTTTTGCTCGTAGGCACCGATTTCTTCTTTGGCCTCTTGTCTCATTTTTTCAACGCTATTTTCCGCATCACGAATTTTATCTAGTGCTTCTAAAACCATTCTTTCACCCCTGTCATTTGACTACTTCGTACGTCTCTTTATTATTGAAGGTTGTGCCCTTATTACAATCAAAAAGAGAATAACCTGTGCTTTTACATACTAAAAACACAACTTATTCCCTTAAACTTTGATTGAAAAATAAAAAAGGGCGTAAGTTCAAAAAACCGTTCTTCTCACCCCTTGAAGAACCTGATCCTTGAAGCTTGCGCCCAACCATTTTTATTTATATGCATTCATCTTAGCAAAAATGAACTCAAATTACAACTGCTTTACGTGTATACTTTATCTGACTTATCTACAAAAAAAAAGAATCCCATCTTCAAACGAAGATGGGAAAGGAGTTTTACTCATGAGAGTAAATGAAAAAAAGTTTGTTGTTAGGATAAATTCATCTTACTACCCTATTATATTTTTTACAAACAAAATGCATTATAATTTTTATAAAAAAATGACATAATTCTAGAAAAATCTTTTAAAAAAAGAATGCTTCCATATCATATGGTGAACGGTTGATTCGTTCAAGGATCGTTTCTTTCCATACATCTGTGAACCAGTCATACTGAATTTGATTGATGATACTTTTCTTTAGTTCATTGGTCATTACCTCACTAGTGATTTCCCCTTCGTAAAATGAGTCCAACGTTGTCAAAACTTTCGCATTTGTATGTTGCTGAAACCGATAAATTCGCCCTTTTTCTATGTAATAAAACCAGTGATTAATAATAATCGCAAATCGTTCTTCCTTATTTTCAAGTAATCTGACAAACATTTGAGGTGTGATTTTCTTCATCGTTTCTACTCCTTTGACAAATTATAAATATCCATTTATCTTACCTTTTAAGACTTTATTTAACTTCACTTTATCTTATCAAAAAAAAACTAGATAAACAATATTACTCTAAAAACAATGAACTATAGATTTTCTACACCATCCATTAAGAAAATCAATATTTATCAATCTCTATGTTCAAATCACGATACCATTTGATATAATAAGAGGGAACTATCTACTAATTTATTGATTGGAGAAAAACATGGATCAACATTTAATAAAAGTAACTACGTCATTTCAGCATACATGGTTGATTGAGCTGAAACAAGATCCCTTTTCTGAAGAAAATAATATCTTATTTGGTGATACTTTGCGGCTTTCTATTGCCAAAAATGATTCCTATTATTTTTCAGAAAACATTGCACTAACATATAAGAAAGAAATCTTATCCAAAGAAAAACTAACAAAAAGTGAAATTGAATTTTTTCATTATATGAGAAATGCTCAAGAAAAAAATTTTTCAAAAACACTCGCAACAAAATATGACATAGAACATTACGTAGCTCAAACAAATCCTTCTGATATCTTGGAAGAAAATCACTAAATCAAATAATAGCCTCTGATTTACTTCATTCAACAGGAAAAGTAAATCAGAAGCTATTATTTTGCACTTTTTTTGTTACGCACTTTTTACTTATACACTTAGTTTTTTTAGTTAAATTTTTTGTTCACAAAAATTGCTCTTTAATAACTTACGGTTGGAAAGTAAAATAAAGTTTCTAGCCTCCTGCAGAAACAGTAAACACAGCAATAGCGCTGGTTACGAAAAGAATTATCGAAACCATTAAAACACCTCCAAGATAAATTAAAAAAAATCAAGGTTTGCAAACAAATAATTTTCCTTAAGTAAAGAATAACAAACAGAAGAGAATTTGAACAGTAAAATATCGCTAAAATGCGAAATTAGCAAGAAAATCTTTAATAAATTTCGTTTTTTTATTAAAATCGAGTTTTTTGCACCTTTCTTATGCTATAATCGCATAAGAAGGGAGATATATCCATGAATATCACAGAAACTTTACGTTTTTTCAGATTGAAATTAAAACTTACTCAACGGGAGATGATGCCTGATTACACAGACCCTTCAACCTATTCAAAAATCGAAAGTAATACTCGCTCTTTAAAAGTAAGTGAACTTGAAGAAATATTAGGCCATATCTCTATTAATTCTGAGGAATTTTTCACTTTTGCAACGTTTGACAAAGAACAGCAATACTTTAGAAAATACTACTACTATTGCGCTGCTCATCTAGAAAATAAAAGTACAAAACAAAAATTACTTACCTATTTCTATTCTTTAAAAGAGAAGGAAGATAAAACCTTGCGAGAGTTATCAAACTATCTTGCTATTAAAAATTTCTTTCACGGTCAATGGGATGAAGTTGATTCTATAAGCCCAAAAGAAGTGATCAGCACGTTTAAAACGCTTATGAATAAGTCCTTTTATCTTCAATATGACTATGTAATTACTAACAATCTTATCCGATTTCTAGATGCAAAACAAGCCGATATACTTATAGCTCGACTATTTCCAATTAAATATGAAGAACAACGTGATTTTACTACAAAAAAATTTGCTCACAATATTCTGATTAATCTGATTTCCTTAAGACTTTACGCAAAGGACTATGCCAGTGCAAAGAAATACATTAAACTGGCAAAAAAACAAGATAAACAAAATGAGAATTATAGTTTTAAACTAAACCTTCAGTATTTAAACAACCTCTTGAACTATCTTCTTGATGGTGAGCCCGATCATATGGAGCGTGTGTATGACTTCATTCACTTGTTGGAAAATGCCGGAGATATTATGCAAGCACAAGAAGTGAAAAAAGAAGTGAAAATGTTGACCCACGAGCGAGATAGTGAAAAAATGCTAAGCAGTTATTCCGTAGGTATTTTAAAGGATAGCTAATAGAACTTTACGATTAAAACTAGAATATCCCACCTCTTAAAAGGTGGGATAAGGAGTATTACTCGGATTGAGTAAAATGAAAATACTGTTAGGGTATATTTATAATACCACATCATGTTACACATTTCAACCCTAGAGTAAATAAATATCTGATTTTTGTATACCTGTTCATTCTAAAAATCAAACTCACACTAATATAACCCTCTTATTCCTTTAAAATCCATTCTTTGCTTTCTCAAATAGTTTATTAATCATCCTAATTTACATTAACATCTTATATTAATATCTTTTTTTCTGTTAAAATAGAGAAAAATATACTTTTATAGGAGAATTCACTTGAAAATTAAACAAAGTCAAAAAAATACGTTTATTTTAATGATGTTATTGTGGATAAGCGCAATCTCTATCTTTCCCTATTTCTTTAATAACTATATATTTAGTCAAGATGACCTCTTATTTCATAGAACCAGATTAGATAGCTATTACCAAGCAGTTAAACAGTTGGACTTTTTTCCAAGAGTCTTTCCTACAATGGGTTTAAATTTTGGATATGGTGCTGATTTATTTTATCCGTCTATTTTATTATTCCCTTTTGCTTTTTTTCGAATAATCGGAATCAGTTTTGTTCCTTCTTACTATTTATACCAATTCTTAATCAGTTTCATCACAGCAGCTGCCTCTTATTATTTTTTATATGCCATTAAAAACAAGAAAAAACAGGCATTATTGTTCTCTTGTTTTTATACACTTGCTACTTATCGTTTGATTGATCAATCTGTTCGGGCAGCTCTAGGTGAAACATTAGCCTTTGCATTTTTACCGTTATTTATTTTAGGTGTCTACACGATCTTCTATACAAATCAGCATCATTGGAAGCTGCTAAGTGTTAGCATGAGTTTGTTAATCGCAAGTCACTTGATCACTGCTTTTTATTCCTTTATCTTACTGATTATTTTCATATTATTGAATTGGAAAAAATGCAAGCAGGCTCAAATAAAAAGTTTGATTCAATCTGGCGCTTTAACCATTGGTTTGTCCGCTTGGTTTTTATTTCCTTACCTCGAGCAAACCTATCATCTAACATTTAATTTTGCTAATACAACCTTATGGGCTACTGGACTGAATTTTAGTTTAAGCAATTTAATGAGCAACAGCCTTGCAAATGTGAGTGCCCCATTCACAGAACTTAAACCAAATATTGGCTTATTTTTATTAGTCGTTGTTATTATTGCATGTTTTAATTATCAAAAATTAACGACTAATAATAAAAAAATAACATTAGCTACACTCTGTTTGATTTTACTGGCAACAAATATTTTCCCTTGGGCGATTTTTAAAGTATCGGTACTAGCAACAATACAGTTTCCTTGGCGATTATTGCTATTTTCTTCCTTTTTTGCCAGTCTACTTGCAACTAGTTTGATCGAACAATTTCAGTTATTAAGTAGTAGACAGGTACTTATGTTTATTGCTATAAGCAGTTTTTTGGCTATTAGCTTTAATGTAAACAATTTGATGCAAAGCAACAGCCAAAATAATATAACCGTGACCAATAAAAATTACTCTGATTTTTATGAGTCAGAAATTGGACATGGAAAAGAGTATCTAATCAAAGATACTGATTTCAAAAAATATTTTGCTTCACCTAGTCCAATAATCGATGGTGTCTCTTCCTCCGGTTCGTTGAATCAAGCTGACAATAAATACAACTATAGTTCATATACTTTACAGACTAATGGCACTCAAGAAGTTCAACTTCCTAAATTTTATTACAAGGGCTACGAGGTAAAAGATGGACAAAAAGTGCTCAGTAATTATAATAAAGCCGGGCTGGTCACAGTAAAACTAGACAATGGTATCCATAATATTACAGTCTCTTATAAAAAAACTGTTATTCAAACTGTTTCTCTTCTATTTTCTACGCTTTTAGCCGGACTGCTGATTTTACAATTTTTAATGAAAAAGAAGAAGTAAGTTTTTTATCAAAAAAGAGAGTATCATCTACTTGGCAACCAGGCTCCAGTGATGATACTCTTTACTATTTTAATCAGAAATAATTATCTCCAAATAAGTGGAATAATTATTTCTCCTTTAAAAATATACTCTCCTTTAGCGCTTTGCGCTCTACAACAAGATTTAAGTTTCCTCTTCTCTGAACTTAAATCTTGCCAAGTTAATATGCCGCATTAATAATTGAAACTTGCATCTTGTGAACCATATTCTACCACTGCATCACCAAACTGTTTCGATAAAATGATTGGATCAACTAACTAATATTGAGACACCCATTTTTTAAAACATCAAATAAATCTGATGTTTCTAGCATAAAAAAAGAGAACTAGCAACAATCAGTTGTAGCCCTCTTCTTCATTAACTTTCACTTATCTTCAATGATTCCCTGTATTCTTCTGCATCTGGTGTTTCAATGAAATCAATAGTTAAATCTTTGTATCTTTGTAAAACCTCTTTTAGCTCAGGCATACTAATCATAAAGAATTCTTTTCTGTTATTAACTCTATTTATTCTGTTTTTATCAAAATATCGATGTAGATCATTTTCTAATTTATAAGCATCATAGCTAAATATTAAAGCATGAACATCAAACTTGAATGGGACAGAAGCACTGCTGAGTTCCGCAATTCTATCTAATGGATCTAATCTCCTAGTTACTCCTATTTTAACAACCTGTTCACCAAAAGAGCCAATATTACTTATAATATAGACATACCCCGCACTTGCATGTGCAGTTCTGTAATCCAGTTCTGCCTCATCTTCTTTTTTCTCTTGAACTTTGATTTCTAGCTCTAACAACTGGTTATTCAAAGAAAGCTTTTCATCTTCACTAGCATCTTCTAGCTTTTTCTTTAACTCATCAATCATATTTCTGAAATGTTTAATTTCCTTCTCTATTATTTTCTTTTGATTTGTAATTTCTTTTTGTAGTGCTTTCTCTTCGCGTTCACGCTCACGTTGCTCTCTTAATTCTTCTTTTTCATCTTGTTTTTTTCGTTCGTATTCATAAGCCATAGAAAGCTCTTGCAGTTTCAAGTTTAGGTATTGAGGTGTTAAGGATAACTTATTTGACTCATTCAATTTATTTAACTGGTTAAAAGAATTAGTAATTCTTTTTTTAATAGCTTCTATGTTGCTAAATTTAACTTTGTTTATAGCTGCCTCACACTCATTATTAAACGACCTTAATATCTGTTTGATATTATCATTAGTCATTTTACGTCCCTTACTTTTGCTTCCCTCAACTGTCCAACCATCAAAATAATTTACAGATGTTTTATCTTTAACCATTTGCTTTTGTTGGTTTCTTAGGGTTCCCAAAGCTTCTTTGTAAACTAATGAAGAAGCAAAATCATATCTTGGCACATAGAGCCCAAAAGATTCCATATCAATATCATCTTCTACAGAAATTAAATTTCTTTTTAGTTCATGTAGTTTCTGTTCTTTACTCTGTATATCTCTAAGTAACAAACTCTCTTTGTCCTTCAAAGAATTTATTATTTTACTAAAATTTTCTACTTCTTTTTCTTTTTTTATAATATCTTTTTTGAGAGTAACCGCGTCCATTTGTTCTATAGATAATTTTTCATTTCTTAATAGTTCATATTCTTTCTCTAGTTGATCAAATTTTTGTTTGTATTCTTTTCCTTTAAAGATATCTAAAATTCCCATATAACTACTCCTTTACGTATATAGCAAAAGTATAGCATACCTTTTTATATAATAAAATTAGATTTAGATAGAATAATGTTTATATTCATTTCCGACAAAAGAGTAATGTCCTCTAGTTAATACCTTGTATTGGTTAGAGTTATGTGTATCATGTAAAAAATATACAAAAATAAATAAAAAAATAGATAGAAAATGACAATAACTAGATTAAAAAATTCTACTATAATTAATTTCTAGACTAGATTCTATTTGTGTTGACCACAATCTATCAACGATAAATTTTATTGCAACACCCATTATTCCCATTGAACCAAAGACTTTTAATATATCTAAAAATTGTTCCAACTTAAAAAAACCTTTCTAATAATACTAAAAGTAATAATAAAACGCCATATAGATTCGTTATAATATTTCTATTTTACCTTTACTCAAGACTACCTTTGAAATTATCAGACTGTTCAGCCCACGAGAAATAACCTAGTCGCCTTAAACGTTACTCAACAAGCGTAAATCTCCGCCAGTTGTTTTCCTGCGGAATGTTTGTGTTATAATTATTCAAAAGGAGGAAATATATTATGAAAAAAATAACTTTTACATTATTACTATCTGCATTATTGTTACTTACCGCTTGTAATTCGAAAAATGAAAAATCTGTTACAAACAGTAGCTCAAGCTCTAATACAACCATATCATCTACTCTAAAAACATCTGACTCTACATTCTCTACATCAACTTCAGAAACTCAGGTACTTTCAAGCTCTGTTTCATCTGAGGAAAAGACCGTTGAATTGTCTGAAGAGTTCCAGAGTAGTACAACGATTACTGAAATGTCACAAGAACAAGCTCTTCAACGAATATTAGAAACTTATCCTGAAACAAACAACGAAGATATTAGCTTAATCTTTTGGCAAATGATCGATAATGACTTTTTGTTCAAAGCGTATAGTAAAAGTGTTTCTAGTCAAGGCGGATCAGGTACCTTAGGGTTTTTCCGCGTATCGCCTCAAGGTGATGTATCTACAACCGATGCAAATGGAACTCCATTTTAGATAGCCTTTCAGGTTATCTTTTTTATTAACCACGCTCTAAACTTAATCTTATCCATTCTCTTCAGTCCTTTTTACATCGCAAGATATAATCAATTTCATAATAATAACCCTGTTAACTTCAGCACTATTTTTGGGGATTTCTTTAGTTGAGCTTAAAAAAATTTTTATCAAAAAGCACATTAGGATGGAACGATTTCTAGAAATACCCAAAAATTTTACTTATATCGCTTCTTTATTTAGTACAACTATTACAACTGTAATTGCAAATAGCCATACTGATTCAGCCGAAGAATTGAAAAGAATTCAATCACAATTTTCTTCTGTTTCTTTTGATGTTAGCATTTTGCCTTACTTTTTATCTTGTCTTTGCTTATAAAATTCCCGATAGAGATTAAACTGATAATAATCAAGAAAGTCTTAAAGAAACAGAAAAGCAAAAGAAAAAAATTCTTCAAAGAATAAATACCCTATACCATTAATATAGAGTTTTTGTCTTATTTTTAGTGCTCGTTCTTTAAAAACTAATATTATTTTTCACTCTCTTCTTTAAGAACTTCAGCAATCAGCATAATCAGCCTGAAACTTGCTTCATAACGATGCGTTTATTGTTTGTTGGGATACCGTAAACTTTCCACCAAATCTTTTTTGGTTTAACGCTTCTACTTGTTAGACCAATTCTTTTTACGATATATTACGCGCCAAGCGATATTGCTCAACATTGTTATCATGTGAATATATCTTAAATATTTTTGCGGCAAACTATGTTTTTTCCTGTCCCTTATCTTAAAAACTTCTTTCTATGTAATGTATGTTTTTCCACATAGTATAATTACTAGAAAATCCAAAAATTATATTTTTTTATCTAAATTTCTTAGAATATCGATGAATGATACCCATTATTGTTAACAACCTTAACCACGATGTATATTCTTGTTTGTGCACTATTCAAGTTTGTTCTAATAATCGGCATAGACAACCATCTTTGATAGCGATATAATCATATTGTTAAAAATAACATGTTAAAGCGAGGGATGAAAATGAAAAAGTTAATTGGGATTACGGCTTTACTATTGCTACTATCTGGATGTAGCGGGACAACTAAAGAGGCGGAGACTTCGAAAAAAACAGCCACCGAGACTTCTTCAGTTGAAAAAGAACCAAAGAAGGCGCAAAAAGATAAATTAGTTAAATTAGTAACCAGCGAATTGAATTCTAAAAAAGTAGCCTTTGAAAAAAAAGATAATAAATGGGATATCCAATTGAAAAAAGAGAAGAATTATAAAAAATGGATAGTATCAAAAAATGATTCGAAAGCTAAAGGAATTAAAGCCATTTTTAAATGGGACGGAAAAGAAAAATCTACTCCTGAAATTATGTCCCTTTTAGTTAATGGCGAAGATTTGAACAAAAAAGAAACTACAAAAGCGAGTTCAGCTGAAATCGTTACAGATAGCACAACAAGCGAAGTAAAACAGAAAACAACGAATATTACCCCCGCTCAATTTTTAGGTCAGTGGTATGAAATTGATGGTTTAAATCGCATGAACTTTACTAAGACTACTTCCGGAGCAATTGAAACTAGCGAAGTTATACAAGAAGGGAATACTACAAAGTTTGTTCATGAAGTGCAACGTCAATCTGATTTTACAGCCTGGATCACCCAAGATCCTGAACACGGCGACGTCTTAGAATTAATTTTTGTGGGGTCTGATTCTGTTCGAAGGTTCTCTAGGACACCTAAGGAAATTAAAGATATTACCAAAGAAAATACAAGTCAATCAAAACAGGAAGAAACGTATCTTGATCCTAATATTCTTACCGAAAAAGACATTTCGGAAGTCGAACAATTCTATATCACTGAAAAAGAAAAAATAGTTCAAAGAAAGCGAAATCAAGCCAACATGTGGAAAAACAATGGGGATGTCGATTGGGATGATACTTTTATAGAATCTGGATTGACCGATTTCGAAAGCAAATTACCTTCCTTCGAGTCTTACCGACATCTAATTGATCCTGGAAATTTAGAAGAAATTAAAAGTAAAATATTCGATGATTTCTCCAGTATTTTTAACCGTGTAATGGTTAAATAAATATTCCTCACCATCTCGGCATCGATCAGACGACAAGAAAGCCCGTAAAAACAACTAGACAAAATTTCAAAACTAAGAAAATGGCACAAAAAAACTAAATAAAATTTTAGTAGAGTTTGAGAAAAATGTTCTGCAGAAAAAAGAATATATCACCTATCAAGAGGTATATGACGAATGGATTGAGCAGTATAAAAATACTGTAGAAGAAAGCCTTGGCGCATACCTAGAATGACATTAATTTTGAATCTAAAACTTTAACGGTCAGCAAAGCATTAACTCGTGGCGAAGACTCAAATTAATTATCCAGAAGCCGAAAACCATCAATTCTAAGCGTGTTATTAGTATCGATGATAAAACCCTAAGTATTCTGAAGTAATAGCGCATAACGTAAAAAAATCCCTATTTTAAACTAGGGATAAATACCATGAATATATACGCCCATCTATCAAAGGAAAAACAAGAACAGACTGCTGCTTTGTTTGCTAATTATGTAGAATTATAGTGATGGCATTCAATGTAAAAAAATAGACAGTAGAAACGCTGTACAAACCTCTGTACATAAACGTTTCTACTGTCTGTCCCCATAAAAATTATGGAGACGGCGGGAGTCGAACCCGCGTCCAAACACATTGTCACTTAAACTTCTACGTTCATAGTCATACTATTTTAAGGCTTCGCTAAAGTTCATGCCGCATAACAGGCCCAAACTCTCGCTAGTCTGATGATCTCTTCTAAATTTTACAGACGGAAAAATTTAGCGTATCCCACTTAATTTGAGACCCTTACCCGAGCACATGGGCGATGCCGGGAGGATCTTCACCTGCTGTTTTTACGCAGCTAGAGCGAAAGTATTGTTTGTGTTTTTAGCAGTTATATTTAACTGTAACGTTTTTACGTAGACGTAACCTACGAAACGCGATTCAAGCTCAACTATGCCTGTCGAATCCGTAACGTCCCCGTTAAGATTAAATAGCATAATATACGCTTTTGTTAGTATAACATATTTTTCTTGAGTTTTAAAGGATCAAGAGCTAAAATCTTACCCTTTAACCTGAACAGAATAACACAAAAAACAGTAATTATATTAATAGTCTTGGCTTTTAAAAATCAATGTCCTGTTCCAAACGTGTTTACTAAAATTGTGCCAATCACAATGAATCCAATGCCAATCACTGTTGGCGTATTGATTTGTTCTTTCCAATAAACTACTGAAAAAACTGTGATCAATATAATTCCAACCGCACCCCATAATGCATAGGCAACATTTAATGGCATATATTTTATAGCTTTAGATAAGCTGTAAAAACAAACGATATAAGCAATCAAACATTCTACTGAGGGTAATAATTTACTAAATCCATCGGTGGCTTTTAATAAGTTTGTTGCTATGACTTCACTTATTATCGCTACAAAAAGATACAAATATCCAATCACACTCTTCCCTCCTCTGGTAATTCCTAAATTATTATATCAAAAATTCAAAAAAATTAAACAATGATTTTATTCTCCTTAGATAAAAAATTCGATATACATAAAAAATCATCAATGGATTCAGCAACTCAAAATCCATTAATGATCTCTTACTTATGCTATTTTCTTATTACTAAATCAAGCTTCAGCATCATAATTAAGCATCCAATTGATACCAAATTTGTCAATAACCATCCCATATTTTTTAGACCAAAATGTTTCTCCTAGAGGCATTGTAATCTTACCACCTTCAGCTAAACGAGCAAAAAATCGATCGATTTTAGCTTCGTCACCTGTACTAATCACCAAAGAGATATTATTTCCCTCAGTAAGTGTCAAACCCATGCCATCCGGCACATCAGAAAACATAACTGGCACACCTTCAATTGTCATTGAAGCATTGATAATCAAATCTTTCCAGGCTTCTGGTGTTGGATGTTCAGGATCCTCTGGTGCATCAGCAAATGTCATTATTCCTTCACTTTTCACATCAAAGACAGTTTCATAAAACGCAATTGCATCAGCTGATTGGTTTTTAAAATTCAAATATACTTCTAACATGATAGTCATCCTCTCTACCTATTTTTTATGATTATCTCACGTAAAAATAGATTAAGCGAAAGGGACGCTCATCTATCAAGAAAAATCGGTTCCTTGCAGAAGTGCAGCAACAAATTCTTCTAAATATTCTTGGTCTACTTTATCATATCCATGTGTTATTGCGCTATCAATATCCAAAACACCTAGCAAAACACCATCTTTGATCATTGGTACAACAATTTCAGACCGAGCAGCTGAATCACACGAAATATAGTTTTTATGATTTTTGACATCCTCAACGACTAAGGTTTCACGTTTTTCAGCAGATTCTCCACAAACGCCTTTCCCCATTTTGATCCTTGTACAAGAAACTTTTCCCTGGAAAGGCCCCAAGACTAACTCTTCTCCGTCAAATAAATAATAACCTGCAAAAACAGTATTAGGGAGCGCATCTGCTAATAATGCTGAAGAATTGGCCAAGTTAGCAATTTTATCCTGTTCAATTTCAATGATTGCGGCTTGCTGTTGTACTAATAATTGGTAAGCGGCGATCTTTTCTGCTTTTGTTTTCCACATTTTTAATCCACTCTCTTTTCTATAGGCAAATTAGTATATTCATTTATTATTTTCTCATTATAGCATAGACTTATTTTTTATTAAG
This sequence comes from Enterococcus sp. DIV0212c, assembly GCF_017377505.1. Taxonomy (GTDB): domain Bacteria; phylum Bacillota; class Bacilli; order Lactobacillales; family Enterococcaceae; genus Enterococcus_L; species Enterococcus_L ikei. Next base: position 33,352 of record NZ_JAFREN010000017.1, on the reverse strand, counting down.
TTTCAGCATCTATTTTTCCTGATCATTCCAATAAAAAAACATCTCAACACAAGCTCTCGTTGAAATGTCTTTTTATTAGGAAAACAATTGCTCTTGATCGATTTGCTCCCAAGTATAACAGTCTTTGCCAAAGTGACCTTGACTTGCTGTTTTATAATATACTGGACGATCCAACTTTAAATGCTGAATAATACCTGATGGGCTTAGATCAACAGCATTCACGATCATCGAACGGATACTTTCTTGGGCAATTTTCCCAGTGTTAAAGGTTTCTATATTTATAGATAACGGTTGGGTTAAACCAATTCCATAAGATAACCCGACTTCACATCGATCTGCATACCCCGCTGCAACGATATTCTTAGCTAAATAACGAGCCATATAAGCACCTGATCGATCGACTTTTGTTGGATCCTTTCCAGAAAAAGCACCTCCGCCATGTTTAGCAAAACCTCCGTAGGTATCGATAATAACTTTTCTACCAGTCAAACCAGTATCCCCTTTAGGTCCACCGATTATAAATCGACCAGAAGGATTGATGTAAAATTCTGTCTTATCTGTCAGCCACTTTGAAGGAATCACTTGTCTAATCACTAGATGCTCTAACTCTTGTCTGATGGTCTCATTCGTTACATAAGGACTGTGTTGTGCACTGATGACAACAGCCGTGACGGTTTCTGGTTGACCATCTCGATAGCACATTGTCACTTGTGCTTTCCCGTCTGGTCGTAAATAAGAACAAATTCCTTTATTTCTTAATTCTGTTAATCTTTCCACTAAATGATTCGCTAAAACAAAAGGCAAAGGTAAAAATGTATCCGTCTCTGACGTCGCATATCCAAACATCATTCCTTGATCTCCAGCGCCTAACTCATCTTTTGAAACTGCCTGTTTAATGTCTGGAGATTGATTTCTGATTAAATTGATAACTTGGCCTTTATAGCAGTCAAAACCACTCTCAACGGAAACATAACCAATTTTTTCGAGGATCTTTCGAGCAATTTCTTCTTCATTTATCGAAACTTGACTTGTGATTTCACCGGCCAAAACAAGAGTGTTTTCTGTAATCAATACCTCACATGCTACATGACTTTTACAATCTTGCGACAAATAGGCATCTAAAATACCATCACTAATTTGATCACACACTTTATCTGGATGACCAATCGTTACCGCTTCAGACGTATAATATTGTTCTGACATTACCATCACCATTTCCTATTTAACAGCTTCTCGCTTACGATATTCATGAGGAGTCATTTTCATGTGTTTCGTAAAAACTCTCGTAAAGTATGAAGAATCTGCAAATCCGACTTCTGTTGCAATTCGATATAATGGTAAATCTGTCTCGTGCAAAAGACGACAAGATTCTTCAATTTTTAATAAGTTAACATAATCATTCACACTGATTCCTAGTTCTTTTCGAAATAATCGCCCAAAATATTGCGGATTCAAATAAACATGATTGGCAATATCATCAATCGTTGTTTTTTGTTTGAAATTTTTCTTGATAAATTGGATTGCTTTATTGATTCCTTCACTAAATTGCTTGTTGTAACTTTCTGAAAGGGTATATTTTTTCTTGCGTGTCATAAATTTGTCCAAATGTTGCATTATTTGTGTTTTGGTATAAGGTTTCAACAAGTACCCGCGAATATTATAAGTCAATCCCTGGCTTAACAAATCAAAATTTGAATAAATAGAGGTCCAAATTGTGTAAATCGTTGGTTTGATCTGCAGCATTTCTTTTTGTAATTCTAATCCATTAACGCCAGCTACTTCAATATCCATCACAACTAATTCTGGTTGAAACACTCTAGCTTTCTTTAATGCTTCCGTTCCATTTTGTACCTCGACTACATTTAGATTCTCACGTTGATAATTTTCTTTTATAATTTCTTTTATAAATTTTCGTTCTAATTCATCTTCTTCCACAATCATTATATTTTTCATGTACGTCATCCTCTGGTTATACTGTTAATCCTTTTGATGCTGGAATCATAACCTCTACAGCTAATTCATTTAACGTTTCTACTAGTTGAACATGGGCTTGATCCCCTAACAATTCAATCAATCTTTCATTACTTTTGGCGATCACTTGCTGAAACTCATCTTCTATAACACACGCTCTTTTTCTTTTCGAGACAATTTTCTCTTGAATAGTAATCACAATAGTTCTGTTCATTTCAGCCACTGTAAATAACAGAAAACAATCATCCCCGTATTTCGGCAATCTAGTTTCTAATAATTTTTCTACAATTGGAATCAGAGTCATCACAGGTATACGGTAATCTACCAACTCGAAGGGAAGATTCACTTGATACGATAAACGATTGGCAAATTTAGTTGTGCTGATTTCCAAGTAATTACTTAAATAACTAAATGCTTCTTTTAAAGAAATACAGTGATTTTGCGATTGATAATTATAACGAATCACACTAGATAATTTATAAACGGCTTCTTCCAGTTCAGGATTTTCATTAAAATGGGCTAACCTTGCTAATGTAGTGAGTGAATTAAATACAAAATAAGGTGTCAGCCCTTTGATATTGTCCTGATTTTCTATATGCTCAATTTTTTGTGATAAAATTTTTAAATTATTTTCCGTCTTCTGCTTCTCTTTTTTTAATTTTTCCATTGTCAAAGTTTGAGATAAAAAAGCGGCAAACACTGAAGCAAAATTCTCTACTTTTTCTAAATCATCCTCTTCAAAAAGATGTAAGACATTGATTCTTTCATTTGCACCAGCTTTATCGATATCAGATATGATCAATAAATTGATATCTGTCTCATCTTTAAAGAACGGGCCGAAAATCAGCAGACCACGCTCGTTTCCGCAGTATTGAAACGGATAAACAAACTTACTTAATCCATAACTACAACGATGGCAATATGGGGTGATTTTCTTTTTCCTAAAAATACCACTGCTGGAAGGACAAGAAGAACAATCCGTTGATCGTTTACAAAAACTTTGGTTGGCTTCATCGACCGTTGAATTTCCTTTATCGAAAGCTTGAAAATGCGTACGCACCTTAAATGGAAACCTTTTCAACAATTCCTGAGACTGCTCAACAGTTTGTTGAGAAAGTTCTGAGCTGGTGTAGACAGTTAAATAAACATTTTCCACACAATTTGCTCCTTTTCAATACATTTTTGTCATACTTAGAGTATAACATAAATAACATTTTCTGCAATTTAAGCTTTTAATGCCGCCATTGTTAAATAATTATATGGTGTATTAAAATGGGGTAAAAAAAATATATCCAACAACTTCAATTTATCGATAGATAACTGTTCCTGAATTGCCAAAGAAAAAACATGGGTCATTGCTGAAACATCCAATCTTGAAGCAAGCTGAGCACCTAGGATTCTACGCGTTTTTTTATCGTAAACAATACGTAATGTCACTGGTTCATTTTCAGATTTCATAAATAAAGGTTTTTGATAATCTTGGTGCTCAACGTAGGCTGCGTCTGGATTTTGCTGTTTTGCTTTTTTATATGTCCAGCCCGTTGAAAATAAATTTAAGCCAAAAATTGAAATACCATTTGAACCCTGAACCCCTGCAGTTTCTATTTGAATACCACTCGCATTAGAACCAGCAACCACACCACTACGAACGGCATTTGTTGCCAAAGCGATATAATCTGTTTCGCCTGTGGTATTATTTAAAATCGTGCTACAATCACCAATCGCATATACATGTTTCTGACTGGTTTGTTGGCATCTATCTACAAGATATGCACCGTTTTTAAATAACGCTAACTGTTCTTTTCCAAGTAAGTTGTTTGGTTTGAACCCCACTGCTAAAAAAACGAAGTCTATCGCATACTCACCTTTATCAGTCACTAATTTTTCAACATGACCTGACTCGTTGCTTTTAAACTCACTAATTTTTTCATTAAATTGTCCTTTAACTCCTCTTTCTTCCATGTTTTTAGCCATCATATCAGAAAATTCTTTGTCATAATAGCCACTTAGACATGTCGAAGCTGCATCGAAAAGTCGAACATTTTTTCCTCGACGTTTACAAGCTTCTGCCATCTCTACTCCAATATAGCCAGCACCAACTACAGCAATATTTTTGATAGATTCGTCTTCTAGAATTTGATTGGCATACACTGCTTCATCGAATGACTTGATACACTGAATATTTTTGCTTTTTATTCCTGGTAACGATGGTAAAATCGGAATTGAACCTGTCGCTAAAATCAGTTCATCATATGGTTCTTGCCATCTTTTGTGCACATTTGATACAAAAACTAATTTTTGTTCAAAATCGATTTTTTCTACTACAGTCTCTAGATTAACTTCAATTCCTTTTTGTTGTAACCCTTCTTTCGATGTGTAGAACAGTGATTCTGGTTCGTCAATTTGTTCCCCCAACCATAAAGCACTGCCACAACCTAAATAACTGATTCGATTAGATTTTTCAAAGATAGTTACTTTATTGTCTGAATGATCAACAATTGTATTTGCCGCAGCAATACCTCCGTGATTTCCACCTACAATCACAATTTTTTTCATGAGGTTTTCCCCACTCCTTTTAGTTTGAATAATTGATTTTTATCTGATTGTTCGTTATATGATCTTTAGCTAGCTCTGTTAATTTAGCATGTTTTGCTAGAGTGACTTGTTTCTTGTTAACAACATCTTCATAAGTAATAAATCCCGATAATACATGCTCCTCCAAATGATCAAGCATTTGACCATTTTTTGGTTTTACTTGGACAGATTCTTTGGAGACAGTTAAACCTATTGCCGTTTCAATCGTTGATTTTAGTTGAATGCTTTCAATAAATTCGACACCTAATCTTTCAAGGATTTCTTGATAGTATGCAAACATTTTAAAGTAATTATTCTTATTCACGGTCTTTTTCTCTTTAGATAAAAATTCAGGTATCAGTGTCCATATATTTTTTTCCATAAGTAACGCTTGTTGCAAGGCATATAACCCATCAGTATCAGCTATACATAACGCACCTTTAGTTAAAAATTCTGTTGTCATATCAGGAATAAGGACAAAATCACAATTACTTATACTTTGTTCAATCTGTCTGAAACCACAGATTTGCTTGCCAAGTTTAGCAATCAAATTAGGCTGCTGTGCTTCTTCAATATATTCTGCTGATAGACAATAAAATAATTCAAGCGATAAATCTGCTAAATGATCACAACAAAACTCTTGGTAGTTACTTGCTCCGGTCAAAATCACTAGAGCTTTGCTACTTGGTTTCGGTGTTTTTTGTAATAATCTTATCAGTTCTTTGATCAACTTCTCATCCATGCTGTTCACCTATTTTCACTTTTTCGGCATGATAGTAATCATTTGATTGTTACTGATCCCTAGCGCATTGGCCTCATCCATATCCAAATGACATTCTAATCGAAATTGATCAGATACACGAATCACAACTTCATCTAATGTTCCACCGCGTTCACCTTCTACTCGAATTGAAACAAGTTGGCGGTCTATTACATTTAATTGTTCCGCTTCTATTGGCGTCATATGGATATGTCTTTTGGCAACAATCACTTTCTTTTCCATAATAACCGAACCAAAAGGTCCAATTACAGTCAAGGTTGCTGCATTAGTTAAGTCTCCAGATTCTCTAACTGGTGGCTTAATACCTAAAGTAAAGCTATCGCTTTTTGAAATTTCAATTTGTGAAACTGGACGAACCGGTCCTAATACGCGCACTTTTTCAAATGTTCCTTTAGGTCCAGCGATCAAGACAGTTTCTTTTGCGGCATATTGACCTGGCTGTTTTAATTCTTTGATTGGTGTTAGTTTATAACCTTCCCCAAACAAGCTTTCTAAATCTTGTTGACTCAAATGAATATGCCTATTCGATATACCAACCGGAATGGCATTTTTTATACTATCGCTAGGAATCGCGTTTTTTTCATTTAATAATCGAATCAATTGTTTTACTAATTGTTCATTTGTCATTCCATACATCCTTTCAGTCTTTTTTTAGTAACTATTTCTTTGACTGTTTGGTTTGCTTTTTAGTAGTTTTACTCTTTGCTAATTTCTTTACTGGTAATTTTTCTGTTGTTTTTTCAGAAATGATCTCACTCTCTTTTTCAGTTGGGTTTTCATTTATCTCAGTTTTATTTAGTTCATTTTGCTCTTCAATTTTTGGTGTAGCTACTGTTTCCTGAACCATTTTTCTTTTTTTCTTTGTGTTAAGAATATGATTGATTTTTAGCACTTCGTCCATTGAAAAAATGGACAGTATATTTGGATACAATCTCGGAATAACGTGATAAGAAACAACTTTTCCGACTTTTTCTGCAGCAATGTGCCCTGCATCGATTGCAGCTTTTACTGCACCTACATCACCTGCAACTATCATCGTAATCAATCCAGATCCAACACGTTTCGTTCCAACAAATGTCACATTAGCTGATTTCAACATAACATCAAGTCCTTCAACCGCTGGCGGAAATCCTTTTGTTTCAATCATCCCAATCGCTTCTTGATTCATCTTCTAAACCTCCTTTTTCAGGCTGTTCCAGCCTCTTTAACTGACTAATTATCTTTTTTCATCTTTACTCCAATTACTTGTTGAAGAAATTGTTCTGATGGTGATGAAATGGTTGTGCAATTCACACTATATTTATGCATCTGGCTAGATTGTTTGACTGTCTCTATCGCGGTTGTTACATTCCCAACCTCTCCGTTGACTAAAAAGTAGCCTTTTCCTGCCATTCCAATTGTCACTTTAATTTCAAGTAGTTCAACTGCCGATGCTTTTAATGCCGTATCACATAATTTAATCAGTCCTACAGTTGAATTGACTTCTACAATACCGATTGCACTTAAGGTGCCAACTATATGCTGTTTTCTATTTAGTCTGTGGATAATCTGTGGTGATACACGGAAAATCGCTGTAGTTTTGATAATTTCTTTTTTGTATTGTTCTTTAAAAAAATCTTCTGATTGTTTGATTTGACCAACGACTCCTGTATAAAGAATCAGATAACGGCCGGGACAAATTGCTTTTGCTAGGTGAATATTTACTTCATAATTTTTAGTCAGTTCATTTAAAGCATCCATTCCCTTTGCCATCGATTTCAGCTCAATCACACCAATAGAATCTTCTTGATTTCTCATTTGAGCCGGCCCTCCTTTTTCTCAATGTTTGACTACTCTGATTGGCAAATCAAATTGAGCCATGTATTCCCTGATCTTTTCAAGCTCATCATCTGTATAAGACATATCAATATCTTGTAAAGGGTAAGCTTGACCTAATTGTTCATATTTGGCCACCCCAAGTTTGTGATACGGTAAAATATCGATACTCTTTAAGTGACCGTTCGTGTAGATTTTTTTAATATACAAAACTGTCTCTTTTAATACTTCCAACGAATCGTTCAACCCTTTGATCAACGGCATTCTAACTGAAATCGTAGCTCCAGCTTGAAACAACTGTTCCAAATTTGTCATAATTCGTTCATTTCTTGCTCCAACTAATTCACGATGCCGTTCTGGATTAAAATGCTTCACATCAAATAAAAATAAATCAGTCACATCAACAAATTTTTTCATAGTTTCCCACTTTGTATATCCACAAGTTTCAATCGCCGTATGGATCCCGTTATTCTTACATTCAGCTAAAAGTTCTACCGCAAAATCACCTTGATACGTCACTTCGCCACCACCAAGAGTAACACCACCATTTGAACTCATGTAAAACAGGGTATCTTGTAAGATAACATCCATGACTTCCGATACAGTCATATCTTGACCCATCACCTTCAAAGCATTTTTAGGACATTTTTCTTCACAAATACGGCAACCGCTGCAAGAAATTTCACGATCAATAAAGTGTTCTTTCTGCCCATCGATCGTTGTACGCATTTTGTGGATATTTCTTGGACAAACTTTAGCACAAATCCCACAATCATCACATAATGATTTTTGTTTCATTACTTGAAAACCAGGTTCTACACTTTCTGGATTCGAGCACCATTTACACCGTAACGGACAGCCTTTAAAGAAGACTAGCGTACGAATCCCGTCTCCATCATAAATAGAATATTTCTGGATATTAAAGATTCGGGCCGTTTTTTTTGCTGATAACATCTTCTCCACTACTTTCCATTATTTTTTCGGCAAATATTTTCTCAACATCTCTTTTCCAGCATCATTTATCTGATATGTTGTCAATAACTGATTTTGTTCATTGATAAAAGCATCTGCTTCATCTAATAAACCATTTTCTTTTAGTGCAAGTAAATGATCTAAAAACGCCACTTCATTAAATTGTTTTTCAGCGCCATATTCTGGATGTAAACAAGTCATCAATTCTTGAAAATGCATTTTTTCCTGTTCTAATTCTTTAAGAACTCGAAAACGTAAAGGTAATAAAGTTTCTGCCATTATACTGCCTCCTTTTTAAAGAACGAAAGCGGATTGACTGATACCATGATTGCTCCAAAAGTAATTAGCAATGCACCTACAATAACGGTCGGTGTAATCGCTGAAAAATCTTGAGAAACCACTGCTGAAAAAATAATTCCCCACATAACATAGGTACTATTTAAAGCCATTCCTTTGGCTACTCCGCACATACTATTTGCGTTATACCACTGTAAAAATGAAACAGCTGCAACCAATGCTGCTAGAGCTAACACGACTAACGTTTTTGGTGATTGAAACACATGTTGGAAAATACCAAACCCATTTACTAACGGCATTACAATCAAAAAGAACGTTAACCCCGATGTAATATCACGAATCGTGATTGTTACTTTGGGATCAAGAACAGAACCGCCAAATGCTGAAAGTACACCTTCAAGTCCCCACCCTAAAGCAGCAACTGCGGCGCAAATAATACCTAAATAAAAATTCTCTACATTCCCCTCAGGTGGTGTATAAGAAATAACTACTGCACCAACTACACAAATAGCCATACCTGCCCAAACACGTTGAGTAATTTTTTCTTTTAAGAAAACGGCTGAAAGTAACGCACCAACTACTGGACATAACGCAGATATCGGCACTGCATACGTTGGACCAGCAAAAGCAATACCCAATAAATATGCACCTTGTGCTACAGGTCCTCCCATTAAGGCTGCTAAACATGTCATTTTCCCTGGAAATAATTTTAAACTTCTAAAAATTTCTTTTAATCTACCTTGATAAGCGTTATAAATAATTAGCCAAACCGCTGCTAAAAAATCATTGAACCCCGCAAAAACCAAAGGTAGTGCATATGCATTTGGTTCATCTGAAAATAAAAATAGTGAGATTGCTAAAGCTAATAGTGCACTGTTCAAACCAAAAAGTAAGCCAGAAGATAAACCATTTAACAGCCCTTTTCGTTCAAAACTGCTTGCTTGTTTGATTTTTGCTTGTTCAATAGTGTTGACACTTAGGTCGTTTACATTGTTCATTTTTTTCCTCCCTCTGTTTATTGAGGTTGAGTAAAAAGTTGCTTAATCATCTTGATTACGTTGCGTGCATTAAACAACTTTTACTCACCGTTACTTGATATTGAGAACGAATATACTCTCTAAAGTGAGTATTAGAAATGTTCGATCATTGTCCGACTAATAATTTCATCTTGTACTTCTTTACACAATTCAACAAAGTAAGCACTATAACCTGCCACACGAATAATCAAATCACGATATTGCTCAGGATGTTCTTGGGCTTTTAATAACAAATCATTGTCGATATAGCTAAATTGCATCTGCCCATTGCCTAAAATCGATGCTGTCCGCAGAAGATTGATCAAGCCATTTTCTCCTTCTGGCGTTTCTAAAATTCCTTTAAGCAATTTAAAGTTATGCACCATACCAATCGTCATACTTTCAACACCTAATTTACTAACTGATTTAATGATTGCTGTCGGACCAAATTTATCAGCGCCCTGACTTGGAGAAATTCCATCAGATAGTGGTACCCATGCATTTCTGCCGTTAGGTGTTGCAGCAGTCATTTCACCAAATGGTGTGTTGTTTGAAATCGATAATGTGCCGTGACTCATTTTCGAATACAACATGTCATATTGTTGATGTTCTCTTTCAGTCCAGTTAATAATTTCAGCTGCAATTGAATCCGCATAATCATCATCATTTCCATATTTTGGAGCGTCTAAACAATCACGTTTGATTTGGTCATATCCAACAAAATCAACATCTAAAGCTTCTTTGATTTGTTTTAATGTGTATTTACGATCTTCAAAGACTAATTTTTTGATTACGACCATTGAATCAACATACGTTCCTAAACCAGACCAAACTAGACCCGGACCATTGTTGACTACTGCCCCACCATGTGTGACATCTTTTCCAGTATCCATACATCCTTCTACCATTAACGACATCAATGGTTTTGGTGCAACTTCTGAATGGACTCGTTGACTGATCACCGTTCCGATTGCTGATAAATGAACGATTCGTCTCAATTGTTCTTTAACAGCCTCATCAAATTGTTCAAATGTTGTAAACTGATCTAAATCACCAGTATCTATCCCTTGTTTTGAACCATGCCATTTCATGATCCCGCGATTTAAAACGAATTCAATCGCAATTGGCCATTGTGTATAGCCTGTTGATGTCCATTGGTAGATTCTGCCGGATTTTTGCGGTTCAACACAACCCATTAAACAATAATCACGCGCATCTTCAATACCAAATCCTTTTGCTAACATCATCTTGATATGGGAATCATCAAAGTGACAAGCTGGAAATCCCATACCTGCTTTTACGACTTCAACAATTTTTTTCAAATATTTTTGCGGTGATTGATTATGAATGCGACAAGCCAAGGAAGGTTGATAAACCTTTGTCATACGGATTGCTTCCATGATGGCATACGTCAATTCATTCGTCGCATCTCCACCAGTACGTTTTACACCACCAACTGTACAGTTGATGAACGGTTGGTAGCCAGCAAAGAACTTAGCTCCCCCTTCACTAGACAACCACATATACTCAGAACATTTGATAAAGAAACAACCTAACAATTCGATTGCTTCATGTTCAGTCATTCGTCCAGCTTCAAGATCTGCTTTATACATCGGATAGATATACTGATCTAATCGTCCTAAAGAAATACCTGTTTGATTTTCTTCAATAACAAATAATGATTCCATTGTCCAAATCGATTGCAATGCTTCTTTAAATGTTTTAGGCGGATTTGCGGGAACTTTCAACAAAACTTCAGCAGTTTCTAAAAGTTCAGATTTTCGAACTGGATCGCTTTCTCTCAAGGCTAATTCTTTGGCATGATCAGATAACCGTTTAGAATAATTTAATATACCGTCGCATGTTTCAATTTCGGCTTTGTAAAAATAAATTTTTTCAATGTCTTCTGGGTTACTCATAGATAGTTCAGCGAGTTTATTCTCTGCTTCTTCTTTGATTTTATTGATTCCTTTTTTGATCAATAAAATGTCATACCCTGGGCATGTATCGCCTCCACCATTAATTTGGTGATAGGACAAATCACTAACAAAAGCTTCGCCTGAAAATTCCCAAAGTCCAGCTTCTTCATACTGTGATTGGCAGACTTCATCTAACGAACGTGTTTCCCAAAATGGAAAAATTTCTTCACGGAGAACTCTTTTCGTTTCATCCGTAATTTCAAATGGATCTTGAGGTCGTGAATCAATCGTATCAAGTTCATCTAAGACCCAACGCCAAGCAATATCCGGAGCAACGGCTCCTGCACGAGGACGTCCACAAGGGTGACCCACAATCAGTTCATTCTCTTGAATGAGTAAGGGTGCTGTTTCACAAGCATGTTTAAACGCTTTTGCCCGCAAAATGATTTTAGGCATGCCCCAATGTTTTTTTGCAATTTCAGTTACTGCTTTTGCTCGATGGGCCGTTACTGAAGGACGAATCGTTAAATAATGATCCTTCAATTTTTTCAATCTTGGACTAAATGAACTTAATTCATCGCCTTGAGTCGGTGCAGTATTGGATATAATAACAGGATCATCCTCTTTTAATTCTTGAATGATGCCTGAAAATAACTTAACTAATTCTTGTGACTCTGTACTGGATAAATTTTTAGTTGCATCCAGTAATTGTTTTTCTAAAAGATCAGTATTCATTCACTTTTCCTCCTTTAAATTAAAAGCATAGCGTGATGCTAGCTTACTTAGCTAACATTCTCCTCTAAATGCTTTAGAACAAATATAAATCAGTTCTTCCTCGTTTGGCAGACGAGGTGTAGCCACTGTACAGTTGTCTTTTAATGCAAGCTGTCCAATTTCTTTTAGTTTTTCTTTTAACGCTTGTTTTTCTACGCCCATTTCAGATAATGACGTAGGTACATCTAATGCTTGATTTAATACTTTGATCGCTTGGATTAAATTTTCACAACTTTGTCTCGTCGTTCCTCCTGATATACCTAAAATTTCTGCCAAATAAGCATATCTTTCTGCAGTTTCTATTTTTATTTTGTCTGTTAATCCAGCGTTGTACGCAATTACATGAGGCATCAATACTGCATTTGTTCTTCCATGAGGAAGATGAAAAATACCACCGATCGCATGAGCTAAACTATGATTGATACCTAAAGCTGCATTTGTAAAAGCAATTCCTGCCATACAAGAAGCATTATGCATTTTCTGTCTTGCTTCGATGTCTTCACCATTTTGATAGGCAGTCAATAAATAATCGAAGACTAATTTGATTGTTTTTTCAGCTAACGCATCTGAAAAATCAGAATGCTGTGTTGAAACGTATGCTTCTATTGCATGACAAAGTGTATCTAGGCCTGTATCAGCTGTGACATTCGCTGGCACAGATCGAACAAATTGTGTATCAAGAATTGCAACATCCGGCGTCATTTTTTCATCAATGATCACTAATTTGTCGCCAGACATTTTAATCACTGAAAAGGCTGTAACTTCAGAACCTGTACCACTAGTTGATGGGATACAAATAAATAATGGTTTAACTATTGATTGACTCATTTCGATGGAATATAGAATGCCTTTAGCTGTATCAATAACTGATCCTCCACCGACTGCAATCACAACTTCTGGTTGGAATGCTGAAAAAATTTTGATGCCTTTAGTGACCATTTTTATCGTTGGATCGGGTTCTATATCAGAAAAAAGTTGAACTTGAAATCCATTTTTTTCTAGTTTTTCTTTAACCATGTCGGCATGACCAATTGTAATCATCATTTCATCACAGACTATCATTGCTCGATTTCCTTGAATCGTGTCTAAATAATCTAGAGCTTGATTGTCAAAATATATATCTGTTTTTAAATTAAAGCGTCTCATTCTTCTCCTCCTTTACTCACGGCTGAATTTGTAATTGCTCTACAATTGCAACGATTGCCATATTGTCCTGAAACGTTTCACACCGTTCCGAGGTGGAGTATTCTCCTAATAAAACGATATCTTCAACACCAGCACCAACTTTATCTATAGCAACGTATAAATCTTCTTTCAATGTCATGTGCTGATCTATTTTTTGGACGATCAGTAATTTTGCCCCAGTTAATTCAGGACTTTTTTGATTGGATATGATTCGTCCTATTACTTTTCCTAGGATCATCGTTTTCACCAACTTCTATTGTTTAACGCGCTCAAGTAAGACTTTCAAAATCGCTGCTATATCTTCAGTTTCCTGTAATTCTTTTGTCGATGGACAGCTAGCATTTTCTTGGTTAGCTCCAGTTCCTCTTAGCTCATCCAAGCTTCTAACACCAAATCCGACTTTACGAATATTGACTAGATTCCATGGACTTACATTATCTGATGTTGAGCCATGTCCAATCGCACCGCACCCCAATGTCAATGCTGGCGCTAGATTTGTTGTAGCACCGATTCCGCCAATTGCCGCCGGAGTGTTCACAAGTATTCGATATACAGGCTTTTTAAGAGCAAATTCTCGAATCACATCTTCATTTTTTGTATGAACGGTTAATGTATGACCTTGACCTTCATTCGTCAGAAGTTCAATACAACGTTCACAAGCATTCTGCCAATCCTTCTCAGTATAATACGCTAAAACTGGGCATAATTTTTCCCTCGAATACGGATTTACGGAAGATATTGGTTGACCTTTTTGATTTGACACCAAAATTTTAATAGAATTATCAACTGAAAATCCTGCTTTTTCCGCCAAAAATTGTGCACTTTGCCCAACAACTGCTGCATTGATTGCACCATTTGGTTTCAACAAATAGTTTCCTAAGAGATCACTTTCTTCATTTGTCATAAAATAGGCACCTTGTTTAAGCAATTCTCGTTTTACTTCTTCAGCAATAAAATCTTCAGCAATAATTGATTGTTCTGATGCACAGATAACGCCATTATCAAAGGTTTTACTAGTAATGATATCTTCAACTGCTTGTTTGATATCTGCAGATCGTTCAATAAATGCTGGCCCGTTGCCTGGTCCTCCGCTAATTGTTGGCGTTCCAGAATTGTATGCTGCTCGAACCATTCCTTCTCCGCCAGTTGCTAAAATAAGTGCGACATCTTTATGTTTCATCATTTCTTGCGTACCTTGTAAGGTAAGCGTGTCTAGATAGCCGATCAAACCTTCTGGTGCTCCGGCTTCTATTGCAGCTGCGATAATAATATCTAATGTTTTTTTTGAACATTTCTGTGCATTGGGATGTGGGGAAAAAACAATCCCATTCCCAGATTTTAAAGCAATCAATGATTTATAGATTGCTGTAGATGTCGGATTAGTTGATGGAATCAAGGCCGTAATCACACCTAATGGGATGCCTATGTCCATCGTTTTGTTGATTTGGTCTTCTTGAATGATTCCTAATATTTTCATATCTCGAATGTATTCAAAAACACGTTGGCTAGCAAATGTATTTTTGATGACTTTATCAGCCACTTTTCCAAAGCCAGTTTCTTCATGAGCCATTTGTGCTAACTCTACTGCATGCTCTTTAGCTTTGATCGCAACATGTTCAACAATACTGTCGATTTTTTCAACTGAAAATTCTTTGAATTGTAATTGTGCTTTTTTTGCCCTTACTATGATATTTCTAGCTTCTTGAACAGAGCGTAAATCCTTATCTATTTCAACTAATACCATGTGTTCAGCCTCCTTCGCTTAGAATGTTGGCACTCCTTGGGATTTTGGTATTTCTCCCATTGAACGTAAAATGTTCAATCCAACTTCTCTTGCTGCAATCACAGACTGGCGAACTGCACCTGAATCACCTGTTACAGTTACTGCGATCTGATTGGCAAAGCTAGCATTTTCAACTGCTAAATATTGAACGATATCAACGCTGGCTGTTTTTAATGCAGTATCTGCCATAACTAAACCAACAGCAGCAGGACCACCGATCACGATACCAAATGACTTGCCTTGCGTTGCTCCATAGGCTTTTTCTAAAGCTAGGCTAGCACGAGCAGTATAGTGAAATTCTACATGCCCTGATTCACTTGTATAAAAATCACCAAAATGATTTTCAGTAGATTGCAGCATGATCTCAACTGCACGGCGTACATCTGATACATCATGAGCGGCAAAAATAACTGTGGCACCACGACCAGCACCGCCTTTAGTATCTCTTGCGAATTCGATTGATGCGATTTCTGTATTAGTTGCCTTAACTGCATCGTCAGCTGCCCAAATTAAAGTTGCACCGCAACAACGGGAACTAACAAAACCTACCGATCGATAACTTGAATCTAAGTTGATCTCTTTTCTCAGCTGAGTATCCAAATTAGCAATGACCAATCCGACTGTTCCACCGACTGTAGCACCTACATATTCAGTCACAGGTGTTACTTTTTCCATTGAATTATTCCCGCCAGTTAACACTTTTTCTAAAATTTCAGAATTCATTATTCATTCTCCTCTTCTTCGTTATTGATTGCGTTTACATTTAAGTTCGATTATTCAGCTTCTATATCATGTTTGATAAGAATTTTATCAACATCTACATGAGGTCTTGGAATCACGTGTGATGAATTGATCTCGCCAACATTTCTTGCAGAAGCAACACCACTATCCACTGCTGACTTTACTGCTCCCACATCACCTCTTACCATTACTGTTACTAATCCTGAACCAACATTTTCATAACCCACCAATTGTACATTTGCGGATTTACACATTGCATCCGCTGCTTCAATAGCTGCAACTAAGCCTTTTGTTTCGATCATTCCTAATGCTTCGTGAGACATAATATTTACCTCCAAAATAATTATTGTTTACATATTTTAGTTTAACTTGTAAAATTCATAGATTTTTTTAAAATAAAGACCTTCTATTGTAAAAAAGAGAGATTGTGAAAGAATTCATTTGATTCTATCCTGTTTTTTTATTATTGAAGATATTCACATTCTTCATAACAAATTCAAACGAATTCATACTTTTTTCAAGCTTTTTTATGTTTGATTTAATCTATTAAGGTTATAGTTTAATCATAGTAAACAACCAATAATTTTTGTGGATGAACGTGGTGTTAAAACTCTTTGAGGACTAACGGATGTTTATTCTCGACCCGATGAGGTGTAGGTTCGAATCCTACCGTCCACGTTGCACTTGATCATAAAAATAAATAACCATGAAAAGGATGATGTTTATGAAAAAAATCTTAGTTACAGGAGCAACTTTATCTGCATTGACATTGGCCGCCTATTCGTTTTTAAGGCATGTACCGAAACATCAACATGATTATGGCAAACTATAAAAAAAAAGTTGTCCTGAACAATTTTTGTTCAAGACAACTTTTTTTATTCTGTCGTTTAATTTGTTAAATCTTCCCCATTTGTCGCAATGACTTTTTTATACCAATCAAATGATTTTTTCTTCGAACGTTTCAAGGTACCATTGCCTTCATTATCACGATCGACATAGATAAAACCATAGCGTTTTTTCATTTCCCCTGTTCCAGCTGAAACAAGATCAATACAACCCCACGTTGTATAGCCTAATAAATCAACCCCATCAAGTTCTACGGCATCTTTCATCGCTTGAATATGAGCTGCTAGGTATTCAATGCGGTAATCATCGATCACATTGCCGTTTTCGTCTGGTATATCCACGGCGCCTAAGCCATTTTCAACGATGAAGAGTGGTTTTTGGTAACGGTCGTACAAATCATTCATGGTTGTACGTAAGCCTAGCGGATCAATTTGCCAGCCCCATTCACTTGCTTCTAGGTATGGATTTTTCACTGAGGCAAAAATATTACCTGCTGTTTTTTCATTGATCGCAGGATCAGTTGATTGAACACGTGATGAATAATAAGAGAATGAAATAAAGTCTACTGTATGTTCTTTCAATAATTCTAAATCTCCGTCTTCAATCGGTAATTCGATTCCTTCACGTTCTAATTCTTTCAACGCATACGCTGGGTATTCTCCACGAGATTGCACGTCGATAAAGAAGAAATTCTCACGATCGGCCTTGCGTGCTGCCCAAACGTCTTCTGGTTTACATGTATAGGCATAGTTTGTTCCAGCCGCTAACATACAACCTACTTGGTTTTCTGGGTCGACTTCATGGGCAATTTTTGTTGCGATCGCACTTGCTAATAATTCGTGGTGAGCTGCTTGGTATTTGACTTGTTCCTTGTTTTCGCCTTCTTCAAAATAAAGACCAGCCCCCATAAATGGTGCGTGTAAAATCATATTGATTTCGTTGAATGTTAACCAATATTTAACTAAGCCTTTGTAACGGTTGAAAATCACGTTACATAGATTTTCGTAAAAGCCAACCATTTCACGACTGCGCCATGCACCATATTTTTCCACTAAGTGCATAGGACAATCAAAGTGAGTAATGGTTACAAGGGGTTCTATATTGTGTTTGCGGCATTCTTTGAACAAATCTTCATAGAACTTCAACCCTTCCTCATTCGGCTCTGTTTCGTCTCCTAGAGGGAAAATACGGCTCCAAGCGATCGATAGACGGTAAGTTTTAAAGCCCATTTCGCCAAAAAGTGCGATGTCTTCTTTGTAACGGTGGTACATGTCGATCGCATTTTGAGCTGGGTAGAAATGTTCGTCGTCAAAAGCAAACATTTTTTTCTCCCCTGTGATTACTGGAAAACGATCTGGACCAACTGGTGCTAGATCAACGTTAGCTAAACCACGTCCGCCTTCTTTATAGCCGCCTTCACATTGATTGGCCGCTGTTGCGCCGCCCCATAAAAAGTCTTTTCTAAATCCCATACAAATCATCCTCCAATTTATTAGAATAAAAGGTTTCTTGTTATCGAATAACCTTCATTACTTGTTCACCTGGTTCTGCCAACGCTTTGGTTAATGTGATAATATCTCCAAAATCTGCTGAATTTGTTACAACAACGGGTGTAATTATATTATAGCCTTTTTCAGCAATTTTTTCTAAGTCAAATTCAACTAACTTATCACCTATTTGAACTCTTTGACCTTTTTCTACAACATATTCATAACCAGTTCCATTTAGCTGAACAGTATCAATCCCAACATGTATCAATAATTCAATTCCTGAGTCATTCGTTAGCCCAATTGCATGTTTAGAATCAAAAACTGCTGTAACTGTTCCTGAAAATGGTGCATAGACAATACCTTCAACCGGCTTCACTGCAAAACCTTTACCTAAAATTTCTTCTGAAAACATACCATCTCCAACTACTGACAAAGGAACGATTTCTCCTTTTACAGGAGTTGCTACATTAATTACATCTTTAGAAATTGTAGAGTTTACTACTTTATCATTTTCACTTTCTTTTTGTGTTCCTTCAGTAACAGGCTCTTTATATAGAATATATGAAATAACAAAAGAAATCACAATACTAATTGCCGCACCAATACAAGCCATATATAAGTGCTTTAACGTATCATCTCCGATATAACTTGGAAGTGTCAATAAACCTGGTGAACCACCGGTAAAGTTTTTTACGCGGCTAATTCCCATGAATAAGCCCCCAAGACCACCACCGATCATCGCTGCATATAAAGGCGTTTTAAATCTTAAGTTGACACCATATAATGCAGGTTCTGTAATACCAAATAAGCCAGTTAAACCAGCTGAAGCTGCTAATTGTTTGATCGAAGAGTCTTTACTTTTAAGTCCAACTGCTAATGAAGCAGCACCTTGACCAAGATTTGATGCTAACATCCCTGGATAAATAACTGTGTCATATCCTGTTGTCATACGATTATTGATTCCAATTGGAACAAGACCATAATGAGTACCTGTTGCCACAAATAATGGTGTAAATGCACCAATGATTGTTGGAACTAACCAAGGACTAAAGTTTTCCAATGCTTTGATTCCATTTGAAATACCATCGCTGATAAAGTAACCAATTGGACCAATAACTACTAAAGAAACTGTACCTACAATAGCAATTGTGATTAACGGTTTGCTGAAGAATTTAATCACTTTTGGTGAAACTTTATCTGCAATTGGTTCAACATATGACATAAACCAAACAGACAAGATAATTGGGATAACTGACGATCCGTATGTTACAGCAGAAATCGGCATACCGAAAAGATGAATTCCGCCTTCTCCGGCTTCTTTAATCGCATTGACCATTCCTACAAAATTAGGATGGAGTAAAATTCCTCCTACCATCATTGCTAAATACATATTCGTTTTAAATTTCTGAGCAGAAGAAGCCGCTAATAGAATTGGCAAGAAGTAAAAAGCAGAATCTGCCATAAAATCAATAATAATATAGGTTTGTCCAGTTTTATCGATCGCATTGAAAACAACTAATAATGAAAGAACTGCTTTTAACATCCCAGCTGCTGTGATTGCTGGTAGAATTGGCGTAAAAATACCCGTAATTGTATCAATAATTTTTGATGCGGTGCCACGATCATCTTTTTCGTTTGACTCAATTTGTTGTCCGTCTAAAGAGGGTATTTCTTTCAAAATTTCTTTATAGACACTGCCCACATCACTACCAATGATCACTTGATATTGTCCGCCTTTTGAAACAACACCCATAACACCTGTAGTATTTTTTATTTCATCTGTTTGAGCTTTTCCCTCATCTTTCAAGTTAAAACGTAATCTTGTTGCACAGTGAGTTAAGCCACCAATATTTTGTTTCCCACCGATTTTTTCAATAATCGATTGTGCTAATTCCTGATAATTCATTCCTTTTCCTCCTAAACATAATAAAAACCATAAAAAAATACCTAAGAAACCTCTTGTTTCAAAGAGATTTTTCCTAGGTATAGCCTGCTCAAACGCAGTAACAATCCTTTAATTGTTGGTTATTCTTCTGATATGAATGGTAAGATAAATCATTTCATCTTCTTGTAAATCACGACCAAATTCTTTTCCGATATATTCACGAATTTTCAGCGCACAAAGGTATTCTTCTTGATATTTTTCTTTTAACATAAACAGAAAACCTTCATCTTTGTCTTTATCCAGTTCAATTCCACTAAACAAACGCTGTACAAAAAACTTTAAGTGTGTGATAAAACGTTCATAATTTAACGTATATTCATCCAAATCAGTTTTATAATGATACTTAACAATATTGATGATTTTTTGAATGACTTTCGTCATCTCAGAAACTTGGCTGACTTGTGAGAGATCCAGTTCAGCATTAACAATATGCAATGCTATAAAACCTGCTTCATCTTCTGGCAGCACAATGTTCAGACGATTAGAAATCATGTTTAATGCTTCTTTTCCAATCAAGTATTCATGATTATAAAAACGCTTGATTTCCCAAAGAAGTGCATTTCTAACAGGTAAACCACTATTGTGTCGTTCGATCGCATAATCGATATGATCTGTTAATGTAAGATAGATATTTTCATTCAACTTTTTACCTAAGGAAACTTTGGCAAAACCAATAATTTCATTAGCGACCTGTAAATGCTCTAAACGAACATTTGACAATAGCTGAGTGAGTTTATTTGTACTGATGTCTGCATTACTCGTATACACTTTTTCTACAAGAGTATCATCAATGACATCACCTATCGTTTTTTTAAACCCAATTCCTTTACCCATCACCAATACTTCATGACCGTCTACATCAAGAGACTTTACAATATTATTATTAATTACTTTTTTTACTTCCATGATATCTCCTCAATGAGATTAGATCAGCTAGCTAATTAAATGTTGATAAAAAGAAATAAAGTATAGCCTGAAAATTCAGTAACAATCTTGATTTCTCTTGTTATTAAAACATGAAAGTAAAGCGTTGTCAATAAAGGAAAAAAACAATCTTTAGCTTTGCTATGTATAAATTCCATTAATTAAATATTATTGTTACTTATCGTAAAACAATAAACAGCAAGACCGATTTGATTCATCTGTCTTGCTGTTTTTATTTTCCTTGCTAATTATTTCGAATCAACTTAATATAAATACTTATTTCTTAAAATTTCTAACTGATCTTTATCCACCACTAATACTTCTTTTAAATAATTAGTTATCGTACCATAGCGTTTTTCTACAGTATTATAGGCACCATCTAAATAATCTTCTCGCGTTTGCTGTAGTGATGCCAGAAAAGCTAATACATCTTCATTGTCAGTATATTTTTTATAGATCGCCATCCTTTTTGCATTTCTAGGCGCATTCATTTGATCAGTTAATAAATAATCTTGATAAATTTGTTCTTTATCTACACCCAATGCCCCAAGATACAAGGCCGCCGCCCAACCCGTTCGATCTTTCCCACCTTGGCAATGGAAAATCAGGGGCGTTACATCGTCTTGTAGGAGAGTTTTGAAAAATTGTTTATACGCCTCAATGGCATTTGCTCCTACTACCAATTGTTCCATTTGTTTGATCATGACATTACGGTTTTTAATCAACTGCTGGCGACCTTCATCTGTCTGCACCATTACTTCTAATTGAGCTATTTTGTCTTCATCTTTTTTTGAAACAGATTGAGTACTAGCTTGTTGGGCAACGTTTGCATGAGGATTAAAATTAAATGTCTCACTTGTTGAAATCAACTTGTTTGGATCTTTGGCAATTTCTTCTGGTGAACGAAAATCAATGATTCGTTTGACTCCCATACGTTCAATGTACTCTTGACCTTGCTCGTCGATTTGATGCAAGGCATCTGAGCGGAAAATTTTCCCCCAACTAGTTAATCGATTGTCCGTTGTAAGGTAGCCTCCCATATCACGGCAATTATATAAATTAGTCAAAGGTACTCTTCGTTCTGCTCCTATAAAAGTAGTTACGTTTGATTTTAGATAAAAGTAAAGACGTTCTTTAGGATCAGGATCCGTCAATTTTTGCCAGCCTGTTTCGTAAAATTCAAAGTAGGTGGTATCATTTAAAGTTGAACTGTTTGTCCCATAGTAGACTTTTACAGGAAGTTCCACTGTATCAGTAATATAGATCACCAACTTATTCCCGTCTCTTTTCACTTGAAGTGCTTGCATCATTTCACGCTCCTATTGATTTTCAAGATTTGCAGTCTCTTCTGTAACTCCTTGACTATCCAATTTTTTCATAAATGGCAGATACAGTAATAATACCACAACAAATTGAATCAACTGTACAACCAATCCTTGCCAACCAGCTGCCATAAAACCAGATAAGAAAGTTGGAAGATTTTTAGGCACATTGACACTAATAACAGGTAAAAATCCAATGATTGTAGCGATGTATGCAATCCCTACGCAGACAGCTGCTGAAAGAGTCAATGGAATAAAAATGATTGCATTCATGATCATCGGAATCCCAAATTTCATTGGTTCAGTGATTCCAAAAATACTTGGCACTAAAGAGATTTTTCCAATTGATTTGAACTTTTCACTTCTGCTCATCCAAACTAAAATGACTGCTAATGCCAACGCTCGAGGACCTTTAAATGCATCTAAGAAGAATGAATTGATAATGTTAGTAGCTACTTCTCCAGCTGCTACTGCTTCCATATTTGCATATGCTTGTGTTGTAAATAAGACTGCGATAACTGAACCTACTACCATGCTTCCGTGAATACCGAAGAACCATAATAATTCTGATAAAAACATAATGAATAAAGCGGACCAAATCGAACCACCTAAAGATTCAAGTGGTGTTTGAAGATTTGTATAAATAAAATCATGGACATTTCCAAATTTAGTCTCAGCAAAAGCTGTGCTGATCATAAGTATAACGATAAAAATAATTGCAGCTGGGACGATTGCTTCAAATGTTTTCGCAATAGCTGTCGGCACACTTTCAGGCATTCTAAAGGTGATACGTTTTTCTACCATCTTAGCAAACACCCAAGTCACGACTAATGCTACGATCATCCCAACGAAAATGCCTTTTGATCCTAAATAAGTTAACTCAAACGCCATCGCAGGCTTCTCTTTACCAATATCAAATGCGGTAATTGGAGTTAAAACAAAAAACGAAGCCAATGATAAAATAATTGAAGAAATCGCATCTCCTTTTTTCTCTCTTGCCATTGCACAAGAAATACCGATAATCACATAAATCGTAATAAGATTACTTGAAATAGATGTTCCTAACGAACAAGCTTTCATCACCATTTCAGGTAAACCAGGAATCATTCCAATAATCGTTGCCAAACTTCCTACAATCGTGATTGGCAGCGTCATCATCATTCCATTAGCGATACTCTTAACAAAAGTATTATTTGAAAACTTATTGACAAATACATTCAACCCATTAATAAATGAACTTTTTTTCGTTTCTGACATTTGTAGTCCTCCTTTAACTATCCTTACCTAGATGCAATGACTTCTTGTGCCTTTTTAAAAACTTTTTCCCCATTCATCATGCCATAATCCATCATCTCGATCACTAAAACTGGAATATCAGGATACTCTTTTTTCACATCATCTTGTTGGTAACCAACTTGCGGGCCCAATAAAATAATATCTGAACCTGTCACTTTTTCTTCAAGTTCACTAAGACCACATGCGGAAATATCTGCTTCGATCCCTTGCGAACTGGCATACTCTTCCATCTTTTTAACTAACATTCCTGTTGACATTCCACCTGCACATGCTAATGTAATTTTCATCCTAAATCACCTTTTCCTTTTTATTTTTAAGCATTCTGTTTAATTAAGATACGCAATTCTTGAAGTTCTTCATGTAAATCAATAAATTCTTTGGTAAAATCTGTTGCAGTGATCGCCGCCATCATATGATCTTGTGCGTGTGTCAAAAACATATTTGCTGGTTCATCTGGATTATTCGCAAATTTTTGTAAAATGTCGGTATGATACTGATGAGCAATTTTTAAATTACTTTTACTCTCCTCTAACATTTTTTTTGCGCTAGCGTTCTCTCCGTTTTTGGCTTCTTTGATTGCATTCATCGCTAATGACTTTGCATTTCCAGCATAAACAATGATCTGCATAACATCTGTCTCTGAAATCATTTGACCTTCTCCCTTCAAACACTAATTACGTTTACATAGTTATATAAGCAATAAGTGTGCCAAACAATTAAGAGCTTGATTTACTAACAATCACAGCACATGTGTTTCGTATTATAAACAGATAAAACACATTTATATTAAGGAACAAAACACATTGTCATAAATAAAACAGATGACTTTGACTATTTCGATTCACAACATTATACTTAGTCCATAGAATACAAAACACACTATTCATCAAAGGTCGGGGGAAAAATGAAAAGAATTGATAAGGTAGCAGAATTACTTACCCAATACTCTGAAGAACTGCCTGTGACTGCGAGTGAAATCTCAGAACAACTAAGCATTACTCGAGCAAATGTCAGCAGCGACTTAAACCAATTAGTCAAATTAGGGAAAGCAAAAAAAAGCGGCACTAAGCCTGTTTATTTCTATTCAACAACTTCAAAAAAAGAAGCGACAAATAATATTTTGGTTGAATTTATCAAAAAAAACCCTAGTCTTTTTCACTGTGGTGAGCAGGCTAAAGCAGCTGTATTATATCCGCCAAATGGAATGCATATCCTATTGACTGGAGAAACCGGTGTTGGAAAGAGTATGTTTGCTGAATTTATTTATACTTATGCAGCAACACAGAAAAAAGTGAAAGCGGATTCTGAATTCATCACCTTTAATTGTGCAGACTATGCAAACAATCCGCAATTATTGGTGGGTTCTATTTTTGGCGTTCTCAAAGGCGCTTATACTGGTGCAGATGATGATCGAGTAGGATTACTGGAAAAAGCAAATGGCGGTATTTTATTTCTTGATGAAGTGCATCGCTTACCCCCTGAGGGACAAGAAATGCTATTTACCTTCATTGATCGAGGTATCTATCGGAGACTTGGTGAAACAAGTAGCGAAAGACAAGCTCAGGTATTACTCGTTTGTGCAACAACGGAAGATACTTCATCTTCTTTGCTCCAAACATTCATCCGTAGAATACCAATGAGAATCGAAATTCCTAGTTTAGTAGACCGTGGTTTAGAAGAACGCTTAGGTTTGATCTCAACTTTCTTCCAAAACGAAACAAAGAAATTGAGAACACCAATAGAAGTCTCTACCAATACGGTTCGAGCTCTATTAGGATACCATTGTCCAAATAATGTAGGGCAGCTAAAAGCAGATATTCAACTGCTTTGTGCAAAAGCTTACGCTCAATTTATTGCTAGACAAGAAGAAACCATCAAAATCAGTAGTTATGAACTTCCTCATTATATCCGGGAAGGTCTTTACAATACGGAGGATCGAAAAAAAATCTGGCTTCTTCTACCAAATATGAATGCTCGCTTCTTCCTTTTTAACGAAGAAGAAACCACACTCTTTTTGCCTAAAGATACAAAAGGAAATGATATCTACCAAATCATTGAGCAAAAAATGAGTGATATGGAACGAATCGGTTTGGATCTTTCTCAAACATCTGAAATAATCGATACCACAATCACCAATTATTATCGCTCATATAATAGCGATAATATTGTTGATTTAACAAATCTAGAACAGATTGTAGGTTCTGAAATCGTCGCAACAGCTAATAAAGTATGTGAAAAAGCCTCTCGATTATTAAACGTTTATCTGTCAGATAATGTCCGTTATGGGCTGGCTCTCCATCTATATAATACAATTCAGCGAGTCAAGCGAGGTCAGACGATTATTAATCCGCGAATCACAGAAATTAAGAGCGAGCATCCTCGACTTTTTGAAACGGCTCAACATTGTCTTTCTGTTATCGAAGCTGACTTTAGCATCCAACTTCCTGAAGATGAAGCCGGTTTTCTTGCACTATTTTTCACCGCTGAGGAGAGTCCAAATAAAAATAAAGCTAAAGTTGAAATTATCGTTGTGGCTCATGGTGAGTCAACTGCAACCAGTATGGCTAATGTGGTCAACAAGCTTCTCGGAGAACAGATAGCTGCCGGATTTGACATGAGCCTTGAAGAAAAACCAATCGTTGCTTTGACAAACATTCAAAAGTACCTCTCTAGCAAAGATCAGTTAAAAGATGTCCTTTTATTGGTGGATATGGGGTCTTTGATTAATTTTAGTGATGAGTTGGAAAAAAAACTAGATATTCACATCCGTTGTATTGAACTTGTCAGCACTCTTCATGTTTTAGAAGCAAGTCGCAAAGCTTCCCTTGGCTATGGCTTGAATGAAATATTTGAATCGACTATGAATATCAAAGGTCTCTCTACTTACCAAAAAAAGAATGACGAACAAAAAAGATTAAAATTATATATTCTTACACTCTGCACTACAGGTGAAGGTTCTGCCCAACTAATAAAAAAAATGCTGAGCAGCCGATTGAACTTAAGAGGTGGTGAATGTGAAATCGTCTCTTTGCAAATAACGGATGAACATTTATTAGAACAAACCATTAATAACTTAAGTCAATCAGGAAAAATCATTTGCACGATCGGCACTTTTCAATTGTCTTTATCTTCTCCACATTTTTCGATTACCGAAGCCTTAGATAAGACAAAAACCACAAAAATCCAGTCCCTTATTGATTATGAAATAGCTTTTGAAGGTATGCGTACTAATATTGCTAGTATGCTTGAATACGAACATGGTGAAAAACTAATCTTTTCAGTACGAGAATGGGTTGAAACAATGGCTTTAGAAATTAATCCTGATATTTCTTATGAAATCAAAGTAGGATTAGCATGCCATGTTGTTTGTATGATCGACCGTTTAAAGCAAGGAAAAAATGTCAGTAGCTTCCCACAAACAACAACTTTTCAAGAAAAATATGCAAAAGAAATAAAAAGCGTCCAAAAAAATAGTCAATTTTTAGAAACATATTACGCGATTATCATACCGCAAGACGAAATATTTTATATTACAGCCTTTTTTATGAGTGAATCATTTATTTAAAACAGTTATCCTAAAAAAAAAGCGACGAATCAATCTCCTATAAGTAGATTAATTCGTCGCATGAATTTTATTAAAATGAAAGCTGCGTATTATCGAAACGCCCAAGTCACTTGTTCATTAGTCATCAATACAACTCTTTTCCAAGTTACTTCTTCTATTCATATTCTTCTTCTGTTGCAAAATACTGATTATGAATAAACACGAATATCAAACCAATCAGCACCATAAATGCTGCAAAATAGAATGTCACACTAGAATTCCAAATTTCTGCTAATTTTCCAGCTACAAAAGGTGCGATTGCTCCACCGAAAAAGCGGATAAAACTATAAGATGACGATGCAACACTTCTTTCAATATCAGGGATTTCCATCGCAATAGTTGTTAATAAAGTATTGATCAAGCCTTGGAAAAATCCTGCCAGAATTACACCTAAAGCAACTAATTCAGGCGCTTGCGCATTGAATCCAATAAAACTTAAACAAGCAAAGAAAAAGAATAAGGCTAGTAAAATTGTTCTATAAGTATTGATTCTTTTCTCTAAAATAGGTGCAATAAATACAGAAGCAATTGCTAGTAAAGATCCCCAACCGAAAAAGACAAAACCAACTTGCATTTCTGTAAATCCTTCAAGTAAAAATGGCGCATAAGCTAACAACGTAAAAAAGCCAAAATTATACAACAACGCAATAATCCCGATTGAACGTAGCTTATGGTTACTTAATGCTTTAATCCCTGCAAAAAGAGAAACTTTTTTCTTTGGCTTCGCCATAGGAGATAATAACAATCCAATCGCTAACGTTGCGATAAACATCAATGTCGCCACACCGAAAAATGGTAAGCGCCAAGACATACTTCCTAACACGCCTCCAAGTAAAGGTCCAATAGCCATTCCTAACCCCATAGAAGCTTCATACATAATAATAGCTTTTTCTGTTTGACCAGCTAGAACTCCGACAATTGTTGACAAGGCAGTTGAAATAAATAAAGCATTTCCCAAGCCCCAACCAGCACGCAGATAAATCAACCCATTAATCGTTTCAGAAAAACCAGCTAAACACGAAAACCCAATAATAATAATAAGTCCGAAAATCAATGTTTTCTTTGCACCGATCCTACTTGAAATAAAACCTGTAAACAACATCATAACACCTGTCACCAGCATATAACTTGTAAATAAAAGTGTTGTTTGCGCTGGTGTAGCATCCAACTGTTTCGCGATTGTTTTTAAGATTGGATCGACTAAACCAATTCCCATAAATGCAATCATACAAGTAAACGCAACTGCATACGCGGAACGCAGTCCACCTTTATCAATCTTCACTTCTTCTAAACGTTCCTCTAAAAATTCTGATTCTTCCACTTCATTACCTTCTTTCTATATAAAAATACTACATAAATAAATTCATGTCAATATTTACATGTATTTATTTATAATGTTTCTGCTTAATTTGTGCTATAATGAAAAATAAGCGGATTCAAAATGGAGAAGGAGACTAGTTACTATGAATACTCTTAGTTATATTTTACTTTGTATGTTAGTTAGAAAACCTTGTACCGGTTACGAATTAAAGCAATACCTCTCACTTTTTTGGGAAGCCCATCATAGTCAAATCTATACTTCTTTAGCAAAGCTCTTAAAAGAAGAATATGTTTCAGTTGAAAATGACGAAAAACATTCTCAAAAAAAAATCTATCATTTAACTAAAAAAGGAGAAAACGTCGTCAATGTTTGGATAGAAGAAGAAACAAAAGAACCCTCTCAAAAAGACGAATTCCTTGCCAAAATGTATGTAGCTTCGATCTTAGATAAAGATACCGTAAAAGGTCTCCTTTTCGAAAGAAAACAGCATCAATTAAAAATACTCAAGCAAAATCAAGAGAAACAAGCTCAGATCGATCAATTAACAGATCTACAAGAAAAACAAAAAAACTTTGGACGTTTTTTAGTCATCCAAAGAAAAATACGCATATGTGAAGAAGAACTAAAATGGTGTCAGTGGGCCGAAGAACAAGTTGAGCAGTTATTTTCTTCTAACCAATTGCTATAAGCTGATTTTTAACGATACAAAAAAAGGAAAGAAAACAATTAAATGTCTTCTTCCCTTTTTTGTATCGTTATATTTTATTTTTACGCATTTTAACTACGATAATCGATGTAACAGAAAGAAATAGACCTAATAATAATAAAAACGCTTGATCTTTTTCTCCTGTTTTAGGTAATACTTGCTGTTCTTTATTTTTTTCAGTATTTTGAACTTTTTTGTTTATTCCGCCTGATCCTAGAACATTATCTTTATGATTATCAATTTCTGTATTTTTTTCATAGTTAATTCCCTCAACAAATACAATTATTTTTTTAGATATTTTACCATAGGAATAAATTATCTCATATTCGCCCACTTTTGACGTATCCACTACGCCAGTAACTTTGATGTCCTTGAATTCAACAAGTCCACCCGCTTTATCAGTCGCACCATCAAAATTATCTTCTGGATTCCATTTATCTCCTACTTTAATCGCTGAGCTTTTCACATGAATACTTTCTTTATTTTCTTTTACAGTAACTACTATTGTTTTTACACTACTAGCATATGTATATGTAATAGGATAGCTTCCTGGTACTTGAGTGTTAACCACTCCAGCGATCATACTCTCATTAAAAGGAATACTCAGCCCGTCTTTGTCCCTTGCAGAAACAAAGTTATCTTGACCCATCCAATTATCTCCGACATAAATGAACGAGTCTTTTGCCTGAATACTTTCTTTATTCTCTTTCACGGTAACGGTTATTGTTTTTGATATACTACCATTTGTATAAGTAACGTGATATACTCCTGGTACCATTGGGTTTACCGCATCGATTGTCATGCTAGGATCAAATTCAATAAGCCCCCCATCGATATCAGTTGCAGAAATAAAATTATCTTTTGCTTCCCAAGTTTCTCCAGTATAAACAATAGAATCTTTTACTTCGAGTGTTTGCTTATTCTCTTTCACAGTAACGGTAATTGTTTTTGATATACTTTTGTTTGTATAAGTAACTTCATAACTTCCAGGAACATTCGTATTAACTACATCATCCGTCATACTCGGATCAAATGGTAGAATATTTCCATCCTCATCGGTTGCTGAAATAAAATTATCTTCTGGATTCCATACTTCTCCGACATAGATCATAGAATCTTTTACTTCTAAAGTTGGTAATTTTTCAGCCCAATAATAATTACCGCTCATTGTAGAACCGTCATATTGTTCTGCTAATTCGTCTGAGGTATAAACAGAGCCTTTATGATCTCTTTGCCATTTGCCATAGTAAGGTGCAGTAACACTAGGCGTTGGTAGTTTTACTTCATCTTTAAATTGAAATAGTTCGCCAAGTTTAATATGTTTAAGCTGCTTCATATTATCAAACATTTCATACATATAAACTACTTGACTCGTATTAAAACTGGACAAATCTAAACTACTTATTTGGCTAGCACTAAACATATTATTTATATTTCTCGCTTGCCCTATATCAAAATTTGATAAATCTAAGTTGTCTATTTGACTACCATTAAACATATTATCCATCTCTTTTACGCTACTTGTATTAAATATAGATATATCTAAATTATTTAATTTACTCCATCTAAACATAGCAGACATATTTGTCACTTGAGTCGTATCAAAACCGGACAAGTCTAAATTATTCAAATCAAGGCCACTAAACATGCCACTCATGTCTATTGCTGAGCTAGTAGTAAAATTTGATAAATCTAAGCTCTTCACATTGCTTCCACTAAACATCCCACTCATATCTTCTACAAGACTCGTATCAAAGTTCGTTATATCTAAGCTGCTCAAATTTTCAGTACCATAGAACAAGCTTCTCATAGAAGTAACTTTACTCGTATTAAAGCTTGATACATTTAAACTAACTAAACTTTTAGTATAGGAAAACATGAATCCCATCTCTTGCACTTGGCTTGTATCAAAACTTGATAAATCTAACACTGCTAAACTACTTGCATTAGCAAACATATCACGCATAAACCTTACTCCACTTGTATCTAATTCACTTAGGTTTATAAATTCAGTCACATTATTTAAGTCTGAAAAAAGATGAGAAGAATTGCTGGCAGCTTTAACAGGACCATCAAAAATTATTTTATTGATTTGATTTTTAAATTGAAACCAAGGAGATCGATTTTGAGTATTTGCAAATTCGCCGTTAGCTATGTGCAAGACTCCAGTAGAATCAATTTCCCATTTACTAGTACCAAATATCCCAGAAACCAAAATCGCTTTTGAAGATCTTTCATTCTGTTCTTCATTTTCCATAATTGGTTCAGTAAATACTTCAGGTCCAGTTACAGAATTATCTGTTTCTTCTGTTGTATATTGACTTGTATTTATTGATTCATTAACATCAGAACTAACGATACTAGAGCTTTCAGTTGCTATATTCTGATTTATATTATCAGAATTATCCACTATCATCGTTTCTGCACTTGTCAAAACTGGGCAAAGATAACTAGCCAGTAAAATAGACAAAAAACAAATGTTTATTTTTTTCATAGTAACCTCTTTTATCTTATTTCTATTAACTTACTAAGAGTATAACAACGACTGCAGTTTAATCGACATATCTTTGCTAACTTAGCAATAGTTAACATCTTACCAAATATCAATAGAAAAGTCTACAGTATCATTTTTTTTAAGTTTAAAAAACTATCAAACCAGTCTTATATTGAGCTTAAATGTGTCATAATTTTTTCTGATACTAATTTAATGATATCTAAAAGACTCAACCACTTACATTTCAATTCTTATATAGAATAAAACAAAATGAATCTCTTCTATATTAAACAAAAAGAAAAACATCAACGTATAGTTTACGTTGATGTTTCATTGATACCGGCGGCCGGGGTCGAACCGGCACGATCGTGAGATCACTGGATTTTGAGTCCAGCGCGTCTGCCAATTCCGCCACGCCGGCATTAAATAATTTTTTTGCAAGGCGGTAACCGGATTTGAACCGGTGATGAAGGTTTTGCAGACCTCTGCCTTACCACTTGGCTATACCGCCATATTATTAAATTAATGATTCTCTTAAAGAGAAAACTGGGGTAGCTGGATTCGAACCAACGCATGACAGGATCAAAACCTGTTGCCTTACCGCTTGGCTATACCCCAATAATTAAAGCTGAGGGCGACTGATGGGAATCGAACCCACGCGTGGCGGAACCACAATCCGCTGTGTTAACCACTTCACCACAATCGCCATAAAACATATAATATAGGATAATACTTAAAGCTAAGGGCGACTGATGGGAATCGAACCCACGCATGGCGGAACCACAATCCGCTGTGTTAACCACTTCACCACAATCGCCATAAACTATTAACAGGGATAGTAGGAATCGAACCCACAATGACGGTTTTGGAGACCGTAGTTATACCGTTTAACTATATCCCTACTATGTAATGGAGGAAAGTGGATTCGAACCACTGAACCCTAAGGAACGGATTTACAGTCCGTCGCGTTTAGCCACTTCGCTATTCCTCCAAATGGCGCAAGACAGAATCGAACTGCCGACACACGGAGCTTCAATCCGTTGCTCTACCAACTGAGCTACTGCGCCAATAAATCATAATAATAACGGTCTGGACGGGACTCGAACCCGCGACCTCCTGCGTGACAGGCAGGCATTCTAACCAGCTGAACTACCAAACCGTAATTTAATGGAGGTTGACGGGATCGAACCGCCGACCCCCTGCTTGTAAGGCAGGTGCTCTCCCAGCTGAGCTAAACCTCCAAAAAATATAAATGACCCGTACGGGAATCGAACCCGTGATACCGCCGTGAAAGGGCGGTGTCTTAACCGCTTGACCAACGGGCCAATAAGAATCTTAATACGGAGAGTAAGGGATTCGAACCCTTGAGACAGCGTTAACCGTCTACATGATTTCCAATCATGCTCCTTCGGCCTCTCGGACAACTCTCCAGAGTTAAAAGAAGCAAAACATTACTCATAAATCCTATATTAAGGAACTCCGGCAGTAGGACTCGAACCTACGACATCATGATTAACAGTCATGCGCTACTACCAACTGAGCTATGCCGGAATAATTAGCGTGGCGACGTCCTACT
>NZ_JAFREN010000016.1 GCF_017377505.1 Enterococcus sp. DIV0212c | reverse complement strand
AAAAGGGGAATTGCTACTTTTAAGGCCCTTTAACTAACGACCACCAAATAGTTGAATGATATTCTCCAACTTTATTACCCACATACTCTTTTAAGTATAATCCAGAAGTTTTTTTCTCATCGCCTCCAAGCTGCATGGAAGTAAAAGGCGCGGCAGTTTCAGCAGAAACAAAGGGTTGATCAGCTGCTGTTAATTCAATTTCATTATTTTCTTTTAAATAAAAGAAGGCTCCTTTGAAGAATGTTTCTGAGTCTTTTAAAGGTTGCTCTTGTTTTATATAAAGTGTCCATTGCGAAACTTCATCTGTATTTAGTATATCAAGAACAGGATTGTTGATCGGTGCGTGAGTAGTAGTTCCTTTATTCTTGAGGGTGATATTGCCGAAATCAACAGTTGCGGGTTCTTTTATATTGAATGTACCATTGTAAGAATAAATTACAGAAAAATCTCCTTCTGGAACAAACGTAGTAGTCACTATTTTTCCGTCTACTTTCACCACATAAGGTGAACTAGTTAACGTATAGCCGAAATAAGTCAATGGGATTTTCATAGAATCAATTGTACTAGACAAATCGGCATCAGCAGGTACAAGATATTTTATAGGCGCTAATTTGTTTGTATTTACACGAATATCTTGATAGATAGGCTTATCTGTTAAGGTTTGATTGAAATAAACAGTCATTGTTACTTTATCGGGTTTCCAAATAGCATAAAGTGTTTTATTTTGATTCGTTGTTTGGTAGAGTTCTTTCGGTTGATAGCTTTTTCCTGTTCCATCGGCTTTGGTATTCCACTCTTTAAAATGGTAGCCCTCTTTTTTTAACGCGTCTGGCGTGGAAACTTGAAGCTCTTGACCAACTTCAAATTGTTGCACCTTGGGGACAGTCCCGTTAGAGGCACCATTTCCATCATAAGACAGATAAAAACGATATTGCTCATAGTTGGCAGTCACATCAAGTACTTTATTTGAATAGAGCCCTGTTATCTGATTTTTATTTGGAACGAGGGTACCATCTCCAGAGACAGTCGTTAATTTATAATCAGTAATAGTAGCTGGAATATCCGCTAGATAATTAAGAGTATTTACAGACGATTGGTGAAGTATTGTTTTATTTTGAAGTTCTTTTCCATCTTTCTCTTTATAAGAAATTGTTCCACGTCCAAGTAAATTCAGCGTTGTTACAGCAGTAGCCGTATTATAAGTTTTCCAATCATTTTTCAAGGTAAAGGTTATTTCATTTTTTCCGAAAACAAATAAACTCTTCTGTTCAGATGTTAAACTGTTTAAATCGAATGTCCATGGAACAGCAGTTTCATTTTTTGTCCCAGTTTGCTTTAAAACAGGGATTTCAATGGAAGATTGATTGATTTTAGCTGTAATGGTAAGATTGTTTGCTTTTTTATCTATAAAGGTTCCTTTAATGATGGAATTTGAGTTATCTTCTATATAACGATCCATGGTTTTATCAGCAGTAATGGTTGGGATTGCAAGATCAACCATAAAACTTGTTGCTGAGCTATTTGAGGGAAAAATATGATCCGCTCGCGCATTAAGTTCTATATAGTTGATTCCTTTGGGGAAAGTACTTGTTTGAGCTTCCGTTAAATTATAGGCGAACGAGCCTTTACTATTTTGGATTGACAAGTTTGATTGAATTTTAGTCGATGGATCTAAATTGGTTTTTGCATAAAGATCATATTGTTTAAAGAAGCTTGAATTTAGCTCCCCAGTTAGTGTGAGTTTTTCTCCTGGATAGATAACAGGCAGTTTAGTGTTAACATCAGTTGTATGCCCGCCAGACAATTTTAAGTTATTGATTATTGGTGCTTGAATCGTACCCAGAAGTTCTATAGTCCATTCCTGATCTCCAACTTTTTTACTAGAAAACTGGACATCTCCAATAGAATCTTTCGGATTGACAGCTGTTAATTTATTACTAATATCAGAGGTAGTAATCGTATATGTATTTTTTTTCCCTGATACACTGTTAAAAATAAATTGTATATTTGGCTCAGGTTTAGTTACATCAATGCTAAATCGTTTTGATGTTAAGTTAATATCATTACCTGGATAGTTCAACAATAATGAACGATCTTCATAATTTCCAATTAGGAAAGTACCTGTAGACGCTAAGAAAACAGAGTACCATTGTTGGTTCATTTGTGTTCCTTTATCATATGTGATCAACGGTTTGTCTACGGCAACACCGCCCGAAATATCTAAGGCTTTAGTTAGGTATGTTGAAGGTTTTATATACATAATTCCATTTAGAGAGGTCAGTTTAAACAATTGTTTAGTATCATTCTGATCGATTCCCTTTAGCTGCAGAGGCTCGCCTGTATCATTAACCTTGGAAAAAGCTAAATTGCTTTTTTTATTAACTAATCGGAAAAAACCGTCTGTAGTAGATTTTTCAATTTTCCAGAGACTTTCACTTGGGATAGTAGTAAGGCTATTGATAAGGATATTTTTATAGTCAAACAAAAATGCATAACTCCCTGATGTTGTTCCTTCAGCAGTTACTAATTTTTGTTTATTTTCACCCGAAAATATAATATAAGCATCATCTTTCGGATAATATTCAAATCCCAATGTTTGGTTACCACGACCATGTTTAGCGTAAGTAATTATTTTATTTGTGTCACTACTGATATCAAATGCGACATCTTCATTTGTTTTATCAGCATAAGGGATACTGATGTAATAGTTGAAATTAACCGTTTCAGCTGCTTCACTAACATCAGAATTTAAGAGACTAAAAAAAGCAATAGAAAACACTACTAAAAATACGGGAGTACGATGTTTTTTTAAATTCATAAATGAGCCACCTTTTTTATTTTAATAATAACAATTTATTGCTATAAACTATAATCTAATTCTGATTTTTATTTGATTCAGATTTGGAGAAAGAAAACGGTTAATTTTAATATGAATACATTTATTATTGGAATGTAAGCGTACTATTGACAAAGAAAACAAGACGTTGTATACTTTGGTCAACGGATCGTTACTGGTTAAGCAGGCGTGACCTCTCGCATTACTTTTTTTGGTGATGTTTGATAGGGTCAGGTCTTTTTTCGTTTTTCAAGTCAAGAACAGGAGATAATTTCAATGAAAATACTGAAAGTTTTTAATAATAATGTTTCTTTGGTTTTAAATGATGACGATATCGAAGAAATCATTATGGGCAAAGGTGTCGGCTTTAACAAGCGTGAGGGCGATGTGATCGATTCAGCCTTGATTGAAAAAAGGTTTGTTCTTGAAGGTAATAATTCCGTTGGTAACTTAGATAATCTGCTTGCACGAATCGACATTGAAGATATTGAACTGGCCAGTGATATTATTCAATTAGGTGAAGCAGAATTAGAGCAATCAATCGATGATTCCATTTTGCTGACATTGTCCGATCATATCGGTTTTGTTTTAAATCGAGCTGCAGAAGGATTACAAATGCGCTCACCACTGGAATGGGACATCAAACAGATTTATACGAAAGAATATGCGTTTGCATTAAAAGCCGTTCAGATGATGCGAGAGAAAACAGGTATTGCTATTCCAGATCAAGAAGCAGCTTTTATTACCCTTCATTTTGTAAATGCCTATAATTCTACGAGCAATATGAACGAAACAATGCTGACAACTAAAATCATTCAAAGCATTATCGATATTATTAAATATCATTACGGTAAAGAGTATGATGAAACGTCTTATGATTTTACTCGTTTCATTACCCATATTCGTTATTTTGTCAAAAGACAGTTAGATAAAGAAGTTTCATCAAATGAGGATTCATCTTTGATTAATCTGATCGCTGTCAAATATGAACAAGATTATCAGTGTGCAGTCAAAATCAAAACATTTTTGGAACAACAATATGATTGGACGATTTCCAATGATGAATTGATGTACTTAACACTTCACTTAAATCGCTTATCAAGCAATCAATAGGATCGTTACTGGTGAAGCAGGCGTGACCTAAGAAAAACACTTAGTTTATAAGTGTTTCTTAGGTCACTTTTTTTATAAAAAAATGAAACAAAGAGAGGAAATATCATTATGCGTTATGAAGAAGAAAGTAAAAAAATCATCGAACTAGTCGGCGGCAAGTCGAACATCAATAGCTTAGTTCACTGTGCCACACGTTTAAGATTCAGTTTGAAGAACACAAAAAAAGCGGACAAAGAAGCTTTAGAAAAACTACCCTATGTCATGTCAGTCGTCAATAGTGGTGGACAATATCAAGTTGTGATCGGCAGTAAAGTGCCAGATTATTATGCAGCGATTCAATCGTTAGCTGACTTAAATGAAGATGCACCAAAGACTGAAAAAAAATTAAGCTTCAATTACGTATTTGAGGTAATCTCAGGGGCCTTTTCACCACTGATTCCAGCAATGGCAGGATCTGGAATGATCAAAGCCGTTTTAACAATTTTAGTTGAAATGAAACTCTTAGCTGACACTAGTTCAACTTACATGGTACTAAGTGCTGCAAGTAATGCGATCTTTTACTTCTTACCTGTTTTCTTAGGAATCACGTTGACGAAAAAAATCGGTGGGAATATGTATGTAGGTGGTGTGATCGGTGCGGCGCTACTTGAACCATCGTTTACTGGCATGATTGGTCAGAAAAAACTTGATTTTCTAGGAATCAATTTAAACGTTGTTGATTATGCGACGACTATTTTCCCAATTTTTGTAGCAATTTTTATCTACTCATTCGTGGATAAACTCTTACGGAAAATTATTTTTAGAGACTTGCAATTATTTGCAGTGCCAATGTTTAGTTTGATGATTATGGTTCCATTAACGGCTTTACTTTTCGGTCCATTTGGAACAGTGATTGGGGATGCGTTGTCACAAGGTGTGATGTGGTTGATCGGTAAAAGTGCGCTGCTTTCAGGAATCGTATTAGGTGGCGGAATGCCGTTTATGGTTATGTTTGGCTTGCATTGGGGCTTTTCACCAATTACGCTTGAAAACTTGACTGTTATGGGTGGTGACCCAATCGAAGGAATGGCTGTTGCGGCTGTTTTTGCTCAAATCGGAATCGCAATCGGTTTTTATTTAAAATCTAAAAAACATTCTAAAATGAAAGCTTTAGCTGGACCGTTAGCACTGACTGGTTTATTTGCAGGGGTAACAGAACCAATCGTTTATGGTTTGATTTTAAGATACAAACGATTATTGCCGATCGTAGCGATTTCTGGTGCCATTGGTGGTGCAATTTGTGGTGTGACAGGTGTTACGATGAATGCTTATGTGTTCCATAATATTTTCTCTATCCCAGTTTATACACCAAAAATCGGTTATTTCATTGGAGTTGGTGCCGCTTTGATCGCAGGTGCAGTATTGACGTACTTCTTCGGTGTCAAAGAAGATGAAATGACAGATTTCTTACCAGAAACAGATCAAGGGGAAGATGATTTTCAAGAAGAACCTATTAAAGAACAAGTAACGACTGAAACGACGGTTTATGCACCGCTTGAAGGAACAGTGATTCCTTTGAAAGAAGTAGATGATGATGTATTTTCGAGTGAAATTGCCGGAAAAGGGGTTGCCATTATCCCGACTGATAATAAAGTAGTTGCACCATTTGATGGAACTGTCGTAGCGATTTTCCCATCAAAACATGCGATTGGGTTAAAATCAAACGGAGGCAGTGAATTATTGGTCCATATCGGAATCAATACAGTCAATTTAAATGGAGAACACTTTGAAACAAAAGTTGAAATGGGTGATACGATCAAACGTGGGCAAACGTTACTAGTATTTGATCGTGAAAAAATCGAACAAAAAGGCTACGCAATGACATCACCAGTGATTTTAACAGATGGTCAAAGTATGGAAACGATGGACATTGTCAATACCACTGAGTCAGTAACTCCCGCAACA
The DNA here is from genome assembly GCF_017377505.1 of Enterococcus sp. DIV0212c. Lineage (GTDB taxonomy): Bacteria > Bacillota > Bacilli > Lactobacillales > Enterococcaceae > Enterococcus_L > Enterococcus_L ikei. The sequence continues at coordinate 299,298 of NZ_JAFREN010000016.1, read as the reverse complement.
AAACTATTTGTTGTAGGCTCAAGCAAGGAGGAAACGGAGAAATGAGAAACGATTTCTTATGGGGCGGCGCGGTAGCTGCTCATCAAGTTGAAGGTGGGTTTAATCAAGGCGGCAAAGGCGTAAGTATTGCAGATGTAATGACCTCTGGCTCAAAAGATCACGCTAGAGAAATTACAGATGGTATTATAGAAGGAAAATTTTATCCTAACCATGAAGCAATCGATTTTTATGGCCATTATCAGGAAGATGTTCAGTTATTTGCTGAAATGGGCTTTAAATGTCTAAGAACGAGTATTGCCTGGACGAGAATTTTTCCAAATGGAAATGAACAAGAACCGAATGAAGCGGGACTAGCGTTTTATGATGATTTATTTGATGAATTATTGAAACATGGGATCGAGCCTGTCATTACATTGTCACATTTTGAGATGCCGTATTATTTGGTTAAACACTATGGTGGCTGGCGTAGTCGTGAACTGATCGGATTTTTCACTAAATTTGCTGTGACCGTGATGGAGCGTTACAAAGACAAAGTAAAATACTGGATGACCTTTAATGAAATCAATAATCAACGCATTTTGGAAAATCCAATTTATTCATTTACCAACTCAGGTATTCTTTATCATGAAGACGAAGATAAGTTAAAAACGATGTACCAAGCAGCGCATTATCAATTTGTGGCGGGGGCAATCACAGTTGCTGAAGGGAGAAAAATCAATCCTGATTTTCAAATCGGCTGTATGCTGGCGGCAACACCAAACTATCCGCTGACGAGTGACCCTAATGATATTATCGCGGCTCAGCAAGAAGATGAAAAGCAGTTATTTTTTACGGATGTCCAAGTTAGAGGGAATTATCCACGTTGGGCAATCAAGGAATGGGAACGAAACAATTATGAACTGGATATTACGGATGAAGATTTACAGACATTAAAAGCTGGAACGGTAGATTATATTGGGATCAGCTACTATTTAAGCAATACGATTTCGACACGACCAGAGGCGGTTCGCTTGGAAGATGACTTGCTTGGAGACAGCTCTCTTGTTGAAAATCCTTATGTCAGTATGACGGAATGGGGCTGGTCGATTGATCCGGCTGGATTACGTCATTATCTAAATCTTTTAAGTAATCGCTATGAGCGCCCAATCTTTATTGTAGAAAACGGTTTTGGTTATGCAGATACTTTAATAGAAGATAAAGTACACGATACAGAAAGAATCGATTTTCTTAGCCAGCATATCAAAGAAATGAAAAAAGCAATCGAGCTAGATGGTGTAGATGTTTTAGGCTACACGGTTTGGGGCTGTATCGATCCGATTTCATTTACCACTGGAGAAATGCGCAAACGCTATGGGTTCATTTATGTGGATCGTGACAATCAAGGGCATGGTTCACTGAAACGCATTAAAAAAGATTCGTTTGAGTGGTATAAACACTTGATCCAAACGAACGGAGCAGAAGTATAATTCATAGTTCTCTCACTGTATTTTAGTAAAATAAATACAGTGAGAGCTTTTTTGTGCAAAAAAGCATAAAATAGAGTGGACAATGTAGAATGGGGAATGAACGAATGAAAAAGAAAATTGGGTTTATTTTACTCAGTATAATAGTAATTTTAGTTGCAATTATTTATTTTGGTGGAGAGAAAGAACAGAACGAAAAAACGCTATTTAAAAAAGAAGCAATTGAATTTTGGGTGGTCAGTGATCCTCATTATATCGATAAAAGCTTAACGGATTCAGGTTTAGCCTTCAAAAAAATCAAACAGACAGCAGCGGGAAAAGAACTTGATTATCAAAAAGAAAGCTGGCAGGCTTTTATCAATAAAGCGATCGAGCAAAAGCCGGATATGCTGATCATCACAGGTGATTTAACATTAAACGGTGAAAAAGTCAGCGCAGAAAAACTAGCTGAACTACTCAAGCAATTAACAAACAAAGGAATCAACGTCTTTGTCATTCCAGGTAATCACGATGTTAATGATGGCTGGGCTAGAAAATTTGTTGAAGAGAAACAAGAAAAAACAGAGGCGATCTCAATCGCTGATTTTAAAGAAATATTTGCTGACTTTGGCTATCAAAATGCCACAAGTTACGATAAACATTCATTAAGCTATTCAGTGGCAGTCAATCAAAAATATAATTTTCTTTTCCTTGATTCCAATATCTATCCTGAAGACAATCAACCCCAAACGAGCCCAACAACAGGTGGAACGATTCGCGGAAAAACAATGAAATGGGTCAAAAAGCAACTAGAAAAAGCGAAACAAAACAAGAAAAAAACGCTGGTTTTTATGCATCACAATATTTATGCCCATAACAAATTATTATCAAGCGGCTTTGTCCTCAACAATGCGGACGAATTCAAGGAAGTCTTAGCTGACTATCAAGTTCCGATTGTTTTTTCAGGCCATATTCATGCTCAAGATATCATGACAGAAACAATCAATAATCAACCACTAACTGAAATTGTGTCCAGCTCTTTTTCGATTGCACCTCAAGGGTATGGTGTAGTGAAACTAAACGGCAATTCATTTGACTATCAAAAACAAGAAAATACGCATTCCGTTTCTGAAATAGAAAATTATCCCCAATACATCAAAGAACTTTTCATTGAAGATGGAAAAAGACTGGGTTATTCTCAGTTGATCGATGCTGGATTATCAGATAGCCAAAAATTAGATACGGCAGCTGAATTTGTGGGACAAGTAAATTATCGCTTTTTCTCTGGCAATGATTTCATTACGGATAAAGAAGTGGAGAAAATCAAAGCAGAAGCAGGGTATCAAATCATTACTGAAAATAGTAAATTTTTAAAAGAATACATCGATTCAATCATCCAAGATAAAAACCAAGAAGACAATCGATTGAAACAGAATTTTAACTAATACAATTTTTGCAGACTTCCCAAATTTCAGATGAATGAGGGAAGTTTTTCTATTGATAGCTTTTGGTTATCATACCTGCGAATAAACTATTATCAGTTTCAGGTGTTTTGTACTATCATAATAAGATAAAGAAAACGCTATAAAAATAAACGGAAAATGAAGTAGAGGAGCGAAAAAAATGGAATTAATCTCAGGTGAAAAGGGATTTGAATTGGTACACCAAAGTGGCAACTGGGTATTAAAAAAAGAAATCGGTTTTTCTCCAGTTGAAATGCTAGTAGCATCAATCGGCGCATGCGGAGCCTATGTCTATGAAAAAATATTAACTAATTCTCATGTTGATTTTACGATTAAAAAGGTAGATATCTCTTATGAACGAGCAGAAGCTAAACAAGCGAAACCTTTAAGTAGCGTGGCAATTACTTTTTCGATCCGTGTTGCAGAAGAAGAACAAGGAAAAGCTGAGCGAGCATTGAAATTGATTGGAAAGAATTGTCCAGTCATGCAATCGTTGGATCCGGAAATAACGGTCGTTGAAAATGTGATTTTTGTTTAGTTTAGCATCAAGTATTATAGGAGGAATAGAATGAAAAAGTTTTTTGTAATTAGTACGCTTGCGCTTTTAGTTTTTGTGACAGGTTGTAATTCGGCTGGAAAAACAGAAACGAATGAATCGAAAAAAGCAGTCGTTCATTTTACTGAACCAGCAGAACTACTAACACTCGATACAACGCAAGAAGAGGATTTCACTAGTTTCAATGCTCAAAATCAAGTCCTTGAAGGGCTTTATCAATTAAATGAAAAAGATGAAGCAATCCCAGCTGTAGCCAAAGAACTACCAGAAATCAGTGAAGACAAACAAACATATACGATTTCTTTAAGAGAAGATGCAAAGTGGTCGAATGGTGATCCCGTTACCGCTGAGGACTTTTTATACGCGTGGAGACGAGCAGTTACACCAGAAACGGCACCATCATATGCTAGTTTATTTGTTTCTTCTATAAAAAATGCAGAGGCTATTTATCAAGGGAAAATGAAGCCAGACCAACTCGGCGTAGAAGCGCCAGATGAGCATACATTAGTCGTTCATCTGATCAAACCGATTCCTTATTTTACATCGTTACTAACGTTTGAAACCTTTTTCCCAATCAACCAAGCGTTTGCTAAAAAACAAGGCAGTGACTACGGAACCTCAGCTAAAACAACTCTTTATAATGGCCCGTTTGTTTTAGAAGGTTGGGAACAAAATTCTGATACTTGGAAATATGTAAAAAATCCAAAGTATTGGGATAAATCGAATGTAAAAGTCGATGAAATTCAAACAACTGTTGTAAAATCAACAAGCACAGCAGTCAATTTATACCAAACAGATGAACTTGATCGTGTAGTATTAGATGGAGAATTCTCAAAACAATATAAAAATGATCCAGATTTTCAAAATCAAAATGACACTAAAATGGGCTATCTTCGCTTTAATCAAGGACAAGGCAAGCTTTTAGAAAATCTCGATTTAAGAAAAGCTATCTCTTTGGCAATTGATCGTGATACGTTTGTTAAAAACATTTTAGGAGACGGATCTATTGCGGCAACAGGTTTTATTCCGCAAAACTTCGTACAAAATCCTAAAACTGGTGAAGACTTCCGCCAAGAAAGTGGAATTCAGCAAACCTTTGATAAAGAAGGAGCTAAAAAAGCTTTTGATCAAGCTAAAAAGGAATTGAACAAAGACGAAATAACGTTGGTTTACCTAACCAAAGATACCGATACTGAGAAAAAAACAGCTGAATATTTAGCGAGTCAAATCTCAGAAGTATTGCCAGGTATCAAATTTGAGATCACCACATTGCCAAGCAATAACTTACAAGAACGCTACTTATCTGGTGATTATGATATTGCTTTTGGTCAGTGGATGCCTGATTTTAAAGATGCGATCACATTTTTAGACATGTTTGCTTCAACTTCAGGGTTAAATCATGTCAATTATAAAAATCCGGCATATGATCAATTGATTAAAGCTGCGTCAGATACGGATGCATTAGATGAGGAAAAAAGATGGTCAGATTTATTACAAGCAGAACATCTTTTATTAGCAGAAGACTATACGATTGCACCGATTTATCAGCAGCAGACAGCTTTATTGCAAAAGAAAAATATTAGCGGTGTGGTAAAACATGGTTTTGGTTCACCCTATAGTTTTAAATATATTCAAGTAGAAGAAAAAGAATAAATAAAAGCTAGAGCAAAGTCTTTTTGGACATTGGCTCTAGCTTTTTTTTCGTAAAAAAAGAATAACTTTCACTTGACACATGAATATATGTTCATGTATTATAGGTGTATAACATATGAACGGATAATCATTTGAAAAAACATAGTGTATATTTTCAGAAAACAACCAAAAAGGAGGAAGAATAAAATGCAAACAACTAAAGCACATACTCATAACTGTACAAACAAAAAAGGGCATGATCACGATCACGACAGCAGTCACGGACATAGCCACAACCATGGCAAATCGCCAGTTATTTTATTTTTCACAGGATTAGCTATTTTCATCATTGCGTTTTTTATCAAGGAAAGCTCACTTTTACAAAATATTCTTTTTGTCAGCGCAATGCTATTATCTGGGTATCACATTATCTTAGAAGGAATTGTTGATACGATCAATGAATCGAAAGCACAACGGAAGTTTGTCCCGAATGTTCACATTTTGATGACACTAGCTGCGTTTGGAGCGACGATTATTGGAAGTTATGAAGAAGGGGCATTACTCATCATTATCTTTGCAGCAGCTCATTTTCTTGAAGAATATGCAGAAGGCCGTAGTAAAAGAGAAATTACGAATTTGCTTAAAATGAATCCAACAGAAGCTCGTTTGATTCAAGCGGATGGTAGTGTGAAGACGGTAGACGTTGCTGTCTTGAAAATCGGTGATAAATTGCAAGTTCTCAACGGTGACCAAATTGCTACGGATGGAATTATTCTCTCAGGCCGTACTTCGATCGATGAATCTTCGATCAATGGTGAAAGTATCCCTAGAGAAAAAACAGTTGGTGACGAAGTGTTCGGTAGTACGATCAATGGCAGTGGAACATTCACGATGGAAGTTACGAAAGATAGCAGTGATACAGTTTTTGCTAAGATTCTTCAATTAGTCAATCAGTCTCAATCAAATCTGTCAAAAACAGCTACGAAGATCCAAAAATTAGAACCATATTACGTGACAATAGTTTTGATTTTAGTGCCGATTTTTATAGCAGCTGGACCGTTTTTATTTAACTGGTCATGGAACGAAAGCTTTTACCGTGGCATGGTATTTTTGATCTCTGCTTCACCTTGTGCGCTTGCCGCAAGTGCAGTACCAGCAACGTTATCAGGAATTTCCAACTTAGCTAAAAGAGGTGTTTTATTTAAAGGTGGTTCTTATTTAGCAAACTTGGCAACTATCAAATCAGTCGCCTTTGATAAAACTGGAACGTTGACCAAAGGCAAACCATCAGTTACTGATTTTTATTTCTTAACAGATGCAACGGAATTAACGGAGCAAAACTGTATCGACTTGATTGTGGCAATGGAAAAAACAGCCAATCATCCATTAGCGAACGCAATCCTAGACAAATTTAAAGCAGAAACAGAACTAACGTTGACGGTTGAAAATGAAATTGGTCAAGGGCTAGTGACAGAATATCTTGGCGATACGTATCAAATCGGCAAACCAGAAATTTTCAGTTTAGTTAATACCCAAATCAACGCTCATAATGAACAATACGCAAAAGAAGGGAAAACCGTTGTTTATTTTGCTAAAAATAATGAAGTGATCGGTTTGATCGCTATGATGGATGTACCTAATGAAAATGCAAAAACAGTCATTAATTACCTAAAATCACAAGGAATCCACACAACAATGATCACTGGAGATGCTGCATTAACAGGACAAGCAGTTGGTCGTCAAATCGGGATCGATGAAGTGATTGGAAATGTATTGCCGGAAAATAAAGCGGCAATCATCAAAGATCAACAAGCTCGCTTTGGCAATGTGGCGATGTTAGGAGATGGCGTCAATGATGCTCCTGCATTGGTAACAGCTGATATTGGTGTAGCAATGGGTGATGGGACAGATATCGCTATTGATGTAGCTGATGCTGTATTGATGCAAAATGATTTGACTAAATTTAGCTATGCACATAAAATTTCTAAACGTTTGGATCGAGTAGTTTGGCAAAATATCCTCTTTTCAATGTTCATCGTAGTTCTTTTGATTACCATGAATATCTTTGGAAAAATGGATATTACGATCGGTGTTATTGCCCATGAAGGAAGTACGTTATTAGTTATACTAAATGGATTACGTTTACTGATCCCATCAAAGGACTAATGAAAACGAAAATGATTAGCTCAGAGAATCAAGTGGATACTGTATAACAAGGCTTATCTTTGGCAAGAGAGTATCTACCCACTAGAGGGCGAAGCAAAACTGATTTTAGTTTTGCTTCGCCCTCATTTTTTTAGTAGTTATTACAATAAATAGTATTGGTAAATTAAGAACTAGGAAATATGTGTTTTTTTTACGATAATAACCTTAAAACGAAAAAATATTATTAATTAATTAATTTAGGGGAAATAAGATATAGTAAAAATATTAATAACAAATATAAATATAGATATAATCCATGATTATCTGTGGAAATGTTGACTTATGAGCTGATTAGTTTGTTTTTTTCATTTAATAATAAGACAGTGCTTGTATTTGAATTAGCAATTGATAAAGCTAGAATTGAAGTGAGCTGTTGAAAAAAACAAGGAATACCTTACGTTGGGTAATAGATATCATTGTTCATAATTGCTAACTAATTAAATAGACTAACAAAATAGGTTGCTACTTAATAGGTATCGTTAATGTTAAATAAAAAATATTTATATAATGATATATTTATAAAAAAACATTAATTTTGTTCTGGTATAATTTATTTTTTTTGAAATAATAAAAAATATGTGTTTGGTTTTGTAAAGAATAGAAATAAGCCGTTAATTCAGTTTGTTTGTTTAGGCGTTATCTGATAAAATAAGAGAAGGTAGGTATAGTTTGGGCATTTTTGTCAATAAAGAAATTACCGCACGTGTCATTATTAGTTACATATACAAACAACTCATATAATTTACTTAATAGTTAGTTCAGTACATTAAAAATGATCAATAAAAGAATAGCCCCATTTTTGTAGAAGGAAGTGAGCATATGCTAAAAATTTTTGGCAAAGGTAAAAAAAGAAAAAAATACGAAGATTACGATGAATATGATGACGAAGATTATGACGACGAAGATTACGATGAATATGACGATGAAGATTATGATGATGACGACTACGATGATGATGAATATGACGACGATGACGATGATGATGACTACGATGATGACTACGATGACGATGAAGATTATGACGACGATGATGATGAATATGACGACGATGATGAAGATTATGACGATGACGAAGAGGAAGATGATCGTCCAATATTCTCAAGGAAAAAGAAAACACACGCACCTGCACCAAGAAAACCTAGTCCAAAGAAAAAAAGACCACCAGTTAATGAAATTATCGATGACGGTGAATTAGAAGAACTTCAAGAAGAAAATGAACAACTTCAAGCGGACATTCGCGAGTTAAAAACAGAATTGCGTAAAAGTAAAAGAGACACCACACGTTTACAAAATGAAGTAGAAGCTGCGCGTCAAACAAATGAGTCATTAGAAAATGAATTATCAATGGTGCAAGCTGTGCCAAAAGATTACGATGCTCGTATGGCAGAACTTGAACAAGTAAAAAGCAAATATAACAACCTTTTACGTGAAAGTAATCGCCAAATGGATGAGACTGACTTGAATCGTAAAAAAGCTGAGCGCTTTGCGAATAAAATCAGACAGTATGAACAAGAGTTAGTAGCCAAACAAGAAGAAATCGATAAACTATCAGAAGATCGTATCGTGATCATGTCATCAGATACGCCTACTGACCAAGGTGTCTATGAAGAACTAGCAAAAGTTCGTCAAGAGTTAGAAACAGCAAAACAACAGTTAGCAGTTAAAACAGTTGATGTTGATCAACAATTGACAAAAGAAGACATTGGCGAAGTCTTGTTGGATGCTAAAAAACAAGCAAAAGAAATTATCAATCAAGCAAATCAACACGCAAATATGATCAACGAAGAAACGAAGAGAAAAGCTAACGTTTTAAAACGTTTAGAACGTGCTGAACAAGAATACCAAAACTATTACAAACGCATCAAAGATGTTAAGGAAGAATCAGAACAAGCATTCAACCAAATCATCAACTTGGTGAAAGAAGATTCAGATCAATAAGAAAAGAGAGGACACAACGTGAAAAAAAGAAATCTAAACAGTAAAAAGTTACGATTATTAAGTGTAGGGTTGCTTACTTCAAGTGCTGTCCTTTCTGTTACCGATGTTCAACCAATTCTTGCTAAAGAAATCGATGATTCAGCAACAATAGGTTCTCAAGAACAAGAGCATGTAGAAATACTATCTTCAACAAAGGAACATGAAACAACAGAAAGTACAGTGGAAGGAACAGCAACTAGTTCTTCTTCTACCGATAGCACTACAACGTCTTCGACAGAAGCTTCAACAGAAGAAAGTAGTAGTGAATCGGTAAGCTCAACTGAGGAGAACAGTTCTACACAGGAGACGACAGAGTCAACAAGTACATCTACTACGTCAACAAATGATTCAACGACTAGTAGCTCAACAAGTACATCAAGCAGTAGTACAACAAGCACTACGAGTTCAACAACGACTCCGTCAAAGCCAAAACCAAAACCTAAGCCAAAACCAAGTAAACCGTCAAAACCTAAGCCAAATAATCCGACACCGCCAGTTCAAGGACCTATCCAACAGCCGAGTGCAACTTCGCGGCCAAGTAGACCAAGTACGGGAACGGTGACTGGAAATAATACAAATAACAGTTCAGCTGGTTCAGATCAGGTATTTCACATCAGTCCTAATCTGACAACCAAAAGTTTTGTTAAAGTAATTGGCGAAGATGCTCGATCGATCGCTGGTGAAAACAATTTATATGCATCAGTAATGATTGCACAGGCAATTTTAGAAAGTGCTTCTGGAAATAGTGCCTTAGCTTCTGCGCCAAATTATAATTTGTTTGGTATCAAAGGTAGTTATGAAGGAGCAAGTGCTAATTTTCTGACTAGTGAAGACAACGGTTCTGGAAGCATGTTTACGATTCGATCTAATTTTAGAAAGTATCCTTCATATAAAGAATCTCTAGGTGATTATGTGAAGCTTCTAAGAGGCGGCACGGATTCTAGTAGTGCTTTTTACAATGGTACCTGGAAAACTAATACGAAGTCATATAAAGATGCAACGAAGTATCTAACAGGTCGTTATGCAACGGATACTAGCTACAATGCAAAATTGAATGGTTTAATCGATGCTTATAATTTAACGCAGTACGATACGTTAAAAGATAAAGCTAAAAATAAAAAAGCTAAAAAAATTACGTTGAACACTTCTTTTGATAAGCTAGAGAAGAAAGATGACAAAAAAGATCAAAATATTGAATACCTTACACATATTGTGAAAAAAGGTGAATCACTTAAATCAATCAGTGATTTTTACAATATTTCTACACTAGCTATTTTAGAGAAAAATCAATTAGATCGTCGAATGCTATTTATCGGTCAAAAACTGAGTGTTCCAAAACAAGAAGATAAAATTACTGCAGTACCGAAAGAAGAAGCAGTAGATCGTTCGTTAGAGATGGTTCAAAAGCTATCTAATGCATTTACGAACAAAGAAACTAAGTCAAAAACAACTAAAAAAGCATCAACCAAAAAAGAAACAAAAGCAAAAGATTATCAAGTGAGTGCAACTCGCAAGAAGACAAAAGAAACATACGAAGTGAAAAAAGGCGATACGTTAGCAAGTATTTCTAAAAAAACTGGTATCTCAGTTTGGTCGTTAAAAGAGTGGAACGACTTGGATCAATATTTCTTAACGGAAGGACAGCAGCTTGTTTTAGCGCCAGTGTATGATCTTCAATCATAAAAAGAAGAAAGGAGAACGGTTTAATGAATGATTATTTCGATGTGTTTTTTCATCAACAAGCAATCCCATTCACTACAGGGACCGTTCTCTATCAAAAAGATAGCACAGAAGAAATAGTTGAGACGTGTGAAACACTCTATGAACGGTCAACAGGAGATTTTCTTACTTTTCTGGAGAACGATGAGATCTCTAGAAAAGTTATTTCTTCACCATTAAAAAAATATGTTGAGATTCAATTTTTCCATGCCCAATTGAATTGGGATGTATTATTGGAAGAACTAGAAGAACTTTTTCCACAGTTTATTTGGACCAAGATACTTGAAGAGGTCGATGGCGTTTTTAGTACATATTTATGTGAATTGATTCCTGTTTCTTTTAACACTGGGGAAGAGCCTGTTCACTTTACCGTTTCAGCTAGTCTAGAGCAAATGGGTTATTCGAAAAGTGAATCAGTTAGTAGTATTTTAGAGGCAAAACTTATCGCTGTCTTTCAAGAAGAAGAGGAAGTAACGATAGCTGCTGAAACCATAAGTTTTCCAGTAGAAGTATCTATAGAAGAGAATGTTGAACGAGAAGATATTGAAGAACCAGTTTTCTCTGAAAAGGATGAAGAAGCTGAATTAGTTAGCGAACCAGTGGAAGCAGCTAAATTAGCCCCTGTTCGATCAGATGAAAATGAACTCTTGTTTTTAAAAGAAAGTTTGAAACGAGAGAAAGCGTCAAAGGAACGCGTGCGGGTAGCAAAAGAAAAATTGGAGTACGAGCTGCTCGCCATCGAAAACAGCTTACTCGTTAGTGGATTAAAACGATTCAAAAAGCATCAAAAAACATCGATTGAGGAAGAAGACTGGTATAAGCCTGTCCGAATTGATTTGATTCAGTATGATGATTTGTACAAAAAAGCTAAGTTTATCGAACAATCTTGGCGCTTGAATCACCAATTAGTAACAACTACGGAAAAAATGACAGTAACTAAAGATCAATGGGTCTATGAACGAGCGCGTATTGAAAAAATCAAAAATAGTGTATCGGAAATGGATCTACAATCTATGATGGAACAATGTCATTTGATCAATGAGCGGGTAAAAATTCGCCCTGGTTTTCTATTTTTTAAACCAAGAGTGAAATTATATCAAATCGATTATGAACAATTAGAAAAGATTAGTGCCTTTTTCGATATTATTCAAACAGAAAATAGGTTATTAGAATCCGTGATCGAGCAAAAAGATTTAAATGCATAACCAATATTTAAGAAAGCAGAAACGCTAGGCAACTACAAGTGTTTCTGTTTTTTTGTTGTTTTAAAAAAGAATAAAGGCTTTTGTGCGTCTATTTTTTACCTTTGAAATACAGAAATTTATCGAAAAAGTTACTCTGAATCATCAAAAATCAGCTGAAAACTCTGTAATAATTCTGAGTTTCTGTAACATAACATTCGTTATCAAATCTAACAAGAAGAAATTTCAGAAAAAAACATGATTTCTTTCACTGGGATAATTCGATAAAAACTCAGTACGAACAAGTGTTTCTTAGGCTGTTTTTTACAAGCTGTCATGTAACAAAAATACTCGTAACGAATTGTCACTGTATCTTCACCTATGAAATATTTTTAGATGTTAAAGTATGCAAAGTCGATAAACAAACGACAAAAAATATTTTTTTACAAAGGAGAAACAACATGAAATCACTTAAAACGATTTTATTAGCAACAACTTTGACTGCAGGATTTGGCATTTTTATGGGAACGACTGACGCGCACGCTGATAGCTTATATACAGTAAAATCTGGAGATACATTATCTACTATCTCTCAGCAATTTAACGGAGACAACAGCTTGATCGATCTTATTGCTAAAGACAATAAGATTTCGAATATAAATATGATCTTTGAAGGCGAAGAACTTATTATCCGTACAGCAGAAGAAGCAGCCTCAGCGCCAGCACAAGTACAAGCGCCAGTAGCAGCTCCAGTACAAGAAGAAGCACCGGTTGTTGAAGCAACACCAGCTCCAGCACAAGCAACAACTGCTGCAACTACATCATCTGCCAAAGAATGGATTGCACAAAAAGAATCTAGCGGTTCATATAGTGCCACAAATGGTAAATATATCGGTAGATACCAATTAGATGCTTCATATTTAAATGGAGATTATTCTGAAGCAAATCAAGAGCGTGTAGCGGATAGCTATGTTGCTGGACGTTATGGTTCATGGGAAGCTGCACAATCTTTCTGGGTAGCTAACGGTTGGTATTAATCAAAATAGACAAGTAGTAAAATAGAATTATTTTAGAAGCAACCATTTAATTGGTTGCTTTTTTTGTTTAGCAATCAAAGGGATATCAGGAGACTTTATTTTTATAAGTGAGTATAATTTAATAGAGTGCATCGAATGAAAGGAAGCTGAAAATGAAAAAGCAAACAGTAATGAACAGTATTTTTAGGTTATTTAGATTTGCGTTGATCATCATTAGCGGTTATTTAGTCTATAAATCATTATTTGCAGAAATTTTAACAAAGAAAATCCACATTTTTGCGTATGTTTTGTTATGGCTGTTTAGTTCCTATTTGATTCTTCCTTTCATTAATAAGTTGATGACAGGACGCTACTTGCCAGATTATTTTATCGGACGATCCAGGACAAGCGACGGGCTGCTTGGTGATCCCATCAATCTAGCTTTTATAGGAACCAAAGAGGAGTTAGAACAACTTTTTCTAAAAGCTGGCTGGATGAAAGCTGAGCCCTTATCGCTACACTCCAGTCTTCACATGATCATTGCAAGTGTTTTTGGTCGATCGTATCCTAAAGCTCCCGTTAGTTCATTATTTTTATTTAACAAGAAACAAGATCTAGCATTTGAAAAAGAAATCGAAAATAATCCCAGAAGAAGGCATCACGTTCGTTTTTGGAAAACACCTGAGAATTGGTACTTGCCTGGTGGAAGAGCAGCTGATTGGCTGGGTGCTGCCACATATGATAAAAAAGTTGGTTTTTCTTTTTTTACAGGACAAGTCACACATAAAATCAATTCGGATGTTGATAAAGAACGAGATTTTGTTTTAGATACTTTCAAACAAACGGATTATGTCCTTTCAATTGAAATAGTGGAACATTTTACAACAAGCTATCATGGGCGTAACGGTGGTGGAGATGAAATTTTTACTGATGGTGCTTTGCCCTTTATCAAAATAGATCGATAAGAGAAAAGCGAATGAAGGAAAGTTGAAATATTACTTCATCGCTTTTTTTATGTCCTTTTTTTGATTAGATAGGATTAGTTACTGGCTTTGACAAGAGAATTGTCTTCTTGTATTTTTATAAATCATGCAGTCTGAGGATTGGGTGTATCCTATTTGGATTAACGGGTAAGTATTGTATCGAGATACCTGATTGCTATTATCGCTTGAATTGTTTTAGCGATATCGGTTTTATGCGGTGACCTTATTAGAAAAAAATGAAAGATAGGTAGAGCGTGACGTACATATTTTAGGATAGATAAAAGAGTATAGTTATAGTACCAACGAGACTGTGAATAAAAGTATCAAATTTAGCGCACACTTGCTGATACGATCTATTTTCAGTCTGTTGTTATGTTAGCGTTTATTCGATTATAGAGTGTGAGGTAAAAGTGTTTTTCACTTTAGCTTCATGCTCTATTTTTTCAAAAAAATTACAAACGTTATCAATAGTAACTCCTTATAGTTTCAAATAGTTATTAAAATTATATAGTATTTGCTCTTTTTTTTGATAATAAAAAAGGTCTTTTTTTTTCTATACTAGGAACAGAGAAAAAAGGAGTAAAAAATCCTGTTCTAAATAAGAACAGGAAAAGGATTCAGCGGGAAAAAGGAAAAATAGATATTTTTTTAATTTCATTTCTTTTTAAAGGGTATATGATTTATATAATATTGTCAATCTGGCATATAAAAGATATTAAACTTAGAAAATATGTGTTTGTTATCTCTTTTTTTTATCTTTTGTAAGTATAACTCATTTTCACCTCAAGAAAATATCAATTTCTTCATTAATTTCTGAATAAAATGAGAAAAAAACATTTCTTTTTCGCCGTCATATTCGCCGTCAATTATTTTTTGTGAAAGGAAGATTACTTTGGCTAGAAAAGGGGAAAATATTTATAAACGAAAAGATGGACGTTGGGAAGGGCGTTATGTAAAGGGTAGAAAAGCCAATGGACATATTCATTACGGCTACGTTTATGGTCAATCATATAGAATTGTTAAAGAAAAATTGACTATAAAAAAAGCCACAATGTTTTCTGAGCAAGAAAACTCAGAACAATTTTATGGGAGCCTTAATAATTGGCTCGATTACTGGTTGGAAACAGTTATCACGACTAAAGTAAAGCCAGGAACATTTGATAGTTATAAAAGTAAAATCGATTGTCATATTCGCCCGACTATTGGAAGTATTCGCTTAAGTGATTTAAATGCAGCGCATATCAATCAATTCATACGTATTACACAGAAAAAAGTTTCCATAAATTCGCTACATTCTGTATTCAGAGTATTAAAAACTTCATTAAAATATGCCGAAAAACTTCATTTTGTTCGTAGTTCAATTTATGAAAATATTGAGCTTCCGAAAGTAAGAAAAACTAGAATAGTTAATATTTCGCAATTTGAACACAAACTTTTAGTAAAAGAAGCAAAACAATCTTCTGATGGGTTAGCTATGTTGATAGCATTAGAAACTGGTATGAGAATTGGAGAAATTGCAGGATTGAAATGGGAAGATATTGATTTTGAAAGTAAAGTATTATCAGTAAAACGAACACTTCAGAGGGTAAAAAAACACACGGAAGGCGGCATAAAAACGCATATTATTGAAGAAAAGCCAAAATCAGAAACCTCAGAACGAACAATTCCGTTGTCTTCTGGCTTATTAGAACAACTATTAAATAAAAGTAAGCACAGCAATAGTGCGTATGTCGTTGCTAAAAACCAAACCTATACAGAACCACGGACAATACGTTATCAATTTAAACGGTTATTGCAAAAATTAAAATTGGTGAATTGCTCTTTTCACGCTTTGAGACATTCCTTTGCTACCCGTTGTTTGGAAAAAGGGGTAAATATTGCTGTGATCAGTTCATTACTAGGTCATGCCTCTACCAAAATGACGCTAGATATTTATACCAACTCAAATTTAGCTGAAGAAAGAATTGCAGTGGAAGCAGTAGCTGCTATTTAATGAAAAAATTACGGTTTCGCCGTCACGTGAGCCGTCAAAGGAAATTAAAACCGTTGATATTATTGGGTTTATGCAATGATTTCCTGTTCTTATTTAGAACGAGAAATTTCTTTTATAACTATAAAAGAGAGTGATAATAATAAATTCTACTATGAATTAGAATAAAATAATAATTTTTAAGCTTGATAATTTTTTAAAAAATATATAAGTAGAAATTATATGGGAATTAATGATTAATAAGATGAAGGAGGAAACAAATTGTATAACATAGCTCTAATAAGTAATCTAGAAAGTAGTAAATCGCAATACATAACAGCTTTAAAAGAAAAAAAGTGTACGGTTCAACCAGTCAACTTACAGGAAGTTGATGAAGGAATCAAAAAAATGGATGCGGTGATAATTACTGAGTCGGCATTAGAAGAAATTGCTCTAACATGTGAATTGATTATTAAAGTCAGAAATTTAACTAGCAGTTTTATTTGGATTTTATCGGATGAATCAACGAAAGTAAATCGGATCGTTCATCTTCAGTTAGGTGCAGATGGTACCTTTGATAATCGAACAGAATCAGATGAATTTTGTTTGTATATTATGAATACGTTAGAAAGAAGAGTAAACAAAAAAAATCAAAAAGTTACGCATACACAATTAGCAGGCCCTTCGGTAGGCGGCAAAGTTCCAACAATTCAATTGGTTCCTAATAATTTTTCAGTAAGTATTGAAGGAAAAGGTGAAGTTGGTTTAACTAAGTTAGAATTTAAAGCTTTAGAAGCGCTGATTCGTCACAAAGGTGAAGCAATCACTTATGAAGAACTGTACAAAAATGTATGGGGGAAAGAAAAAGGGGATAAGAAATATCGTGTAGCAAATCTGATTTTTCATCTAAGAAAGAAACTTGAAGATGATTCCTTTAAACCAAAATATATCCGAACTGTACGTTCAAGAGGGTATATGTTGTCTAGTTGATAAAGACTACAAATAGGGTATTTTCTTTTTCTAACGCAATGATGATGCCATTGTTTTAGAAAATTAAAATAAATATGTCATAAAAGACATACTATTTTTGAGGAAAGGAGGAAAATAAGTGAAAAATAAAAAAAGAGTTATTGGTATAACGCTGTCTTTGTTGTTTATTATGATTGCTTCTTGGAGAATTATAAATAGTGATTCTTTGATCAAAGCCTCAGATAGAGAAAAAGATTTCAGTTTAGAAGTTGGTACGGTAACAGAAGAAACATTTTATAAAATCCCAGTCAAGCTTATTTTACCAGCTTTTGAAGATGGTGAAGCTGTCATACAGGCAGAAGGGATTCATTTGTCGGCGAGTGAGATATTAGAAGATATTAAGTCTAAGTATCCTGAAGAAAAAGTCAGTGTATCAGCCAATGAAAAAGATCAATCGATAACATTTAATTATAAGAAAGATCCTACTGATTTGGTTCTGGAGTTTAATGTATCGTTGCTGGATGAGTCTTCTTCTTTAAACATGAAGCTATTGTCAGGTGGAAAAATTGTAAAAACTATCAATAGAGATTACTCAGAATTGAAGAAAAAAGTGAAAGACAACGAAGCGAAGTTAGCTGAGGTTCCATCAATTGTTAATAGATCATTGATTCAGCCAAGAGCGTCTAATCCAATTAGTGTGAATAGTTGGGCAACTTTTATATCAGCAATGAAAAATACTAGCTATGATGAAATCAATTTAACTGCAGATTTGACTGCTAATTCAAGTTTTGGAGCGGCAATGACTCGATCTGTTGTTGTTAATGGAAATGGAAAAACGATTAATATAGGCACCGCGAATTATTATCCCATTGAGCTAGGGACTGTCACAACCGAACAAACAATTAGTTTGAAAAATGTTAATCTCACAGGTACAAATATTACTCTTCGACAAGCCTTTGTTAAAACAGCGACGAATGGTGGGAGTAACTGGAATATTTTATTTGATAATGTAAATACTTTAGTAGGGAACCGAACAGCGTTAGTATATGCTCCGAATGCTTTTGTTAAAATTACAGGAACTTCACTTTTTGACAATTCGGCTGGTACTACTGAAGCATTTATTACTGCGATGAAACTGCATATTACGGATCAGGCGAAGTTGAGTGGTAAATTAACATCAGATTTTTATAAATCCTCGTTGGCTTATTCAGAAGTGTTGATAGATAAAGCATCGCAAGTAGATTTTTCATCAACAGGTAGAATTGTCTCCATAGGCGGAGGCAACAGCAATTTTACGATTCAAGGTGATCCTACATTAAAAACACGCGAAAATAATACACAACTAAAGTTAGCCTCAACGGATACTAATAAAGGAGACAATGGCGGATTATTCAATTTTAACACAGGGAATCCTGGTCCTCCAGTTAATTTAAATGTTGGAGATTATGCAACAATCATTGCGAATTCTAATGCAACAGCTTCGACCCCAGTTGTAATGATTGAAGCAGTAGATTCCCAATTTAATGTTTCTAATCATAGTTATATGGAGATGAAAGCAGAAGGAGAGTCCACCACTCGAGGGGCTACCGTCCGGTTTAGATATTCGGGAAATTCTTCATTTAATGCTACTGAAAATTCAATGATAAAGATTGTGAAAAAATCAGGAAGCCAAGCTGCTATAAGAATGAATGGTGGTGGTAATTCAGTTAATATAGCTTCTGGATCTAAATTTTTCGCAACTTCTTATGGAGATGGTCGTCCAAGAAATCCTGCTGCAGTTGGTAATAGTACTTTAGAGGTAATGAATAATAATCAAGCTATCGGCTTTCTGAATGATAGTGACAGTAATCCTGCTGATTCTTTTACAATAACTGGTACAGGATCAGTAGCTAAAATGGATTCTAAATATGGAGCAGCCATTGATGCGGCAGGAGCTGTAAATGTAAAGGTCGGAGAAGGTGCTTTTTTCGAGACAAATGGAAATACTGCTGGCGGACCAATGTTTCGTTCTGCTCGAGGAGCAATAAATTTTGATATGACTAAACCGACTTTCTATGATTTTAGAAATAATGCGGCATCAGGAGGAGAGCTATTACGATCGCCAAGAAGTACTGCCTCATATTTCGAAGCAACAAATTCGGATATTTCACTTTGGAAGAAGGGGGGGAATTTAGATGGGTCACCGTACTATGATCGTTCGTTAGTCACCTATAAATTAACAGGAGCTGACTTGGGATTAAATGTTTCACCAGATAATGACTTCACCACGAAATTTGGTGGGATGAATTCTTCCATAAATCAATATTCTCGAATAGCAGCCAACAATTCTTCACCTGTCATAGATGGATTAAGAATACCTACCAATAGTGATAAGTTCATTTATGGTCATGTCTCTGTACTTGAAGGGTTTGATGATAATGGTAACCGTATGATTAGGGATGCCTGGGATAATGAAGCACAAGTCAGAGTGAAACTGGAATTGCCAGATGGAACATCGAAAATTGTCCAAGGAACTACCTATGAGGGTCCTGCTGCTATCTATGAATCAACTAATCAAACAGGTTATTTTAAAATATCATTAGACGATTTTATTCCAGCAGGCACAAAAGTAAGTATCGAAGAAGCTTGGCGTGGACCGGCAGATGCGACAGAGCAGCAAAAGCATACGTCGGGTGCAGAGGATATTAAGGTATCTATGGTTGAAGCCATTGATGTAACTCCTCCAACTCAAGCAGTTGTTGCAACTGATCTGAATAATGCGACAAAACAATTATCAGGGACCAGTGATGAAAATGGAGCTAAAATTTTTGTAAAAGTCAATGATCAATGGTTAAAAGATGCTGGCGGACAGGCGGTTTCCACTACCGTTAGTTCTGGTAAATGGCTCCTTGATTTACCTAAATACTTAACTAAAACTGATAAAGTCGATATTTATGTAAAAGATACAACAACAATCAATCCGTTACCTGCCTATCCATTACCAGATACTTACACACAAGAACCAGACGGTGTATTTGGCAATATCAATGTTGAGGTGAACGAATATGAAAATTATCAAGGGTACCATGATGCAGTAAAATCTGGAACCAAAGATGAACGCTTTAATCAAGCAAAACGTCTGACTGTAAACGATGTTCTTCCTGATAAACCGGGATTAGCCAAAACAGCGAAATCCAGCGGAGGGGAAACAACATCGATTGGTGATGTTATAACGTATACATTAAAAGTCAGTAATAACAAAGCCGATTCACAAGATTGGAAAAATATCCAATTAGTTGACAAGATTCCAGAAGGTTTAATCTTTGATCCATTAAATCATGGAATCACAATTAGCGGCTCACCAGTTGGCGGAAATCGATTTAAATATGATGATCAAACACGTACATTGACGATTGCTGTCGGAAATATTTCTGCAAAGAAATTGAAAACAATAACCTTTAATGCAACGGTTAGTCAAAACGCCGTGGTGGGTCAAGACATCATCAATATAGCTGAAGCTAATGGAGACTCACCACAAGAAAAACCATTTGTTCCAGGAACAATCAATCCAAATTCTGAGCATGAAAGCATATCTGTGAAATCAGGAGGAGCTGGAGTACCTGGTGGAGAGATTATGGGGAGCTTATCCTTTATTTCAGCACCAACAGCTCTAGATTTTGGCGTGCAGACAGAGAAACTGAATGGGAAAACAATTGCTGTTGAACCTACAATCGTAGGGGAGCAATTAGTTGTTTCAGATAATCGCAAAGATTTAAAAAAATGGACAATGTTTGCCGCGGTGCTAACACCTTTGGCTAACGGAGACACAATATTACCAAGTGCGATTCATTATGTGAATGGAAACTCAGATGAAGTTATCACAGGGTTATCAAAAGAAATTTTTTCTCACACCAATAAAAATGCTGGTGAGTACAATATTAGCGAAGAAGAATGGGAAAAAAAAGGTAACGGCTTTAAAGTCGAATTGCCTCCTGGGGCAGTTAATAAGCTGGGTAAATATCAAGCAACGATTCAATTTACGTTGTCGGATGCTTATTAAAAATGGAGGAAGGACTAAAGATGAAAAAAATAAAGTATCTAGTTTTGTCTTCCATTGTATGTATATCCCTTTTTATTCTCCTTCCAACTAGTGTAAATGCTGAAGGAGAAAACAATGGCGGTGGTATTCAGACATCTGGGGATGTAGGTTTTTATGAAGAGACTAAGTCAACTGCAGAACCAACTACAACGTCCACTACATCATCTAGTAAAAAGCCAATTGGCAGATACCCTTCTACAGGTGAGCTGATAAAAGTTAGTTTATCGATCAGTGGAGCAATGATTATTTTTATAGCGTCCATTGCTTTTTTCTGGAAACGAAAAAAAGCCAGCGATAAACGAAAAGGGGGAGTTAAGGAATGAAAAAGAAACAACTGATTTCAACCTTACTTCTTCTGTCATTAGGAATAATCCTACTATCTGGAAAGCCTATTGCCGTTTCAGCAGATGATAGTAAAGAGGGCAATGCGTCAATTGAATTAGAAGCTTTTCCAGAAGAACAAGGGATTCGAGATCCGGAAAATCCTGAGACGATTACAGATCCAGGACCTAGTCCAAGTACAGAGGGACGCTTAAGAATCGACTTTGCTCCCCAGTTGAATTTTGGACAGTATGCGATCACGGATAATGATATGAGTTATCCAGTCAATGCTCAACTATTCAAAGATAAAACAGGGCCTAGAGGTAATTTCATCCAAGTTTCCGATTTTCGCGAAGGCAGACAAGGGTGGTCATTACAAATACGTCAAGAATCGCAATTTAAAAACGAACATGCAAAAAATACTGAATTGAACGGTGCAGTCATTTCCTTTGATAAATCTTGGGTAAATTCTACTCGAGAGCAAAGTGAAGCCCCGATCGTGTCAAAGGAAATCATCCGCCTAAGTAATATAGGCGAGACGTATAACTTAGCAGAAGCTAAAAAAGATACAGGATTCGGGATTTGGAGCATTTCATTCGGCGCGTCAGCTGACAACAAAAATGGACAAGCAGCAACATTAACTCCACGTTTGTTAAAGGACAAGCCAGTATTGGATCCGTCATTTGATAATCAACAAGTGTATGAGAACAATGCAATCACTTTAAGTGTACCAGGAGCCACAAAACGTGATCCGGTACAATACTCAACGGTGCTAACTTGGATTATTGCCGAGTTACCATAGATGCAACAAAAACAAACTATTAGGAGGAAACACAAATGAAATTAACACACAAATTATGCGGAGCTGCTTTATTGGCAGTAATTGGCGTAGCAGTAGCTGCTCCAAGCGCAACACAAGCTTTAAACAAAACAAGAGACGGAAAAGCGGACATTGAGTTCACGCAAAATACTGAACCAGATACATCAATGACAGATCCAACAGGAACCAGAACACATGATACAGGTACAGATATTGTACCAGAACACGTTGCCGAATTTGGTGTGATCGCTGTAACACCTTTAAACTTCGATAAAAAAGCTGCTAAAATTGGCGAACAAAAATACGAAGCATTACCACACGTAGCAAACAGAGGAAATGAAGATGAATATGAAGTAGAAAACTATGTAGCAATTAAAGACGTACGTTCTACAACAAATCACACATACAAATTATCAGCTGCATTAACAAAACAATTTACAGCAACAGTTGAGGAAACAGAAGTAACATTGAAAGCAGCAACATTAACATATAAAAATATTAATGTAGCTGCTACGTTGAATCCAGATTTACAACCCGCTGAGGATAAAAAGGTATTTGGTGCAGACGCAACTAATATATCTGAACTCAAGGAAGATGGATCATCGGTTCCAGTATACACAAATAATGATCCAAATGGTGGTAAAGGCCGTTATGAAGTAACTTTCGGTGACGATGCAAAAGGAACAGCAGGCGATTCAGTATCTTTATTTATCCCAGCATCTGTAGATGTTCGTAATGCAGCATATAATGCAACAGTTACTTGGACATTATCAGACACATTATAAGAACGTCTTTTATCATGTATAAATAAAAACAGGTAAAAACAGGCTCACCGACTCATGGAGTCGGTGACTTGTTTTGGCGTTAAGAGAAAGGGACGGAAATCATAATGAAAAAAAGAGTAATTACTTATTTAATAGTAGTATCATACATAGTTTTTAGCATTCCATTTAGTCAAAATGTGTTTGCTGATGAAAACAACCAAGCAGCGGATCTTGGGTTGGGATTCACATACAAAGTGGTAAAACCTGAAAACCAACAAGGGAATGTTGGGTACTTTGATTTAAGAATGACACCTAGCCAAGAACAAACAGCTGTAATCGAATTGGCCAATGGATCTGATGAAGAAATTACAATCGGTGTTTCATTAAATGGTGCTAAAACGAATGGTAATGGCGTGATCGAATATGGACCAAGTGCGATTGAAAAAGATAAATCGTTAAAATATGATTTCGTTGATGTTGTCAAAGGACCTAAGGAAGTTGTTCTTCCGCCAAAATCAATGGTTCCGCTAAAATTAGAGATTAAAATGCCTAATGCCAGTATTGACGGATATATTTCTGGTGGTATCCAACTGAAACAAATGATCAAAGCAGAAAAAGAAGAAAAAGAAAAGAAAAAGAAAACGGGAATAACCAATGAGTATGCTTTTTTAGTTGGAATGTTGTTGAGTGAATCAGATGTAGAAATAAAACCTAATCTAGAGTTAAACAAGGTTTATGCTGGCTTAGCAAACTATCGAAATGCGGTTTTTGTAAATTTTTCTAATATTCAGCCTGCTTATTTAGAAGAGATGACTCTAGATGTTCAAGTAATGAAAAAAGGCTCAGATGAAGTTTTATATGATACCAAAAAAGCTGGTATGCGGATGGCACCTAATAGTTTGATTGATTTTCCAGTTGAAATGAATGGAGATCATATGGAAGCAGGAGACTATAAAGCCCATATCTTGGTAACTGCTGGAGATGAAAAATGGGAATGGGAGAAAGAGTTTAACATTTCAAATGATGAAGCAGATAAATTTAACAGTCAAGATGTTTCATTAACACAAGAACGTGGCATTGATTGGAAATTGATTGCAATGATCGTAGGTGGGGTTTTTCTTGTAGTGATCGTTATCTTTATAGTTGTGCATTCTGTACAAAAGAAAAAAGAAGCGAATAAGAAAAAGAAAAGAAGTATAAAAAAGAAAAATACAAGTAGAGACTAAGTTCATTTTGTAAAGGAGGATAGAAAGTTATGAGCATATTAGATATGTCCTTTATTGCCATGTTATCAAGTGCTATCCTCTTTTTTCTTTTCAGTCTAATGGCTGTGTTTTTTCGTTTTTCTACGAATAAACAGTGGAAAAAGTTAAAAGGGTGTCGAGTAAAAAATAAGAGTAAGCGAAAAAAAATTATCCGTATGCGTAAAAAACTAGAAAAGAAACGAAGCCGTCAGTTACGTGTGGGGATACTTTTCTTCACATTGTTTTTAATAACTGTAGGAGGAGCATCTTATTCTAGATACTACCAATTAACGAATTTAACTGCTGAAGATGCTGAAGCTGTTGCGAAGGCGTATTATTTGGTTAGTGAAATGGAGAAGCAAATCAAAGCAATTGATAATGGAGCAAGTCCAGAGAAAACTGAGAAAAATTTGCGGGATTTAAGTAGTCAATTAGCGAGTGCTAGCTTGGATCAGGCATCCCGAGGAATGTCAGTCGCGGGGCAAAAGTTATTGAATCGGCACTTAACTATGACTAGAAATCTAGCTGTGAATATCAGTAGTCAAAATCAAAAGACCTTAGCAGATCCAAGTGTTCGGGAAATTTATTTAAAAGATATAGAAAAAATAAGTGTTAGTGAAAAGAAAATATTCAAACATTTTGAAGTAAACGAATCAGCTTTACAGCAGAAGAAATAAATGTTGAGAGGTGAGAGTATGATAAGTAACAAAAAATCGAAAAAAACGCCTAAAAAGAAATCATCTTCCTCTCAGCACAAGGATAGAAGCAGAGCAACGCAGGAAAAAACAAGCGTACCAAGTAAAAAAAAGGTGAAAAGTCAAAAAAAAAATTCTACGAAACAAAAAAAGCTGGCGAGAGACCAAAGAACGAATACTGCATCCAAAAAACAAAGTACCAAAAAACGACCCATTAAACCATTAAAAAAGAAGTCAAAACAACCAAGGAAAAAGCTTTCTCAAAAGAAGCGTTATAAAAATAAAGTAAAGAAAACCGTTGTCCAACTCATGATTACAATTGGAATAAGCATAGTGTTATTTTCAACAATTACTTATTTTACTCTGCGTATACCCAAAATGGAAGGATACGCAATGACAACGTCTTTAACAAACAATGACCGTGTAGTTGTTACAAAATTTGGAGAAATCAAACGATTTAAAATCGTTTATTTTAAAAATCCATTAACAAAAGAAACGTCCCTTCGCAGAATTATAGGTTTGCCGGGCGATGAACTTTTCTATAAAAATGATGAACTGTATATCAACAATAAATTAACACCAGAACGTTTTATAGAAAAGGCAGTTGCAGATGCAAGACAAGCTGGATTTTTGTTAACACAAGATTTTACTCTGCAACAGCAAACGAAAGTGACACAAGTGCCGGAAGGAAAATATTTTGTTTTAGGAGACAATCGTCAATTCTCCAATGATAGTCGCAACTATGGATTTATCGCTAAAAAAGACATCATTGGCGTTGTTGAATTACGTTTTTTCCCATTACATAGGGCAATTCGCTTATAAAAGATCGCTACATAACAATACAATGATAGGAAAAGAGCTTTTAAAATGATCAAAGAAAAAATCAAAACGAACAGTCAGGAAAGCAAGGACGAAAAACTCGAAAAGAAACAGTTAGAAGAGTACAGAAAACTAAAATTTCGATATACAGTTCTTGTAAATGTGGGACTGATTCTTTTGTTTTTTTTGTGTATCTTATTTTTAATACGGATAAAAACGCATCGAATCAGTGGTCAATCTATGGAGCCAACATTTAAGGATCAGGATCGTATCTTTGTCACTAAAAATCAACAACCAGTCCGTTACGATATCGTTACCTTCTCACCGAAGGATCAAGAGCAAGCTTCTTTTGTAAAACGAGTAGTAGGAATTCCAGGAGATACTATTTGGTTTGAAGAAAACAAGTTGTTTATTAATCATCAAATGAAAGAAAAAACAACTAGTCCTGTGAGTGATGCAGATAAGCGAGCGATTGATTTACCCGATGGAACGATTAAAGTAAACGTTTCTGTTAGTGTGATGAATCAATTGAAGGGGCTGGAACGTATTCCTAAAAATGAATATTTTTTGTTAGGAGATAATCGCAATAATTCGACAGACAGTCGTATGTTGGGATTGATTAAAGCAGATCAAATCGAAGGAGTCGTGTCCGTTCGCTATTATCCTTTCAATAAGATTGGGTTTGTACGATAAAAAATAAAAGTGAGGATAATATGGAAAAAACAATAAAAAAATGGGTAGTACATCATGGTGGTTATTTCCTTTTAAGTATTTTTTTACCAATAATGATTATGGCTAGTGTTTATTATTTGATTGGCATTTATCCTGGAAGTGAGCTAACCATTTTAGCAAGCGATGGTTTTAGTCAATATTCTAATTTTCATGCTAGTTTTAATAATGTCCTTCATGGAAAACAGAATATCTTTTATTCATGGTACGCTTCTTTAGGTCTTAATTATTGGGCGTTAGCGGCTTACTATTTAAATGGTATCTTCACACCAATCGTTTATTTTTTTGATAATCAAGCGATGCCGGACGCTCTTTATTTTATTACATTAATTAAGTTTGGAACAATTGGCGGTTCTTTTTGGATTTTCTCTTCTCAAACATTTAAGCTTTCAAAATGGTATCATGTAGCTTTTAGTGTAGCCTATACTTTGATGGCTTATACTACAGCATATTCTGAAGTAATTATGTGGCTAGATGCGTTTGTTTATTTACCTCTGATTGTTTTAGGCATTCATCGAATTATGGATCAAAGAAAACCAACTGTCTTATTTTTCAGTTATTTATTGTTGTTCTTATCTAATTTTTATATGGCATTTATGATCGGTATTTTCAGCTTTCTCTATTTTTTTTCTCGTCTATTTACGAATCGAAAAAGATATCAAGGAAGTATTGTGATGTACTTGATTACGTCATTTCTAGCAGGTGGCGCATCAATGATTGTTATTTTACCGACGCTTTTAGATTTAAAAAATAATGGTGAGAGTTTGGATACAATCCATCAATTTTTACAGCCAAATACAGGTGTGTGGGATATTGTTACAAAATCCATGATAGGTATTTATGATACAAGTAAATATGGTAGTGCGCCATTTCTTTATGTTGGATTATTGCCGCTGATTTTTTGTTTGTTTTATTTTATCAGTAAGAAAATACCGTTGCGAAATAAGCTTTTATACGGGAGCTTGTTTGTTTTGTTGATTGCAAGTGTGTATATTAATGTGCTGAATTTATTTTGGCATGGCTTGCATGCACCAAATATGTTTTTGTATCGTTTTAGTTTCCTATTTTCCTTCTTAGTTATTTTATTAGCTGGTTATGGCTTAGAGCTACTAGAGAAAGAAACTGTGGAAAAAGCCATTAATATTATTCTGGTGCTGTTGGGTCTATTTATGGCTGCCTATTTTTTTGCGAACAGACAAAGGTATAGTTATTTATCAGCCAATTCATTTATTATCAATGTTGTTTTTCTTGTGATCTATATTATTTTATTGCTCGTTTATCGAAAGGATAAGTGTAAAGCTGTTCTTCCAGTTGTATTCGCCGTTTTTATGATTGGAGAGGCTGCATTTAATAGTAAAGTGATGATTGATGGAATCAAAAATGATTGGGGATATCTCAAGCGTATAACTTACGAACAGCATTATGAAGAGATAAATGAATTAGTAGAACAAACTAAGGAAGAAAGTACTGGTTTTTATCGCGTAGGAAATTTAGATGAGGTAACACCAAATGATAGTTTTAACTTTGGATATGGTGGAGTGAGTATGTTTTCATCCATCAGAAATCGCAATTCGTCTACCTATTTGAATAGTTTAGGCTTTCGTTCAAACAAAAGTAATTTAAACATTCGTTATTCAAATAATACAATTATTATGGACTCACTTATCGGGATTAAGTATAACTTATCCAAATACGAATTAAAAAAATATGGTTATGAAAAAATAGGCAAAAAGGGCGAGTATCATCTATATGAAAATAAAAATGCTTTGCCATTAGGAATTTTGACAAACAAAGAAATCTATCAGAAAAATGCAATAAACAATCAATCAGAGTTGATCAATCACTTATCTGGGATGGAGGAAAGTTTCGTTAGTTTTGGGGAAGCTAAAGTAAAAGAAACCAAGAATTTAGTTTTAGAATCAAGTGGTGAGAATCAAGTGTATTCTAAACAAGATGTGACCGAAGATGGTTTGATTACTTGGACGATAGATATACCTGCGAATACACAAGCCTATCTAAACTTAGTTGCTTCTGACGATTTTAATATGACAAAAACAGAGGTTACTTTGACTGTGGAGGGTATTTCAAGGAAAAGTAGAATATTGGATTCTGGAGAATACTATGATTTAGGTTATTTTAAAGAGGCAAAGAGTATTCAGGTAGAAACAACATTTAATTCACAGCATGCTAAAATCAACCTTTATCGGCCGGATGTAACATATCTAAATACAACTCGCTTTGAAAAGGCAATTCAGCAAGTGCAAAAAAAAGGCGTAGAGTTAAAAACAAGTGGTCGTAAAGTGAAAGCTGAAGTGGTACTGAACGAAGATCAAGTGATTTTGACAACGATTCCTTATGATAAAGGCTGGACAGCATTTATTGATGGAAAGAAAACGAAAATCCCAACATTTAAAGATGCGTTTTTGACATTACCTGTGTCAAAGGGAGCTCATTCAATTGAATTTGTATTTTTACCTCAAGGATTTATGGTTGGAGCAATTCTATTTGTAAGCTGTATTGTGTTGTTTTTGATTTATTTTATTTGGTTGAAAAGACGAAGTAGGAATTTTAGTGAAGGAGTCATTCGATGAAAAAAAAGATAGCAGCTCTTCTTTTTATACTGGTCACGGTAACTGCTTGTTCTAATCAGTTAGCAAGTGAACAAGAATTATTTTCCGATAAAGGAATTTCTTACACCTTTCAATTGCCAAGCACTTGGGAAAAGGAAAAAGATTACAAAGCCACATATGGTGAAGGGGCAACTTTTGGGGCAAAAGATAAAAAAAGCAACTCTATGATGTTTATTCGTATCTACCGAAAAGAGACAATGGATTTAAAAGACTTTGGAAATAAGACACAGAAACAATTAAGCGAGACCTATAACTATAAAAAAATAGATGACGTGTATATGAAAGAATTTAAAGTAAATGATCATTCAGCTTACAAGTATACTGTATTTACTAAATTTAAAGAGAAGGATGTTTGGGCTCATCTGTATTATATTGAAACAAATACGGGCTTTGTTCAACTTGTCTTTTATTCAGCAAATGATAGTGGTTACAAAAATCGCTCAAAAATCATTGAAGAGTCCGTTCTGACATTGGTAGAAACAAAGGCAGAGGCAACGTATGATGAGGTTACTGAAACGAAGGACGTAAATACGAACAGTAATAGTGTTCATGTGAAAAATGAAGAGGTAACATTTGCAATCAAAGGGTTTAGCAAAATTGAAGGAAATAATGGAGAACCTCTCTTAGTGGTTCGGTATGACATGACCAACTTGATGGATGTAAACCGCCAAGTGAACTTTTTAAAAGAAGTAGCTAAGGTAACACAAAATGATCAAGTTCTAATAGAAGCAGACGTGCCAGTGAAAGAAAAAGATTCGGCTTTAGATTTGTTGAATCAGCATCAAGGTGACGAGGTTGCTAAAGGACAAACAGTTGAAACGAATCTAATTTACACCTTGTCAAAAACAACTGGTGAAGTGATCATGACATTCTCAGAAGCATTTCCAAATCAAGAACCAGTGATTTTAGATTTGGGTTTACTAAAATAACAGGTAAAAGAGGGAAGGAGTAATGAAATCGTGAAAAAAAAGTTAGGGATAGTATTCTTGTTCTTACTACTCTTCGTTGTAGGCTGTAAAAAAGAAGACACAGTCAAATTATCTGCAGAAGATCAAGACTTAGTTTGGCAGAAAAAACAGGATAAAGGATTTGGAAAATTTGATTATATTGATGTGACCCAAAAAGAAGCGAGCAAGCTTATGGAAGAAAAATTCAATGTTAAGCTGCCTAAGTTATATACATCAGGCATTTCTATTATGGAGAGCACGTTACAAACAGACGAAAACATCAAAGAAGAACCTGTTTTTTCGGTTGAAGCGATAGGAGATACGCTGTTGCTCCAAGGAACCTATTCTTATAAAAATAAAGAAGATGGTAAGTGTTACTCATACGGAACAATTGAATTGGTTTATGAATTTGACCAAGATAAAAAGCAAGTAAAGTTGAACTTCCAAGGAATTACCCTCGTGAATTATCCAAATAATCAAAAAGTCTATATCAATGATCCAGCAAAAGCGGTGGAGCAATTTGGAAAGTTAGTTCATGTAACAGACTTAAAAAAGAGGATGACAGACTTTGAAAAAGAACTCAGCGAACCAGCAGATAAATTGCAGAATAAGCAAATCAAGTTAATCAGTTCATTTAAACAAGCAGAAAAAGATCATGAAGTTGGCAGGAATATAGGGATAGAATTTGGTGAGAATGGAACGCTTAGTTTAGTTAGATTTTTTGTGAAAGACTATAGCGAGTAAAAGTAGGCCGCTGTTCTTTATTTTAGTCAATGAAGTTATGGTGGGTTTCAATTACATCGTTTATTCGTATGTAGTGTATAAAACAAAAGTGATTTTTACTTTTTTTTTATACACTTTTTTTTGATGGCTTGAGCCAGTTGTATTTTTAAGATAATACAATAATATTTTTCAGGAAGTATATTGTTAGCGTTTTCTATTTAAATGTTATATTATTATGAGGGATAATTTAACAAATTAATTGGAGGTGCGTGTCAGTTTCCTATAGCTATAGGAAGAAAGCTGAGAGTCAGTAGGGATAGTTAAACAGCACAAAAAATCTTAAAACGAGGTGGAAAATTTGAAAAAAGTGTTCAGAAAAAATGTAAACGTTTTATCTGCTTTAGTACTTATTGTTTCTAGTTTGGTTTTATCTTTATCTGTATTGGTACCTAGCAAAGTTACCGAAGCAGCAGAACCTGCCCAATACCGCAATGTCATGTATTACGGTGACTGGTCGATCTGGGGGGGAGAAGATAATTTTTATCCTAAAGATATTCCTGCTGATCAGTTGACACATTTAAACTATGCTTTTTTAGATTTTGACAGCAGTGGTAATTTGAAGTTTACGGATAAAGATGCCGCGGTTGGAGCACCTGTTGGACAAGAAGGCGTTCAGTGGAACAGTGCTAGTGCGGGTGTTTTAAATGCGATTCAAGACATTCGAGCAAAAAATCCTAACTTAAAAATCGGGATTTCAATCGGTGGCTGGTCTAAATCAGGTGATTTTTCTGATGTTGCCGCAAATCCAACCATTCGAGCAAACTTTGTCAGCAATATCGCTAAGTTTATCAAGTACACTAACATGGATTTTGTGGATTTAGATTGGGAATATCCTGCTTCTGTTCGTGAGCCTGATAAAGTAGATAATACTAATGATGAAGGAACACCTCACGCAAAACCTGCAGACAAACAAAATTTTATCACGCTATTACAAGATATTCGGACAGCGATTGATAAGCAAGGGAAAGATTTAGGAAAAACCTACGAACTTTCTGTTGCATTACCAGCTTCACAAAATACCTTGAAAAATGGTGTAGATGTTGCACAATTGTTTAAAGTAATCGATTTTGCCAATGTAATGACTTACGACATGAATGGAGCTTGGACACCAAATAGTGCCCACCACAGCGCCCTTTACGGCAATCCGGCTGACCCAAATTATGCAAGTGGTTTTTCTGTAGATCAAACAGTGAAGTATCTACAAACAAATGGCGCGCCATCTAGTAAAATTGTAATTGGTGCCGCTTTTTATACTCGTGGTTGGAATAAAGTAGCAGCTGGAACAGATACTGCTCATCCTGGCTTATTCCAAGCAGCAGAAAAAAATAATAAAGATGCTGATTTATCACCGACTTATGGTGCAAATAATAAAAATCCATTGAAATCAGGTGACGGCGGTCGTGCAGGTGGCGTTTGGCCTTATCGTAATATTGCCGATCTTAAAGTAAAATCTCCTGACTTAAAAGAATATTGGGATGATGTAGCTAAAGCGCCATATATGTACAATCAAAAAACAGGCGAGTTTTATACCTATGACAATACCCGTTCGATTGGTTACAAAGCAGAATATGTGAAAAACAATCAATTAGGCGGCGTTATTTCGTGGATGCAGTCACAAGACAAAGCAACCGATACAACAAAACGTGACGAATTGACTAAAGCAATCAAAACAGGTCTGTTCGGTACAGCTGCACTTCCAGGCAATAAAACAGTTTATGCAGATTTAAATGTCAAAGCAACGATCGCTCCTTACAATGAAAATGGTGCTGGATATGAAATAACAGTCAAAAATAATGAAACTTCTGGTGAAACAGGAGATGTTCTAAAAGCGGTTGAAGCAGCCTTTGAAACAGTAAAACTACCTAAATTATATATTCCAGTAAATGCTGCAGAAACATTGAGCGCTGGAGATTATAAAGCTGGAACAGTAACAGTAGAAAATGGAAATGTTGTTGTTGATTTATCATCAGTTTATGATGCACAACAAATTCCTCAAGGTGCTAGTTATACGTTTAGACTAAAATCTAGTGCTGCTGCAGTTGATGTGAATCGTATCAGCAGTATCGCTTTGACTCAACGTATTGCAAAAAATGGTGCAGAACTTAGCAAACAAACGATTTATGGCGGAGGTGCTGTTAATCCGGATCCGTCAGATACAACACCACCAACAACGCCCGCAAATCTAACTGCTGGAACAATTACTGAATCAAGTGCTGTCTTAAGCTGGTCAGCATCAACTGATAATGTAAAATTAGCTGGCTATAAAGTTTACCGTGATGGTGTGTTAGTCGGAACAGTTGCTGGCACAACCTATACAGATACAAACTTAAAAGCCAATACAACTTACAATTATACAGTGAAAGCATATGATGCAGCTGGAAATCTTTCAGCTGATAGTACGGCCGTATCTGTAAAAACCAAAGAAAGTACAACACCACCCGTGACAAATGCGTGGGATGCAGCCAAAGCTTATAACGGCGGAGATGTTGTTACTTACCAAGGCAAAACGTACAAAGCAAAATGGTGGACTCAAGGAAACGTACCAGGGGCTGAACAATGGGGACCTTGGGAATTAGTTGGATAGAAGGTAAAAAAAGCTAGGCATAACATTAATTTGTTAGCCTAGCTTTTTTTATTATTCAGGTGGAGTGTCCAAATACGCATGAATAAAATCAGCGTATTTTTCTACAATTGCTTGTCCTTTATCCATTAAAATATAAACACCTGGATCAATCATATTGGCGATATAATCTGTCGTAAATTCTTTGTTTAGCCAGTCGAGGGCTTGGTCTTTGGTGTCACATTTATTTAGTCCATTATCTTCTAAAACTTCATTTAATTGGTTTAAAGACCAATAGTCAAGAACAGAAGTATCATTCAAAATATCTAAATAATCAGCAAACAATAATTGATTGGTCCTTTCCACCGGATCAATTCCTAACTCCATTTCAAAAAAGTCCGGAAAAGTTGCTGTTGTAGCATCTTTTTTATTGACCCAATCAAGTAAGATCACTTCTCCTGGCAATAAACCATCGTCATTTCGGATCATACTTTCTTTAGGAACAATTTTTCCCGTACCATTGGCGATCGTTTTTAACCATTCATCCACATTTCGCTCTTCAGACATCACTGGAAATTCTGGATATGTTTCATAAATTGCAATGATTTTTGCCAATTCATGATCTAAATCGATCACGTCTTTTGGTTCTTCCTGTTTAAAAAAATCAAATAATCCCATAAATCCTCCTAATTTTAAAAGCTGAATAGGCTCATGAAAAAGGTTAGCCTATGTAATTAGATAGCGTACAAACTTGCATACCGCCGTGCAAAATAATCCAGAAAAAAGGTCAAAGGATAATTGCCGATACGTACATAATTTGTAGTGGTCACATTTACTGACAGATCGAACTGATTCGTCAGTGTATTTTGTGTATGTTGGGTCAAAAGAATCGATTTTGCAGGACTATCGCTGATTTTTCTCATTAGTTCGCTACTTCTATTAAGTAAGGAGCCGTAAGATGAAATCACGATGACTATCGATTTTTCGCTAAGATTTTCTATAAATGAATGCTGAGTCTCTTCCGTTTCTCCTACGAAAATCAGCTTTTGACTTAATAAAAGAGAGGTTTGCAGGTCTTTGGCTAGTTCTAAAGTTGAGCTGTAACCAATAAGAACGACTTCTTCTGCTTGGTGAATGTCAGCTAAGATTTGATCGACCTGATCGATATCGATTGTTTGCAAAACATCATTTACCGCTGTGGTGATTTCAGCTCCGTAAGAAATAAGGTAGCTTTTAGGATCGTTTTTCAGTTCAGTTAATTCCTGTTCTTTCATACGCAAACCGCTATGCTTTTTCATTGTTCCGAAAGAAACCAATGATTCTCGTAATGTGCTAAAGCTGGAAATTCCGAAGTGATTACAAAAACGAGTTAAAGTTGCTGGGGAAACAAAACAACGTTCAGCAATTTCGGTGATCGTCAACGAACGAATCTCAAGTAGATGAGTAAATAGATAAATGATGATTCGCGAATAGGTTGCATCTCGCTTATTTGTATTTAAATAATGGAGAAAATCAATTAGATCAACCATTAAAAAAACTCCTTTACAGTATTTCATTTTCACAACTATGAAAATGAATAGAAATAATGAAAATACCAAGAGAAACAAAAAAATAACTTTCCTATAACTCATGCTAAGATGTATTTATTAAGGTAATTATACACTAAATCAATGATCGAGAGGATGGAAACATATGAGCGGATTTCCACAAAATTTTTTATGGGGCGGAGCCACTGCAGCAAATCAGTTTGAGGGAGCTTTTTTAGAAGATGGTAAAGGCTGGTCAACAGCTGATACAGCTCGTTTTATCAAAGAAAATGGGATAAGTATGGCAGAGCTTTTAAAACCAACCACCAAAGCAGACGTTGAATTTGCGATGAATGATAAAGAAGGTGTTTATCCTAAACGTCATGGAATCGATTTTTACCATCGTTATAAGGAAGATATTGCATTATTTGCTGAGATGGGCTTTAAAACATTTAGACTATCGATTTCTTGGCCGCGTATTTTTCCAAATGGTGATGAATTAGAGCCGAATGAAGCGGGTCTCGCTTTTTATGATGCAGTTTTTGATGAATGTTTGAAATATGATATTGAACCGTTAGTGACGATATCACATTATGAGTTTCCTTTAGGTTTAGCATTTAAACAAAATGGTTGGGAAAGTCGTGAAACGATTGCAGCATTTGATCGATATGCCCGAGTTCTTTTCGATCGTTATAAAGATAAGGTTAAGTATTGGTTGACGTTCAATGAAATCAATATTATTGGAATGACTGGTTATTTAAGTGGCGGTATTTTAGCAGATGGAGAGAAAAATATGCTACAAGCCCAGTATCAAGCGGCACACCATCAATTTATCGCAAGTGCATTAGCAGTTAAAGCTTGTCATGAAATCATTCCAGATGCTAAAATCGGCTGCATGCTAGCTAGAACGGAAGCATATCCTGAAACCTGTAATCCACTAGATGTAATGGAAAGTATTAATAGTGATCACACTAACTTATTCTATTCAGATGTACAAATTCGCGGAAATTATCCAAGCTATATGAATAAATTCTTCCGTGACCATAACATCACAATCAAAAAAGAAGCAGGCGATGATCAACTCTTACGTGAAGGAACGGTTGACTTTATGTCTTTCAGTTACTATATGAGTAGTATTGCCTCTCATGAAAAAGATGGTGAGATGACTGGTGGAAATTTATTAGGTTCAAAGAAAAATCCATATTTAAAGGCGAGTGATTGGGGCTGGCAAATCGATCCTGTTGGTTTACGTGTAACATTGCATAAGTTATATGACCGCTACCAAATTCCGCTGTTTATCGTAGAAAACGGTTTGGGTGCTAAAGATGTGGTTGAAGCAGATGGCAGTATTCATGACAGTTATCGTATGGATTATTTAAGAAGCCATATCGAACAAATGGAACAAGCAATCGATGAAGGTGTCGATCTTATGGGCTACACACCATGGGGCTGTATTGATTTAGTCAGTGCAAGTACCAGTGAAATGTCAAAACGTTACGGCTTTATCTATGTGGATCTGGATGACGAAGGCAAAGGAACGTTAGAACGGTCACGAAAAGATTCTTTCTATTGGTATAAAAAAGTGATTGAAACAAATGGAGCTGATTTGGCTTAAACTAGTTTAGTGTAAGAGAACATTCATGAAAGCGTTGCATAATTAGCTAGAATACATTATACTAAAATCAAGAAAAAAAACGAACAATGGCGATGTAGCCATTTTATAGAGTATGTTACTGAATAATGCAGGCAGAACTCAAATTACCTAGGAATGTCCTTTCCTGGGTAGTTTGAGTTTTTTTTCTGGAAAGGAGTAAATCAAGTGAAAGTAAGTCAAATTTTAAACAACAACGTAGCGATCGTAAGCAGGGGAGACAATGAGGTGATTGTTTATGCGAAAGGCTTGGCATTTAGAAAAAAAGTTGGTCAAGTAATCCATGAACATGAGATCGAAAAGACCTATGTTTTGGATTCTAATGATATGTTGGAACATTTTAGTTATTTGTTGTCCCATTCTGATGCTAATCACATTACGTTAGTCAATCAAATCATTGCTTACGGAGAAGAAAAGTTGGGTGAAAAATCAAATGATTATCTCAGTTTGACCTTACTGGATCATATTGAATTTGCATTGAAACGTGCAGCCAAAGGACAATTTATCCGCAGCCCATTAACATGGGAAGTAAAGAAATTTTATCCGCAGCATTTTGACATTGGCATGTATGCATTGAATTTGATCAATGAACAATTTCAGCTGACATTTCCAGAAGACGAAGCCGTTTCGATCGCACTACACTTTGTCAATCTGCAGGAGGATAAGAATAATCTAGACGAAACGATCCGCTCAATGGAGAGTTTAAGAGATATCTTATCGATCATTCAGTATCATTTTCAGCTCAAATTAGATGAAGGCTCCATGAATTATATGAGACTGATGACTCATCTGCAATATTTTATTCAACGAATCATGACTAAAAATAGTTATGAGGAAAGTGATACAGTTTTGAATGAACAAATCAAAATGATGTATACTAGTTCGTTTGAATGTGTGGAGAAAATCAGAGTCTATATTCAGCAAAAATATGCCTGTGATCTAACGATCGATGAAGAAACGTATCTTATGCTCCATATCCATCGAGTGACGCATCGGAGTCAAAAAGAGAGGACATAAGATAATGAAATATCAATCATTTAATGAGGAAATCATCCGTTTAGTAGGCGGGAAAGATAATATACAAGCAGTCGTTCATTGTATGACTCGCTTGCGTTTTACTTTAAACGATCGTTCAAAAGCGAATACAGAAGAATTAAAAGCGCTAGATGGTGTGATTGACGTAGTATCTAATAATGTGGCGTATCAAGTGATTATAGGTACGCATGTCAATGAAGTCCATGCTGAATTGATCAATATGCTTGGATTAGCACCAAATTCAAATGAAGAGACAGAAGTGAAAGAGAAGAAAAATCCGTTGAAAGCTGCAATGGATCTGCTTTCTGAAACGATGACACCAGTGATCGAACCGATCATTGCTTCTGGTTTACTTGCTGGTTTTCTATCGTTATTTTCAATCATAGGACTGATTTCAGCGGATAGTCCAACCTATCAATTATTAGATTCGATTCGTTCCGCAGTTTTCTTCTTCTTACCAATTTTTATTGCCATGTCTTGTGCAAAACGTTTAAAAGCAAGTCCATATTTAGCGGTGGCACTTGCTGCTACATTGGTTTCAAGTTCGATCAATGATGTGGCTGGATTAAGTATTTTCGGTATTCAGCTACCCCAAATGGTTTATGCGAACTCGTTTATTCCAATTATTTTAGCCGTTTGGTTTATGGGACAATTAACAGTAGTATTAAAGAAATATGTTCCTAAATTTTTACAATACTTTTTAAATCCATTGTTAATCATGGTGATTTGTTTACCTGTGACACTGTTGATTTTTGGACCAATCGGGATTTGGATCGGTGATGGAATCGGTTGGTTCTTTGAAGTTCTTCATAATAGCTTCGGCAGCTGGATCGTTGTAATGTTGTATGCCGCATTCCAACCGTTTTTGATCATGTTAGGAGCGGGCAATTTTATGATGCCGTTAGCATTGAATTTTGTAAATAAAATGGGTTATGACCCGATTTTCTTGGCGGCAGCGACGATTTCTGATTTAGCAGTATCCGGCGCAATGTTGGGCTATTTTTTAAGAGCGAAAGATTCCAAACAAAAACAACTATTTGGGACTGTCAGCTTCAGTGCATTGATGGGCGTGACGGAACCTGCGATTTATGGTGCGTTTATTAAATTTAGAAGACCATTTATCGCTGTGATGATCGGTGGCGGACTGGGTGGCTTATTTGCTGGTTTGATGAATGTTAAAACTTATTCTATCGTTTGGGGCTTGATGGGATTACCGTCTTATGCTGATAATCAAGATTTTTCTAACTTAGTTTTCATGATCATCAGCGTCGTGATTGGTTTTGTTGCGGCTGCAGTTTCAGCTTATATTTTAGGAATTCCTCAAGAAGAAAAAGCTGGTCAAAATAAAGAAATAGTGAAAGAAGCAACGCTGGAAAAAAATAGTGAATTAAGGAAAGTTCCATTAGCTTCAGTTGTTGAAGGACAAGTTGTTCCCTTAGCTGAAATCAATGATCAAGCATTTTCAACAGGGGCTTTAGGCAAAGGTTTGGGAATCATTCCAACGAGTGATCAAATTGTTGCGCCGGTTTCTGGTGAAGTTTCTGCTGTTTTCCCAACAAAACATGCGATTGGGATTAAAACAGAACAAGGAATCGAAGTGCTGATCCATATTGGCATTGATACAGTTGAACTTGATGGCAGGTATTTTGATACGATCGTTGAACAAGGTGCTAAAGTAAAACAAGGGCAATTACTATCGACAGTTGATTTTGCAGGAATTCAAAAAGAGGGATATGATCCAACCGTAATTGTAGTTATCACGAATACGATGGATTATCTGGATGTGATTCCAGCAGCACAAGAGAATGTATTTGCAGATGATGAGTGTTTAACTGTCATTTTATAGATCCATTTCTTGTCGCTTCTTTTTCAAGTACAATGATATTGAATCGAATGTTTTTTTATGAACTGACCAAGGAGAGTGTTAAATGAAAAATAATGAATTTTTATGGGGCGGCAGTATTGCAGCACATCAATGTGAAGGTGCTTGGGACCAAGATGGTAAAGGTGTAGCGATCATGGATCTTGTCACACAGGGAACCTATGAAATACCGCGTGAAATCTGTCGAACAATTGAATCGGATAAATACTATCCTTCTCACGAGGGCATCGATTTTTACCATCGTTACAAAGAAGATATCGCGTTGTTTGCTGAAATGGGCTTCAAAGCATTGCGCATATCTATTGATTGGTCGAGGATATATCCAAAAGGTGATGAGGAAACTCCAAATCCATTAGGGATTCAATTTTATCAAAATGTAGTCGATGAGTTGTTGAAAAATAATATTGAACCGATTGTGACACTTTACCATTTTGAAATGCCCGTTCACTTAGTCAGAGAATATGGTTCGTGGACGAATCCAAAAGTGATCGATTTTTATTTAAAGTATTGTCAAACAATGTTTGAAGCTTTAAAAAGGAAAGTCCGTTATTGGGTGACATTTAACGAAATGAATCACATTGATCCTCAAACAGAGGCTTCAGATATTTTCACCTATATTATTGCAGGGTTGAAGTATACGGAAATGGAAAATAAAAAGCAAACACTGGCAACAATCAGCTACAACATGACCTTAGCAAGTGTGAAGGCTGTTAAATTAGCGAGAACGATCGATCCTACCAATCAAGTTGGTTGTGTATTTGGTTTAACGCCCGCTTATCCTTTAAATTGTGATCCGCAAAATGTTATGAATTCATTGAAAGAAACAGATCGTGAGTTTTATCAGATCGATGCCATGTGTATGGGGAAATTTCCTGAATATAAATTGAAAGAATATCAAGCACAAGGCATTGATTTAACGATCTCAAAAGCAGATCAGCTAGCATTTAAAGAAGGTAAATTAGATTTTATTGGTTTGAACTATTATTCTTCTAGTGTGGCTCATTATGAAGGCGATGATGACAATGAAGAGACCTTATTTGGAGGGGTTCAAAATCCTTATCTAGAGCAAAGCAAATGGGGCTGGGCAATTGATCCAACGGGGCTAAGGTATTTATTGAACTATGTTTATAGAAGATATGGTCTGCCAATCATTATTACCGAAAATGGCTTGGGTGCAATGGATCAAGTAAGCTCAGATGGATCGATTCAAGATGACTATCGAATCGAATATCTGCAAAAACATCTAGAACAAATGGAAAAAGCGATTGTTGAAGATTATGTAGAGTGCTTCGGGTATCTTATGTGGGGACCAATTGATTTGGTTAGTGCTACGACTGGTGAAATGAAAAAACGCTACGGCTTTATCTACGTTGATAAAAATGATGATCAAACAGGTACTTTAGATAGGAAAAAGAAAAAATCTTTTACTTGGTACCAAGAAATCATTAAACAAAATGCAACATTTGAAGCGAAAACATAAGTTTTGAAAGAGTGGTCTCACCGTAGAAGAGGATGCAAAACTGTTTTTTTTAGTTTTGCATCCTCTTCTTTTTATTTTCTCTTGTGTACTAAAAACTGTTTTAAGTTCATATTTCTGTTATATAAAATATAGATTTATCCCATAATATAGAGCTTTTTTGAGCAAATATATGTAATCTTATAACTAAGAATGATAGACTAAATCTGTTATTGGAATTATCAGAAATTTTCAATCTTTCTATTGAAAGCACTTTTATAAAAAATGGAACAAATTAGATCAGTTTTGTTATTATGAAAAAGAGCTAGTTTGCCAAACGAAATAATTAAGAAAAGAGGAATAACATGTATTATGTCATTATGCCCTCTCGAGATATTCGCCGCAATTTAGCAACAGAACAATATTTGCTGAATCAGCGAACATTTGATGAACCGGTGGTTTTATTTTATATTCAAAATCCCTGTGTCATCGTTGGGCGCAACCAAAATGTTCGGGCGGAAGTTGATTTGAACTATGCTAAAGAACACCAAGTAACGATTACACGTAGATTGTCCGGCGGCGGTGCAGTTTATGATGATTTAGGTAACTTGAGCTTTAGTTTTGTTGTTAATGCAGACCATGAATCTTTTGGAAACTTTAAACTATTTACCCAGCCAATCATTGATGCGTTACATGAAATGGGTGCAACCGGAGCCGAGATTAGCGGTCGTAATGACTTATTGATCGACGGGAAAAAATTTTCTGGGAATGCAATGTATACGAAAAATAAAAAAATGTACTCACATGGCACATTGATGCTGGACGTTGATTTAGATGAAGTTAGTCGAGTGCTAACTGTTTCTGAAAAAAAACTAGCCTCAAAAGGTACAAAATCAGTTAGAAGCCGCGTGACAAATCTAAGACCTTACTTATCCAAAGAATACCAAGGGATTTCAACTGAAGCTTTTAGAGATCGACTATTATTGCACTTATTCAAAGCTGAATCGCTAGAAGCAATCAAAACACAGGAATATCGATTGACGCAAGCAGACGAACAAGCTATCGATCAATTAGTCACAGACATTTATGGAAATGACACGTGGATATTTGGGGAAGAACCTAAATTTACAATC
Source organism: Enterococcus sp. DIV0212c (assembly GCF_017377505.1). GTDB lineage: Bacteria > Bacillota > Bacilli > Lactobacillales > Enterococcaceae > Enterococcus_L > Enterococcus_L ikei. The sequence continues at coordinate 257,113 of NZ_JAFREN010000016.1, read as the reverse complement.
AAACGAGAAGAAAAATTTAAAGGCGGCTTGATCGAAGCCAATATAACTGTCGAAAAAGGTCTAATCGAGACAATCACAATTTACGGTGATTACTTTAGCCAAAAGGATACAAATGAAATAGAACGCTTATTGATCGGCTGCCGATATGAGCAAGAGTCGATTGAACAAGCGCTAGATCAGGTTGTGGTAGAGGAGTATTTTAACAATGTTTCTAAAAGGGAATTTGTTCAGTTGCTGGTCGATTAAGTTGGAGGAAATGAAATGATTAGATTTGAACAAGTTTCAAAAATATACAGTCATAATGCTACGAAGATCACTGCATTGGATAATGTTGATCTGCAAATTAAAGAGCATGAATTATTTGGTGTAATCGGTGAAAGCGGCTCTGGAAAATCAACGTTATTACGTATGATCAACACGCTGGAAGAGCCGAGTCAAGGACGTGTTAGTGTAGCCGGATTAGACGTAATGCAGTTAAATGAAATACAAAAGCGCCAAAATCGTAAAAAAATCGGGATGATTTTTCAGCAGTTTAACTTACTTTATAATCAAACAGTTAGCGAAAATATTGGGCTACCTTTACGTTTAAATAAATCATATGATTTAGAGAAAGTTCAAGAAGTATTGGACTTTGTACGACTTTCGGATAAAGGAGAACATTATCCCAAACAACTTAGTGGCGGTGAGAAGCAACGTGTAGGGATTGCACGAGCATTGATCACACAACCAGAAATTTTACTTTGCGATGAACCAACTTCCGCTTTAGATGGTCAAAATGCGTATGACATTATGGAATTATTGCGAAAAATCAACCAAACCTTTGGGACAACGATGGTCATAGTTAGTCATGAACTGAATTTAATCAAACAATTATGTGATCGAACTGCAATTTTGGAAAAAGGCAAGGTACTGGAAACCATTGAGATTCAAAAAACACAGCAGCAGCAGAAATTTGGTTCTTATTACGAACGAGTACGGGAGAGTTTGGGATGATGACAGAATATATGGATAAAATCAGTTATTATCTCCCAGAATTGACGAAAGCATTGTCTGAAAGCGGCATAATGATCCTAATTTCAATTATTGCGGCAATCGTACTGGGTTTACCTTTAGGAACCTTTGTATATTTAACGAAGAAAATGCCCACTAAATCCAATCACTTGTTAGGGATCTTGTTAAATGGGTACATCAATATTGTCCGCTCATTTCCATTTTTATTGTTCGTGGTAGCGTTGATTCCATTTACTCGTTTTGTACTTGGGACAGCTTTTGGAACATACGCAGCAGCTTTTCCATTGAGTTTTGTAGCAGTAGCTTTGTATGCCAGACTAGTGGAACAAGTATTACTGGAAACACCTAATGATATTTTAGAGTTAGCGCAATCTTTAGGGAGTACTAAAATGCAGCTGATTTTTCGTTTTTTGTATGTTGAAGCAAGAGCAGGTTTAGTGTTGGCGTTAACCTCAGTCGTAATCAGCATGGTCTCTTATTCAACAGTAATGGGTGTGATCGGTGGTGGTGGTATCGGTGATTTTGCGTTGCGTTATGGGTATCAGCGGTATGAGTATGCTGTTATGTATACGGCAATTATTCTCATGATTATTTTTGTCAGCTTTATCCAAATCAGTGGTAGTTGGCTGGCTAAAAGAATAAATAAAAAATAGTAGTTAGGAGCAAAAACATGAAAAAGAAATTATTGATCAGTATGTTCGTGGTGGCAGGGTTATCAATTGTAGGATGCGGTGGACAGAAAAAAGGTGCAGATGTAGAGAAAAAAGAAGATAAAGTGATCAAAGTTGCTTCTCATATCCCTTCAACCGTTGAAGTCGTTGAATTAGCAGGTAAAAATATCGAGGATGGCTATAAAGTAGAATTAGTTCAAGTCAATGACAATATTCAATACAACGAACTGCTAAATGCCAAAGAAATAGATGCAAATTTTGCGCAACATGAGCCATTTATGCAAAAATTTAATGAAGAAAAAGACGGTAATTTAGTTGTCGTACAAAAAATTTATAATGCTAAGGTCGGTTTTTATTCAAAAGACTACAAAGATATCAAGCAGCTTCCAGAGGGGGCAAAAATTGCTTTGCCAAGTGATGTTTCCAATGAGGGACGTGCGCTGGCGATTTTAGCGGATGCAGAGTTGATCAAGTTAAAAGAAGGCGTTGGTTTTAACGGAACAATCAAAGACGTTGTTGAAAACCCTAAAGATTTTGAATGGGTATCAGTTGATTTACTGAATTTAGCAGAGGCGTATAATGAAAAAGATATTGCCATGGTGTACAACTATCCAACGTATATTGCTAAAATCGGTTTAACACCAAAAGATGCTATTTTATTAGAGGAAAAAGTAGATGAACGTTTTGCCATCAGCTTAGTTGCAAGAGAAGATAATAAAGATTCGGATAAAATCAAAGCACTGAAAAAAGCAATGACAAGTGATAAAGTTAAAGAATTGTTGGAAACAAAATATAGTGAGACATTAACACCAGCATTTTAGAAAAGAATAAATCAGAAGGTAGGATGATCTTTAGTCACTCTCTAAAGACCATCTTACCTTCTGATTTTTTAGCGACTAAGATATCAAAAACGATTGCTTGTAGAAGGCAGATCGCTGAGTGCTACAATTGTTTGTAAAAAATTTTATTATATAGTTTTGTGCTGACATAGCGGATCAAAGCTTGCCATTCATTTATATTGACGGGATTGTCAAAGTAAAAAAAGTTTTCATTCGGGTAATCCTTTTCGAAACAATCAGATATCATGATATTTGATTGTTTCGGGTCGGAGACGAAAACAATTGCTTTGTCACTAAAAAAGCTAGCCAGGCTTTTTTTTATTTCTTCAGTAGTAAAATGGTTTTTTGAATATTGAACAAAAATTTTTAATTGTTGTGACTTTTTAGAACAATCCAAAATGAAATAAAACAAAAAAACAATATAGGTAAAAAAGCCTTTTGCTTTTAATTCATCAAGATAAGGTGCATCAGAAAACAGTTTTTTTGCTAGTTCTGAAAGTTCATGCTCCATTTGAGGGAAATCAGCTAAGTCACTGCCTAACTCTGAAATATTTTGGTCATTTTCAAACAAAGGGGTATTATCAATTTTTACATAACTAATAGATGTTAATGCCAGCAGGAGCGAATAATAAGAGAATAGGTAATCTTCGTTCGTAGGTGTAACATCATAAGCAGCATATAAACCATCTAACACAAATGTACAACTCTTAGAAATCGGTAAATCAGATTGAATAAAAAGAGTAGCTGTTTCTAGTTTCTGGGAGATCGTGTCCGTATCATAAATAAAGAGTCGACATAAAAGGCTGAAATATCCTTCTTCTTGTAAACGTTCTTCATCAGTAAGCTTCAGCTCTGTTGAAAAGACAATAGGATGAACTGTGTTAAGTAACGTGACAATAGATAAAAACTCAGAATCAAGAACGACTAATTCATTTTTATAGAGAATTCTCCAAAGACTTAATGTTTGGTAGTATTTCAGGCGTATTTCTTGGGAAGGAGAAACTTCTTTTATTGGTAGATCAATCTGTTTAAGATGATCTAACGATTTTCTAAATGGCCAAGTAATACCTTTGAAAACAGACCAATAATAATAAAAAATAAAGAGTCGAATATGTATCTCTAAGCCTTGAATATTCGATTGTTGATTCTCACCAGGAAAACGAAGCTCTAATTTAAAATTACTTAAAGCCCAACTGACTGTACTTAAACTTTTATAAGTATGAGAGGTGCTTAAATTTATTTCCTGTGAAAGTGCTTCAACACTGTTGAAATGGTTCAAAAGAATAGAGTGCAAAATTAAGTATTCATGAGACTGCTGAATATAGTATAATCTTAAAGCATCGATCACATAGCTTATGTTTAATGGATTTTCTATTACTATTGAAAAAAAAGCATCATTTTTGATAATACGGACATTATTTTGGCAAAATAATTCTTCTAAATCATCATTGAGCAATTTGATCTTTTTATAAACAAGATTTAATGATAGATTTGTTTTCTGTGAAATAGAGTGAACAGAAGCTCCGTTTTTACTAAACAAAATCAGTTTGAAAATTTCAAATTTTTGCTGATCATTTTTTTTCATAAAAAATTTTTTCATAGAATGGACAAACCTCCTCGTATGAATAATAATACTTATTTCTATATAATCCAAGGGTAAATGGTAAAAAAAGTAAATATTATATAGAAAAAACAAAAAAAGTGGAATTGGTTTGGTTGATTAGTTGAAAGTTATCTGTAAAAAGGCTGAATTAGTAGGGTTAGCGAAAAATTATTTTTTATTTTATATATTAAAATATGAAAAAAGCTGTTATAAAAATCTAATTTTTATTTAGAGTTTTATAATAGCTTTCTATGTTTATTTAACGATTGTTTTATGGAGGTTAACCCATAATATTATTATTTTCACCTGACAACTCAATTTGTCGAACTAAATGGTTCATATTATTTTGATAACTATCCATAGATGTAAGATCACTCTCAATATGACCTAAGCGGGCATTTAGTTCTTCAATTTTTAAAAGAGTTTGCTGTAAAACCTCTAACATACGTTCATCTGTATTCATATTATTTTCCTTCTTTCCTAGCAAGATTTTAAAAGACAGACTTATTGTGATTAATGTTCGTCCAATGGTTTTGTTGAAAAATTTTCATAAGTAACAGTTTTTGAACGGTAGAATAAAGCATAAAGAATGATACAAACGACTGGGACAACACTTGCGACTAAATATAAACCTGAAAAGGACATAATTCTTCGAAGTTCTCCCAAAAGATAAGGCCCTACTCCTAAACCAAGATCTAAACCAATAAAGTAAGTAGATAACGCAATTCCAATTCGATGACTGTTTGGGCTGACTTTCAAACAAATAGCCTGTCCATTTGACATAAACGTCCCATACCCTAAACCAATCAATCCGCCAGAAACCAAAAGCATCCAACTAGTTGTTGTCATGCTCAATAAAAGCAAACCAGACGTTAAAAAAATAAAACTAGGATACATAACAGCATTTTCACCATGTGCATCAAAGATTCGACCAGACAATGGACGAGTAGCAGTAATAACTAAAGCATAAACGACAAAGAAAAATGAACTTGCACCGACAAGATCGATTGCTTTAGCGTAAGAAGAAAGGAATGATAACACACTGGAATAAGAAAGACCCATCAAAAAGGCGATAAATGAGATAAATAAAACTTTCTTTTCAATAAAACTGTCAAAAGTCCAACGAGACAAACTCGCTTTATGTTCAGGACTTAATTGAATATTTTTTACAGGGAAGATAAAACAAGCAATCGTAGTCAAGAAAATTAGTACGATCGAAAACAAAATAATAAAATAAAAACTCATAGTATTAAGTAAAACCATGCCGATAAATGGACCGATCGCAGCCGCTAAACTTGTACTTAATCCATAATAATTAATGCCTTCACCATGTTTTGATTTTGGAATATAAGCAGTTACGATTGCATTCGTTGCTGTTGAAACTGTTCCATAGCCAAAACCATTCAACAAACGAACAAGGTACAAAATGCCAATACTAGGAATATAAAGGTACGCGATCGTTGTGATAAGGTAAAACAAGGCACCATAGCGTAAAACGGCTTTTCTACCAAGTAGCTCTAACATTTTTCCCATAAATAGACGAGCAATTAAAGTGCCGATAATATAAATCCCAGAGGCAAGACCTGCTTGTCCTAAAGAGGCGTGAAGTGTATCTTGTGCAATTACTGCAATGATTACCATCAATAGGTAATACACGAGATAGACCACAAAATTGATCAAAGTAATACTGATAAAGCCTTTGTTAAATAATTTTTCTTCTGAATGTTCCGTCATTGTAGAGAGTTCCTTCTTTCTTGTTGTGATAAGCTTAAATTGCAAATTACAATTCTTTTCTGAAAGCCAGTTGTATAGATACTATACGAAAAAAGTCACTAAAAAAAATGCGGATTTGTTTTCAAAAAAAGATATTAACAAAAAAACACAACAAAAGTCATATACATTTGTTATTGTTTTTCGATGTGTTATCCTTTTAAATAAGACTAGCAATTATTTGTACAGAAAATTTTCAAAAAACGATGAGGAGCCAACTAATGGACAGCCATGTATTACAAGAATACTTAGATAAACATTCATTTCCTATAGTAGTCAAGAAAAAAAGGACCTATCTTACATATGAAGGGTTACAGGATCGTTATGCGTATATTTTGAAGAGCGGTATTATCAAAACTAGCGTTATTTCACCAGACGGACGAGAATTCAATCTTAGATATATCAATAGTTTGGAAATCGTGTCACTTTTGAGAGATGAATATTCTCAGTTTATCGATGCGCCGTTTAACATTCGAATCGAGTCAGAGCAAGCAGAGTTGTATCAGATCGATCGCGTTCAGTTTTGGAAGGATATCAATCAAAGCAAAGAGCTGCAGATGTATGTGAAAGATTATTATCGTGTTCGCTTGATGTATTCAATGAAGAAGATGCAGCAGATGTTGATGAATGGAAAATTTGGGGCAGTTTGCACGCAGATTTATGAGTTGTATGATACGTTTGGTGTGCAGGTAGAAGATGGCTTATTGGTTGATTTTGTTGTGACGAATGAAGAAATTGCTCATTTTTGTGGAATCACTTCGGCTAGTAGTGTCAATCGAATGATGCAGCAGTTGAAGGATTTGGGCGCAATTAAGATTCAGGATCGAAAGATAGTGATCACGGATATGGAGATTTTGAAGGATAATATTATTTTGTAGAGGTATGAAAAGGAGAAAATATGAAAATTGATCGTCTACTAAGTCTAGTAAATTTGTTAGCGGCAAATGATCGCATGACGGCCAAAGGTTTAGCTGAACGGCTGGAAGTATCTAAACGAACGATTTACCGTGATATCGAGACCTTGAATTTAGCTGGGATTCCAATTGTTTCTTATTCGGGAATTTCTGGTGGCTATGGCATCGTTGAAGGCTATAAAGTGAATAAACATATTTTTTCAACGGAAGATATTTCGACTATATTGACGGGACTTTCAGCAATTCAAAGCATCTCAACATCCGCGAATATCAGCCCCTTACTAGCAAAAATTGCACCAAACACGAAAATACAGCAACCCCAAAGTGATTTATTGATTGATCTCTCTTCTTGGTTTACACCAAACGAAGGGAAAAATAAACTAAACGATTTACGACAAGCAATAGCAATGCAACGACTTATCGTCATTCAATATCATTCCAAAAAGGGATATTCGGAGAGGAAAATAGAACCATATAAACTTGTTTTTAAGGCTTCTCATTGGTACCTTTATGGTTTTTGTTTAAAAAGAAAGGCTTTTCGCTTGTTTAAACTAACAAGGATTCAAACGTATGATTTGCTAGATGAGGGATTTGAACCTAGGCCGCTAGAAGTCATAAAGTTGACCGTAGAATCCAGAATAGATGATTTGGAATCAATGGTGACACCAGAAACCCAGCAAGTTATTTTGACGTATGAGCAAAAAGATAAATTATACTTGATCGACAAGCTTGGCGCAGAATTTTTTGAAGAACAAGATGAAGCCACGGCTGTTGGGACCATCGTATTTCCGCTGTTCAATCAAGAGAAAACAGTTGATTTCATTTTACGTTTCCAAGATAAGGTACGAGTCATTGAACCACCGATAATCGTTGAAGCAGTCAAAGCGAAAATCGAAAAAATGTATTTTTTTTATAAAAGCTGACAATCAGTTGTCACACTTCTGTTGTATGATGAATTCCAAGAGATAATTGAGTTCTAAGACAAGAACTTAACATAATAGGAGGAATGAAATATGACAGAAGTGCTTTTTGTGTTGTTAGAAGAATATGCAGATTGGGAAGCGGCCTCAATTGCGGCTGTACTGAATCAGGAAGAAGGGTTCACGGTTAAAACAGTTTCAAATGAAAAACAAGCCATTCAATCAATGGGCGGATTTTCTACATTGCCGGATTATACACTTGCCGAAGCGTGCCAAAAAGAGTTTGGTGCCTTGGTTTTAATTGGCGGAAAGTCTTGGCGATCGGATAAAGCAAAAGAAGTCGATGCTTTAGTAGAAAAAGCGGAACAACAAGGTGCTGTGATCGCTGCGATTTGTGATGCGACTGTTTATCTGGGAAGTATTGGTTTACTAAATGATCATAAACATACGAGCAACCAATTACAAGACTTACAAGATTATGCTGGCGCGAACTATACGGGTGCAAACCAGTATGTAGAAGTCCAAGCAATAAGAGTAGATAACTTGATTACAGCCAATGGCACTGGGCATTTAGAGTTTGCAAAAGAAATTTTGCTGGCACTTCAAGCAATGCCTGAGAAAGAAATAGAACAGTGGTATAACTTTTACAAGTTAGGTTATTATGAAGCGCTAAAACAAGAGTTAAGGAGTGCTGGTGATGGGAATGTTGGTTAAAAGTAGCCTGGAGCTTGTGTCATAGGATGAAGAGTTACTAGCGAATTTCCCTACGGAACATCCAGTGGCGAAAGCTTCTGTCTGGTACAAAGCAGAACATGAGATCGAAGGCAATTTCAAAGCTGATTATCTGCTGCATTACTCAGAGTATAATAATGAAAATCCTCATTTATCAAAAGCCACCTATTTAGGGTATCTGTTTTTTGAAGGATCGTTGCAAGGATGTAAAGGCACATTTGTTTTAGAAGAACGAGGTACCTTTGAACAAGGTCTTCCGCAAAATGAATTAGTCATAAAAGAGAAAACAGGAACGGAAGAACTTTCTGGGATTCAAGGTACGGGTAAGTATTTTTTAGGTGATGCCACGTTAGTTATTGAGATTGATTATGTGATTGGGAATGGAAGAGCCTGATATAAAGTAAATTGTCCAAAATACAGGGATAATGCAATTGAAAAATGTATACAATTAAGTAATTAGTAAAAAAGATAGACCAAACACTCGTGGTGAGTATTTGGTCTATCTTTTTTAGGTTTGTTCTCAATTTACTCATAAGATTAGTAAAAGTTATTGGAAACGGTTTATTTATCTTTATTCATATGTATTTGGTTATTAATTGGATAATATACATTATTTTTTTATTTTTTTCTTGTTATGCTAACAAACAAGAAAAATGAAAAATAAATATAATTAAAATAATTGTTTTAAGTCATTTCACTAAAAATAGTATACTGTTTTATTGTTTTTGTCAACACTGTTTTAAATGTTTTATTAAATGAATCATATAGATCTATTTATTTATGTTATTAATCGTTGTTATTATGCTATGAAATGTGTTCGCCGTCAAATCGCCGTCATAATTTAAAGAAGGGAGTAATGACTTATGGTAAGAAAAGGAGAAAATATTTATAAACGTAAAGATGGTCGCTGGGAGGGGAGATATATAAGAGGAAGAAAGAGTGATGGTAGTGCCGTGTACGGCTATATATACAATAAAAAGTATCTGGACCTTAAAGAAAAACTGTTAACGATGAAAGCATTATACTCACATAATTACACGTTTAAAACGATCCTCTACCACGGAACGCTAAGTGAGTGGGTTTCTTATTGGTTCACCGACATCAAAGGCCAGCTAAAACCAAGCACACATGCTAGTTATACAAATAAAATGACGAAACATATTCTCCCTTTTTTGGGAGACATTCCTTTACATGCAATTACGACAAACGATTTAAACGAATGGATAAAAAAAATAGAAAGCGAACTATCTCCAAATTCTGTTCGAATTGTCTATCAAGTTCTGGTGTCTTGTTGCACTGCCGCAGTAAGAAAAGGGCTGATTCCAGAAAATCCCTGCAAACATATTACTCTACCTAAAAAAACACCTAACAACATAAACGCAATTACCTCAGAAGACCAAAAAAAATTAAAGGAACAAGCTGCTGTCCATCCTAAAGGATTAGCTATTATATTAGCACTAGAAACTGGAATGAGAATTGGGGAAATTGCTGGGTTGAAATGGGCAGATATTGATTTTTCAACGAACATTTTAATCGTTCAACGAACAATTCAACGAATTCAAACCAGGAGTGGAAAAACAAAAATTATTGAAGGTACCCCTAAAAGCTCCACATCTAAAAGAACTATACCGCTTTCAAAAAATTTGAGCAAGCTTTTAATTGAAAAAAAACATAAGAGCATCGGAGCCTTCGTTATAGGTGGGAATAAGCCTGCAGAGCCTCGGCTTATTTCATATTGGTTAAAGAAAATCTGTCAAAGTTTTCATTTTGCAAACATTCGTTTTCATCAACTTAGGCACAGTTTTGCCACGCGTTGTCTAGAAAAAGGGGTGAATATCGCGACGATTAGTGCTTTGCTGGGTCACCATTCAACTAAAATGACACTAGATGTTTATGTAAATTCTTTTATGTCAGAAAAAAGAAAAGCCATCAATTTAATCAGTTAGTCTCTCTACTTTTCAAAAATTATCAAGTTTGGAAGGTAGAAAGCCTTTTTTTATTTTTCATTTAACGTACTTTTTTTATAAATGTGTATTTAGTTAGATTAAGGTTAGCAAGATATTTTACTAGGTATTTGACTCTTGCGAAAACTTACGCCGTCAACTTTTCCGTCACAAGATGTTTTGAGCGTTGATATTGATAGTTATATAATGATTTTTCTTGTTTGTTAGCATAACAAGAAAAATAAATAGCTAACAAATTTTAAGTAGGAGGCGTTTGTATGGCAGGTACAATTGGCATATTACATATCGGAAATGAATCAGAAAAGAACCCTAACATAAGTTCAGTAATCGAAAAAGCACTCAAGGAACAAGAGTATTCACTAATTGAAATTATAGAAAAAGAGCAGATAGGATTATTAGATGGTTTGGTCATTAGCTTAGAGAAATCTTCTGATTATGTCAGTGCATTTCAGTGGTTAATTGATTTGAAAGAAAATTATTCCTTGTTTATCTGGATTCTTAGCGCAGATAAGGAATCAGAAATGATAAAACTGTACCCACACCTAAGTAAAAACTCAGTGATTGAAATTATAGAGAGTAATCAAGGTATTGAAAATTTAGGAATCGTTATAAAAAATGCCATGAACTATAAAAAACAGTTATTAAGTGAAAGCAAGATAAGAAAAGTTTCTGACAGTCACTTTTTAGATGCATCAAAATTAAGCCTAGTAGTTCATGACAAAAGCATAGCACTAACAAGAAAAGAATTCAAACTTATTCAGCTATTGTACGAAAATCTGGAAAATGTTGTTACCTATAACGAAATTAATAAAGTGATATATGGTGAGTCTGCAAGTGAATCAACAGCTAAGTACAAAGTAGCTAATTTTGTTTTTCATATTAGGAGTAAATTAAAAAAACAAACCTACTTTGAAATTGAAATTATTAGAACTAAAGGTTATGTACTGACCAGTTCCAAAGTTAATTGAAATAATAATATTTCTCCATAAAATAATTTTGAGGAAAGTGAATAAAAGAGACCAAAAAACGCTTAATTTTAGGATCGTACGAGCAATACTCGCTAGTGTGTGAAGACAGTACAAAAGAATCCGAAGTAATTAGGTGAAGAAATGGATGGCTAAGTGTGTGAAAGACAAAAATAATTATTATCAACATTATAGAATGTATTATTTCTATGAACTGATGCTTTTGATTGGATGGGTAGTCAATTTTATTTTATTTTCAAAATTTTATGAAGAAGCATTTTTTTACGTAGATAAAAAAGCCAATTTTATTGTCCAGTTATTGTTTATGGTGAATTTTTACTTGGAAGATATTTTGAAATATTTATTTATTACTTTCTTGTTGATGACATTAAATCTATTCCTTATTTTGATGTTCTACATCAAAAATAAAAAAGAATTGACTGATTCAAAAAAAATGACCTATTCGTTGATTGTTTTTCTAGTTATTTTAGGAATAAATGGAGTAGCAATGTTAAAGACGATCGTTTGGCCGTTATTCTTACTGCTATTCATAGCTTCGTTAACGATCGTGTTTATCATATACGTGATCACAAAATACTTGTATGAGGAAAAAGATGAATTCTACGAAGAGAATGAAGTAGTCAAAAAACAAGGTTCTTTTCAAACAAAAGAAGAAGCTGAACAATACGCCAAAGATTTTATAACTCATTGGTTAGAGTATTTTGAGAAAAAAGGATACACCTTAATGGATAGTATAACTGAGGGTGAAGAGAACGAATGGTATGTGGAAGTTATTGTTCAAGCAATAACATAAGAATAAATATTAGTAGTTAGGAGAAACTTTTTTCATGAAAAAGATTAGTACTATATATACAATTCTCATTTGTGCTCTTTCCATTTTTTTCTTTGCAGATCAAGTGAGTGCTGCAGGTGATGACGATAATTTGGGTTATACAGTAACTCTTGTGCAATCGAGTACACAAATAGATCCTAGTAAGAGTTATTTTTATGTGAAAACAACACCAGGAGAAACCCAGACATTGGAAGTAAGAATCAAAAGTACTAAAAAAGAGAATGTCCAATTGAAGATATACGGCACAAATGCGATTACAGGTGATGGAGGCACAATTGAATATAGTAATGATAAAACACACTATGATTCAACTTTAAAAGAACCGATAACTTCCATGATTAAAGTTCAAACGCCAGAGATTACGATTGGCAATTATGAAGAAAAAACTGTGAAAATCCAATTAACACCTCCTAAAGAACGATACAACGGTGTAAAAATGGGTGCTTTAGTTTTTGCGCTGGATCAAGGGAAAAATAACAAAAACGGTGTATCAACAGAATTCTCTTATAGAGTAGGGTTAATTACATCAGAATCAGGAGATGAATTCAACAATGCTCAAACCTTAAATTTGAACGCAGTCAAAGCATCAATCAAACGCGGGAAAAAAATGGTTTTAGCCAATTTGCAAAATCCAGAAGCAAAAGTATTAGAAAATTTGAACATTGTGGCAACGATGACCAAAAAAGGATCAGATAAAGTAGTCAAAAGAAAAACAGTGGACAACTATAGTATGGCGCCAAATAGTGTCTTTGATTTTGAGATTGACTGGGGGATTGATGCACTGCCTTCTGGAACCTATACCTTGAATTTAGATATTGCCAATGAGTACCAAGAGTGGCAGCTAAGTAAAGAATTCACGATCACAAATCAACAAGCAAAAAAAATGAATGAAGAAAGTGCGTTTAAAATTATTACGCCTACTTGGCTTAAAGGAGCCACAATTTTCTTGAGTCTAGGGACTATTTTGATCATGTTAGTACTTTTGGTTAGAAGAAAGAAATGGGAGAAATCATGGAGAAAGGTCAAAATAGCTAAACGAAAAAAACAAGGAAACCCAAAGCAAAAACGGAAAAAAATCAGCAGAAAAGATGGTGAATAAAGATGAAAAAGCATACCATTATTTGGTCGTTGGTTGTCATGATATCTATAGGTTTAACATTGTTTAGCCGAACTTCTTATGCTTTAGCTGAACAAGAAAACACAGAAGCTGGGATTTCATTTGAGCAATTTATTGGACCAGAATCCCCAAAACCACCCGTAGATGAAAAGGATGTGACTGGTTATCCAACAACGAATGGTGCGCTGCCTATGTTAGGTCAAATGCTGACATCTTTCATCTTGTTATTACTTGGTGTTGCTTGTTTGATCATATTTTTAGGAGTCATAAGCTTACGTAAGGTATATAGCATAAATGTATAGGAGTGTAATATGAACGATTATTTGTGGATTTATCTATTGGGAGGCGTAGCCTCAGTGTCATTACTATTTTTTTTAATAACCCTTTCTAAAGATGTTTTTTTAGCAAGAAAATTAAGGAAAAAAAAGCTCGATTTATTTTTTAATTTTACTTTATTAGCAGTATCTATCACAAGTATTTCTCTGATTATTTATTTATTCACCTTATTGAAAGACCAGATCAAACTAATTGGATAGATCTAGATAAATATACATTTCTGTGAACGATTTATAACAGTAACTGTCATCAGTTTTATTTACACTAAATAAGAAGGGTGATTAAATTTTGAAAAAAATACTATTTACAACATTACTTGCTTCATCAGCATTGCTGATTTTTGCAAAACCTGCAAATGCAGAAGAGGTCGGCAAAGAACAAACAGATTTAGGTATCCGTTTTGACACTGATGGTCCTAACAAACCAGGTGAAGGACCATTTAAAGATAACTTAGCATTAGTTTGGACACCATCTAAATTTGACTTTGGTCGTCAAAAAGCAACAGCAAATATTGCGACATTCAGTAATACTATAAAGGATGAACAATATTTGGTTGTTAATGATGACAGACAAGTAAGTGATCCTGGTACAGGTGGAGAAGACGATGGAAAAACAAAAGCGGATGGGACAACTTCTGCTTGGAAAGTCACTGCTGCAATGTCTCCGTTAGTTTCTAAAGATGAGGCCGAAACTGAGTTACCGTCAAAATTAACATTTACTTTAGAAGACCCTCAAGCTTATGATATCGGTGAAGTAGATCCAGATACAAATGATTATACGCCAAACCCAATTGAAGGAAATTTAAGTGCTCTTACTGATGCCGACAATATTATTACTGGTAAAAGCGTAACGTTAGAGGCTGGGAATACAACAGCAACGAATGTCCTTGCTAAAACAAAAGCGGATACTGCTAAAGGCGGTTTCTCAACTAAATTAAAAGACATTAAATTAGTTGTTACAACAGGAAAAGGCGCTGCTGGTAAAGCATTTAAAGGTTCTGTAACTTGGAGTTTGGATAACACATACTAAGAAATAAAATCAACGTATGTTAAGAAAAATTAGTAAGTAGATTGTTTGACAGTTATTGTTATAAATTGTTCACAGAAATAAAGTGAAACCCTGTTTGATTGAATCGTATATTTTTATTAGAAAGGCGAATTAAAAAAATGAACAAAAATCGTGCCTGTTTATTGTTACTTTTATGTTGTATTGCTCTTTTTTTTGATCCTATAAGAAGTGTTGCTGAGCAGAATTCCCCAAATCCGATAAGCGGATTGTCTTATGAAATTATGTACCCTAACAATCAAAAAAATAAAAACTTAGGTTATTTTGATCTGAGCATGCAGCCAGGGAAAGAACAAAAAGTAGTAATCAAACTATATAATTCATTGCCCCAAAAAATAACTACTCAAATCCGATTAAACGGTGCCAAAACGAATAGTATTGGAAAAGTGGAATATGGTCCTAATAACCTGAATAATGATGATTCCTTGATGCTAGATTTCATCAATATTGTAAAAGGACCAAAGAAACTAATTATTCCGGCAAAAAGTAGTACAGAAGTCGAGTTTACAATTTCTGTACCCAACACAGCGACGAACGGACTAATAGCTGGCGGCATCCAACTACAGCCACTTGATGATAGTAAGTCCTCTGATAAGAAAAGCAAAGATCTTGTTGTAAATGAATTTGCCTATTTAGTCGGAATGTTACTACGAGTAGGCGATACGAGTGAGATAAAACCAAAGCTAGAATTAAATAAAATATACATAGGATTCAAAGATGCTAAGAGTCATTTATTTGTAAATCTATCCAATATTCACCCTGTATATGTAGAAGGAATGACGATTTCTGTACAAGTAAGAAAAAGCAACAAACAAAAAATCTTGTTTGAGCATCAACAAAAGTCGATGAGGATGGCACCAAATACCATGATTGATGCTCCTATTGACCTAGCTGACAAAAAAATGTCAGCTGGAAAGTATACAGCGCAGATTACTGTCACAGCTGACCATGGGCAAAAGTGGTCTTGGATAGAGGATTTTAAGGTAACAAAGCCTCAAGCAAATCGAATAAAAGAAGAAGCAAAAGGAAATAGTTCTAGTACCTCTCTTTGGTTATGGTTCGTTTTATTGATGGGTGTTTTTGTTAGTCTTTTGTCTGCTTTAGGTTATCAACGAGTAAGGAAAAAGAAGTGGAAAATAAGAATGGAGCCTAAAAAGAAGAAAAGTAAAAAAAAATTCTGACAAAAGTCGTTTAGTCTAATTGTTGGAGAGTCTAATTTTTTCACATCGTGTATTGTGATATTCTCTGATGTTGATAAAACTTAAAATGTTTTGCCAAAATCATATGTAAACCATTCTGAAGATTAAGCAGTCATTTTATTAGTAACACCGATTCTATGATAAATAAAACACCATAAATTTAAATGAATTTACTTTTTTATCGGTCAATAAATAAGGTAAGAGAGGGACAGTAAATGTTTAATAGAAAAAAGAAAAGCAATTGTTTTAAGAATAAATGGCTAAAATATTTTATAGGAGTTCTATTATTAGGCACCGTTTTATTCATTCTTTCGTTCAAGACGACAGTTCCTATCTTGGCGAATTCCAAAAATGATGTGGAAAAATCAGCTACCAAAATGATTGATAATCCATCAAAACGAACAAAGAACAAACCTGACAAAAGGTCGATATTAAAAGCACTAGATCCAGTTGAGAATGAATCTGGATTAAAAGTGACACCTAAGGCATTGATTTTGAAGCAAAATGCAAACTTTCCAAACTTGGATTATGAATCGGGACTTAAGGTACTTTTTTCGGAAAGAGTCATACCACATCCGGAATCTGGCGTTCAATATAAATATGTAAATGCAGACGGTTCACCAATTAGTCCCAGCAGTGAACAAGTAGGGTTCCAAAAAATTTATGTAGAAGTTACTGAAAATTATAGCCATACTAGTATTCGTGTTCCTATACCAGTAACGATTTATGATGCAGAAACAACTTTCTTATTACAAAAACAAGTCGCTCTTCAAATAGATCAAACGATTGATAAAATAGTTTTATATCCAGGAGACACAGCGGATAAAACAGAAGAGCAACTCAAACAAGTAGTAAAGACAAAAGCAAATATTCATTCTTGGAATGTTGAAGATGGCACTGAAGTTCCAGTAAATGTGATTAAGACAACTATTTCATCGGTTTCTGTAGGGCGATATACGGCGGAAATTGAAGTTACAATAGGTTTTGGTACAGAACAGCAAAAAGAATCCATCCAAAAAGAGGTGATCGTGTTTGGTGCCGACCGGCAGACTTTTTTATCACTTTATCATAATAATAATAATATAACCAATCCAACCTTTCCATTTTTTAGATACCAAACTATGACTGACATGAATGCGTCTAGTGCAAGATTCCAAATTGTTAATGAAAATGGTGACGTACTGGAAAGATTTGATACTGGAACAGTTGGTTTTCATTGGGCTTATGTAAAAATGACAGATGTACGCTATAAAAATATAACAACGATTATTAAAGTACCAATCAATATTACTAGTAAAGAGACAACGGATCTATTGAATCAAAAAATCATGGTCAAGTCAAATGAAAAAATAGTATTATATCCCGATGAAATCAAAGGGAAAAGTAAAAAAGAACTGATCACGATGATTCAATCAAGAACTCATTTAAGTGCTTGGGATACACAGACTGGTGCATCAGTAGCGGCAACCTTCAATGATACGACGGTAGTCAATGATTCGCCAGTAGGCTCATATACGGGAACAATCAAAGTAGAATTAAATGGGCAAACAGCTACTACAAATCGTACCGTTATTTTATTTGGCGCTGACTTGAAGCAACCTTATTACTTTACTGTAGATCAGTATAAAGAATTCATAATGGGACTAGATGCGCGTTTTATTTTTTCGAGATATCAGTCTGTGAATAACTCTGCTTCTGACAGGTCTACGTATGAATGGGTAAAAAATAAAGCAGGAGATCCCACTGAACCAATAAATACGTTTAATTCGAGTCAGCCGGGGTTTCATTGGGGCTATATTAAAATGACTGATAAGACTCATCAAGATGTTTCAACGGTCATTCCAATACCTATTACAGTAACTGCAGATAAACAAACAGTAACTACAGTAACTCTAGAGTCAAAAGTAGGCATGAGTTTTAGCTCTCCAATTCTTTATAGCGAAGATATCAAAGGGAAAACGGCTGAACAAATCAATCAATTGGTAACTCAAAGAATATCACCAAAAGCATGGGAATTAACTTCGGGAAAAGATTTAGACGTGCGTGTTACCGAGTCGAATATTACTAATTCTAGTAGAGGAAGCAAAGAGGCGACACTAACGGTTACTTTTGAGGAACTGTTATTGACTTATAAAATTAATGTTATGGTTCTTCCAGAAAAGGTATTTGGAGACAGTGGCATAGAAGGATGGGAAAATATTCCCTTAAATTCTACTAATGGGGTCATCACTAATCCAATAAATGGTTCTAAAATAGGTTTTCCAAGAAGAGGAGTATCTTCATATTATCAAGACAATGAAATAGGTTTTATTGTTAACGATAGTGCTGGTAGAGGATATGTGTATAGGGATGGTTTGGGGAAAGTAAGTGATATTCCAGGAGTGAATAGTAAAGCTTTGTACACGAGTAATATTAATGAATGGCGTAGAGAATCTGGAATTGGTTGGGACGGCGTGGTATCCGCTATTCCTTCAAGATTGTTCTTAAGAAAAGAAAACATGTTAAAGCAAATTTTAGTAGATGATACTAACCAGATCCTTTATGTATACAATTTATCTTTGAGTCGAAACTTAAATTTCACTATCCGATTAGATATGTATAACCTTTCTAATACAACGAAGAAATTTTCAATGTTGGAAAGTGTAGATACGGATTACTATAACGATTACGTGCCTATCTATTCACTAGGAAATAACAGTGGTTTTTACATGCAGCCTAGTCCAGATAAGAGATTTACAATCAAGTTAAAGGATGCTCAAGGAAATTGGTTTTCAGATTACACTAAATATATAGTTGGACCATACTATTCTTCAAATGGGGCTGATACAGGTGTTTCTAGAGGTACTAATTATTTTCGCAGTGCTTTTACGGCAGATGGTTTAGAAAATAAAAATCATGAGGCTGACCAAATTATTGTATCTGGTGTCGATTCGGCATATCAATTAGGTGCACCTTGGAAAAATATAGAGCCTGATGAAGCATTAAAGACAGGTTACGAAATTTTTGCAGGAGATGAGCTTCCATACATGCAAATAAAAGCTAAACCAGAAGTCTTCAATGTTTATTCAGACTATGCTAAAGATTTTAAGACTAGCTATAAGCTGAGTAAAATCCCAACAGAGAATGATTATGGAACTATTTACGTAACCTATCCCAATGGCAAGGAAATCGAAACGCCGTTTACCTCGAATAGCAAAAAAGAATTTGATAGTTCATTAACTATCTCTAGGGATGAGTTACCAGAACAACTTAATGAAAAATCAGGTACAATTCTTAACTATGATACCTCACTTTTAGCTATCAATGAAGCAGAAGGACCTATGAAAGGGCTACCCTCAGATCAATATGTGGTAAGCATTGCAGTATACAATCTTGGGGCAAAGCCGATTCCTCAAATCATCAAAAAAGGAACTGCTTTTACTAAAAAAGCGTCTGAAATTATTCAAGACCCAGTTATCTTACCAGAGCATGCAGCATCATACGAATATGAAGGAGAAATGCCGGATACATCAACTGTAGGCTTAACCAGTGTAATGGTGCGGATGACGGATGTTGATGAACCAGATAAGACGACATTGATTAAAATTCCAGTACAAGTGATAGATGAAACACCGCCAATCAAAGGTCTTTATCTATTTGCAACTAACTTTAATAGCGGACCTGAGCTTTTTCAAAATTTAACGCAAATTGAAGTCAACAAACTGATCCTTGAAAAATCAGAGGCTATTGCTTGGGATATGGCAACGGGTTCGAGTAAGGATGTCAACCTTTCTGTAGAATCAACAACCTTAACACCAAATCCAGAAAAAGGGAGTTACAAGGCGACGCTAAAAGCAGAAAAAGACACAGAAACAATCAAGAAAACAATCACTATTGATATCCAAAGTAATCAAAAAGTAAATATTGAATTTGTAGATGAAACAGGAACTTCCTTACATGAGAAGGTTACCTTCGATAAACCAATAGGCACAACCATTGATTTAACCAAAGAAAAAGAAGTCCAACAAATCCTTCAAATGATTCTTGATAAAAACTATCAATTGGTTAAAAAACCGGAGAATGAAACCAAGGTTCCTGTTACAGGTGAAGAAAGTACCGTTCAGTATCAATTTAAAGGCATGTTATTTGTCCAATCTTCTCCTAATTTCTTGAATTTCGGACGCAAAAGCTTAGGATTACCATTTATCAAAGTAGAAAAAGCTAAGTATGACAAACCATTGATTGTTTGGGATAATCGTAAAAATGGGGGGGCTTGGGATTTAACGGCAACGTTAAAAAAACCATTAACGAGCCAAGAAGATCCAAGTAAAATTCTACCATCTGCGATCCGATATAAAATAAGTGACACAGAAACGGTTATCTTATCAAAAAATATCACGCAATCAATAGCCGAGAGAACACATGAAACTAAAGGGCAATATAATGTAAGTGATGAGTGGGATAAAAATGAATCTGGTATGTTCTTAGAAGTTCCTTCAGGCGAAGTCTTACAGCCAGGTGGTTATCGAGCCACTATTTTATGGCAAGTCGAACAAACACCTTAAATTAAGAGAAGAACTTAATTTAGAAATGACAGGACTTTCAAAAATTGTATGTGAAAAGTACAATTTTTGAAGGTTCTTTTTTTGCACTTTTGTAAGTTAGTTTATTTGAATACATCAGAGAGGATATTAATTAAAGGATTAATAGAGAAAATAGTGAAAAATTGTTATTGGTAATGTTAATACTTACCTATCTTTTTTACTTTAACCAAAAAAATTAATCCAACTATTTAAAATTTTAGATAGTTCTTTTTTTTATAAATGATATAATGTATTTAAGACATTTAGAAAATAATTAAGGAGTCTGAGTATGGATAAATTAATAGCGCATGTGAGGAAATCAGATGGCGAAAAGCAATTGTTAAAAGATCATCTATTAGAATGTGCCGCCTTAAGCGGTGATTGGGGCGCAAAGATTGGTCTAAGAAAGACAGGCTACTTAGCTGGTCTACTTCACGATTTGGGAAAATATTCCGACGAATTTCAAGAATATTTGAAGAAAGCTGTTAATGATCCGAAAAGTGTGATACGTGGAAGTGTGGATCATTCAACCGCTGGTGGTAAGTTAGTTTTTGATTATTGCCACAAAAATACTCGTGAGCCATTTTCATATATTCTTGCTGAATTGGTGGGCAATGCGATCATCTCTCATCATAGCAGCCGAGGTTTGCAAGATTTTTTTACCCCAGAAGGAGAAGCGACCTCTGATTATCTTAGGCGAGTAGCTGAAATAGAGGTTGTTGACTATGAGCAGATTAAAACTCGATTTTTTGAAGAAATAATGTTAGAAGAACAATTTCAAAGGTTATTGTTAGAAGCTATAGAAGAATTGAAAGGGTTTTATCAATTAAATGGAAAAAGCAGAGTCAAACAAAATGATGCATTTTTCCTTTTGAAATTTATTTATAGTTGCTTACTGGATGCTGACCGAACGAATACGATGCTATTTGAAGAAGATAAACAATTTATGGCACATGAAAATCAAGCCTTGCTTAACTCCTATAGCCAAAACCTTGAAGAACATATCTCAACTTTCACCGCTGACACGCCAATCAATCAACTTCGTGGGCAGATGTCTGATCAATGCAAAAACTTTGCTGAAAGAGAGACGGGGATTTATACACTCTCGATTCCAACAGGAGGCGGGAAAACGTTAGCCAGTTTACGATTTGCATTGAATCACGCGATCAAACATAGAAAAGAGCGCATCATTTATGTCGTGCCATTCACGACGATTATCGAGCAAAATGCTGCGACAGTCCGAGATATTTTAAAAGATGAAATAAATATTCTAGAGCATCATTCGAATGTTTTTACGGATCAAGAGGAATCTAAAAAAGGAGATTCAGAAGAATCAGAGGCAGAAAAAGAAGCGTTAGAACAAAAACAAGCATTAATGAAAGATAATTGGGAAAGTCCTGTGATTTTTACTACGATGGTGCAGTTTCTAAATACGATTTACAGTCGAGGCACTCGAAATCCACGCCGTTTTCATAATTTGACAAATGCCGTGATAATTTTTGATGAAGCGCAAGGAGTGCCAACAAATTGCACGCATTTATTCAACGAAAGCTTGAATTTTTTGAAAAAATATGGAGCAACCACAAGTGTCTTATGTACAGCGACTCAGCCATCGTTAGAAAGCGTCGGCAGAGCATTAGACAAGGAATACGACGGAGAAATGGTTTCTAACTTATCAGAAGTAGAGTCCAAGTTTAAACGAGTAGCGGTCATTGACAAAACAATGGATGAAACATGGAAGCTTGAAGCATTAGCGGATTTTAGCCAAGAAATTTTAGTAGAGAAAGAAAATTTACTGATTATTTTAAATACAAAAAAAGCTGTTAGAAGTCTATATCAATATTTGGAAGAGCAGCAATTAGAAGATATTGAATTGTATCATTTGAGTACTTCAATGTGTGCCAAACATCGGAAAAATTTATTGGATGAATTACGTGAAAAACTAAAAAGTAGTAAAACGAAATTAATCTGTATCACAACCCAATTAATTGAAGCTGGTGTGGATATCAGTTTTCAATCCGTGATTCGTTCAGTAGCTGGATTAGATTCAATTGCTCAAGCCGCAGGACGTTGTAATCGTCACGGTGAAACCAAACAGCAACCAGTATACCTAGTCAATCTTTCAGCTGATCTTGAAAACCTAACTCATTTACCAGAGATTAAACAAGGGCAAGGAATTACCCTTGATATTCTTAAAGAAAACAAGGAAGTAGAACAAGAGGAATTACTCTCGCATGATGTTCAAAAACGGTATTTTGATCGCTATTATGATTGTTTTAAGAATGAATTGAACTATCCTGTCAAAAAGACATCGTTGAATTTATTTAGTTTATTGGGAGAAGGAGCTAATGCGCTTGAGCATTATAAGCGAACACACGGTTCTGCTCCTAATTTAGCGTTTAGAAGTAGTCCAAAAACCGTAGGGAAATATTTCCAAGTCATCGATAGTCCAACAACATCGGTGCTTGTTCCATATAAAGAAGGAAATGAACTGATTGCGGATTTAAATGGTGATTTAAGACCCGAAGAGTACGCACCCACGTTGAAAAAAGCACAGCAATTTATGGTCAATATTTTTCAGCATGAATTGATGGAACTTCAAAAAACTAGCAGTCTTTATCCACTTCTAAATGGAGATGTTTTAGCCCTTACGAGTAATGCATACGATTTGAAATTTGGTATCGATTTAGAAGCGGAAGCGGCAAGTGGTTATATAGGTTTTTAATGTTATCTAGCTTCGCGGGCTAACTCCTCGGGAAAAAGATAGATTATGAATGAGGCAAAAAGCACCTCAGTCATAAGTTCCTATTTTCCTGTCAGAGTTGGACGAACCCGCTACGCTTTTAAATTAAGGAGGAGTTAATAGTGAAATATAAAAATCAAATTTCTTTTAGAGTAGAAGGTGAGTATGCTCTTTTTACTGACCCTTTGACAAAAATGGGTGGTGAAAAAATGACCTACCAGATTCCCACCTATCAAGCACTGAAAGGAATCACGGAAAGCATTTATTGGAAGCCATCGATTGTGTACTACATTGATGAAGTTCGCGTGATGAACTCAATTCAAATGGAGTCTAAAGGAATGCGCCCAATGAAATACAACGACAGCAGTGCTAGTGATTTAGCATATTATACGTATTTGAAGAAGCCTGTTTATGAAGTGAAAGTTCATTTTGAGTTTAATCAACATCGTCCAGATTTAAAAGGCGATTGGAATGAAGATAAACATTATCAAATTTTAAAACGTTCGATCAAGGCTGGCGGAAGAAGAGATGTATTTTTAGGAACAAGAGAATGTCAGGGATATGTGGAACCAGTTGAGTTTGGCAAAGCAAAAGGTGACTATGATGAGTATGAAGGAGAGTTGCATTTTGGCACAATGGTTCATGGATTATCCTATCCAGATGAAACAGGGAAAGACGAACTAGCTGTTCGTTTATGGCATCCTATTATGGAAAAAGGCATCATTAAATTTCCACGACCTGAAGAATGTACCTTAGTTCGACCACTTAGAACGATGCAGGCAAAAGTATTTGAACCAACAGACATCGAAACTGTCGATCAGTTATTTGAAACTTTGGAACAGGAGGTTGAATAATGAGTTGGTTAAATGACTTATATGAAACTTACCAAGAGAATGCAGATCAAGTAGGGAAAGTTCAGCGAACATCTTCTAGCAAAGAAATCGTTCTTTTACCAATTGCCCATGCCTATCAAAATGCGCAGATAGAAGTCACAGTTACGCCAGATGGTGAATTTTATGCAGCAAATGTTGTGCCGAAAGAAGAGGCGCAAACAATGATTCCAGTAACGATTGAATCAGCTGGAAGAGCTGGATCAACGTCTGCCCCACATTTGATTCACGATAATTTAGTCTATGTTGCGGGTGATTTTGAGAAATATGGTGGTGTTTACAAAAAGAATAAAGCTGGCAAAAATTCTTATCAGATGTATATAGAAAATTTGCAGGCATGGTGCGAATCAGATTATTCTCAATCAGTTGTTAAAAGTGTGTTGCATTATTTAGAAAAAGGAAAATTAATCGAAGATTTAGTGCAAGCAAATGTAATGATGGAGAAAAATCACCAACTGATTCCAAAATGGTCAAAAGAGCTTGAAGCAGAACTTGGTGAGAAGCCGCCGTTATTTAGTGTAGTAGTTGGAGAACAATCAACCTCTTTTGTCAGATTTGCTGTTCAAGAACAAGGGACAGGAAAACGACCACTCTGGGGAGATTCAGAAGTAATTGATTCATTTGTTGCGTATTACACCAAAGAATTGACGAATGAGGGTCTTGATTATGTGACTGGAGAAATCTTGCCTCTGACAGAAAATCACCCTTCAAAGGTGCGCTATGGGGGAGATATGGCGAAATTGATTTCAGGAAATGATTCCACAAATTTTACGTATAAAGGTCGTTTTACTGACAAAAATCAAGTCGCTTCGATTAGTTATGAAGTCTCCCAAAAAGGTCATAACGCGTTGAAATGGCTGATTGCTAAACAAGCATTTATTTTGGACGGACGAGTCTTCTTAACCTGGGGAAGAAAAGAAACAGAGGTGCCTAATCCAGAAGATTCAAGTGCTGATTTTCTTGATTTTGATACTATTTTTGCTAAAGATGAAGAAGCAGAAATTCTACTAAATCCAGATACAACACATCAACAATTTTCTGAGTTATTTAAGAAAGCCTTGAATGGTTATAGCGTAAAGCTTGCCTACCATGAGCCAATCTACATCATGATTTTAGATGCTGCGACCCCTGGCAGAATGGGGATTTTATACTATCGATCAATCGAAAAAGAACAATACTTTACTCGAATTGAAGAATGGCATCAAACTTGTTTCTGGCGACATACTGGTAGTAAGTATAAACAACGCTACACATTTTGGGGCGCTCCATCACTTAGAGATATCGCTGAAGCGGCTTATGGTGCACGAGCAAGTGAGACTTTAATCAAAAATATAATCCATGAACTATTTCCTTGCGTTGTAGATGGAAAAATGATTCCGATAAATCTAGTTAGGAAGCTTCTGCAACGAGCGTCAAATCCTGTAAGCATGGAAAAATGGGAATGGGAAAAAACGTTAAGTATTACCTGTGCTGTAATGAAAAAGCACTTTAATTTTAAAAAGGAGGAAAAAAATGTGGCATTAGATAGAGATGAAACGGATCGCAATTATTTATTTGGGAGAATGTTGGCAGTGGCAGATGTTTTGGAAGAGCGTGCTTTGTATAAAGCGGGAATTAATAGAAGTACAAATGCGATTCGTTACATGAATGCGTTTAGTAATCATCCATTAAAAACATGGAAAATCATTCAAGAAAATTTGATTCCGTACCAGGCGAGATTAAGAGGTAAGGGAAGCTACTACCAAAAACTATTAGATGAAATTGGTGCTTCTTTTGATCTTGAACAATATACAGATAAAGCACTGGATGGAAAATATTTATTAGGTTACTACAGTCAACGAGCAGAGTTAAAGAAAAAAGTAGAAGAGAAAACGGAGGAATAAATCATGACAGTTTTAACACACAAAATCGACTTTAAGGTAATCACATCAGTAACAAACGCAAATCCAAATGGTGATCCATTAAATGGCAATCGCCCACGTCAAAATTTTGAAGGGTATGGTGAAATTTCGGATGTAGCCATCAAACGTAAAATTCGTAATCGTCTTCAAGACTTAGGCGAAAGAATTTTTGTCCAGTCTGATGATCGAGCAGATGATGGGCTTAAGAGCTTGAAGGATCGTGTGGATTCAATTGAAGAATTAAATAAAATTGCTGCGGAAAAAAAGAAAGCTGATGTTAACCGCTTTAGTGAGGTAGCTTGTGAAACATGGATCGATACGCGTAGTTTTGGACAGGTATTTGCTTTTAAGGGATTGGAGCTTTCTGTAGGTGTTCGTGGCCCAGTTTCCATCCAAACTGCAGTCAGCCTTGAACCAATCGACATTAATACAATGCAAATCACGAAAAGTGTCAATTCAGTCAGTGAGGGCGGCGGAAAAAGCTCAGACACCATGGGAACCAAACATTTCGTAGACTTCGGCGTTTATGTCTTTAACGGAAGTATCAATGTCCAACTTGCTGAAAAAACTGGCTTTACCACTGATGACGCAGAAAAAATCAAAGAAGCTCTAACAACTCTTTTCGAAAACGATGCCTCATCCGCTCGCCCAGACGGCAGCATGGCTGTAGAAAAAATTTACTGGTGGGAACACCCAAGTAAAATGGGAAAAGCATCATCAGCCAAAGTCCATCGTTCTGTAAAAATTGAAAAAATTCCCGAAGTCGATCGTGCAAAATCATTTGATGATTATAAAGTAACAGTTGAACCACTTGAAGGAATCGAGTTAACCGTTATCGAAGGGCTATAAGATGTACGATGAACAAGATTATTTAATGATTTCAGGTATCCAACATTTTCTCTTTTGCCGTCGTCAATGGGCGTTGATTCATATCGAACAACAATGGCAAGAAAATGTGTTGACGTTAGAAGGGCAATATTTACATGAAAAAGCCGATCAGCCGACCATTCGAGAAAAGCGTAAAGATCGTTTGATTGTTCGCGCATTGCCGATCCATTCACCAACCTTAGGAATTACTGGAATCTGTGATGTTGTGGAATTTGTACAAGATCTAGATGGTGTGCCTTTAAACGGAGAGACAGGAACGTTTTCACCGATTCCTGTTGAATATAAACATGGAAAGCCTAAACAAGAACTTAGTGACATCTTACAGTTAACCGCACAGGCAGTTTGTTTAGAAGAAATGCTCGTTTGCGAAGTACCAAAAGGGTATCTCTACTATCATGAAACCAAACGCAGAGAAGAAATCGAAATTACACCTGCTTTGCGTGAAGAACTTAAGAAAAATGTAGCCGAAATGCATCAATACTGGGCAAGACGCTACACACCTAAGGTTAAAACCGGCAACTTTTGTAAAAAATGTTCTCTACAAAATATCTGTCTACCTAAACTAATGAATGTTCAAACAGTCAAAGGCTATTTAGATCGGAGGTTGTGCGAATGAAGAAACTATTGAATACCTTATTTATAACATCCTCGGATGCATACATGGCTTTAGATGGTGAAAATATTGTTGTCAAA
Organism: Enterococcus sp. DIV0212c; assembly: GCF_017377505.1. GTDB lineage: Bacteria > Bacillota > Bacilli > Lactobacillales > Enterococcaceae > Enterococcus_L > Enterococcus_L ikei. Next base: position 229,477 of record NZ_JAFREN010000016.1, on the reverse strand, counting down.
ATAGATGAAAAGAAAAATCGAGTACCACTTCATAATATAGAAGCAATCGTTACGTCTGGTTATTTAGGTGCAAGCCCTGCATTAATGCGCAAATGTGCTGAAAAAAATATAGGCATAACCTTCTTAACGAATACTGGTAAATTTGGCAGTCGAGTGACTGGTGGCACAACTGGCAATGTCACGTTGCGGAAAAAGCAATATCGTTTATCCGATATTGAAGCAGAAAGCTTGGAAATTGCCCGCCACTTTATTATTGGTAAATTGTATAATCAACGTTGGATGTTAGAGCGAATGACCAGAGAGAATCCGATGAGAGTTGATGTTGAGCGCTTTAAACAAATTTCTGGAGAATTAAAAAAATACATTGAAGATATTCGCCAGGTAGGTGATCTAGAATCGCTAAGAGGAATCGAAGGACAAGCAGCAAATCGCTATTTTCTATTATTTGACCAAATGATTTTACAGCAGAAAAGTGATTTTGGTTTTTATGGGCGAAATCGCAGACCACCTTTGGATAATGTAAATGCGATGCTTTCTTTGGCTTATACGTTGTTAGCCCAAGAATGTGCAGCGGCTTTAGAAACTGTTGGACTTGATCCTTATGTTGGTTTTATGCATCAAGATCGACCAGGGAGAGCTTCATTAGCTTTAGATTTGATGGAAGAACTACGAGGAGTTTATGCAGATCGTTTTGTCTTGACGTTGATTAATAAAAAAATGGTGACAGAAAAGGATTTTGTAAAAAAAGAAAGTGGTGCAGTGATTTTGACGGATGATGGTAGACGTACCTTCTTTCAAAAGTGGCAAGAAAAGAAACAGGAGCAAATTCAGCATCCATTTTTAGGTGAGAAAATCAATTGGGGATTAGTTCCTTATACTCAAGCATTGTTATTAAGCCGCTTTTTAAGAGATGATTTAGATGGTTATCCACCGTTTTTATGGAAGTAGGTGAAAAGTATGTTAGTGTTGATCACTTATGATGTTGCAACGAGTTCGAAGAATGGCACTCGTCGTTTGAGGAAAATAGCAAAGAAATGTCAAGATTACGGGCAGCGTGTCCAGAATTCTGTATTTGAATGTGTTGTCGATGCAACTGAGTTAACGAAGTTGAAGAAAGAACTAGTTGATTTGATTGATGAAGAATTGGATAGCCTTCGGATTTATCGGTTAGGAAATAATTACCAAAATAAAGTAGAACATATAGGTGCGAAGGAAAGCTTTAATGTAGAAGCACCTTTGATATTTTAAAATAGTAATTTGGTGCGGACCTAAAGTGCACATGAAAATACTGGTGGATCCGCACCAAAAAACAGCTATTTTATATCGATAAACAGCTGTTTTTCTAAGGAAAATTTAATTTTAAAGTTGTTTTTTTGTGAAATAGAAAAAATATGTCATGTATTTTTGTCAATTTCACGGTCTAGCTCTGTTTAGAGCTAGTGGATTGAAATAAATTTTGCAGAGGCTGTAACCAACGAAGTCAAGTCGTCTAGCTCTGTTTAGAGCTAGTGGATTGAAATAGCTCTCCAGTCGTAAATGGGGTAAGCTGCCCAAGTCTAGCTCTGTTTAGAGCTAGTGGATTGAAATCGATAATCAAATCTTACAAGCTCGTGGGATTCCTGGTCTAGCTCTGTTTAGAGCTAGTGGATTGAAATAAGAACGCCTTGGCCACAGTCGTATATCAGTTACAAGTCTAGCTCTGTTTAGAGCTAGTAGACTGAAATTGTTTGGCCATCACCAGTGTTAGATCTACCCTCATCGGTTTATATCTGTCTAGAGCATACCAATCACATAATAACAATAAAAGGAGACCTAATTTCTGTTCGGTCTCCTTTTCGTACATTAAAAAATCTGTTACGAGAATACAATATATTTTTTTAATCCAGAATTCAAACTTTATAGGACTGGTAAAATAAACGTAGAATTTATATTTATAATAGGTATAATAGAATGATACGATATCATTATTATTGTGTACGTAAGTGAAAAACTTCTAAGTATTTCACTTATTAAAAATATAACGGACCTATAAAATGAAGGTCTTAACCAATAACTACGAATAAATACATATATATGAGTGAAGCTGAAAAAGAGTCTTTTTTTTTTTTTTTTGAAAAATAAATTTAATTTGTTATTTTTATATATTTTTTTCTCGTTATATTAACAAACGAGAAAAATATGAAAATGACGTATTATTTAGGTTTGTAAGCTGATGATATAATGTTTTTTTTGGTTTGTCAACACCGATTCGTTTAATATTTTGTATTTTAATCATTATATTTTGTTTTATATTTAATTTCCCGGTGGATGTTATACAATAAAATTTATTCGCCGTCAAATCGCCGTCAAAATAAACCGAAGGGGGAAATGATTTATGGTAAGAAAAGGTGAAAATATTTATAAACGAAAAGATGGTCGCTGGGAAGGAAGATACATAAAAGGGAGGAAAAGGGATGGAAGTGTTATATATGGTTATGTCTATAATAAAACGTATACGGATCTAAAAGAAAGGCTATTAAGGATGAAAGCGTTACATGCACATAACTATGCCTTTAAAACAATTATCTATCAAGGGACACTAAATGATTGGACAACTTGTTGGTTAAAGGAAGTACAAAGACAATTGAAACCTAGCACCTATGCTAGTTATACAAATAAAATGATAAAGCACATCCTGCCCTCTTTAGGAGATATTCCTTTACAATCGATTACAACGGCTAAGATAAATGAGTGGATCAAACAATTAGAGGGGCATTTGTCACCTAATTCTGTTCGGATTGTCTATCAAGTTTTGGTGTCTTGTTGCACTGCTGCTGTAAAAAGAGAACTAATCTCAGATAATCCTTGTAAATACGTTGTTTTACCTAAGAAAGCACCGAATAATATAAATGCAATCACATCACAGGAACAAAAGAAACTAAAAGAAAAAGCGGCGAAACATCCTAAAGGTCTTGCTATTATATTAGCTTTAGAAACTGGTATGAGAATTGGAGAAATTGCTGGATTAAAGTGGAAAGATATTGATTTTTCAATAAATACTCTTACAGTTCAGCGTACAATTCAAAGAATCCAAACAAGTAATGATATAAACAAAAAAACACAAATAATTGAAGGTCCACCTAAAAGTATTACTTCTAAACGAACTATCCCACTTTCTAAAAATCTCAGCAAGCTTTTGACTAAACAAAAACAAACAAGTGATGGAGAGTTTGTATTAGGAGGAAATAAACCAGCAGAGCCGCGTCTTATTTCAGTATGGCTAAAAAAAATATGTCAAAGTATTCATTTTACAACTATTCGTTTTCATCAACTTAGACACAGTTTTGCTACTCGCTGCTTAGAAAAAGGTGTAAACATAGCAACAATCAGTGCTCTGCTAGGCCATCATTCAACTAAAATGACACTAGATATTTATGTCAGCTCTTTTATGACAGAAAAAAGAAAAGCTATCAGTTTAATCAGTTAGTCATCCACTTTCCAAACATTATAATGTTTGGAAAGTGGATAGGCTTTTTTTATTTTTCATTTAACGTTCTATTTTTGAAAGTTTGATCAAGTGAATTCACATCAGTTTGTTATCTTGGTAATCCTTTAAATTTTAGTCTAAGTAGCGCCGTCAAATTTGCCGTCAGAAACTTCTTCTCTTGTTGGTATGAGTAAGTTTGTATCAGGACTTCTCGTTTGTTAATAAAACAAGAAAATAAATGTTGAAAAAAATGAAGAGGAGGGAGCCACATGGGAAATACAATTGGCCTATTACCTATCAGAAATGATTCTGAACGGAACGACAAAATACGCTTATTGCTAAAAAGTGTTCTTCATGAGCAAAATTATTCACTGATTGAAATTACAGAAAAAAAACAAATAGGTTTATTGGATGGCTTAATCATTAATTTGGAGCAATCGTCTGATTACGTTAAGGCATTTCAGTGGCTGATTGATTTACAAGAAGATTATTCCTTATTTATTTGGATCCTTTGTGCCGAAAAAAATTCAGAAATGACACAACTATATCCTCACTTAAGCAAAAATTCAGTAATAGAAATTATTCAGTCAGGTGAAGGATTCGAGAATCTTGGAATTGTAATAAAAAATGCGATCAATTATAAAAATCAGTTATTAAACAGAGAAAAATCAAAAAAATTATCTGACAGTCATTTCTTAGATCCATCTAAGCTAAGTCTGGTAGTTCATAACAAAATAATAGCATTAACCCTAAAAGAATTCAAAATAATTGAGCTGTTATATGAAAATATGGAAAACGTTGTTACCTATAATGAAATCAATGAAGTAATCTATGGCGCTTCAAAAGGAGAAACACTAGAAAAGTACAGGGTAGCAAACTTTATTTTTCATATCAGAAATAAACTAAAAGAACAATCCTATTTTGAAATTGAACTCATTCGAACAAAAGGATATCTTCTTACTACTTCAAAAAAGAAACGTAATTTATTGGAAAATATGAGTGAACAAGTTCTGTAATAACCAGTTTTTTTATAGGAAATCATTTGAAAGACCAACACTACTTAACTTTATTTTCCCAACAAATCACTTAACGGGTATATGAATTAGTAGCAATTGAACAAAAATCAAAGCAATTATCTAAAGAAATGGATGGCTAAATGTGTGAAAAAAAAAAGGAATTATTATCAAAAATATCGAAGTTATTACCTTGGGGAAGTTGTGCTTTTAATTGGGTGGTTCACTAATGCTGTGTTCTTTTCAATGTTTTACGAAAAAGCCGTATTTTATGTAGATAAAAATGCCAAGTTTATTATTCAGGTGTTGTTCATGATGAATTACTACTTAGAGGATGTACTAAAACATTTATTTGTTGCTTTTGTATTAATGACGTTAAATCTATTCCTAATTTTGATGTTTTACGTCAAAAATAAGCGAGAAGTAATCAAGCAAAAAGAAATGAGCTATTCAATAGTCCTATTTCTAATGATCATTGTAGTGGGGGGGACAGCGCTACTAAGAACGATTTTATGGCCGCTGTTCTTGTTACTATTTATTACGTCTCTGACGATTGTCTATATCATCTATGTCATTACAAACTATTTGTATGAAGAAAAAGATGAGGCATATGAAGAAAATGAACTAGTCAAAATAGAGGGACCTTTTCAAACGAAAGAAGCAGCTGAAAAATATTCCAAAGAATTTTTGGCTCACTGGACGGACAACTTTGCTAAGAAAGGCTATAGCCTAGTGGAATATATAAAATGTGATGCAAACAATGAATGGCATGTGGAGATTATTGTTCAATCGATTCAATAAGAACAAATATTAGTAGTTAGGAGAACCCTTTTTCATGAGAAAGATTAATGCGATATATATAGCACTTGTTTGTACCTTTTCATTATTTTTTTTTGCAGATCAAGTGATGGCTGCAGATGATGATAATAATTTAGGGTATACAGTAACTCTTGTACAGTCGAATACACAAATCGATCCTAATAAAAGTTATTTTTATGTAAAAACGACACCTGGAGAAGCGCAAACGTTGGAAGTAAGGATCAAAAGTACGAAAAAAGAGAGCGTGCGGATCAAGATCTATGGAACCAATGCGATCACAGGAGACGGAGGAACGATCGAATACAGCGATGACAAAACGTATTACGATTCGACCTTAAAAGAGCCAGTAACATCGATGCTCAAAATCCCAACGCCGGAAATTACAGTTGGTAATTATGAAGAGAAAACGGTGAAAATCCAACTGACACCCTCAAAAGAAAAGTATGATGGCGTGAAAATGGGGGCGATCGTCTTTGCGTTAGATCAAGGTGAAAAAGCAAAAAGTGGTGTCTCCACAGAATTTTCATATCGAGTAGGGTTGATCACTTCCCAATCAGGAGATGAATTCAATAATGCCCAAACATTGAATTTAAACTCTGTAAAGGCCTCAATCAAACGTGGGAAAAAAATGGTTTTAGCCAATTTGCAAAACCCTGAACCTAAAGTTTTAGAAAATTTAAGCATCGTCGGTACGATGACTAAAAAAGGAACGGATGAAGTCGTTAAAAGAAAATCTGTAGAAAACTACAGCATGGCACCAAACAGTTCATTTGATTTTGAAATGGATTGGGGGATTGCGAATCTGCCGTCGGGTACCTATACCTTGAAATTGGATGCATCAAATGACTATCAAGAGTGGCAGCTTAGTAAAGAATTCACGATCACCAACCAACAAGCTAAAAAAATGAATGAAGAAAGTGCCTTTAAAATTATTACCCCAACTTGGATTAAGGGAACGGCTATTTTCTTACTGGTAGTCACCATTTTAATCATGGTAACGATTCTTTTAAGACGAAAAAAATGGGGACAACAGTGGAAAAAAATCAGAATAGCTAAAAGAAAAAAAAAGGGAAGCCAAAAGAAAAAACGGAAAAAAAACAACAGAAAAGAGGGTGAATAAGAATGAAAAAGCCTTACTTTATTTGGCCGATGTTTATTGTGATGTGTGTATTTGGCGTTTTGTTTAGCCAAGTACCACATGCTTTAGCCGAACAAGAAAAGACAGAAACGGGTATTTCCTTCAACCAATCTGTTGAACCAGAGAAACCCAAACCGCCAATCTATGAAACAAAACCACCAGTCTATCCAGCAACGGATGGCGCACTGCCACATTTAGGTCAAATGATGACGTCGTTCATTCTATTATTGTTAGGCGTAGCTTGTTTGATCATATTTTTAGGTGTTATCAGTTTGCGTAAAGTATATAGCATACATGTATAGGAGTGTAAGATGAAAGATTATTTATGGATTTATATATTAGGAGGTATTGCCTCTGCATCGTTGATTTTTTTTCTGGTGACACTTTCCAGAGATGTATTTTTAGCAAGGAAACTAAAGAAGAAAAAGCTTGATTTAACAGTCAATTTTACTCTTCTAGTTGTGTCTATCGCAAGTCTGGCTCTGATCATTTATTTATTTGTTTTGCTAAAAGACCAAATCAAACTGATTGGCTAGATCAGTGGAAAAAGCATTATTCTGTGAACAATTTATAACAGTAACTGTCGCCAATTTTATTTACGCTAAATAAGAAGGGTGATTAAATTTTGAAAAAAATACTATTTACAACATTACTTGCTTCATCAGCATTGCTGATTTTTGCAAAACCTGCAAATGCAGAAGAAGTTGGAAGCGAGCAAACAGACTTGGGGATTCGTTTTGACACTGATGGTCCTAACAAACCAGGTGAAGGACCATTTAAAGATAACTTAGCATTGGCATGGGTACCATCTAAATTTGATTTTGGCCGTCAAGCAGCAACAGCGAATATTGCTACATATAGCAATACTGTAGTCGGAGATCAATATATTGTCGTGAATGATGATAGAAAAGGAACTGAAACAGGCGGAGAAGACGCAAAAGTCGTGACAACCTCTGCTTGGAAAGTATCTGCTAAATTGTCTAAATTAGTTTCTAAAGACAGCTCAGCTACAGAATTGCCATCAAAATTAACGTTTACTTTAGGTGATGCACAATCTTACAATATTGGTAAAGTTGATCCAGATACAAATGACTTCTTACCAAACCCTATTGAAGGTAATCTAGGAACACTTGCTGATCCTAACAATATCACTGTTAGTAAAAATGTAACATTAGAAGCTGGCAATACAACTGCAACAAATATCATCGCTAAAACACAAGCTGGTGCTGTTAAGGGTGGTTTTGCTACAAAATTATCTGATACTAAATTAACTGTGACTACAGGTACAGGCGCTGCAGGTAAAGCATTTAAAGGTAGCGTGAACTGGAGTCTTGACAACACATATTAAGAAATAGCTTGGTTGTGTGTTTCTATAAATAAGTAAATAGGTTGGTTGACAGTTATTGTTATAAGTTGTTCACAGAATTGATAGCTACTACATGGAATGAAGTATTTATTTTTACAAAGAAAGAGAGATCAGTAGATGAAAAAACATCTTAGCTGTGTATTACTAATATTGTTTTGCCTAACATTCTTCTTTAATCCGGTCAAAGGGTTGGCTAAACAAGATTCAATGAATTTGATCGGTGGATTGTCATATGAAGTTTTATATCCAGAAAACCAAAAAAACAAGAAACTAGGTTACTTTGATCTCCAAATGAAGCCGGGGCAAGAACAAAATGTTTCCCTAAAATTATACAATTCATTATCGAAAGAGTTAACAGTAGAAGTTCGGTTAAATACTGCAAAAACCAACAGCATTGGTAAAGTTGAATATGGACCAAACGAGCTAAAAGAAGACGCGTCTTTGACAAATGAGTTTATCAACATTGTCAAAGGACCAAAAAAAGTAGTGATTCCTTCTAAAGGGAGTTCTCAAGTCGACTTAGTGATTTCTTTACCCAAAGATACATCACAAGGCTTGATAGCAGGTGGTATTCAATTGCAACCGGTAGTAGATAGCAAAAAGAAAGACCAAAGTAAAAAAGATGTCGTAGTAAATGAATTTGCTTTTTTAATTGGGATGTTATTAAGAGTCGGTGATATCGATAGTATAAAACCAGAGCTAAAACTAAATAAAACATACATAGCATTTAAAGAGAGTAAAAGCCATTTTTTCGTTAATATGTCCAATATTCGTCCTGTTTATGTTGAAGGTATGGAGGTAGCGATTCAAGTAAGAAAAGCTAATAAACAAAAGGCGTTATTTGAGTATCAAAAAAAAGGAATGAGAATGGCACCGAACTCGATGATCGATCTTCCCGTTGATTTAGCGGATAAAAGGATGATTGCAGGAGATTATTCTGCTCAGATCAATGTCACATCAAAAAACGGTGGTAAATGGTCTTGGACAGAAGATTTTAAGGTCAATGCGTTAGAAGCAAATGGTCTTAATAAGCAAATGGTCGAAAATAAGATAGGCGATAAGTTGATTTATTTCATGTGTTTTTTGATTGTATGTTTGGGTGTATTTGTATTTATTTTGAGTTATAAAACGATAAAACGTAAACGAAGTAAAAATGAAACGAATAAGTAATCCATTTTTCAAAAACAAAATCATAAAGAAGGAACAACTTAAAATAGACAGCAGTAAATCAATACTAACGCTCTCCTTCGGCATCACCTCTACTCAACAAGCAAAATACCCAAATCAATGATCTGATTCGAGCGATTGAACTAATAGGTGATAGCGATACAAAGGAGGTGTTGCGATAAGAGTGTATTTGATAGACAATCAAAAATAATAAAGAAAGGAGAAGAAAATGGAAAACGAAAAAAAGAATCTTTCTAAAACTAAAATACTTTGGATACTCATAGGGATAACTGTATTTAGCATTTTTTCTGTCACCGTTTTGTTCACCGCAACGAAGCCTATATTAGCTAAACCTGAAACGAGCGTAAAAAAAGAAACCGCACCACCGAGCAATAAAGATTTCGATGCAAGTAGTGCTAAATCAGCAACGGTAAAAGCAACACAAAATTATATAGCGAGAGCACTAGAGCCAGTTGAAAATGAGGAAGGGTTGAAAGCAACACCTAAAGTGTTGACGATGAAACAAAATGAAGCTTTTCCAGATCTTAAAAGTGAAGCAGGCCTAACAAAGCTTTTTTCAGAAAGGGTCATTCCATATCCCGAATATGATGTTCTATATGAATACGTGAATGCTGATGGAACACCCGCTACTCCTAGTAGTGAGTTAACAAGTTTTCAAACGATTTATGTAGAGATCACCGAAAATTATAATCTGAGCAGTATTCGTGTTCCCGTACCGGTAACAGTGACCGATGCAGGAACTTCCTTTTTGTTGGACAACCAAATCGCTCTTCAAGTAGACAATGCGAATGGCAAAATTATTTTGTATCCAAATGAAATAGTGAATAAAACAGAAGAGCAGTTGCAACAATTAGTAAAAATAAAATCCAATGTCCAATCTTGGAAAGTGGAAGATGGTTCATCTATTCCAGTCGATGTGATCAAAACAACGATTGTGGCAACTTCTGTTGGAACGTATAAGGCTGAATTTGAAATTACAGTTGGAACTGACGAAGAGGAACAAAAAGTTTCTGTGCAAAAGGATGTAGTAGTATTTGGTGCTAATCCGCAAGCTTTTGTATCTATAGCACAAAATGCAACACTTGTTTTAGGAACAAATCCAACTAATATATTCACAAAATTTCAAACAGTGAACAATACAACAGCAACGAATGCATCCTATCAATTTGTTGACGAAAATGGTGAAGCACTGGAAAAATTTGATACAGGAACAGCTAGTTTTCATTGGGCTTATGTAAAAATAACAGAGAAAACAAACAAGGATGTAACAACGACAATCAAAGTTCCAATCAATGTGACCAGCACAGATACTACAGCCTTGTTAACGAATAAAGTCATGGTAAAATCCGATGCAAAAGTGATTCTTTATCCGAATGAAACAAAAGGAAAAAGCAAAGAAGAACTGATTACACTGATTCAGTCAAGAGCTCACTTAAGTGCTTGGAACATGAGTACAGGTGAAGCCGTTCCAGTATCATTTACCGATACTACAGCAGTCAATAATTTAATTGGCTCTTATAAAGGAACGATCAAAGTAGAAATAGATGGTACATCAGCTACCACAACACGAAATATCACAATTTTTGGTGCGGATGTAAAATCTCCTTATTATTTTAAAGTAGATCAAAACAAAGAGCTTGCAATGGGGACGAATGCCGCCAATATTTTTTCAAAATATCAATCCTTAAATGATGCAGCCCCCGCCAGCTCTACGTATGAATGGGTCAAAAACCCAGCAGGTGATCCTACTGAGCCAGTCAACAAGTTTGATACCAGTAAAACGGGATTTCACTGGGGTTATATAAAAATGACGGACAAGAAGGATACGACAGTCTCAACTATAATTCCTATCCCGATTACAGTAACATTGGATAATCAAACAGTTATTGTAGAGTCAAAAGTAGGAGTGAGTGTTAATGGCCTCCAGTTGTTGAATCCAAGTGAAATCAAAGGGAAAACGGTCCCGCAAATCATTCAATTGCTAACTAAAAGATTAGCCCCAAAAGCGTGGGATCTGACGACAGGACAAGATCTAGATGCGCGAATTACTAAATCTATGATTGTTAATTCCAGTCGAGGTTCCAAAGAAGTAACGATTACAATAACTTTTGGTGATAAACTATTGATTTGTACGTTTGATGTATTTGTTCTTCCAGAACAGGTATTTGGGAATAGTACAATTGAAGGGTGGAATAGTCTCCCCTTAAATTCGGTTGACGGCGTTATTACTAATCCAGTAAATGGTTCCAAAATGGGCTTTCCAGAAAGAGGAATTTCTGTAAAGTGGGAGAAAAATGAATTAGGTTTTATTATCAAAGATAGTGCTGGTAGGGGCTATGTTTATAATGAGGGGGAAGGTCGAGTATCAGATATTCCTGGAGTAAATAATAACCCTATATATGGGGACGGACGGTGGGCTAGAGAGAACGGGCTTGGTTTTAAAGAGGTTTCTCCAAAAATAACCTCTAAATACTTTTTGCGAAAAGGCAACGAGCTGAAGCAAATTCTAATAGATGAACACAATCAAATTCTTTATGTATATAACCTATCTTTGCATCGAAATTTAAACTTCATTGTACAGTTAGACATGTACAATGTTTCTAATAAGACAAAGAAATTTTCAATGCTAGAAAATGTGGATACTTATTATTATACAGACAAAGTTCCAGTCTACGCACTAGGGAATAGTAGTGGATTTTATATGGAGCCTGAGGCTGGAAAGAGGTTTACAATTCGACTAAAAGATTCCCGAGGAAATTGGCTATCTGATTATACTAAATATATAGTTGGTTCATATAACAGTAGCATTATGATGGAAAAAAATTATTTTGGAAATGATTTTATGGGCACTGGTTCTGAGGTGGGGGATTTCACTGCAGGACAAGTTATAGTATCGAAGGTCGATTCGGTCTATCAACTAGGTGCGCCTGGGAAAGACATTGCACCAGATGACGCATTAAACACAGGCTATGAGATTTTTGCCGGTGATGAACTTCCTTATATGCAAATAAAAGCTGATCCAGAAGTCTTCAATATTTATCCAGATTATACGGATGATTTTAAGACTGATTATAAGCTAAGTAAAATCCCGGCAGCGACGGATCATGGGACTGTTTATGTAACCTATCCGACAGATGTTGAAGTCACGATGCCTTTTGTCGCGAATAGCCAAAAAGAATTTGAGAGTCCGTTAACGATTCCAAGGACAGGATTACCGGAACGGCTAAACGAAGAACCAGGTACGATTAAAAACTATCATACGTCGTTACTAGCAGTCAACGAGTCAGAAGGACCTTATAATGGATTGCCTTCAGAAGATTATACAGTAAAGATCAATGTTTACAACCTTGGCGCAAAACCGATTCCGCAAATCATCAAAAAGGGAACAGCCTTTAATAAAGAAGCTTCTGAAGTGATTCAAGATGCGGTTATATTACCTGGACATAGTGCTTCATACGCATATGAAGGCGATATGCCAGATACTTCTGTGACTGGTTTAACTAGTGTGATGGTACGAATGACCGATGTAGATCAACCAGATAAGACGACACTAATCAAAGTACCAATCCAAGTGATCGATGGAATACCGCCATCTAAAGGACTTTATATTGTGGCGTATGATTTTAATGGCCTCCCTGAATCTTTTCAAGATTTGACTGAAAGTGAAGTTAACAAATTGATTCTTAAACAATCTGAAGCGATTGCTTGGGACGTTGCGACAGGTTCAACTAAAGATATCACGCTTTCGGTAGAATCAACGACATTACCTTTAAATCCTAAAAAAGGAAGCTATAAGGCAACGTTAAAAGCGGCCAGAGGAACAGAGACGGTCAAGAAAACAATCACGATCGACATTCAAAGCAATCAAAAAGTGAACGTGGAATTTGTTGATGAAACAGGAGCGGCTTTACATGATAAAATCACTTTCGATAAAGTAATCGGAACAACGATTGATTTGACGGAAGAAAAAGAAGTCCAGAAAGTACTTGAGTCCATTCAGGCTGAAAACTATCAATTAGTGAAAAAGCCAGACAATGAAACCAAGATTCCTGTTACAAGTGAAGAAAGTACCGTTCAATATCAATTTAAAGGGATGCTGTTTGTACAATCTTCACCAACGTTCTTGAATTTTGGGCGAAAGACTTTAGGAATTCCGTTTATCAAAGTAGAAAAAGCAAAATACGACAAACCATTGATCGTTTGGGATAATCGTAAAGATGGTGGTGCGTGGGATTTAACAGCAACGTTAAAGAAACCATTAACCAGCCAAGAAGATCCAAGTAAAAGTTTACCTTCTGCTATTCGTTATAAGGTAAGTGACACAGAGACAGTGATTTTATCGGAAAATGTCACACAACCAATAGCGAAGAGAACACATGAAACCAAAGGGCAGTATAACGTAAGTAATGAGTGGGATAAAAACGAATCCGGCTTGTTGTTAGAAGTTCCTTCTGGAGAAGTGTTGCAAGCAGGTGGCTATCGAGCGACGATTTTATGGCAAGTGGAACAAACACCTTAATAGAAATGTGAAAAGGTTCCACCCGAAGGATTCAGTTATGGGTGGAACTTTTTCTGATTGATTCGTTATATGGCTTAATACATAAAAATAACAATTGCTGATCCATATTACTCGTCTTATTCAAAGAAGTTCTATACAATATAAATAGAAAACAAGTAAAGAATTAATGGAGGGGATAATAATGAATAACGTTATGGAACAATTAAGAAAGTATGCGCTGTTGCGAGGAATTGTTTATATGATTTTTGGCTTGTTGATTGTGATTAATCCAAGAAGTGTATTCCAATTGGCTGTCTATTTTATATCTGCGTATATTGCAATTATGGGTGTATTAAATCTTTATGATGGTTTTAGAGTCAAAAAAGCAACTGGAACATATGGAATGAGTTTTTTAGGTGGGATCGTTTTACTAGTGATTGCAGGGATCGTACTTATGTTTGCTAAAGGAATCGTAAGTATTTTACCGATTTTCCTTGGTTTAGTGATTGTGATCGTTGGGGTCACTCGTGCCATTCAATCAGTAAATTTACGCACTTATGTCAATGTTAGCTGGATGCCAATGCTGATTTACAGCGTAATTTTGATTATTGCTGGATTAGTTTTAACGTTCAATCCGTTTAGCAGTTTATTGGTACTTTTCCAATTATTCGGCGGTATTCTAATTTTTATGGGAATTGGCGAAATTGTTTCGTACTTCCAATTACGTAAAATCAATTAAGAGCGAGTGTATAAAATTTAGCCGTAGGTAAAATCATTTCACATGATTTTACCTACGGCTTTTTTCTAAGCAGAAGAGGAATTAAGGGTAACTCAAATCATAGAAGGTATAATTTATCGTTATATCTGTGCTACCTGTAGTACCACTGGTTAGTTCAGGTGTATCGGCGAGCAGTTGGTAATCTCCCCACTGTAGTCGTTCGTTTGTTTGTGCAGCGTAACATTCAAAGTAGATTTTTGAGTAAAAAGAATAACTTTCACCTGAATTATATTGAAAAGATTGGTTGCCTAAAGTAGTATCTTCATGTATTTCTTCTGTTTTCAAAAGATTTCCCTGATTATCGTAGTACAGAGCTTTGTAATAATTTGGATAAATATAGCCTCTTGTTTGGGTATTGAGTGTTGGAGTAAAAGCTGGGTTGGAACTTTGGACAGTTAAGTTTATAGTGACAGGGGTATTCTTCCGATAAATAAAAATCAGTTCAGAGCCTTCTTTGACATAGGTACCAGATCGTGTACCGATTTGGCTTACCAACGTATATCCATCAATAAACAGTGGCTCAATTTCATACGTTGTACCGACGCTTCCTGAGAACGTTACGATCTGTGAAAGGAGGTTGCCATCTTCATCTACACTTTTTACTGTAAGGATTCCAATATCATCTACACGAGTTTTCACTTTGTAGATAAAGATAATTTCAGATCCATTTTTGACGTAAACGCCTGTTTGTGGATCAGCAGGAGATACAAGGTCAAAGCCATCGATTGCTTTTGGAGAAATTTCATAGGAGTCACCGACATTTCCTGTGAATGTTTCGGAAGAAATAAGGGTTCCATTTTCAGCCGTATTTTTCACTGTTACGGTTCCTGTTTCTGTTATTGGAACATTTTTCTTGTAGATAAAGATAATTTCTGTTCCAGATTTAACATACTTACCCGTTTTTGGAGCTGTTGGAGAAGAAAGAGTGTAACCAGCAATTTCTTTTGGTACGATTTCATAAGCTTCGCCAACATTGCCTGTGTATGTTTCGGTAGAAAGGAGAGTACCATCTTCTGCTATGTTTTTAACGGTTACCGTCCCTTTTTCTGCGATAGGTTCAGTTGGGTTATTTTCCTTTTGGATAATGTAACCGATGTAGGAATAACCCGTTACCACTTCAGGAGTATAATTATAGGCTAACCCGTGCTTAATGGTTTCAATGACTTTGGGATGTAATTCAGCGGCATAAGAATAGCTTGCTGCGCCAAATGTTCCAGAACTTACAATAATAAATAAGAGTAACGAAGTTCTAATTTTTCTTTTCCATATGCTTAACCCAATAACAAGAATGATCAATGCAAAACCTAAAAAGTAAGTGAATGGAGATAGTGGTGTATCACCTGCTTTTGGTAGATTGTTTGAAGAGGTTCTTGTTCCAAGTGTTGGTTTGCTGAAAGTGTTGTTGACTAACTGCTGGGTAGGTTTATTAGAATTAGGAGTATTAGGTGTAAGAGCGTTTGATTGATAAACTAACTGTATATTTTCCTTGTCAGCGGTTGCTGTTTCATTTGGAGCAGATGTAATAATCTGTTCCTTTTCTGACTGTGTCAGCGAATTAATGTCAATATATTGATAAGTAACGGTGCTGGATTTCTCGGCAGCGAATGAGTGGATGGGTGAGAAGAATGAAAATAGACCAGTAACAACTATGAAAATCCCTAAGACATACCCTAACATCTTTTTCATAATGGCACTTCCTTCTTTTTATAATTTTTTTATCATTATTTTAATTTAATTTTAACTTTATAAATATCTAAAGTAAAGGTATTTGCCTTGTTTTTCCGATGGTGTATACATTATTTATTTAAAATTGATTAAAAAAAGGGGAAATTATTTAGAAGCTTTGAATAAGACTTTGTACAAATATCTATTATGACGAAATTAATCAAATATAAGGATGTGAGTATATTGAAACATGAAATGATTTCATCCAGTAAAGATTATCCGTTTAAGCTTTTTTCGTTCACGTCCAGAAATCCAGACCGAATGATTTCTACTCATTGACATGAAAGTGCTGAGTTATTGTGTTGTTTAAGGGGAATTTATTGTTTTTGTGGAAGATACACAAGAGCAAACATTTACGTTAATATAAGCAATAAAAGCCGTGTGATCTGATGCACCTCTGATCATACGGCTTTTTTATACTAAAAATAGAAAAGAGACTTGCAAAAAAAATAGTGGAATGGTACTCTTAATTTCTAATTGAGAATGATTTTCATTGTCAATTGATGTGAAGTTTTATTCTACAGCTCTATCAAGCATAAAATGATAAAAGAATAGGAGAAAAATGATGGACATTGATTCAATTGAACAAGTCATTAGAGCGCGCCGAACGATTCGGACATTATCGGATCAAGCGATCTCTATGGAAGTTATAGATGAACTATTAGCAAGTTCCAGTTACGCCCCCTATCATTCGAAAGAAGAGCCGTGGGAAGTCATTATTGTCAAGACAACACAAGATCGCCAGTTATTTGTAGAAAAAATTATGGCAAGCTATGACCGCTTAGATACATGGGCACGTTACGATCAGCAAAATCTAGAAACAGCTAAAAAAAGAACCCGTGATTATTTTCTGGATGTTCCTGTAAGGTTGATTGTCACAGCACCTAAGCATGAAAGTGAAAAGTTGAACTTGGAAGCAATTGGCGCCGTTTCAGCGTTTATCCAAAACTTTCAATTAGCTGCTTGGTCAAAACAAATCGGTGTTACGTGGCGGACGATTCCAGTAATCTTTGACGAGATATTCAAAGAGGCTGTTGGAGTGGCAGCGGATCAACAAATTATCGGGTTACTTGATATCAGCGCAATAGATGAAAAAATGAAAATTCCGACAAGTCGTAGAAAGCCGTTGGAACATTGGACAGCTCAACTGTCTGATAAATTAACAAAAATGAGTGAAAGTAATGAGTAGTTCAGATACACAGGAGGCGTATTTTTTTGCAGGCAATCAAGGCAAGTGATGTAAGAACCAAAACTAAAAGTCAGCATGTTTTTCCGTTGATTCTTTTATTATTAGTGGTGCTTATCTTCTTTTCGATCGTTTATTCTTTGATCAATGGGCAAGCGAATATTTCGATGGAAGATGTATTTCAGATTCTCTTAACTAAAATATCCGGTGGTAGACTTGGATCGCTTGATGGGATCACTAGTAATTCAGCGGTCAATATTATTTGGTTCGTTCGAACGCCAAGAGTGATCTTAGCTGTTTTTGTAGGGATGGGTTTGGCAATAACGGGTGCTGTGATGCAGGCAGTTGTTCAAAATCCTTTAGCTGATCCTTATATTTTAGGGATTTCTTCGGGGGCTTCACTTGGTGCGACCTTTGCGATTTTGGTTGGCTTTGGTACAGGGAGTATTTTTTCTCAATTTGGATTAGCTTTTGGTGCGTTTGTCGGTGCGATGGCAGCGGCGTTTGGTGTATTGATATTATCGGGGATCGGTGGTCGGATGACATCGGTTAAATTGGTTTTATCAGGTTCAGTGATCGGCGCTCTTTGCAGTTCGATTTCGAGCTTTATTGTGTATCTTGCCAATAATGCAGAAGGGATGAAGACCGTGACGTTTTGGGCGATGGGGAGCTTGGCTTCTGCTAGTTGGAATAAGCTGGCGGTTTTATCAATCACCGTTATTGTGATCACAGGCTTCTTCTTATTTCAACATCGTATCTTGAATGTGATGCTGTTAGGCGATGAAGCGGCTGTGACGTTAGGTGTTCCTTTGAGTAAATATCGTCAATTGTATTTACTTTTGGCGGCTCTTTTAACAGGTGTGATCGTTGCCTATTCTGGCATGATCGGTTTTGTGGGATTGATCATTCCGCATATCGTTCGTGGATTGATTGGGTCAGATCATAAACGTTTGCTACCAATCGTAGCTTTGTCGGGTTCTCTTTTTATGATTTGGGCTGATTTGCTTTCAAGAGTCCTGATTCCAAGTGTTGAACTGCCGATAGGGATTATCACGTCTGTGATCGGTGCACCGTTATTTATCTATATTATTGTCAAAAAAGGCTACAATTTCGGAGGCTAACAATGGAATTAACTGTAAAAGACTTAGAGATCTTGATCGGACAAGAATCAATCGTTAAAAGTATCTCTTTTCAAACACAAAAGAAACAATTTGTGGGAATCATCGGGGCCAATGGCTGTGGGAAGTCAACGATGCTCAAAGGGATCTATAAAGGAATCAAACCACAAGCTGGTCGTGTATTTTTAGATGAGTTGGACCTTTTAGCTGTTTCCGAAAAGAAAGTGGCTCAAAAGTTAGGTGTAGTAAATCAATTTAATGAACTGAATTTTGATCTAAGCGTTTTTCAAATGGTTTTATTAGGCCGAACACCTCATAAGAAGTTATTAGAATCAGACACACAAGAAGACATTGAGATTGTGATGGATGCGTTGGCTAAGACAAATTTGACCAGCTATTCTGATCGAAGTTTTTTGTCATTATCTGGTGGTGAAAAACAACGAGTGATCTTAGCTCGAACGATTGCACAACAACCTAGTTATATGATTTTGGATGAGCCAACCAATCATTTGGACATCCGCTATCAACTTGAAATATTGAGCTGTGTCAAAAATCTTGGGATCGGTGTTTTAGCGGCCCTTCATGATTTAGAGTTAGCTGCACATTATTGTGATTACATTTATGCGATGAAAGCAGGTAAAATCATTGCTGAAGGTAAACCTGAGGACTTATTTACCGCTGCGTTGATCGAAGAGATTTATGGCGTTAAATGTACGATTTATCAAAATCCAGTGACCCATCGTTTAGGATTTGCCTATTCGTTGGACTAGTCATAAGATTTAAATATATATGTAGAGGAAGCGAAAAAATGAAAAAAGCACTTATTATTAGTTTATTAGGATTAACATTGTTAGCAGGTTGCGGTCAAAAAGAGCAAAAAGCTACTGAAAAAAATCAAAGTGAAGGCTATCCTGTAACGGTTCAAAATTTTTCTAAAGCAGAAGGGGCGGAAAGCTGGCAAAAGAAAGAACAAACTTTTGATAAAGTACCAGAAAAAGTCTTAGCAAATACGCAACCTGCTGCAGAATTATTACTGCATCTTGGTTTAAAAGATAAAATTGTTGGTGTGGGTGCAGTGTTTGGTGAACCTGATAAGGCAGTCGAAAAAGAGTTTAATGAATTGAATCATTTATCGACGGACTATATCGGCAAAGAAATGGCGTTAAGTGTTGATCCAGATTTGGCATACGGACGCGGTGGGTTGTTTGATAACCAAGACTGGGGTATCGGCACAGTTGATACACTTAATGAAATGGGGATCAAAACTTTCGTCTTGAACTCTTCTGTAACAGGCGGCACGTTTGACTCTATTTATGATGATATCGATAACTTAGGCAAAGTTTTTAACGTATCGGACAAAGCGGATGCATTTAAATCAGAGTTGAAAGAACGCCAAGCAAAAGTAGATAAAAAATTAGCTGAAATCAAAGAGGATCAAACATTTGCTTATCTTCATACTGCAGATCCAGCGGAATTATATGTTTATCCTGCCCACAATGAAACATTTTTCAATGATATTTTCAAAATGGTGAAACTAGACAATATTTTCAAAGATGAAAAAGGCGAAGTCAGCGTAGAAAAATTGATCGAAACGGATCCTGACGTTTTGATTGTAGCGGATTGGGGTACGATGAAAGATGGCATCTCAGGTGAAACAATGATTGATGCTGTGTTGAAAAATCAAAAGCTTTCAAGTATGAAAGCAGTTAAAAATAAGAAAGTTTATGCGGTTGATTATAATTATATGTTTGGTTATGGTTATCAATCGTTAGATGGTATCGAAAAATTAGCAGAACAAATGTATCCGGAAAAATAGAAAAGAAGGTCGATACAAAGCAAAACGAGCGATGTGTTTGACCTTCTTTTCTATTTTACTAGTTTTCAACATTGGTAAAAAAACAGTAATTACTTGTTATATAAAACGCCGCTTGTTCTCAAGTTTACATCTAATCCAGTAGTAACTTTAGCGCGTCCTGGAGAATAAGCTTGATAACTTCTATATTTAGAACTAGAGTAGTGGAAAAATTCGATTACTACGCGTGTTCCAACTTTTTGATCATCGATCGTATCGATTAAGAAACGATCACAAGCTGTGAATACAGAGTTGTTTGGATCACGTTTTCCTTTAAAAGCATGTGTCTCATTGTTCAACTTAAAGGTAAGAGTAAATGATTCTTTGTCTACATTTAATAATAAATCATTCATTTTACCCTCGTAGACTTCACCATCGATGTTCATATCAAGGTTTGATAAAAATGCTGTAGTTGATGTATACGCACCAGAGCGCAGTGAATCTGCGCTCTCTGCATGTGCAGAACTAGAAAAGAATGTGCCGAAAAATACTAACATGGTACTTACAATAAATAATTTTTTGAAAAGTTTCATAAATATCCTCCTAATTTTTAGTTTACCAATGTTGAAAGTTTATTATAAAAAATAACTATAGATTACTCACAATGTCAGTATTCGATCACTATGTACATAATTATTTTTATAACCGATAAGGTTGTGTTGTTTCTCCAATAAAAATAGTCCATTGAATCTTGCAGAACATGAAAATTTCATCTGTATTAGCGTCATTGGGAACAGTATATATTAAACGAAGTGTAAAAAAAATATGATTTTTGTAGTGGGTGATTGGCTGGGAATTTAACTATTATTTTTAACTGATTCAGCAATTAGGGTGAGGAAATTTATCCGTTTATTTTATTTTTTTCAGAAATCGATTTTTAGATTAAAACATAACGAGAATTTAATGTAATCGAACAATGACAATTAGTAGGAAACAATCAAAACCTTATGAATAAAGGTTTTATTTACCTTTTTTTCTGAAATAGAAATGAGAATAAAATAAGCAAAAAATGAAAACTAGTCTAGAAAAAAATAGAATTTATGCTATACTGATTTTAGTTTGGTACGTTCATTTTTTATGAGAGTAACACTGAAATTTACTGAAAAGTATCAAGCATTTGCTCCATTGTTTTACCTAATAATAATGAAGTGGACTTAAAATATTTACACAATGTTTACGTCATTATTATGGTAAATTTACACCACTAAAATACAATAGGTATAACTAGAGCAAAGGAATAATTTCTTGCTTGAGTCATACCAAACATGCGAAGGGATGGAAAGAGTGAAAAAGAGAACGAAATTGTTAGGATTGCTGTCTGTTATTGGTTTGAGTGTAGGATTACTTACAGGTTGCGGAGGTTCAGGCGATAAAAAAGCCGCTGATGACACGAAACCACTAGAATTACAATTTGTCCCAACCAACAACGATGGCTCAATGGAAGCAAAAGCGAAACCTTTCGCAAAATATTTAACTGAAAAATTAGGCCGTGATGTCAATGTTACATTGGCAACAGATTACTCGACGATCGTTGAAGCAATGGCATCAGGTAAAGTAGATATTGGGATCATGCCGCCGTCAGCGTATGTTCAAGCGCGCAATCAAAAAGCGGCTACAGCGATTTTGTCTTCTGAATTAGGCGCATATAATCGTGAAACAGGGAAACCAGAAGCAGATAAATTATCTAGTACATTTAAAGGTGAAGTTTTAGTTCGTGCAGATAGCGGAATTGATTCTTTAAAAGATTTAAAAGGCAAAAAAATTGCTAGTTTAAGTCCGAATTCAGCTAGTGGTTATATTTATCCTGTTGTAGAGATGAAAGAAGTAGGCATCGATCCAACCAAAGACGTAACGTTGACAACAGTAAATGACATCCCAAGTGAAATCACCGCTGTTTTAAATGGTCAACAAGATGCTTGTTTTGTTTTTGAAGGAGCTCGTAATGTGTTTGCTTCAAAATTTGAAAAAGATGATTTATTTAAAGACTTAAAAGTTTTATATCTAACAAAAGGCGACATTCCAAATGATGCAATCGCGGTTCAACCAAAATTGGACAAAGATTTGCAAGCAAAAGTCAAAGATGTTTTCTTGGCAATGCCTAAAGATTCAGAAGGTGCACAAGCGATGGCGATGTGGGGACACAAAGGCTATGTCGAAGCAGATGATAAAAATTACGATACAGTTGAAGAATATACAGAAAAAGCAGCAGAATAAAGCTTTGCTACGAGAATGAGTGACTTAAAAGCTGAACAAAAATTGTTCAGCTTTTCTATTTTATATTACCAAAAGGAGAAATCATGATTCAGTTTGAAAATGTAACAAAAACCTATAACAATGGTGTCAAAGGGCTTAAAAATATTAATTTAACGATTGAAGATGGGGAGTTTGTTTCAGTAATCGGACTAAGTGGTGCTGGAAAAAGTACCTTATTGCGTTCAATCAATCGCTTAAATGAAATCAGTGAAGGCAATATTAATATTGATGGCGCTTCGATTACTAAAGCCAATAAAAGAGACTTACGAAAAATCCGCAGAAATATCGGTATGATTTTTCAACACTTTAATTTAGTGAAAAAAAGTTCAGTTCAAAAAAATGTTATTTCAGGTAGATTAGGCTATTATTCAACATTTAAAAGTATTTTTGGAATTTTCTCTAAAGACGATTATGCATTAGTAAATGATGCTTTAGGGCGTGTTGGTTTAGCAGATAAGCTACATTCAAGAAGTGATGAGTTAAGTGGTGGACAACAACAACGTGTGTCGATCGCAAGAACATTGGTTCAGCAAGCCTCAATTATTTTAGCTGATGAACCTGTTGCATCATTAGATCCGATTACAACACAAAAAATTATGAAAGACTTGAAAAAAATCAATCAGGAATTAAATCATACTGTGGTGATTAATCTTCACTCGGTAGATTTGGCGCGCGAATTTTCTAGTCGAATCATAGGATTACGTGATGGTGAAGTTGTTTTTGATGGAACAGCAGAAGAAGCGACTGATGAAGTGTTAACAAGTATTTATGGTGCGGATATTCTGAAACAAACTGAAGGAGTCGCGTAATGAAGCTGAAAGATACGATTCATCGTGATTTATATAAGCATTTATTTATAGTAGCTTTGGTCTTTCTGTGTATATTTTCAAGTGCCCAAATAACTGGAGCACAAATGGCGGATGTTTTTAATAATTTAGATCAGATGGGTATTTTTTTACAACGTTTTCTCAGTCCTGATTGGAGTTATATTCCTAAAATCGTTGAACCAATGCTGAAAACAATCAAGATGTCAGTTGTGGGAACAACCCTTGGGGTAGTTTTTGCAGTACCATTTGCCTTTTTAGCAACAACTGTTGTTACGAGAAACTTTTTTGTAACTACCATTATTCGTTTTTTAATGAGTATTGTTCGGACGATTCCTAATTTATTGTTGGCAGCTTTGTTCGTGGCGATGTTTGGAATTGGCGAGTTTACTGGTGTATTAACAATTGCTGTTTTTACATTCGGGATGGTTTCTCAATTAGTTTATGAAGCAATTGAAACGATCGATCATGGACCAATTGAAGCAGCTGAATCTGTTGGTGCAACAAAGACACAAATTGCTTTTTGGTCGATCGCACCGCAAATTTCGCATCAGATTGCCAGCTATTCTTTATATGCATTTGAAGTCAATATTCGTGCATCGACAATTTTAGGTTATGTCGGAGCTGGCGGTATTGGCGTGATCTTGAACTCTTCATTGAGTTTGATGCGCTATGATCGTGTATCGATTATTATTTTGTCTATTCTAGTTGTAGTGATCACGATCGACTGGATCAGTGAAATTATCAGAAAGAGGTTGGTATAATGAGCACAAATCGGAAGTTAAAAAGCTATTTGCCAATTATCGTTGTTTTAGCGATTATTCTGTATTCAGCGGTTGGTATCGATTATTCAGAAGCAGGGAATATGTCTTTTGATATGGTCAAATCTGTTCTTTCTGGGTTGTTTCAGCCGGATTGGGGTTATGTTTACGATGGCAGCGGGGAAGATTTACTAAGTTTGTTGCTGTTAACGATTGGAATTGCGTTTTTAGGGACTGTGATTGCGACTGTTTTGGCTTTACCATTAACCTTTATCAGTGCGCATAATCTTTGGAAATCAAATACGGTCGTTTCTAAAATCGGCAAGTTCATTTGTAATGTTTTAAGAGCTTTTCCTGAACTTGTTTATGCAATCATTTTTGTGAAAATGGTTGGACCTGGTCCTTTCGCTGGAGTGTTGGCGATCGGTGTTCATCAAATCGGGATGTTGGGTAAACTATATACAGAAGAGATCGAATCGATGGATGAAGCGCCAGTGGAATCAATGACTGCGGTTGGCGCAAACTTTTGGCAAACGATGTTTTATGCCCGTTTACCTCAATTGATTCCAACATTTTTATCACTAGCATTAAATCATTTCGAAATTGCAGTCCGCAGTGCAGCTACCTTAGGTTTAGTTGGAGCTGGCGGGATTGGTGCGCCAATGATTTTTGCAATTCAGTCAAGAGCGTGGGATAAAGTTGGTATCATTTTATTTGGTATCATTATTACAGTATTCTTGATCGATGCTGTAACTGGTTATCTACGTAAAAAACTACAGTAATTCGTGAGGATAAAAAAATGGATGAATTAACAATATTAAGTACAACAGACGTCCATGGTTTTTTGACAGCATCGGGAAATGAAGAGAGCGGTATTTGCTCTCTTCCAGCGATTGCTGGAAACTATCATGAACCAATTTTGATCGATAATGGTGATTTTTTGGTAGGTAGTCCTCAGACTACTTTTTTTAATACAACTACAGCAGTTTCTCCGCTGATTGAATTGGCGAATCAACTTGGTTTTGATGTCATGGTTCCAGGAAATCATGATTTTGATTACGGTATCGAATTTTTGAAACGTCAAGTTGCTGCATTCGAAGGGAACTATCTTTGTGCAAATGTTTTGGATTTAAATAATCAGCAGATTTTTGATCCGTATACAATCATTGAGCGTGGAAGTCTTAAAGTTGGTATTATTGGCGTGATTACCAGCGCAATGCCGCAAATTACTGATTATAATCAAATCAAAGAATTAAAATTTATCAATGTTATCGAGACTTTAAAACACTGGGTGCCACTTGTCCGTGAGAAAGTTGATGTGTTGATTGTGAGCTATCATGGCGGGATCGAGCGGGATATGCTAACAGGACAACCAACACAATATGATACAGGTGAAGATCAGACGTATCGGATCATCAGTGAAATGACTGGAATCGATGGAATTATTTGTGGACACCAACATCGAAATAATGCTGGGATTCTTGAAAATACTGCTTTTGTACAACCTGGGTATCGGGGAAATTATATTGGCGAATTAACTTTTTCAATGCAGGATAAACAAATCATCGATAAGAAAGCCTGTTTGATTTCTACTGAAAAATATCCAGTTACCAGCTATCAATTATATGATGAAACTAAGTATAACAACTGGTTGCAAGAAGAACTTGATCTCAGCAAATTTGATCATTATTTGGCTAAGAAAGTTCCAGGAACTTTTTATGCGGTTAAACTAAAAGGAAGAACGATTGGTGATTTTTTGGCTAGTTTTATGCCGCCGTATACTCTTTCCACTTATCATGTATCAAATAGTGAACTGAAAGAATTGATTTTAAGTAACACAGTTCAAGGAATAACGATGAGAGACGGTCAGCTTTTACCAGATCAATCAGATTATCGTGTAACTACAAATAAGACTATTTTTCCAGATTATCGCTTAGAAAACAATTATATCTATAATGTTTTTGATGAATATATTTCATCTGTAAACCGATTGACTAAATAAGAATCATTACCATAGATTTGAGGTGGAATTATATGAACCAACATGTGAAAATTTATTATACATCTGATGTACACGGCTATTTATTTCCAACGAATTACGCTGATACAAAAGAAAAAAATATGGGCTTATTAAAATGTATCCCGAACTTTCAAAAAGACGAAAATACATTGATCATCGATGGTGGTGATATGCTTCAAGGCTCAGCGTTGGCAACCTATTGTCAAGCGCATCAGGAAGAAGGTTTTCCTCAAGCAAACGTACTGAATCAAGCGGGCTACGATTTTGTTACACTAGGCAATCATGATGTTAATTACGGCACACAGTACTTATATAAATACTTGAATACGTTAGATGCAACGTGTGTTTGTGAGAATATTTTAGATGCAGCAAGTCAAAAGAAAAAATTTCCTTGGGAGATAAAGACCTTAGGAAATGGGTTGAGAGTGGGCATAGTTGGTGTAGTGACGGATTACATCAATGTCTGGGAAAAGGAAGAAAATATTGAAGATATCACGGTTGCAGATCCTTTTACTGCTGTCAAACAAGCATATGAGGAAATGAAATCTCAAGTAGATTTAACGATTTGTATTTATCATGGCGGATTTGAAAGAGATGTCCATTCAGGCAAGGTTTTATCGAAAACTAGTGAGAACATCGGCTATAAAATTTGTGAAGAACTCGGCTTTGATTTATTACTGACAGGGCATCAGCACTTGTTGATTGAAGGCCAATTATTACATGGTACGTATATTGTTCAACCTTCTTCCAATGCCTTAAATTACTTTGAAATCACTATTGATAAAGCTGAAGATATAAAGATAACTTCGACAGTCGGAAAACCAAGTGAGCGACCAAATCAAAGAATGCTGGAACAATTGCTACCTTTAGAATCAAAGGTACAAGGCTGGCTGGATCAAGCAATCGGCAAATTAGATAAAGATGCCTTGGCAGAAAATAAATTAGAAATGGCACTACACGGAAACCCAATCGTAGAATTGATCGGTGCTGTTCAACTTCAGGCAAGCAAAGCACAAATTGCAGTTGTTTCTTTGGCAAATACATCGCCAGGGTTTCATCAAGAAGTGACGATGCGGGATGTGATTGCAACGTATCCGTATACAAATCAGTTGATTACATTAAAAATCACTGGAGCTCAGCTAAAAAAAGTTGTAGAGAAGAATACGGATTATTTCAGCTTAAATGAACAAAATGAAGTGATCATTTCATCAAGTTTCTTGTATCCTAAAATTGAACATTACCATTTTGATTTTTTTGTAGGCATTGATTATACGATCGATCTTTGTCAAAAGGCAGGGCAGCGTTTAATTGAATTGAAATATAAAGGTAAAACTATCGCTGATAATGATGAATTTACGATTGCATTGAGTGATTATCGAGCGAGTGGCGGAGGCGGTTTTCCTACCTATCAACAATGTCCTGTGATTGATGAAGGGGCACAAGAAATTGTTGGACTGATTGTTGATTATATCCAGTCACAAAGGGAAATCATAGTACCGAAAAACTTAAACTACAAAATCAAACATTCTTGCAACTAAGGATTGTTATATAAAAAAGCAGAGCTAAAACTAACTAATAGTTTTTGGCTCTGCTTTTTTACATAACAAGTGTGATCGATTAAATAAAATTATGTAGGGAAAAATAGTTACTTATTGTAATGATAACACTTGCCCAATGTAGACTGTAGAATCAGTCAAATTATTTTTAGTCATTAACTCTTGAATAGATAGCTTATTTTTCTCAGCAATTACAGAAAGCGTATCTCCTTGCTGGACTGTATACGTAGTTGCAACAGACGTTGCAGGCTCAGATGAACGTTCAGTTTGCTGTTCGACAACTTCTGATGAAGGCGTTGTTTCTACAGGATGACTGGAACTTTCAGTAGTTGAACTAGATTCTGTTGTGGTCGTGCTCGCTTGCGTAGAACTTTCTCTTACAGGAACATTATGCTCGGTATTTTCAGGAGCGGGTGATTGTTTTTCTGTTCCTTGGTCAAGTTGGCTGACCTGTCTTTCTATGCTGTTTAATTGTTCTTCTTGTTTAGAGCTTGCTAGGATGTTCAAAAATAGCAATGAACCTAATGCAAATGTATTTAGAACTAACAATAAAATAACAATTATGATAGTGGATTTTGATGCTGATGCCGGGCGTTGCTGTTTTCGGCGTGAGTATTCTTCTTCCAAAATTCTTTCACTCCTTTCATAATAAATGTACAAGAGAAATACTGTAAAACAAAGCACTACTAGTATATCACAATGTTAGACTACTCTCAAAGAAGAAAATGTCAAACGAAAATGAAAACGTTATCTATAAAGAGAGAAACAATTATTTAAAAAAGTTTTTTTAGAAATAATAACATGGACGTTATTATTTTTTTTGTTAAAAACATTCATTTATATTATTTAAAAGTGTTTTGTTTTTTGTGAAGAGGTATTTTTTGTTTATTTATTGATTTATCACTGCTATGAGAACGATTGAAATATTTTTATTATTAATTGTCAGGTGAAAAGGAAAAGAAGATAAAAGTGATAGACAAATAATAAATTACGAATTTTATTTAAATAAATAGTGGAAATTCTTTTTTTAAAATATATAATGAGTGAAGAGCTTTTGTTACTAGAGGGTTCTAATTAAGTAATGATCAGTGAGGGTTGGTAACATTAAATAAAGGGGGAGAAAATATGAGATTATTTATCGGTGATATTGATAATAGAAAGATTGAAGTATTAGCGTATCTGATTAAAGAATTAAAAGAAGTAAAAATATCTGATTTAGTCACTGCAACAGGTTTTTCAGATAAAACAGTTCGGTCGATCGTATTGTCTCTAAAGGATAATCCGTATCTTGATGAAACAAAAATGACCATTAATTATAATGAAAATGGGAAAATTACTTCAATCATTGTTTCTAATATTTCTTTAGCCGATGCAGCTTTTTATTATTTAGAAAAATCAGTTATCTATATTATGATTAAAGAACTTTTTTTAAAAGGGTACCTTGATAAGAACAAAATTTGTAAGACATATTTTATCAGCGAAGCGACGTATATGCGATATAAAAAGAAATTGAACAAGATTTTGAAACAATTCTATTTCAAGCTATCCAAAGAAAATGTGTTGATCGGCGAAGAATATCGAATCCGTAATTTCTATTTCTTATTTTTTTCATATGCGCATTCAGACTGGTTTTTTTCAGAAGAGACTTATCGTGATATAGAGCGAACGTTAACAGAAGTTTTCTTTGAAAAGGTACAATTTGATGCTTCAAAAAAAAGTATGATTTGCTTACTATTGTTTATTTGTAAAATCAGAAACAACCAAGGATTTTATGTGAATCAAAAAACGACGGTACAATTTAAAGAACATGGTGGTTATGAACGTATTTACAAAGGTATATCTAATTATATCAATACATATTGTCCTTATTTTAAAAATAAGCAGAGTGAAATTCAGTTCTTCTTTTTCTTTTGTATCAGAGGGCAGTTGATTATACCTGAACCTTATTTAGAAGAAGAAATGATTATTGATGTGGATCGTTTTGAAAATTTTAAAGAGACTCGGGATTATCTTGTCCAAAACATACTCTCTGAATTTTTCGAAAATGATAAGGAAAGAGAACTATTAGTTAAACAAGATATCACCACATTTTTATTGTACGTTTATTTTAGCTTTATAGATTCTAGATATTTTTTATATGTTTATGATGAAGCAAACTATTATTCTAGAACAAAATATGAAAAAGAATTATTAGCTAAAATCAAAGGTTTTATGGATCCTGCCAAAAAACAATTTCCTGATAATCCATTTTTCAATCTGTGGTTCCAAAGAAATAAAGAAGATGTTTTGATAAATCAACTTTTTTTGTTGATTTATAGTCTCATATCTAGAGTGGAATTGGAAAATATCGTTACGGTTCGCGTACATGTGCAGATATCCAAAGTATATTTGACTGATATTTTAAAAGCTAAGATAAAGCAAGTGTTTGCTGAAAATGTAGAGATTGTGAATTTTTATGATGATTCGGTAGATTTAGTGGTTTCTGATAAGAATTACTCGATTCAAGGAGAGCATCCAGTAAGGGTTTATGTGCCAACTTTTTCTGATTCCCAATATTTCGATATTATGTGTGAAACAATATTGAAAGAAATAACAAGGAAAATTAGTCAGAGTAAGTCGTGGTAATAAAAATATACATTTGAATAAGTAGAAATAGCTGTTGCATCAGCTGTTATCAAAAAACAATCATTATTTCCGTTACTTAAAGGAAATAATGATTTATTTTTGGTAGAAAAAAAATGTATAAATAAATTACAGAGAAAAATATCTTTTTATTTTTTTAAAATGATAAATAATAGATATGAAAAACATGTCTTACTATATGTTAATGAAATATAAAAGATATCTAATGTTTGGCAAAATGAGAAATGCTGATTCAAGCATCCACTATCATTCTACGTTAGACATGATTTTATTTTTCAATTTATTGAAAAATAGAAATAGATTTGTATAGCTTTTAATAAGCTATATTGAAATTATAGGGAAGGAGGAGGAAATGATAAATACTGGAAATAAAAAGGGTGCTAAAATAATTTTAGTATTGTTAGTAAGTCTGATTTGTATCTTGTTGGTATTAAAAAATATAACACATATCAAAGCAGAGGATAACTCTGTTCTTTTCGCCATAGAAAACGCAAATTATAAAAACTGGGAATCAGCTGATTTGACTACAGCTAAAAATGAAGTCAAAAGTTTTTTAGACCAACAAAAAGGAACGGATAAAAACAGACCTTATAAAGGAAACAAGACATGGACAGAGGGGTCACTTGCGGCATTAGATAAAGCATATCAATCTAGTCTGACAGCTACATCAGGTGTCAGTTCAGATTTAGCCCGAATGCTGTTGGTGGAAACAGTACGAAAGTTAGAAAAAATAACTACACTCGGTAAACTAGATCCCTCAGTTAAGTCACTGAACAACTTTCCAAATGCTGCGGGTCAATATGAGTTGGAGTACGACTTACCAACAGTTTTAGGTTTACCAGCAGATAAAAAAGTGAAGTATGATGTGATGTTTGTTTTGGATTGGTCAGGTTCAATGAACAATGCCACAATTGCAGGTTTGGATCCTGTAGTTCCTCGTTTTCACGGGAAAGAATTGATTACTAATCTGTCAAAATTGGTACTAAATGACTATAGCGGAAGCAGAATTCGAATATTTGGTCTAAACTCACCTAGCCGAAACAGTACGACAATCAATGATGATGTGAATCAACAAGCATTTTTAGAAAAGGTACCAGGTTGGGAACAAATAATAGATAAGTCATTTGCAAAAGACAAGACATATGATGAGGATAATCAAGTTGGTAATCTTGAGTATGTAGTACCGATCATGGAAGCTGAGAGGAATCCAGAGGCCATACCAGTTATTGTCTATTTATCAGATTTTCAGCTTAGTGCTAGACCAGTTAATAATCTAAATAAAAATGTAGTTACTGATTACAAAGATATTTTGACGAGGTTTAACAATCTATCTGTGCCAGGTGATCAAGGTCCGATTTATATTGCTGTAAGGTACGATCACTCAGGAAATTACAATCCTATGTCCGGTTTGCCACGTTGGGCAGGCGGGAATATTGAAAGCCCAGGCCAAACTGGAACATACAATAGTTTACAAGATGATGTGGTTAAAGACAGGAAGTTTTGGAATTGGATGGCGATAACGGCGACAAACAGAACAAGTACAGATCCACATGCAGTCAGCGCACCTAATTCAATGGCTGCATTTATGAAGTTATTTACTGACTCGTTACCGGTTAACCCGACACGAGCGTATCAAGCAGATTTAAATTTTTCGAAATTTAGTTATGTTGCTTCTTCGTTAACATCAAAGCATAATTCTACTCCGACTTCACCAACGAAAAAGGAATTGACTATCGCTAATAAAAATGACGGAGATACGGATGTTGCAGATTCAGGGTCATTTAAAGCTACTTTTGATGATACAACTGCATCTGTGATGGGAACACTCAGTAAATTAGGTACGACTACAAATGGAATAAGCTTTTCAGCATCGGAGTATCAAACACATAATAAACCATTCAAAGCATTGCCGAATTTGTTCCATCCTTATACGGAAGCAGCTGTAGAAGTTTATAAGTATAAAGGCACAGGCGCAGCTACTAGTGCTGCAAATTATGAATTGAAACAAACAATCGTTGGTTCCAAGTATCAATTATACAGCGGTAAGGATTACTCATTAAAAGATCCAGGGTTATCTTCTTTGAAATATGGAGCAAGTTTGACCAAAGCTCAGGCATTGAAGATCGTTAGTACGAGACTTGGAGTAGCAGAATACAACAAATTAGATTTTGCCGCAGCAGGCGCCAATTCCTTGACGGCCGCAACGCATAAGGTAAGCTTTGATGCTGCTAAAAATGTCTATAAAGTATATGCAGAATCTAATGAATCAAGTTTGATCGTTGAATATTATGATGAGTCAACTAACGCAAAGATTAAAGAGAATAAAACGATTCCTGGTATTATTGGAGCACCATATGCAATTGATCCGCTTACCGAAGTAGTTGTAGACTTTGATTATGTGCGTTCTGAAGGTGCACCATTAATTGGAAGCATCAAAAAGGATGCCCAAACGATCAAATTATTCTACCGTAAAAGTGAAGTTGAATTAAACATTTACTTTAAAGACGAAGATGGCAATGAGATCAAACCTGCTGTTACACTTTTGAAAAAGCCCAAAGAATTTGTTGATTTAACTGCAGAAGCAGAGGTTTCAAAGGTTGTAAAAGCAATTACGGACGACTTGTACGAGCTTTTGACACCACCGTCTGATGAGAAAAAAGTCGAAATAATTGTAGGTAAAAATGAAAGAACCTATATCTTTAAAGGTCAAGTAGCCATAGGTGCGACAAATGAAATGCTCTTTAAAACAGGAGTTATTCAGTCCCATGATCAAGAATTAGAATATGCTTCTACGGATCCATTTAAGTTGAATATTGCAGATAAGCGTGGAAGAACGGCCCCTAAAGAAGGCTCTAAGCGTGGACAATTTACAATAAATGGTTCGATGTCTAAACCGTTTAAACATGAAACAAGTGGTGACGTACTAAAAGGAGCCCAAATCATTTACAACAATGGTGAGAAAGATCACGTTATAGCAGATGCAACAGGTGAATCTATTTACAGTAATAAAACAGCCCGTCCACAAACTAATTACGAATTAGAATTGGCCAATCAAACAGATAAAAAAGAAGGCTTGAAATTACTTGTTCCTAAAGGCAGCGGTGCAATTAAAGGAAGTTACAAAGCTGAAATCACTTGGGAATTAGTTCAAGAACCTTGAGACAAGGGGATCAAGAAATGAAAAAGAAAAAATATTATTTACTGTTCCTTCTGTTGATTAGTATGTTCCTTGTAAACAATGTGACAGCAGTTGCTGCTCAAGCAAATGGGAAAACAGAAGGGGAAATTGGCTTTATTGATGGCGGTAAGGAAGCACCAAGAGAGCCGGAAAAACCGATAGATCCCGATAATCCCAAAAAGGAAAGTAGCGGACTGTTACCAAAAACTGGAGAAGAATTTTTGATGTATTTAACAATTATTGGAATGATTTCTTTAGCAGTAACAGCAATTGTAGTAATAAAAAGAAAAAATAATCAGGGTTGCTCGTAGACAACACGTCTAGTTTAACAATAATAAATAGAAAAGAAAGAGGAGTACAAAATGAAGAAAAAAATGTTAGCAAGTCTACTATTAAGCGTTATAGTTTTATCAATTGGGGCACAAGCTGCTTCTGCTGAAAATTTAGAAAGCAGTAAAACAACTGGGGAAGTTGGTTTTAAAGCCGGGGAAAAACCAGGAACAACGAAACCAGAAAAAGGACCTAAAGATGGCGAAGATCTTGAGGACGATAAAGATGATAAAGGTAACCCTATTCCGTTACCAAATAACAATGGGATCTATGTCACTCATTTACCAAACTTCTCTTTTGGAAAAGATAACAAAACAAGTGTCAAAACTGTAGACTACGAAGCTTATACAGAAGAGCGTAAGTTGAAAGGCACAGAAGACGTTTTCTATATGCCTCATTCAGTTCAAGTAAGTGATGTTTCAGGTAATGAACAAGCGACTTGGAAATTATCAGTTGTTCAAGATAATCCCTTTGAAGCTGGAAGTTCAGTATTAGAAAATACACGTATTCGTATTTATGGCAATACATTTACTAACTCATTAAAAAACACTCAAGAGCTAGGAGATAATATTAAAGGTGTTGAAGTTGGAGTTGGTGAAGAAAATGGACCTGCTAAACACGCTACTATTCCATTAACTGGTAAAAACGAAGGAGAACTAACTGTATTGAGTAATACAAAACCAGGTTTCACCAATGCTTCAACAACGTCAGCAGTCTTCATTAATGATTATAAAGAAGATGCATATTCTAAAGAAAAAACACCAGAAACAGCCGCTTATGAAGGCGTAAAACTAAATGTTCCAGCGAGTGATCAAGCAAAAGCTAAAACATATACAACAAAATTAACTTGGACACTAACTGTAGAACCAGGAACACCAGAAACACCAGAAACAGCTGAATAATAGCGAATAGTTACAAACAAAAGGGGTATTTATTTTAAGAGGTTTTAAAATCAAGGAGGAAAAAATGAAAAAATCAATTATATATAGCGGAATTTGTGCAATGGCATTAACAAGTTTATTTGCAACAGCACAAATCGCATCAGCAGAACCAGGAACAAAGTCTGTAAAATCAGATGGGAAAGCAAATTTTAAAGTGCCAAAAGATCTTGTGGATCCTGTCAAGCCTGGAACAGACGAAGAGATTGTGATCGATGGTAACAAAGTAGGCGTTGAAGGTGTACAACTACTGCATGTACCAGCATTTGATTTTGGTGAAAACGAATTAAAAGCAAAAGGGGATGACTTAAATGTTGCCCATGAATCATATGCATACGCAAAAGATGTAGACACTAAATATGCGGTACCTTTATTTGTCCAAGTTGGAGATTTTTCAGGAAAACGTGCAACAGATTGGAAGGTCTCAGTAACTCAAGATACAACGTTCAAAGAAACTGAAAAAGAAACAGGTGGTCATGAGCTGACTAATTCACGTATTCGCATTTTCAATCAATCGTTTACAAATAATTTAAATGAGACTAATGCTAGTAATATGGTGACAGGTGTGACGATTCCTGAAAATGGACATGCTGTGATTCCTGTAGCTGGTGATACGCCAGATTCATTAGGTGTCTTTTCTTCAAAAATGGTAGATACAGATGAAGGAACAACAAATGGTTCAATCTCATCTGTTATTTTCAAAAAAGCTTATGATGCAAATAACTATGGACCAGATGCTGCATCAGCACCAGCTTTAGGTGCACGATATGATGATGTACAATTAAATGTTCCAGCATCAGATAAAGCACAAGCTAAAGCTTACTCAACAAAACTTACATGGTCATTAACTGTAGAGCCATAAAAGAGAATACTAAATAAACATTTAAGAGGGCTGTGGTGAAACGATAAGCTGGTTTCACCACACCCTCTAAATACGAATAAATGGTGGTGTAAAAACGAGAAATTTTACCCTTTTACACCTACCTTTTTCATTCGTAAATCAAGCAACTGAGAGGAAAGTAATCATGCAAAACGTAACTCTGAAAATACATACTTCTTTATTTAAGAAGAGCTTTTTTTTATTTTGTTTAATAACTGTACTTTGTTTTTTGAGTCCAGTAAATGCTTATGCAGAAGGCGAAGAATCTAATTTATCTGTTAAAGCAGAATTACCAGATAATCAGCTGACAAAAGATGCGGGCTATTATGACTTAGAGGTAAAACCTGGTCAAACACAAGAATTGACGTTGAAAGTCTATAATATGGGTGATAAAGAAACGACAGCTAAAATTGAAATCAATCCTGCTTATACAGGGGCAAGTGGTTCGTTTGTCTATGCCTTGGATGCTTCAAAACGTGATGAAAGCATGAAATTACCATTATCGGATATTGCTAAAACGGATGAATTTATAAGTATACCTGCTAAAAGTGAAGCAGACGTTAAGATTAATTTAACGATTCCGACAGAACCTTTTGAAGGGATTGTATATGGCGGCATTCGAGTAACAGATGCTGAAGGAGAGAAGGAAGGTAGCTCAAAAGCAGAAAAAGAAGATAGCGGTTTTAGCATAGCAAATAAGTATGCATATACGATTGCCATGAGAGTACGTGAAAATGAGGAACTTCCAAAATCAGATCTAAAAGTGAAGAAAATTGTAGCATCACAAGTAGTTGGAAGAAATGCGGTAAAAGTTAATTTACAAAATCCTACACCGACAATTATTGATAAAGTAACCTATGATGCTAAAATCATGAAAAAAGGCAGTTCTGATGTACTTCATGAACATAAAGTCAGTAATTATCGAGTAGCACCAAATACAAATTTTGACTATGCGATTTCATGGGATAATAAACCATTTGAAGCTGGTAGTTATCAATTAGAAATGACTGCAAAATCAGAAGTTACTGGCCAAACATGGAACTTTAAACAGAACTTTACGATCAGCGCTAAAGAAGCCAAAGAATTAAACGAAAAAGCTGTTGATTTAGAGAAAGATTATATGAAATATATCATTTATGGTGCAATCGGGGCTGCGATTTTATTACTGCTAATCATTATTTTATTGGTTACTTTATCAAAAAAACGTAAGAAAAAACAACGTAGAAAAAAAGGTAAAGGTAAACGACCAGCCAATAAAAAAGGAAAGGAAGCAAGTAATGGATCAGGAAAACAATCATCAGGAGCAAAAAGAAAACCAGCCGGTAAATCATCCACACAGTCTGGAAAACGAAAAAGATAGTGGTTTTGAAGAAATAACGTTAGCTGAAGAAGCTTTGTTGGAAGATGAAATGGATATGGACGATGAGGCATTTGAAGAAGTTTTAGTTAGGCCAACAATGTTTTATATATTGCTTGGATTATTGGCTATAGTGCTTATCGGGGTTGGTATCGGAAGTTACCTCTCTTACCCTTTTTCATCTAAAATCAGTGGAACCTGGGGCAATTTTGAACTTGGAATGAATTTATCAAGTGAAGGAAAATCATGGACTGCTAAAATAGAGAATTATCAAGGTGTCGAAGGCTATACCTTTCTTTATAAAGGGCAGTGGCAAGCTGCTGGTATCAATACCTATGATGGAAAACAAACAAAAGTACAAATCATTTTAGATAAAAAAAAGATTCCAGAAAAGGAAATTTCTGCATTACAAAAAGAAAACCCTCTGTACAAAAAAATTACGGATGATAAAAAAAATCTACACATCGAATACACAGAAGCAGGAATGAAAAAAATATTTGGTAAAAAAAATATTGATGATTATTTTCATTTCTCGTTGGAACCAATCTCGTTTGAGAAAAGCAAACAGGTACTGTATTTAAATCATGCTTATTTTTCATCTGAACGTATTCCGTTTGAATTTAATGAGTAAGCGAGATCATTAGTGAAGATTTGAATGAAGTTAATGAAAGAACTGAGAAATAAAGATAGAACCCTTTTAGTAGACTGGATAAAGCTCGTTGAGTTTTATTCAGTTCTTTCTATTGAAAAAACATCACCGTATCTTTTTTGAGTTATTAGAAACAGGAAGGTTAGATTTCTAACGGACGTGAAAGAAATACCAAAATTGAAAATGGAGTGGGCAAAAAAGGTATCACAATTATTTTCCTTGTTCTTCCAATATAAAAGATAAATCGATGAAATTTAATTCATTTTTTTAGGAATGAAAAACGCGATAAATATAAAAAATAATGTATTATTCGTTTTAAATACCTTTTATTTATTTTGTTGCACAAATTTTGAAATATGATATGTTTGTTATTGATAGTATTTAACTCTATCAAAAATAAGGAGTGGTTTGAGAAATGGGTAAATGGAAAAATTGTTTAATGTTGGGGATGTTAGGTGTAGGGATGTCGGTGTCACTTGCAGATGTCAGTCATGCAGGACCTGCAGATACACAGATTGGAGAATACAAACAACCTTCAGGTCAGGAGTTTGAAGCTCAGCTAGTTGGAGATGAGTATTTGAATTATGTTCTTGCTAATGAAACAGGTGACTTGATTGATGTTGGAGAAGATGGTTATTGGTATTACAGTTTGCTAGATGAAAATACCAAAACGACTATGCCTTCTAAAAGTAAATACTTGATCGATAAACGTCCAGCAGAGGCGTTATCAGTAAAGAATATCGATAAGTTAAAACAAAAGGAAGTAGCTGTAAACAAAGCAAGACTGCAAAAAAATACAACCAAATGGAATAAAGAGCAAAATCTATTAGTCGTTTTAGTAGAATTCAATGATGCTCAATTAAATTATACTGATGCAGATTGGGAAAATAGAATCTTTTCTCAAACAAGTAAAAGTTTAGCAACTTACTACAAAGAAGCTACGAATGATCAAATAAATATTGTTCCGGCAAAAGAAAAATATGGAAAACAAGATGGAATTGTCCGAGTGAAATTGGACCAAAACCATCCGAAGGCTGCGAATAGTTTTGATAAAGTTTTGCCGAGTTTGAAAGATGCTTTAGAAACTATTCAAGATTTAGTCGATCTCTCGGAATATGACACAAACAAAAATGGAAAGCTGGAAGAAAATGAACTGCATATTATGAGTATTTTTGCAGGCTATGAAGCTTCTAGTATAAATTTAAATCCTAGTGTTTGGGGACATCACTGGGCTTTCCAAGGTCAAAAAATTGGATACCCAGTTGTGAATGGTGTGAAAGTAAACAACTATACACTATTTGGAGAGCGCATGGTACAAAAAAATAGCGATCCAACCAAACAATATGAGTATCAATCTGAATTAGGTCTCATTGCACATGAGTTTGGTCATGATTTAGGGCTGCCCGATTTATATAACTCTGAAAAAACGATCATTGAACAAGATGGTAAATATGTGAGTGTGTCTGATGGTGATGGTTTAGGGAAATACAGTGTGATGGCTAGTGGCTCATGGACACGCTTAGACGGTGAAAATAATGGAGCTACGCCTCCGCATTTAGATGTCTATTCCAAGGTTGCTTTAGGGATTGTAGAGCCTAAAATTGTTGATAAGACAGAAACTGTAGCAATCAATCATATTAGTCAGGAAGGATTTAATGTATTTCGTCTTGAAACCTCAAATCCCCAAGAATATTTTCTAGTAGAAAATCGACAATTAGTAGGTCACGATAAAGCATTAGCAACAGAGATATATTCTACAGAACACAAGTACAAACCAATTGTTGCTTCAGGAGGAATTGCGATCTATCATGTAAATGAAAAATATCGTCGTAATATATCTTCGAGTGAGCAACTTGTCACATTAAAAGAGGCAGATGAAGGGATTTTAGGTTATTCAAAATTGAAACAGCCGCGTTATTATAATACCAATAACTATGATGGATTTTACTATAAAGGCATGGGTGGTCATGGAGAACTGCAGCAGACGTCTTTAACCAAAACAACAATACCATCTACGGCGATTTCTGATGGCACATATCCAGAATTTGACATCTTTGTAAACTCAGAATCAGCTTCTAGTATGAACGTCACGTTTAAGGGGAAAGCTGTAGGCGTTACGGGAGTAAGTGTAGATCCGACAGAAGTAACGCTAAACTCAGGAAAAACGAAACAATTGACTGCAAAAGTAATGCCAGAAAATGCAGATAGCAAAACCGTGAGTTGGAACAGTTCAAATGAAGAGGTAGCAACTGTATCGAATACAGGTGTTGTTACAGCTAAAAAAGCAGGAACATCTGTAATCAAGGTAACCACAGAAGACGGTAGGAAGTCTGCAACAGCAACTATTACGGTTCCGCCGATTCAGGTTGTTGGAATAAGTTTAGTAGAAACAGATGTTGAGTTGAACACTGGACAAACCAAGCAATTAGAAGCAAAAATAGTACCAGAAGATGCAACAAACAAAAAAGTCACATGGGAAAGTTCAAATGAGACTGTTGCAACGGTCTCAACTACTGGGCTAGTGACTGCTAAAAATAAAGGTGCAGCGACTATTACAGCAACAACGGAAGATGGGAATAAAACAACAACTGCTCAAATTAATGTAGTTGAATTTAAAAGTAAAACAATTAAATTTGTCACACAAAAATTCTATCTTACAAATGAAGCGTCAAATAACATTCAAGCGAAAGTTTTCGGTGACAAAAACAATTGGCTAAAAGAAGTTGAGGTTGGGTATGAAAGTGCGGATGACTCAATAATCTCTGTTAAAGAAGAAGATTCAAAAGTCTCAGTCATTGGAAAAAAAGTTGGGAAAACGACTATTACAGCAACTGCTTTAGATGGAAGTAACATTAAAACGATG
This sequence comes from Enterococcus sp. DIV0212c, assembly GCF_017377505.1. Classification (GTDB taxonomy): domain Bacteria; phylum Bacillota; class Bacilli; order Lactobacillales; family Enterococcaceae; genus Enterococcus_L; species Enterococcus_L ikei. Next base: position 189,078 of record NZ_JAFREN010000016.1, on the reverse strand, counting down.
TTTGAAATAGAAGTGTTACCAGAATTTGGAACAACAAAAGAAACAGCTTTAGAGCTGAATCATGAGATTGAATCAGACCGTGCGAGAGTCTATACTACTCAAAAAGGTTGGGTAAAATTTAAAGCCGGGGATAGAGCGGAATATGCAGTAGACTTAGGCGTCCAAAGTGAAACAACGGGTGTTAAAGGGACGTATTACAATGAAGAAGGTCGACAAATTGGGAATAGTGCGACTTGGGTTAGTCGAGTTGGTACAGGAAGTAGTAAAAAAGCGTATTATGAAAAAAATGACTATGTTTATATGAATTTAGAAAAAACTAAAGCAGATAATACTTTATATAATCTTTCTATAAGTAAAGATAAGAATGGCCAACCAGATCTATTAAAGAAAATAGAGTTAAATAAAAGTAAGCTGTATATGACAAAGGGAGCACAACAAACAATCAAATGGAGTGTTGATAAAACAATCACTTATACACCGACAACAGTTATTTCAGTAAAAGATAATGCTGTAGGTGAAATGGATCGAAATGAAATTGCCGGATTTGAAAACTTAAATACGCAATTTATTGCTAAAAATGTTGGAAAAACAACGATAGTGGTTGAAGCAACAGATGGTTTCAATAAGGTAATAGAAGAAATAGAAGTCGAAGTGCTTCCGGATTTTGGAACGACAAAAGAAACAGCCTTAGAGCTGAATCATGAGATTGAATCAGACCGTGCGAGAGTCTATACTACTCAAAAAGGCTGGGTAAAATTTAAAGCTGGGGATAGAGCGGCATATGCAGTAGACTTAGGCGTTCAAAGTGAAACAACGGGTGTAAAAGGGACGTATTACAATGAAGAAGGTCGACAAATTGGGAATAGTGCGACTTGGTTCAATAGATCAGGTACGGGAAGTAGTAAAAAAGCGTATTATGAAAAAAATGACTATGTCTATATGTATTTAGACAAAACAAAAGCTGATGATACCTTATATAATCTTTCTATAAGTAAAGATAAGAATGGTCAACCAGATCTATTAAAGAAAATAGAGTTAAATAAAAGCAAGCTGTATATGACAAAGGGAGCGCAACAAACAATCAAATGGAGTGTTGATAAAACAATCACTTATACACCGACAACAGTTATTTCAGTAAAAGATAATGCTGTAGGTGAAGTGGATCGAAATGAAATTACCGGATTTGAAAATTTAAACACGCAATTTATTGCTAAAAATGTTGGAAAAACAACGATAGTGGTTGAAGCAACAGATGGTTTCAATAAGGTAATAGAAGAAATAGAAGTCGAAGTGCTTCCGGATTTTGGAACGACAAAAGAAACAGCCTTGGAGTTGAACAGTGAAATTGAATTAAATAAAAACAGAGTTTTAACAACTCAACAAGGTTGGGTAAAAGTTAAAGTAAGTGATACGGCAATGTATGAGGCTAATTTATCCGTTCAAAGTGAAACAACGGGTATAAAAGGGACGTATTACAATGAAGCTGGTCAACAAATTGGGAATAGTGCGACTTGGTTCAGTAGAATGAGCTCAGGAAAAAGTAAAAAAGCATACTACGAAAAAGGTGATTATATGTATCTGTATTTAGATAAAACAAAAGCAGACGATACTCATTATTTCATTTCTATAAAAAAGAATTTCACTAATATCACCCCAAATTAAATAGGATCGTAATAAAATTTAGTAAAAAGGATATTAGCTAGTATCATAATGAAGTTAGATTAGTTAGTAATTTAAGAAAGTAGGCCGAGAAAAAAGTATTCATCGGTTTTAGAGTGTAAGACAAAACTGTATTTTCGTTTTGTCTTACACTCTTATTTTTTATAAGAATTAGTTCTTGAAAAGAAGGAACAATATTTTTTACTTTTTTTATTCTTGAGTGTAGACTTATTTTGATTTAAAGCTGAAATATATTTAATTTTAAAACCAAGGAGGAACTGTCATGGCTCAAAAAGTTGCATTTGTTACAGGAGGAAGTCGAGGGATCGGTTTAGCTATTGCAAAAAGATTGATTCAAGATGGATTTAAGGTAAGTATTGTTGGCCGCAATCCGGAACATTTACAAGAAGCTTCTGAAAAATTGAAGGCAAACGCAGATCAATTATTAACGATTCAGGCGGATGTGTCAAAACGTGAGGAAGTCTTGGCAGCGGTCGAAAGGACAGTTGAAGTATTTGGTGATTTTAATGTTATTGTAAACAATGCTGGAATTGGACCGATCACACCGATCGATACAATCACAGAAGCGCAATTTGATGAAGTCTTTAGAGTCAATGTTGGGGGTGTGTTATGGGGAATCCAAGCCGCTCATGAAGCTTGGAAAAAATTAGGTCATGGAGGGAAAATAATTAACGCTACATCTCAAGCGGGCGTGGTTGGGAATCCCAATCTGAGTGTATACAGCGGAACCAAATTTGCGATTCGCGGCATCACACAAACTGCGGCAAGAGATCTTGCGGATGAAGGAATCACAGTCAATGCCTATGCTCCTGGGATCGTTCGGACAGAGATGATGCTGGATATCGCACACGATGTTGGACAAAATGCTGGACAAGACGATGAGTGGGGCATGCAGCAGTTTGCAAAAGATATCACCTTAAAGCGTTTGTCAGAACCAGAAGAAGTAGCAAATGTTGTTTCATTTTTAGCGGGAAAAGATTCTGATTACATCACGGGACAAACGATTATTGTTGATGGTGGGATGCAGTTTCAGTGAGTTTTTTATAAAAGAAATTGAAAGCTTGAAGGCTCAACTGCTTCAAGTTTTTTTCTGCTAAGTAAAGAATCGAATTGACCTATTACATGCACTTTCCCAGATCCCTTGATATAATTAATTTGTATTGTATTTACTAGATCCATTATTGATAAAGCTTTTGAATAAGTTGGAAAATAAAGGAGGATGTTACAATGGATAAATTTGATGTGATCATTATTGGAAGTGGGCCAGGTGGTATGGCGGCGGCTTATGATTTAGCAGCAGAAGGGAAGAAAATTGCTGTAGTGGAAGCCGATCTTTGGGGCGGGACTTGTCCTAATCGAGGCTGTGATCCTAAAAAAGTTCTTTATGGTGCTGTTGAAGCCAGAGATAATGTACTTCAATTGAAAAATAACGGTTTTGATGCAGCTCCTGAAATAAATTGGGGCAATTTAATGGCGTTTAAAGAAACATTTACCCAACCAGTCCCTGAAGAACAACAAAAAGGATTGACTGGTGCGGGCATCCAAACAATCACAGGGAAAGCTATTTTTAAAGATAAACATACGATCACTGTAGAAAATAAAGACTATCAATCGAACCAATTCATTTTAGCGACAGGTCAACGGCCAGCTATTTTAGATATACCTGGAAAAGAAAATTTTGGTACGAGTACTGATTTTCTGAGTATGAAAGAGTTACCTGAAAAAATCGTATTTGTCGGTGGTGGTTATATTTCGCTTGAACTTGCCAATATTGCTAGTAGTAGTGGCAGTGAAGTTCATTTATTACATCATAATGAGCGCCCTTTAAAAGGATTTGATGAAGAGTTGACGAAAGATTTAATTGAGAATCTTAAAAAACGAGGAATTCATTTCCATTTTAACGAATCAGCTGAATCAATTACCAAACAAGATGAGCAATTTGAAATAGCTTTGATTAGCAAAGGAACAATGCTAGCGGACCGTGTATTTTGTGCAACGGGTCGGATTCCGAATGTCGAAGGGCTGAATTTAGAAAAAATAGGTGTTGCGTTTACTCATAAAGGCATTACGGTCAATGAGCAGTTACAAACCACTGTAGAAAATATTTACGCATTAGGTGATTGCCTGCAAAAAACACAACCGAAATTAACGCCTGTTTCTAGTTTTGAAGGCAGTTATCTTGCTAAACTTCTTAGTGGGAAAACACAAGCAGCCATTGAATATCCTGCTTTACCAACGATTATTTTTAGCTCACCAAAACTAGCACAAGTTGGTTTAACAGATCAAGCTGCTTTAGAAAATGAAAAATATAAGGTACAAGAGTTAGACTTATCTCAATGGTTTACGTATAAGCATATCAATGAACCATTGGTCAAAGCCAAAATCATTACAGAAAAAACGACGGGTCTATTAGTCGGTGCAACAGTTTTAGGAAACGAGGCAGATCAGCTGATCAATATGTTTACTCTGATGATCAATCAAAAAATACCAGCTGAAAAAATCAATGAGATGATTATGCTTTATCCCACTGTTTCTAGTGATTTAAGTTATCTTTACTAACAAAAAGCTGCAAACGAAAGGATTTAGATTTCGTTTGTAGCTTTTTTTAATTATTCATTATAGAAAAAATTAAATATTGACTTGCCTCTAGCTGTAAGTAATAATAGGATAATTACGTCAAAGATAGCGGGAAATTGTTTATAAAAAAATGATTCATAAATATAATTTATCGATTGTATGAAAATAAAGCATTAGATATTATAGACGATTCTTCTTAAAATAAAGATAGTGAAAAACTGAGCAAAGTTAATTTTAAACAGCTAGGAGAATGGCAATGGAAACAACGAAAAAAAACTACACCCCTTTGATCGGCTCTTTATATACAAATTTTATTTTTCAAGGTATGGCAGCAATTATTTTATCTCAAAATCTTAATGCCTTGATGGATAGTTGGCAGGCGACCGTGCAGCAAGTAACGTTAGTCATTAGCGGCATCGGTTTGGGACGTGTGCTGATTTTGTATTTTGCTGGTTATTTTTCGGATAAATTTGGGCGGAAGAAAACAGTACAGTTAGGAATCCTCAGTTATTTGATCTTTTTCTTGGGAATCTTGATCAGTCAAAATTATTTACAAGGGCTCTTTTTTGCCTTATTTGCTGGGTTTAGTAATGCCTTTTTAGATACAAGTACATATCCGACCTTGATGGAAGCTTACCCAAATGAAAAAGATAATAGTTCTCTTAGTGTATTGAACAAAGCTTTTATTTCTTTAGGACAGTTTATTTTACCGTTGTTGACACGGTTTATGTTGAATCATGAGATTTATTATGGACTTGTTTTCATTGGATGTGCTTTAGGGTTGTTTCTTAATTTGCTGTATATTTCTAAACTGGGATTTCCAGAAAGAGCAGAGGTTGATGAGCGTGCATCTCAAATAATCAAAGAAGAAGCAAATGCTAAGGGAAAACAACCGCTGTTTAAAGTCGAAGGATTGGCATTGTTAGTGTTTAGTTTTACTTGTGTGTCGACGTTCAATATTTTTATTTTATGGGTACCATCGTTTGCAGAATCTTTAAATCTTATGAACCATTCGAATAGCTTGGTATTGGTGAGTGCGTATAGTATCGGTTCGTTTGCATCCGTATTTTTGACGTCCTTGATCGTAAAACGTGGCGTTGCGCCGACCTTATTACTTGTTTGGTGTACGTTCATTTCCTTATTATTACTGATTGGAATGACCCTGTTTCCAAGTGTACCGATGTTTTTGATCGGATCGATTGGTATCGGTGTGTTTGCAGCAGGAGGAATCTGGCAGCTAGGATTAGCAGTATTGTTAGAGTTGTTTTCAAAAGGGAAAGGACGGATCACTAGTTATTATTCGATTGCAACATCCGTTTCTGTAATGATCGTGCCTTATATTACAGGTCAGCTGGAAAAAATCAATGTTTCGCTGATTTTTGGTTTGAATATTGTATTGACTGCTATTGGTGTTGTTGCAGCAGTGATTATTCGATACCGTTATAAAAAAGTAATGAGTGAGTGGCAAGAAATCGATAAAGAGGTTGTTGAGTTAAAAGGAATCGTTGAGTGATAAAACTAAAAAAGAAAGGTCTGTCTAGAAGAAAAAGACAGACCTTTCTTTTTTTAGTTTTAAGGTTACCCAATCAAATTAACTAAAATCCCAGTGATGAAAACAGAGGTGATCGTTACGGTAGAAAAACCAGCAATAATCATTTTCGGTAGGATTTGTCCTTCGATCAGAGCAATCTCTTCAGGTGTGCCATTGATACTTTTCGCTGCTTCCTGGCTCAAAATCATTGTTCCAGGGAAGCCATATAATGAAGTTAAACCAATCGCAATCGACATAGATAAACTATAGCCAAGAAACTTCCCAGCAATTGCCGCAAATAACACATTTCCAGTAACCCCCACTAAAAACGAAAGTGTCAATGGTAAAATCAACTCGATCAAATCATGAATAGAAATCGTTGCTAAAGGACCAAAGATAATAATCAAAATAGCTAACATCATCAATCCGTAAGCATCAATACCATTCAAAATATTCGGTTTGAAAATATTCAATTCTCTCAAAGCAATCCCGAACAGCAAGCAAAGGATGAACGTATTGATCATACCATTGGTCAAGTTATTCACGAAAGTAGCGAGTAAAACAGTAACCCCAACAACAAAGAGCGTACCTGCTGTTGTATGGAAAAGTTCTGGTAAACGTGTCTTTTTCGGCTCTTTTTCTTCCACTTTTTCAGCACTAGCAAAAGCATCAGGATTTTCTTGGTATTCTTGATGTAGACGATTGGCTTCTTTTCTTAAAATCAATGAAGTTAAGGGGAAACCAATCAACCCTTGAAAGGCTGAAATCAAAACAGGTAAAACCGCTACAGATAATAATCCAGCAGCAATTGCAGCATCTTGAACCATGATGATTGAAATTGTGCCGCCAGAAATCGCACCAATTGCCGCAATCGCATAACTTTGATCTTCAAATAATGGACCAACGAGCAACAAGGCAGCGACGATCCCAAGTGTTGCGGCTACCCCGATCAAGAAGGTCCGCCATTGTTGTTTAAATTCTTTTAAACTGATCGTTGTTCCAAGATGGACTAAGATAAACCCAACAACGGTTGTTCCTAAAGCTAGTAAAGAGGAACTAGGCAATAAATCTTCTGGAAATAAGTTTGTTTTAAATCCAATCAAGAAGATCAATGAAGCAATCAATAACGTTGAAAGCAGTGACTTGGTCTTTTTAGAAATATAATCACTGACCGTCCAAACAAGCATAATAATCGTAAAAGCTAACACAGAATTCATAATTTTCGCTCTCCTTTTCCTAAGTGGCTATTTTTTATTGAATAGGGTGGTAAGTAAAACCTAAACCGTGAACCTCAGCAACATTTGAAACAATCACGAATGAAGTTGGATCGATTTGATCGATGATACGCATGACTGCTGGATACTCATTATTTGAACTGACGATCATCAACATTTGATTTTCCTGCTCAGTTTTACCCCCAGTCACATTGAAAAGAGTGACACCACGATTAACAGTCTGCAGTAATTCCTCTTTAATTTCAGTCGTTTTATCTTGACTGAAAATCAAAATAGATTTTCTTCGTTTGACGCCTGTTTCGATATAGGTCATGACAATGGATGTGATGATGATCGATAATATCGCATATAGAAATGATTCAATGCCAAAGATAAAAACATTCAATAAAACGATAAAGGCATCCGTCACTAAAAGACCTGTGGAGGTATTAATGTGCCAATATTTTTGTAAGATTAGCGGTGGAATTGTTGTGCCGCCACTAGAAGCGCCTATTTTATAAAGAATCGCAACACCGATTCCAAAAATCGCACTGCCAAAAAGAACGGAAAGTAAACGATCTGATGTGACCATGATTTCAGGCACGACTGCTAAAAAGAAAGGGAACAATAAACTGCCAATCAGTGTATTGAAGAACACTTTTTTACCTAAAAAGAGGATCGTTAAAAGTAACATCAAACAATTTAAGACCAAAACAACGATCGACCGATCAATCGAAAAGGCTGCTTCTGCCAAAATACCTAATCCACTCACACCGCCTGCGGCTATCTGATGAGGACCTAAAAACATATTGATGGAGATGCTCAGCAGCAGAACTGCTAGGATGATCAACAAGATATTTTGACCTTTACGCACCGCAGTCATTTTACTGCCCCGCTTGAAGTATGGCTGTCCGGCATTTCATTGACGATAGCTAAAGCTAATTCAACTGATTTTAGCATTTCAGCAATTGGGATATATTCGTTGACTGTATGGATTTTTTCATATCCGATCGATAAATTCAATGTTGGTTTACCTTGTGCGTTAAAGATATTGGCATCACTACCGCCACCGCTGATTTCTGGTGTGAAGGTACGACCAATTTGGGCTGTTGCAGCTTTAGCGATTCTAACAGGATCAGAATCGTCAGCTAAGTGAAAACCAGTCGCTTTTTGATCCATGGAAAGAGTGAAGTCACCGCCATGTAAGCTAGTTGCATTTTTGAATGCTTGTTCTAATGTAGCAAGAAAATCACGTGCTTTTTCATCGGAGATCGATCGTACTTCTCCTTGAATCATCAAGTCTTCCATCACAACGTTGATCCCAGCACCACCAGAAATTTTTCCGATGTTTGAAGTGGTATGCTCATCCAGTCTGCCAAACGGAATCCCTTCTAATGCCGTTTGAGCAATCGTAAAGGCTGAAATACCTTTTTCTGGTTCTAAACCAGCATGAGCCGCTTTACCTGTCACTTCAATATCAAACATATAGAGGAAAGGACTAGCAACGATTCCATTTCCAGCCGGACCAGAATTATCAAATACATAGCCAAATGTTGAATCGATCAATGACATATCCAAGGCGGCTGCACCAATCAAACCGATTTCTTCACCAGGAGAAAAGACGAGTTCAATCGGTCCTGTTTCGATATTGTTTTCTGAAATTGTCTCAATCATTTCTAAAAGAATCGCAATCCCTGCTTTATTGTCTGCTGCTAAAATCGTTTCACCTTTAGAATAAAGAATATCGTCCTTCTCAAGCACTTCAATGCCTACACCTGGTTCTACAGTATCCACATGACAAGAGAAGAAGACCGGTTCCTTAGCTAAACTTCCACTGTATTTGGCAATCAAATTGTTTGAGCCAAGTTTGGTTGTTTTCATTGAATCATCTTCTGTGACTGTCAAACCTAATGCGATTAATTTGTCGCTCAAGAACTGTACAAATTCTCCTTCTTGACGTGAAACAGAAGCTACTTGCACCAACTCAGTAAATGTCTCCACTAATCTTTTCTTATTCATATAAAACATCCTTTCTTATTTACAATCATTTATTCTGTGACCATCCATACTTCATCGATCAATTTGATTTGATGCAATTTAAAATCTTGCAGCAAAGAAATAGTAGAAATGATCTTTTCCATGGCGATTTCTTCATTTTGCTCCATCGAAACAAATTGTTTTGCAATTGATTCGCCATGTTTATTCAAAAGTTTGGCTTCGAAAAGGTATCCGTAAGAAAAGTACTGCTCGATTTTCATGATTAGTCACCACCCATTCTAGTTTTCTTGTTCTCTATATCACAAAATTATCACGGAAGGTTCTTGAAATGAATGGCAAAAAAAGGACTGAAATGACATTTTTTGTCATTATTGTGTTTTATTTTAAGCATAAGTCAACTGGGACAAGGGTTTAGCAAGGAGAGGATACTTTATCTGGCAATGTTTTCCTTTAAAGTGAAAAAAATGCCTGTATTATTAGATTTTTATCCGCTATTATAATGAATAAATAAGTTTTTTTATAAAAGTAAGTCAGTAGTTTTTATAGTAGTTTAATAAAAAACTTTTGTTTTTTTTAGGAGGATAACTATGAATCAAACATTACGCCAATTTAGTATCGTTTTACTTGTTACGATAATCACATTTTTTCTACTTTTTATTTTTTTACCGCAATTTGTTTTGATTATCCTTTCATTGTTTGAGCTGATTTCTATTCTACTAAGTATGTATATTGTTTTTAGACGTAAGGATGTAACAAGCGTTAAAGTGGCTTGGGTTCTGACATTATATTTTGTTCCAGTCGTTGGGTTGTTTGTCTATATTTTCTTTGGGCGCAGTAACTTGAAAAGTAATGCTGTTCAAAAGCGAGAGCAGGATAGACTGATTCGCTATGTTCAGAGGATAAACATGAAGACATTGGAACCACTGAGTCGTTTGGAAGAGAAAAATGAGCGCTTGTCGAAAAAGGTTGTAATGGGAGGAAATCAATTTGAGGTGCTTACGGATGGTGAAGAAACCTTTTCGGCTATTTTTGCAGCACTGAATGAAGCGCAACACCATATTCATTTGTTTTATTTCATAATCAAAGAGGATGAACTTGCGGATCAACTCAGAAAAATCTTGATAAAGAAAGCTTCAGAAGGAGTCAAAGTTCGCTTTGGGGTGGACGGATTAGGTTCTGTAAAATTATCTGATACGTATCTTGATTCTTTAAAAGCGGCTCAGGTAGAAGTAGAAATTTTCAATCCGATCCAGTCGTTTTATCAGATTGCCAGAGCGAATTGGCGCAATCATAGAAAAGTGATCGTCATCGATGGAACGCTTGGTTTTGTAGGTGGTTTAAATATTGGGAATGAATATCTAGGCATAACACCCAAATTCTCTCATTGGCGAGATACGCATTTACAAATAAAAGGTCCTTTAGTGACACAATTACAGGAAAGTTTTTTATATGATTGGCTGTATATGAAAAATAGCGCTGGAAGTGCCAATGAATTTATGCTAGAAAGTTATTTTCCTACTATTGAGGTAGGAAGCGATGAAGGACAAGTGATTTATGGTGGTCCTTACGATCAAGAACGCGTGGTTCGGGATGTTTTGTTTAATTTGATCGATTCGGCGAAGGAGAAAATTTCCATTGCTAGTCCTTACTTTGTGCCGGATGATGAACTGTTGGCTTTATTAAGAAGGGCTGCTCGTAATGGTATCAAAGTGGAGATCATTATTCCAGGAAAAGGGGACAGAAAACTGTCTTATTATGGAAATGACTTTTACTTGGAAGATTTGATCAGTGCGGGGATTCAGGTCTATAAATACGATGATACAGCCTTTTTACACTGTAAAGTAATGGTTATTGATGAACAAGTTGCCACGATTGGCTCGACAAATTTCGACATTCGCAGTTTTGATATCAACCACGAAGTGTCTGCTATTTTATATACTGGCCAAGCAATTCAAAAATTAGCAGATGATTTCAAAAAGGATCTAGCTAATGCCAAACAAATCACGGATCTTGAATTAGCACAAAGAAGTACTTGGAAAAAAATCAAAGGCAAAATCTGTGGCTTATTTGCGCCACTTTTATAAAGCTTGGAAAATCATATCAGGCGTGTTTTAAAAGCGCTCGTGCTATACTATTACAAAGAAATCTAACAGAAAATGACGACACATCTAAGGGGGAAAACCATGCGGAAATTGTATATAGATCTAGTAACAGATAAAAAGGCGATTCGATTGATTAATCTAATTTATTTTTTAGCGGATACTTCTGATTTACTGACAATGGAAGATGTGGCAGCCAACTTGGGTGTGACAAAAAAAACGTTAAAAAGTGATTTAGCTTTACTGCAGGAATACAGCCCAGTGATCGATGGATTTGTGCAAGTAAAAAAAGAAACCATTATTTTTAACCGAGACAGTACCTACACGATCGAAGAAATATTATCGGATATCATCGACCAGCAGCCACTTTTTACTTTGTTGAGTGCTTTGCTTGATGGTGAAGAATATTCGATTGAAACTTGGTGTGACCGGATTTGGTTGTCAGAGCGAACCTTGAGACGCTATTTACCTCACTTGACTGAGGTATTAGAACGATACAACTTGACCTTGCAGCTGTCGCCACATTTGGCTTTGATTGGAGCTGAAGCCGATATCCGGTATTTATATTTTGATTACACAAGTCAAAGAGGCTGGCGAGAAGAAGATGTTCATCTCGATGAGATGGTTCAAAAGTTTTATTACGAATTTCAAGAAGCCTTTCTAAATAAGTATCAAAGGGTGTTAACATTGGATGCAAATCGGGCGAAAATGTGGCACCATGTTATTTTGCAAAGAGTCGGTAAGCATTTGTATATCCCTAAAAAGCAGGATCCTAGTCAAAAATATGCGATGACAGATCGGTTTGAAGTGTTTTCTGACATTTATGATCAATTGATGAAGAAGTATTTTTCAATAGAAAATCTCCCTTATGAAGAACACATCTATGCGTATGTCACAACCTTAGCAAGTGTCATTTATTTACCTCCAGAAGGGGAGATTTACTCGATCAATCTGACACGGAAATCCAACTACGACAATCAGTATAATCAGATCTTCGATTTTGGTGAAAGTGTTCCTCTGGATCCTTCAAGAAGTAAAGAAATGTATCATTGCGTGAATTCATTTTTGGAAAATCTTAGTCTATTGTCTAGAGTAACGCCCTTATTTCAAAGAAACTCATTCGAGCTGAATCAATATGCCAAAAGAGAATTTCCTACGATTTACCAAGCGTGTTTGGCAAAATTAAAACAAGTCAAGCTACCGCACGATGCACAATTAGTGTATCCAGAAGATGTAGCAACGAATTTGAGTTTGCTATTTAGTTCTTATTTAATTGATACGACAATCGAAAACAATAAAAAAATTCTTTTGAGTATTTCTGGTGAAGCCTGTTATGTTCAGCATTTGATTGCTATTTTAAAGAAACGAATTCCCAGCAATTTTGATGTTATTTGGGTTTTTAATGAAAAAATTACTGAAGAGTATATAACAAGAGAAGGCGTTGATGTGATTATTTATAATCATGTAATGTTAGTACCGATTGAAGGGTGTTTAAGTATCAAAGTTTCACAGTTTCCTGCAACAGGAGAGTTGGAAAGATTGACGAAAAAGTTATTTGAGCTTTGAGTGGAAACATAAGCAAGAGAAAAAGCCGGAATGAACAGATTAAAGTTCATTTCGGCTTTTTACTAGTTTATTTTAAAAATTCTTTTGCAATGTTTTCATTGATCGTGATCATTTGGTAAAAGTCATTAATGTTCACGAATTCATTAGGTTGATGCGCATATTTTGTTTCGCCAGGACCTAGAATCAAAATAGGAAACTCTTTTTTTACACGTCCAAATTGAGAACCATCTGTATAACCAGTCATACCGAATGTATTCGCTGTTTCACTTGTAACTTCTGAAACAACTTTTTGTGTTAATACAGTGAAAGGATCGTCAAGTTCAGTTTTCATTGATGGTAAATCGTTGATAAACTCAATCTCTGCTTTAAAATCTGGAACGGTTGCTGTTAATTTATCTAGCATCTCTTTGAATTGTTGTTTTAGCTCAGAATGATCTTGTGCTTTGATTGTGCGGATGTCGATCTCCACTGTACATTTATCAGGAACAACATTGGTTCCGTTACCGCCATTGATAATATCTAGGCTGGAAGTCGATGCGCCGACTAATTCATCTACAGATTGAGAGAAATCAAATGTTTCTTTGAAGGCATTCAAAACTAAAAGCATATGTTCAATCGCATTAACGCCTTGATCTGGCATTGAGCCGTGAGCTGTTTTTCCGTAAGTTGTGATGCGAGGCCATAAAGCACCTTTGTGAGCTACGCCAATCTCAACATTTGTAGGTTCACCAATCACTAATGCATCTAAATCATCTGCATAGCCTTTATCAACTAATTGACCAGAGCCGATAGCGCTCGTTTCTTCTCCCACAGTCGCTAAAAGTTTGATGGTTCCTTTAAAGTTTGAACCGGCTTCTTTTAAACGAATCATTGCAACAACTGCGGCGATCAAGCCTGATTTCATATCACAGGTTCCACGACCATAGAGTAAACCGTCTTTTTCAAATGCTGCAAAGGGATCTTCATCCCAAGGAATTTCACCCACGGGAACAACATCCATATGTCCAGAAAAGCCTAGGACAGGACCTGCTTCATTGCCTTTTAGAGTTGCAACTAATTGATTTCTTCCTTCGCTATATTCTACTTGTTCACAATGAATATCATGTTTTTCAAAAAGAGCTTGAAGTTTATCGGCAACTAATTTTTCTTTCCCTAAAATACTTTTGATTTGAACGACTTCTTTTAATAATTGTAATGCTTCTTGATTATCCATGGATGTACTCTCCTTATACTTGTTTTTCTTTTGGAATAATAAATACAATTGAACCTACAGCTAAAATACAGAAAAGAATATTTGTTAGTAAGCCAAATGTCGCTCCTTGTGTATAATTACCACCAGCACTAAATCCATTGTAAACCGCAGCAGAAATCGCTACGCCTAATGCTCCGCCAAGAGAGCTGGCCATTTTATAAATACCAGAAGCCACTCCTGCTTTTTCATTTGGTACACTGGAAATTGCTGTGTCTGTAGAAGGTGTCGCATACATGCCAAGACCCATTCCGAATAAACTATAGCCAATAAAAACTAATACGAAATAGGCACTGCCTGTCACCATCGTTAACGCCATCAAAGCAACACCTGTTCCAGAAAGAATCGTGCCCCATAACATTGGTTTTTTCGCGCCGATTGTTTGCAATAATTTTTCACCGATCCGAATCGTGATCAAGACCAGACACAAGTAACCGATTGATAACATACCAGTTTTAGCGGAAGAAAGGCCGCGTCCTTGTTGAACATACGTATTGATAACAATCAACGTGCCGGCAACAGCATTCAATAAGAAATTAGAAATCGTTGCACCAAGATAACCACGGTTTTCAAATAAAGAAAATTCAACAAAACTATTGTCGATCGCTTGTTCCACTTTATAAAAAGCAATCAGCCCTATGATAACGACTACGGCTAAAATCAACACGATTGGACTTGTCCAACCTAATTCAGAACCTTTAGAAACAACAACGTTCAAAGCAACCATTGAAACGATAAATAAAAGCAATCCAATCGAGTCAAATTTACTATTACTGTTGCTAGTAACCTTGCTTTCAGGTGTACCAAAAATCAATAACGCACTACAAATCGAAACAATAATAGAAAAAATAAAGACATAACGCCAGCCTAAAGAACTAGCAACGGCTCCGCCAAAGAACGAACATAGACCAGAACCGCCCCAAGAACCGATCGACCAATAACTTAGCGCTCGTTGACGATCTTTACCTTCATAATAGGTTTTAACTAAAGCCATTGTTGCAGGCATGATACAAGCCGCGGATAGTCCTTGTAAAATACGACCACCGATAAATAAAATAGGTCCGTGTGTAACGACTAAAGCAGCTGAACCGATAACACTTAAAATAAGTCCAATATATGTTAATTTCATTCTGCCTAATTTATCCGCTAAACCGCCAGCTACGACGATAAAAATACCAGAGAATAAACCGGTCATGGAGATTCCTATGTTTAAAACGCCAGAAGAAACACCTAAGTCACTTTGTACGGCTGGCGCCATATTTAGTAAAGATTGGGCAAACAACCAATAAGTCAAAACGCTCAAGACGATTCCTATCAGTAATTTGTTTGTCCCTTTATATGTTACAGCATCTGCTGTCTGTGTTGTTGCTTTCATGATTAAACTCCTTCAGATAAATAATGTAAAACAGCTGCACCCATTGATTTTGCAGCAATCAATAAACAATCTTCGTCAATATAAAATTTTGGATGATGATGTGGATACATTGGTGTTCCTTCTTTATGAGCACCAACGAAAAAGAAACAGCTTGGTCGTTCTTTTGCATAATAAGAAAAATCTTCAGAAGGAGTTTGTGGTCCGCATTCGACTAATTGTTTCACTTCTGGAATTTGCGCTTCGCTCAACGCTTTAGCAACCATTTCAGTGGTTTTAGCATCGTTGACACAAACTGGGTAATCATTAGCGTAATCAAGTTCATAGCTGATACCGAATGTTTGGCAGATGCCATCTAGAATTTGTTTGAATTCTTTTTCCACTATTTCTCGTGTTTCTTCTTTCATGATCCGTACATCGCCTTCCAGCGTAACAGAATCTTTGATGACGTTGGCTGAGCCTTTTCCGTCAAATGAACCAATCGTGACTGTGGCAGTATCAAAAGGATTGATTCTGCGACTAACGATTGTTTGAACGGCTGTGACAAATTGAGAAGCCGCTACGATCGTATCGTTGGCATCTTGTGGTGTTGAGCCATGTCCGCCTTTTCCTTGCATAACAACTTTAAACGTTGCACGACCAGTGTGAACAGGTCCAGAATGATAAAAGACATCGCCAAGTGGCATCAAACTCATCACGTGAATCCCTAAAACATGATCCACGCCGTCTAAACAACCAGCTTCGATCATTCCTTTAGCGCCACCAGGTGGTACTTCTTCGGCAGGTTGATGGATGACACGAATCGTTCCTGCTAGTTGATCTTTTAATTCAATTAATGAATCAGCCAAAACCATCATATAGGCGGTGTGTCCATCGTGTCCGCAAGCGTGCATGACATTGGGTGTTTTTGAAGCAAATGGTAAGCCCGTATCTTCTTGGATCGGCAACGCATCGAAATCAGCTCGAATCGCTAAGAACGGTCCTTTTTTGCCGCCATGAATATCGACTAAAATGCCGTTACCTCCGCCCACATTTGTTTGAACATCACAGTCTTTACCAGCGTAAAAATCAGCGATGTATTTGGCTGTTTCCGTCTCTTGAAAAGATAGCTCTGGATTCTCGTGGAAATGTCGGCGAATCTTGATTATTTCAGCTTCCTTTTGCTGAAGCATTGTGAATAGTTGTGTACGTAAATCGTTCATTATATATTCTCCTTTCAAATACAATTCATATTCTATGCTTAATTAAAAACTTCACAATGCTGGGAATTTCTAAATTTCAGAAATCCCTTTTAGAATAGATAGGCTGGAAATTAAAAGACTGATAAACGAACGATATTTTCTTTTTAAAGTGTTATAATGAAAGGGAAATAAATAAAAGAGGTAAGTAAATGATTGTAAATGAAAATTATCAGATCAATTATCAGCAACTACAGACAGAACAAGAGGTATTTTGTAAAGAAACGACTATTTTGATTGTCTTAAAAGGAAGTATGTTTATTACTATAGAAGAAACAACGAATCGATTAAGCGCAGGGGAACTGTTTGTGCTTAATACAGGAGATCGTGTTCTCTTGAATGCCGATTTAGAAGAGAGTTGTACTTATTTGGAATTGAGGATCAATAGTGTTTTCTTTGCAGCTCAATTTCCTGCTTTTTTCTATACACGCTTTGACTGTACACCAATCCAAAAAGAACATGGGAAAATGCCTGCGATCGCAGCTTTAAGAAGACAAGTTGCGGAGTTATGTTTAATTGAATTTAGCGATGATCCTTCAAAAAGACTCAAGATCACTTTATTTTTAACTCAAATCATTTTGTCTCTGGTTCATCATTTTCAAAAAGAAGAAGTGACAGAATATCATCCTTCTGACAATCAAAAATTAAGAGAGATTTTGGAATATATCGAAGAGCATTACCAGGAAGGAATCCTATTATCTGATGCAGCGGAATATTTTTTTATGTCGGAATCTTCTTTATCAAAGTTTTTTAAGAAGGAAACTGGAGATTACTTTTCTCATTATGTGCGGACGATTTGTGTGAAACACAGTTTATCAGAGTTGCTGTATACGAAAAAAAGTATCGAGCAAATTGCCTTGGATAGTGGATTTAGCAATAGTAAAACCTATCGTCAACACTTTAAAAAAATCTTTAACGATTCTCCAACCAGTTATCGCTCATCTCACTTAGAACAGACAAAGGCACCAGAGCAAATCAAACAAGTCGTTCAAAAAACAGAGCTTCAAATTAAAGAAATTTTGGTTCCGTTATACAGTTATATTCAAACCGGGTTGGAGGAATCTCGTCCTTCAGAATTATCGCTAAAGACCAAACAGCTTCATATTACAACAGAACAATCTGAAGCCGATTATTTAAAAAAAGACGTGATCATTCACGTTGGTTCGTGGGAAGCTTTAGCCACTAAAAAAATCCAAAGTGAAATTCTAGACATAAAACAACAAATTGGAATCAAATATATTAGTATCCAATCGCTATTTACACAAATTCCTTTATCAGTTCAGATACACCAAGAAGCCGGAATGAATTCATTTCCTGCATTTGAACAGTGGGACTATATTCTGACATTTTTAGAAGATGCTCGGCTGGATATTTTTTTCCAGTTGTCACTTATAGAATTTAATCAGCTAAGTGTTAGAGTGAAAGATATCTGTCGTAAATTTTTCCGACATGTTCAAAATAAGTTTGGAACAAAAATGACGGAGCAGTGGAAAGTTAATTGCCTATTTAAAGATCAAAATCTTGCTGACTATTATCCTGAATTTCTAGAAGTGAAAAAAAGCCTTTTTGAGCTCTCTCCTAAAATAGCCGTAGGCGCAGAAATTCCTCTGCCTGATCCATTCTTTGAACAAAGGGATCCAGAACAAACGCGATTTTTTTGCGAGATGATCGCAGCAAAGTGTGATTTTTTATCATTTTCTGCTGAGCCTAATTATGTGTTTCAAAATTTAGATAGTACTTTTCCAGATTTAAAAAATTATCATCAATATGTGTTGAATAAAACCTTGCATATCAAGCATATCCTAAAAGAATACGAAATCAAGCTACCACTTTATCTTACTGAATGGAACACCTTGACTGGGATGACGAGAAATAGTAATGGAACATTCTTTAGAGGAGCCATTATTTTAAAAGATCTTTTAATGCTGGATACATTGTTGGACGGTTTCGGTTTTTGGTTGAATATCGAGTTGTATGAAAAACAAACTCAAGAACGACCGCTAAAAAATGATGGTTTGGAACTATTTCATTTTTACAGTGGAAAAAGACCAGCCTATTTTTGTTTATGGCTAGCCCGAAGGATGGATGGGAAGGTTTTGGCACAAGGGGAAGAATATTTGTTGACTTATGTTGATGGTAAGTATCAGTTGCTGTTGTTTAATACAAATTATTTTGATCCTCATCTTTCTTCGGAAGAAGCTTTTCTTGAAAGCCAAGCAGTGACATTTGAAATCGAATTAGCGGCCATTAAATCAGCCCATTATCAGATCAAGCAAATTGACTTTAATCGGCACAATGGAGCGTTATTTTACACGTATGAAGAATTCCGTAATGCCGAAGCACTTGATTTTGAAACTCAAAAATATGTTGTAGACAGTACCAGACCGAAGATCAAAGTCTTTGATACTCAAATTGAGGATATGTTTAATTATTATGTAACGCTAGATACAAACGGTATCGTGCTGTTGGAATTGACGCCTATTTTATGATCAATCAAAGATCGTTTCCTTGACGAAAATCTCTCTACTAGCTAGTATTTAATTAAGACAGGTAATTGGAGAGGAAGAAGTAAAATGAGTATTTATGATTATCAAGTGAAAACGACAAATGATGAGACCGTTTCTTTGGAAGATTATCGAGGAAAAGTACTTCTAATCGTGAATACAGCGACAGGTTGTGGCTTTACACCTCAGTATGAAGGCTTAGAAGAGTTATATAAAAAATACCGTGAGCAAGGGTTAGAAATCTTAGATTTCCCTTGTAATCAATTTGGGCATCAAGCACCTGGAACCAATCAAGAAATCAGTGAATTTTGTCAGTTGACGTATCAAACAACGTTTCAAACGTTTGGAAAGATCGATGTGAATGGCGAAAATGCTGATCCTTTGTATGATTATTTAAAAGGTGAAAAAGGTGGACTTTTAGGCGGCGCGATCAAGTGGAACTTTACTAAGTTTTTAGTGGATCGTGACGGCAATGTGGTCAAACGCTTTGCACCAACTGTTGAACCGGAAAAAATTGCTGGAGATATTGAGAAATTGTTATAAGAAATACTTTTCCGTTCTTGATAGCAAGAATCATCTCATGGTAGGATGTTTTTTCTGAGAAAGAAGATAAAGAGTAAGCCCCTGGAGAATTTGGATCTCCAGGGGCTTTTTTTGGCTAATGTCGCTATAGCTACTGTTACTTCTTGTATTTGTTATTCAGCTGATACTAAAGTAACGAGATTAGGATTCCAACAAGAAGCGGACAGATTAATGCTACGAACATAAAGATGACACTTCCGTCCAGCCGCAAGACTATAAGATAGGGACAACATAAAATAAGCACTATTGGCTGTAAGTTCATTATTTGTAGGGTAACCTTGTTCTAGTAGGTCATTTCTTTTTATTTCAGAATTAGTTTGATCGATAAGAGCATGTTGTGAAAGAATATAGGTGAGCGCTCGAAATTATTGCCAAAATTTACTGTAGGAAAAGATGTTGAAAATAACTATTTACGAATATCGTCTATCGTGTGAAAAAAGTTATATAGTAGAAAAACAAACAAACACTTTACCATCAGATTTACATCAGCTGATGGTAAAGTGTTTGTTTCTTATTTATTAAAAACCACGTTGTAAAAACCAAATTGAGAGTTACTATCCAAGACACTTATTTTTAACGTTGTTGCTCCACTAATATCAAAATTATAATGTTTATTCGCAATTTCAGATGAAATAGTCTCTTGCTCTTTTTTGATACCATCGACTTCTATTTTTAACTTTCCATCTTCAATGTTATTCGATTTAGAATCTAATTTACCTGCATCAAATTCAATAGAGCTATACTTGTTTTTTGTATTTATCAAGACAAATGAGCCTTTATCGTGATATTTAGAACTATCTAAAATAAATCCATTTTCTATTAAATTCCCTGCAACTTTCGCTTCCTCCTCATAATTATTTAAAGAGGTAAAACGTTCGCCACTATATAAAATATTGTAGGAATCTGACAAAGCTGTTTTGGTTACTTGTTGTCCAGTACTGCCTATGTAAATCTTTTTCTCATCTTCGTCATACTCTACTTCTTTATCCAATGCCGCTTTTAAAATATTTTCCCCATAATAAGTGGCATTATTAATCAATGCTACAGAACCTTTAACACCGTTTTTTTCTAATCCATCAATCACTAATGAAGCTTGAGATAGTTCAGCATAATTTTTCTGATTTAGATCTTTAATCTTTTCATTGGCTTTCTTTTGGTCTTTTTCCTTTTCCGAGATGATGGCGTTTAAAGACTGAATGTCTTGTTTTAATTTTTTATTCTCTTCCAATTTTGTCTCAAGTTCTGGAACAATAATCTGAGTTGCTTTTTGCGGAAGTACGAATGGAATAAGTAAAGCGAATAATGGAATAAGCAAAGGAATTCCAACTTTTAACATATCTTTTAATTGATCTTGCTGTCCTGTTGTAATTCTCCATAAAAAATAAAAAGATACCACTAAACTAAAAATTAAAATAGCAATAATAGCAAAAATATTCAAATTTCACGACTCCTTTTTCTTTAAAAATAAAATGGTTTTGCTTAAATCTTCCTTGAGGATAAAAATGACCAGTTTTTTATTGATGTGCTACAAAAAGACTTCTGAAGGAATTATGCATTCTAATTTTTCGGCTGAACAAATACCTGAGTAAGTAACTTTTTGTGTATATGCGTCTCTTTCCGTTAATAATCCCTTCTATATTTTAACAGATTAATTGGAAAAAATATACAACTATTTTTAATAAATAAAATAGTTAAAGAGGTTTTTATCCGATAAAATGTTTTTTATTTATATTCAATAGTTTTTCTCTGTATAAAGATTGTATAAAGACCCAACCCAAACTTTAACACTATCTTTATATAAAATTTGATATCCTAATCTCATCAAATGAAGGAGAGGAATTTTCATGACGATTATTTCTGGAATTATCGCAGGATTACTGCTTATTTACTTATTTTACCAACTACTTTGGGGGGATCAACAGTGAGCGCAATTATTATCCAACAAGCTATCTTTTTCATCGTTTTGATTGGTTTAGCGATTCCGTTAGGTTTTTATATTCATAAAGTGATGACCAATCAAAAAACGATTCTAACAAAAATCATTCGTCCAATCGAAACGTGGATCTATCGCTTTTTAGGCACACCAGCTCAAAAAGAGATGACTGCTAAACAATATGGACTGAGCGTTTTATTTTTCAGTTTCTTTTCGTTTATTCTTTTAATGGCGATGCTTTTGGGACAAGGATTTTTACCATTAAACCCTGAGCAGCTGCCAGGTACGAGTTTGTCACTTGCTTTTAATACTGCAGCAAGTTTTATTACTAATACGAACTGGCAAGCTTATGCGGGTGAAGATACTTTATCGATCTTTACTCAAGCATTTGGATTGACGGTGCAAAACTTTGTTTCAGCTGGTGTTGGGATTGCCGTATTATTTGTTTTACTTCGAGGGTTTATCAATCGGACAACAAAACATATCGGGAATTTCTGGCAAGATTTAACAAAAATTATTTTGTATGTTTTATTACCAATTTCTTTTGTAATTTCCTTGATTTTGATATCTCAAGGAGTTGTTCAAACATTTGCTGGTTCAGTTGAAACGACTAGTTTGGAGCTTGGGCAAAAAATCTTTTTACCTTTAGGAACAGTTGCTAGCCAAGTAGCGATCAAACAATTAGGTACCAACGGCGGTGGTTACTTCGGTGGGAACTCAACGTATCCTTTTGAGAATCCTAATCTGATTAGTAACTTTGTTGAAAACATTTCAATTTTATTGATTCCTGCAGCTTTGATCGTAGCATTTGGTTTGTTTGTTAAAGATTGGAAACAAGGTAGAACGATCATGATCGTTTCATTAGGATTTTTGATTGCTGCTTTGATTGGCGTGACTTTAAGCGAATATTATGGACCACAGTTTAGTCATGTGATCGGTCAAATGAACATGGAAGGAAAAGAAACTCGTTTTGGTATTGGTTGGTCTGCTCTTTGGGCTGTTAGTACAACGGCGGCTTCCAATGGTTCCATCAATGCAATGCTGGATAGTTTTACACCACTTGGCGGTTTGATTCCAATGTTCTTAATGCAGTTGGGTGAAATCATCTTTGGCGGTGCCGGCAGTGGACTTTATGGGATGATCGTTTTCATCTTGCTCGCTATTTTTATCGCTGGTTTATTAGTGGGAAGAACACCCGAATATTTAGGTAAAAAAATCGAACCTTTCGATATGAAAATGGCTTGTCTAGTTATCTTGACTCCGTTGTTGCTGACATTGATCGGAACGATGTTGTTTATTTTAAATCCTCAAGCAATGTCTTGGTTGACCAATCAAGGACCGCATGGCTTTTCTGAGATTCTCTATGCTTTTTCGTCTCTAGCCAATAATAACGGTAGTGCCTTCGCTGGTTTAACATCAGACACGACATTCTTGAATATCTTGGGCGGCATCATCATGATTCTTTCTCGTTTTATCCCGATGTTAGCTGTAATCTATTTAGCTTCAAATTTAGGGAAAAAGAAAATCGTAGCAACAGGATCAGGAACGCTTTCAACGACAAATGCAACATTCGTTACGATGTTGATTATTGTGATTTTAGTGATCGGTGCATTGAGCTTCCTGCCATCAATGGCATTAGGACCAATCGCAGAACACTTTATGACAAATTAAGGTAAAGAAGGGGAAACCATTGAAAAATACACAAAGCAAACGCAATGTTTATCTAGATGCTGTTCGATCATCTTTTAAAAAACTTGCGCCAAACATTCAAATAAAAAATCCAGTCATGTTAGTTGTATATTTGGGAGCGATTTTAACAACGATCCTTTATTTTCTAACATTTGCTGGATATACAGATGCAGAACCGTTCTTTATCTTAGCGATCGCCATTATTTTATGGCTGACGATTTTATTCGCTAACTTTGCCGAAGCGATTGCAGAAGGCCGAGGAAAAGCCCAAGCAGAAAGTTTAAAACAGGCCAAAAAAGATGTCACAGCTCATAAAGTAGCTTCAATAGAAGATGCGGCAGCAAAAAAATTCACTCAAATCAAATCATCAGAATTAAAAAAAGGCGATCTTGTTTATGTAGCAGTTAATGAACAAATTCCTATGGATGGTGATGTAATCGACGGTGCAGCTTCGGTGGACGAAAGTGCCATCACAGGAGAATCTGCACCAGTAATTCGAGAATCTGGTGGTGACCGTAGTGCTGTAACGGGTGGAACAACAGTTGTTTCTGACTACTTAGTCATCAAAGTGACTGCTGAAAATGGCGAGTCTTTCTTAGATAAAATGATTTCTATGGTAGAAGGAACGGAACGAAAAAAAACACCAAATGAAATTGGTTTACAAATTATTTTGATCATGCTGACAATCATTTTCTTGGTTGTTTCAGCGACACTATTACCATTTACAAAGTTCTCAAGTGAATTAGTCGGCAATGGTTCAGCATTAGCTTTAACAACAATTATTGCTTTATTAGTTTGTTTAGCACCAACTACGATCGGCGCTTTAGTTTCATCTATTGGGATTGCCGGTATGAGTCGTTTAAATAAAGAAAACGTGATTGCTATGAGCGGACGTGCCATCGAAGCTGCTGGTGATGTGGATATTTTATTATTAGACAAAACAGGAACGATTACTTTAGGAAATCGTCGAGCGAGTGAATTTATCCCTGTAGCAGGTGTAAGTGAATATGATTTGGCGGATGCAGCACAATTATCTTCTTTAGCGGATGAAACAGCCGAAGGACGTAGCATAGTTATTTTAGCCAAAGAAAAATTTGATATTCGTGGTCGTGAGCTAAATCATGTAGAAGTAGAATTTATTGAGTTTACTGCTAAAACACGGATGAGCGGTATCAATTACCAAGGGGATGAAATCCGTAAAGGTGCAGCTGATACGATGAAAAAATATGTGGAAGAAAAGGGCAATATCTATCCTGAAGAATGTGATACGATTGTTCAACGAGTAGCCAATGAAGGCGGTACACCTCTAGTTGTTGTAAAAAACAATCAAGTATTCGGCGTGATTTACTTAAAAGATATCGTAAAGAATGGTGTCAAAGAAAAATTTGAAGATATGCGTAAAATGGGCATCAAAACCATCATGATCACAGGAGACAACCCAATGACTGCTGCTGCCATTGCAGCAGAAGCAGGTGTTGATGATTTTCTAGCAGAAGCAACGCCTGAAAATAAAATGAGCCTAATCCGTGAGTATCAAGAAAAAGGACACTTGGTTGCCATGACCGGCGACGGTACTAATGATGCGCCGGCGTTAGCTCAAGCTGATGTTGCTGTTGCAATGAATACTGGAACACAAGCAGCCAAAGAGGCTGGAAATATGATTGATTTAGATTCCAGTCCAACGAAATTGATCAGTATTGTCAAAATTGGTAAACAATTGCTGATGACGCGTGGCGCATTGACAACGTTTAGTATTGCCAATGATATTGCCAAATATTTTGCGATCATCCCAGTGTTGTTTTTCAGTATTTATCCAGCGTTGGATGCCTTGAATATTATGAAACTAACCAATCCAACTACAGCGATCTTATCAGCGGTCATCTACAATGCGTTTATTATTGTTGCGTTGATTCCGTTAGCGTTAAAAGGTGTTTCTTACAAAGAAAAACCCGCAAGTAAAATTTTAAGTCACAACTTACTGGTATACGGAGTTGGCGGAGTAGTTGCACCATTTATCGCTATTAAATTGATTGATATCGTTTTGACATTTATTTTATATTAATCTAGCTCCACGAACCCATCAGATTTTAAAATTATCTAACTGAACAGGCTAGCTTTGAAGAGGTCTGTTCAGTTTTTAAAATAGGAGAAAAACGATGAAAAAAATAATGATTGCTTCACTAAAAAGTATTCTGATATTTACGTTATTGTGTGGCGTAGTCTACACTGTAACAGTAACGGCTGTCGGACAAGTTCTGTTTCCAAATCAAGCAAATGGTAGTTTAGTCAAAACACAAGATTCTGAAAAAACAGTTGTTACTGGTTCAAAATTGATTGGACAAAAGTTTACAAAAGAAAAATATTTACACGGACGTTCCGATCAAGTCAGCCAATTATCACCGGTTTCCAAAGAACAAAAAGCGCGTGTTGAAAAACGTGTACAAGAAGCTGACAAAAAGCAAGTTCCAATCGATTTAGTCACAGCATCTGCAAGTGGTGTTGATCCGGAAATTTCAATCGAAGCTGCAATGACTCAAGTTGAACGGATCGCTACTGCTAGAAATATGAAAAATAGCCAAGTCCGTGCTATAATCAAACAAAATATCACTGGCGTTAAAATCGGACCTGTTGATTCACAACGTGTGAATGTTTTAGGGGTTAACCAATCGCTGGATAAGTCTGAATAAACGGTGAGATCAGAATCACTTCTGTCTCATCATGCAAATAAAGGATGGAATAACAAGTGGAAGATGAACGTTTGGATCCAGAGCAGTTATTAGAAAAATGGAAGAAAAACGAACAAAGCCTGAGGTCTGGTCGACTGAAGGTTTTCTTCGGTTATGCGGCAGGTGTGGGAAAAACGTATGCCATGTTAAAAGAAGCCCACGAACAACTTGCAGAAGGCAAATCAGTCCTAGTTGGCTACGTAGAACCACATGCTCGTCCAGAAACGGAAGCTTTGGTTGCGGGATTACCTACAATGCAAACGAAAAAATACGAATATAAAGGTATCACAATCAATGAGTTCGATGTAGACGAGGCTTTACAAGCTAAACCAGATATTATTCTGGTTGATGAACTAGCCCACACAAATGCGATCGGAGCTAGAAATAGAAAAAGATACCAAGATATTGAAGAGTTACTAAAAGCGGGTATTGATGTCTACACAACAGTCAATGTGCAACATATCGAAAGCTTGAATGACATCGTTGAACAAGTGACAGGTATTCATATTTCTGAAACTGTGCCAGATACATTTTTTGAAACGAGCGCCTTGAAAGTGGTCGATATCGAGACCGAAGAGCTATTGGAGCGATTAAAACAAGGAAAAATCTATCATTCAGAAAATGCCAAAAAAGCTATGGCTAACTTTTTTAAAACAGATAATCTAACATTATTACGAGGCTTGGCGATTCGAAAAGCATCCGATCATATCAATACAACGAATCAACAGGAAACACAAAAAAGTACGGGTATCCATTCTAAATTACTAACGATCATTGATGAAAAAAATCCAGATATGACCAAAAAATGTCTACGCTGGACTGCCCGTTTAGCCCAGGCTTTGGGTACTGAGTGGATTGCATTAGAGATTTTAGAGGATATGTCTGAGCATTCAGAATCAGATAATTCCAAATTAGCGACAAAACTTGGCGGTGAAGTCGTTACCTTAGAAAGCGATAATCAGCGTGATACAATCGTTCAATATGTGAAAATGCGAGGTGTCACTGATCTGGTAATGGGTAAAGTCATCAAGCGCTCTCGTTTTATTCGCTTGTACCGACCTGATTTAGAAGATGAACTAGTCGCGTTTATTCCAGATGTGGATATTCATTTAGTCCCGTATCAATCCAATAAGTATCTACTAAATAAGTACGCCGTTAAGAAAAAGAACTTAAATAGTATCTTTACTTGGAAAGATTTTTATATGACGTTAGGTTTGCTTGCAGTGGCAACGTTACTTTCTGAATTGGGTTCTTATTATCATATTGGCGATCAGAATTTGATTTTGATCTACATTCTTTTTGTTTTGTTGGTGGCTCGGATAACAACCGGCTATCTATGGGCAGCATTGGCCTCAATTGCTAGTGTGTTGATGTTTAATTGGTTTTTTGTTGAACCTCTTTTTTCTTTAACTGTCTATAAACAAGGCTACCCAGTCACGCTGATTTTCATGCTTTTGGTGGCTTTATTGGTCAGTAATTTAATGATGCAGATAAAAAAACAAGCTTTTTATGCCATGAAACGTGAACATCAACTAGAGATTTTGTACGAACTCAATAAAAAATATCTGGTCACCCATGATCAAAAAGAAATCTTAGCGACAACAGCAGAATATTTATCGAATATGCTGGATAGAGAAGTGGTTTTGTATGGGGAACAAGAAGTGAAAAAACCCGTGGGAGCACCAATTAAGGGACCTTTAAGAAGTTTAGAAGAGCTAGCTGTTGCTAATTGGGTCTTTGTGAATCAAAAAGAGGCAGGCTACGGTACTGATACATTAATGGGTGCTAAAGCGCTCTATTTACCTGTTTTATCAAATGGTGTCACGCTCGCTGTAATTGGGATCGAAAAAAGCAAAGAAAATCCGATCACAGATGAAATCGTCAGCTTTTTAGACCTGATTTCTACCCAACTCGCTCTAGCAATCGAACAAAACAAACTGACCTCTGAGCGGCAGCAAATTTTATTTGAGAGTGAAAAAGAACGAATGCGAGGGAACTTATTACGAGCAATCTCTCATGATCTACGCACGCCGCTTACTGGAATATCAGGGTCTGTTGAAACTATTTTAAATGATAATGACACAGCTAAACTTCCAGAAGAAACCAAACGCAAACTACTTGTCGGGATCAAAGATGATGCGGATTGGCTGATTCGCATGGTGGAAAATCTATTGTCGATTACTCGAATCAATGAAGAAACGATGAAAGTTGCGAAAAGTAAAGAAGCCGCTGAAGAAGTTGTGGCCTCAGCCATTCAACGCATTAGAAAAAGCTATCCAACTAGTGAAATCAACGTATCATTACCAGAGGAATTTGTGTTGGTGCCAATGGATTCTATCTTGATCGAGCAAGTGCTGTTTAACTTAATGGAAAATGCTATCCGACATTCAGACAGTGAGTCTCCGATTTTTGTGACGGTTTCTTTAACTGAAAAAGAAATCACGTTTGAAATAGCCGACCAAGGGAAAGGGTTGACCAAAGAGCAACTCAAATTGTTGTTTAGCGGGATGACCAAACAAAGTACGCCAGTGGATTCTAAGAGCGGAATGGGCATTGGTTTATCTATTGTAAAAACGATCATCATGGCGCACGATGGAACACTTACTGCTGGAAACAGACCACAAGGCGGTGCAATTTTTACATTTACTTTACCACTAGAGCGAAAGGAGCAAAAATAATGGCGACGATTTTGATTGTTGAAGATGATGATGTAATCGCTGAATTTATGGGTGCTGTTTTAGAAAAAGAAAAGCATATGATTCATTTAGCGCATTCAGCTTTGGAAGGATTATCGACATTTCGGATGTGGTCGGTAGATCTGATTTTACTTGATTTAGGTTTGCCGGATCAAGATGGGATAGAAGTGTTAAAGAAAATTCGTGAGACCTCTCCTGTACCGATCATCATTATTTCGGCTCGTGACCATGAAAATAATAAGGTTGAAGCGCTGGATCTAGGTGCGGATGACTACATTACAAAACCTTTCGGGACACCAGAATTACTTGCTAGAATTAGGACGGCCTTAAGGCATGCCACAAGTAATTCCAATCCTCAATTAGAAGTGAAGCAAATCAACAATGGCGATTTGTGTATCGACATTGAACACCATACTGTCAGCAAAAAGGGCAACGTGATACATCTAACGCCGAATGAATACAAGATCATCCAAGTTCTTGGTGAAAATATCGGAAAAGTACTGACGCACACGTATATTTCTCAGAAAGTTTGGGGACCTTACAGCAATGAAAGCCAGACGCTTAGGGTAAATATGTCAAATATCCGTAAAAAAATCGAAGATAACCCTGTTGAACCAGAGTATATTTTGACCGAAATTGGAATTGGGTATCGGATGTTAGAAAAATAGTATAAAAAAACTAAGACAGACAATTGTCTTAGTTTTTTTATTGAAAATAGGATCATCTATTGTGCGTATCAAGCGTCAAAGGATGATAGAATAAACAATAGGATATTAAGTATAAAAAGGAGGGCTGGAAATGAATATTGTTACAGCTATTGATTCCATGAAAGGATCTCTATCCAGTATTGAAGCCAATCAAATCATTGCAAAAGTGTTTGCTGAACAAGGACATAGTGTCAAAGAAATAGCGATTGCTGATGGTGGTGAAGGAACAGTAGACGCTGTTGTGAAAAATGGTGATGGTCAGAAAATTGAGGTAGAAGTCCATGCTTTAAATGGTCAGTTAGTAAAGGTTGAATTTGGCTGGTTTAACTCTGAAAAATTAGCCGTGATCGAATCAGCTGCAGCCTCTGGCATTCAATATCTAGATGGAACAAAAGCGACTCATCCACTGAATACCTCTTCTTACGGCACAGGAGAATTGATTTTGGCAGCAATCGATCAAGGTGCACAAACGATTGTTATAGGCTTAGGTGGAACAGGGACAGTAGATGGTGGAATTGGATTATTAAGTGCTTTAGGTCTTGCATTTTTTGATCAAGAAAATCAGCTATTACTAGCCAAAGGAAGCAGCTTAGAAAAAGTTCATCATTTCTCTACAGAACACTTAGATTTACGTTTATCAGAAGTTTCTTTTCATATTGCTTCTGATGTCACTAGTCCATTATTAGGTAAAACAGGAGCTGTCTATATGTTTGGACGACAAAAAGGATTAGCAGAAAATGAAATGGACAAGTATGAACGCGGAATGAAGAACTATCAGGAAATAATATGTGGAACGAATGATTCGGTAGCAGGAGATGGTGCTGCTGGAGGACTTGGTTTTGCTATCAGAGTATTTTTAAACGGAAGCGTACGTTCGGGATTTGAGTTGATTTCAGAACAGGCTGGTTTAGAAGCAGCGATTAAACAGGCTGATTTGGTGATTACTGGTGAAGGGAAAATGGATAACCAAAGCCTCCAAGGCAAAGTTCCAGTTGGAATTGGACGTATTACAAAAAAATATCAAGTACCAGTCATTGCTTTTGTCGGAAGTTTTAATGGCGATCAACAGCTTTTTTATGAAGAAGGTGTTTCTGTGATCCTACCAATTGTTGATCATATCACAACGTTAGAAGAAGCGATGAATGAGGCGGAAATAAATTTACAAACGGCAGCAAGTCGAACCTTAGCTTTATTGACACTGATGAAAAACTAATCACCTAACGTGTGTTATCGAAAGAATTGGAAAACCTCACTTATGAGATGAACAGCTAATAAGTGGTGTTTTTTTATCTCCTCCTTAAGTCCAGAAAATATAGGTCTTAAGTACCATGACAAGAATGATGAAATCCCTCAGAATGGTAAGAGTAGTAAGGGGATGTAAGATGAAAAATAGGGAATAAGAGTAGATATTTAGTTTGTAGTAAAAAAAGAGAGAGAATCAGTGGAGGGGAAAACATGTCTGTAATCGAAGCAAGAAATATAAAGAAAAGTTATGGTCGAAATGAATCGAAATTTGATGCATTAAAAGGTGTGGATCTAAAAATCGAAGAAGGTGAATCCGTTGCGATCATCGGGAAAAGTGGATCAGGAAAATCAACCTTTATGCATATTTTAGCACTATTAGATAAACCAACTTCAGGAGAAATTTTATTAAATAACCAAGATGTAACCAGCATCGGTAAAAAAGAATTAGATAAAACAAGAAACAAACAATTCGGTTTTGTGTTTCAGCAATTTTTCATGAATTCTAAAGATACGGTTTTAAATAATGTCATGTTACCGCTAAAAATCGGTGGTATTTCAAATAATAAACGCAAAGAAATGGCGCTTGAAGCACTGAAAGCTGTTGAATTAGACGATAAAATCAACAATAAAGCCAACAACTTATCTGGTGGACAAAAACAACGAGTTTGTATTGCGCGTGCTTTGGTCAATAATCCTAAAATCATTTTTGCAGACGAACCTACCGGAAACTTAGATTCAACAACGGGTGATAAAATTGAACAGCTATTATTTGATTTGAACAAAGAAAAAGGGATCACACTGATTATTGTCACTCATGATCCAGAACTTGCGGCACGCTGTGATCGACAAATCCATGTGCGTGACGGATTAATTGTGGGAGGGAACGAGTAGATGAAATTTAGTGATATTTTAAAATCAGCCAGTTCAAATTTGATGCGTAATAAAGGTCGGACGATTTTAACCATCGTAGCCATTTTTATAGGAGCATTTACTATTTCACTGACAACAGGTGTCAACATTGGGGTCAATGATTATATCGATAAACAAGTTGGTAGTGTTGGTGGAGAAAATCAAATCATGATCCAGCCTAAAATGACTGGCGGACCTAGTGAAGATGGCGAGCCACAAAAATATGATGAAGACAAAAAAACAAGCTCGATGCAGCAACAAGAAACTTTAGATAGCAAAGATCTTGATAAAATCAAAGAAATCAAAGGAATCAAAAACGCGGAAGCAATGAAATCCGTTGCGACAAGTTATATTTCCGGAAAGAACAATGAAAAATATGTCTTTTCAGGAATGCCAATGCTAGAAGAATTGAGTGTAGATCTTGAAGCAGGTAAAGCAGCAGATCAAAATAGTTCAGAATTCCAAATCAATTTAGCACCAGAATATGTGAAATCGTTAGGCTACAAATCAAGTGAAGAAGCAATTGGTAAAACAGTCAAAATAGCAGCACCTTCTGCAGCTACTGGAGAAGAAAAAGTAGTAGAAGCTACCATTGTCGGCGTACGTAATACTAGCTTGATCCAAGGTGGAATGTCTTTATTGAACCGTTCACTTGTTGATGAAATTTCAAAAATCAATGAAGAAGGTTTACCAGAAGCGATGACTGGACAATACGGATTGATCATGGGTGAAATGAGCAAAGATGTAACAAAATCAGAAATCGCTGATGTAAAAGAACGTTTAGATAAAGCAGGCTATATGGGTCAAACGGTTGAAGACCAAATCGGTATGATCAGAAACGTGATCAATGCGATCACAGGTGTCTTAACGATGTTTGGTGCCATTGCGTTATTAGCTGCAAGTTTTGGGATCATCAACACATTGTATATGTCAGTACAAGAACGTACAAGAGAAATCGGCTTGATGAAAGCGATGGGACTTAGCAGCGGTAAAGTCTTTACAATTTTCAGTGTAGAAGCAGCGTTGATCGGATTTTTAGGTTCCCTTTTAGGTATTTTAGGAGCAGTCGGTGCAGGTGCGTTGATCAACCAAATCGCAGCTGATTCATTCTTGAAATCATTAACAGGGTTTACTCTAATTCAATTTTCAGCTTCATCATCTGCTGTAATTATTTTGGTAATCATGGGAATCGCATTCCTTGCAGGAACATTACCAGCACGCAGAGCAGCGAAACTAGATCCAATTGAATCATTGCGTTATGAATAAGCGTTAAAAAATAAGAACAAAGCATTTATTGCTTTGTTCTTATTTTTTGTAAGCATATTTTTTACCTAAATAAAAAATAAGGAGTATACTGAGTTCACATTTTGTTTAAAAGACGGAGGAATCATAAATATGAAAGCAGTAGTCATCAATCAATATGGCAGTAAAGAAGAATTAACCGAACAGGACGTAACCCTACCTGAATTAAAAGAAAATCAAGTACTCGTTAAAGAGCATGCAACATCGATCAATCCAATCGATTGGAAATTAAGAGAAGGCTATTTAAAACAAATGTTTGACTGGCCGTTCCCCATTATTTTAGGCTGGGACGTTGCAGGTGTCATCACAGAAGTAGGTAGTGGTGTGACTGACTGGAAAGTCGGCGATAAAGTTTTCGCTCGTCCAGAAACAACTCGTTTTGGAACATATGCAGAGGAAACAATCGTTGACGATAATCTTTTAGCAAAAATTCCTGACAATATTAGCTTTGAAGAAGCAGCGGCTGTTCCACTAGCTGGATTAACAGCTTTACAAGCGCTTTTTGATCACGGAAAACTTCAAAAAGGCGAAAAAGTCTTGATTCATGCCGGAGCTGGCGGTGTTGGAACTTATGCGATTCAATTAGCGAAACAAGCGGGTGCTTATGTTATTACAACAGCTAGCGAAAAAAATCATGAGTTACTCAAAAAACTAGGGGCAGATGAAGTGATCGATTATCATACGACTAATTTTGCAGAAGTCCTAACAGATATCGACGTAGTTTTTGATACGATGGGCGGAGATATCCAAAAATCAAGCTTTTCTGTGCTAAAACCAAATACAGGGCGTTTGATTTCAATCGTTGGTATTGCAGATGAAGAGTTGGCGAAAGAAAAAAACATCAAAGC
Organism: Enterococcus sp. DIV0212c; assembly: GCF_017377505.1. GTDB lineage: Bacteria > Bacillota > Bacilli > Lactobacillales > Enterococcaceae > Enterococcus_L > Enterococcus_L ikei. The sequence goes on along the minus strand of NZ_JAFREN010000016.1, from coordinate 155,413 downwards.
CGAAAGTATCTGGCTTCAAACAAACGGAAAACAATTACAAGAAATTGCCGATTTAATGGCTTCTGGAAAAGTGATTTCAGTAGTCGGAGAAGTTTTTCCTTTCTCTAGACAAGGTGTTTACGATGCTCACGCATTAAGTGAAACTCACCATGCGGTTGGAAAAATCGTCATCAAAATGGCTGACTAAATAAAAAAGACCATCCTCAACAGGCGAATTTGTTGAGGGTGGTCTATTTGTTTGATTTTCCTGCTCTAAAGCGGATCAATTCTATTAATCCAGGCAATTCTCGTTGGATGTACTCATGATTTAAAACATACGTTTTAGCTGTCCCAATTTTGATTTCTTGAATCAGCTGAGCATCCTTAAGCAATTTAATATGGTGAGATAAGGTGGATTTTACAATATTATATTTTTCTGAAGTTATCCGTTTTTCACCATCCAGTAGTAAGCAAGTGAGGATATTCAAACGAATGGGATCACTGACTGCTTGCAACGCTTGAAGAACAGGATCGTTATTGTTATCGGTCATTTTATTTTTCATAAACAGATTATAACATAAACTTTCTACTTTACATATTGCTGAGGGAATGATATATTTTATTTGTTCGAAAATAATCGAACGAATAGAGAAACGAGGGATATTATGGAAAACACATATAAAGAAAATAATTTCGATACGATCATGAAAGGTAGAAGATCAATTCGCAATTACGATCCAACAGTTAAAATTAGTCGTGAAGAGATGGAGCAAATCATCAATGACACTGTTAAAGCACCTTCCTCTGTGAATATGCAACCTTGGCGTTTTACTGTTGTTGCAAGTGATGAAGGGAAAGAAGCCATTGCTCCACTTGTACGTTTTAATAAATTACAAAATGAAACATCAGCTGCAATGGTCGTGATCTTTGGAGATTTAAATAGTTTTGAGCATGCTGAAAAAATTTACGGTACGGCTGTTGAACAAAACCTAATGCCGCCAGAAGTGAAAGAGCGTCAATTAGAAGCACTGAGTCCTCTATTTGAGCAAATGTCCACAGAAGACAAAAAAGAAATGGCAATTATCGATGGAGCCTTAGCAGCGATGAACTTAATGTTAGTTGCTCGTGCTTATGGTTATGATACCAATCCTATCGGCGGCTTTGAACGTGAAAAAATTGCTGAAGCGCTAGATATGGATAAAGAACGTTATTATCCAGTAATGATCGTTTCAATTGGTAAAGCAAATGAAGAAGGCTATCCTTCTTATCGTTTACCGGCTGCTGACATTACAACTTGGAAATAGGAGGAGAAACCTCATGCATATCATTCCCTTAGTTTTAGCTGTGATCGTTGCAGTTGAACATTATTACATTTTATATCTAGAAATGTTTCAAACAACTTCACCTGCAGCACAACGGAGCTTTGGATTAGATAAAGAATTCTTGGCTGATCCCAGAGTACAGACGCTATTTAAAAATCAAGGATTATACAACGGATTTTTAGCTACTGGAATTTTATGGGGCGCATTTTTTGCTGTTAATAGTTGGAGTGTGGTAACGTTCTTCATCATTTGTGTAGTTGTCGCTGCTGTGTATGGTGGATTGACTTCATCCAAATCGATTTTGATAAAACAAGGTATTCCAGCAATTATTACATTGGTAACATTGTTTATTTTTAGATAATCAGAGAAAAGTTTGAGACAAGAATCCCCTTGTCTTAGGCTTTTTCTTTTATTTTGAAAAAAACTTATAAAAAGTAAGTCAAATCTCTTTACTTACTTTTAGTAAGACGATATACTGTGAAAGTAATCTAAAAACTAATTCGAATCGAAAAGGAGCAATACACATGACAGAATTTATTCAAGCATTAAAAAAACGCCGTTCAATCTACGCTTTAGGAGATAACCTACCACAATCACAAGAAGAAATCACAGCTTTAGTGAAAGAGATCGTTAGAGAAAGTCCAACATCGTTTAACTCACAAACACAACGCGTGGTTTTCTTATTCGGCGATGCACATAAAAAATTATGGTCAATCACAGAAGAAGCGTTGAAACCTTTAACACCTGCAGAAGCTTTCCCAAATACACAAGCGAAATTACAAAGCTTTGCAGCTGGAACTGGTACATTACTTTTCTTTGAAGACATGGATATCGTTAAAAACTTACAAGAACAATTTGAATTATATGCGGATAACTTCCCAGTATGGTCAGAACAAGCAAGTGGTTTAACTCAAGCCAATGTTTGGACAGCATTAGCACAAAAAAATATTGGTGCAAACTTACAACATTACAACCCAGTAATCGATGAAGCTGTAGCTAAAGAATGGTCTATTCCAAGCCAATGGAAACTAAGAGCACAACTTGTTTTTGGTTCAATCGAAGCTGAAGCTGGCGAAAAAGAATATATGGAAGATAGCGCACGTTTCTTAGAATTTAACTAATTAACGCAAATGGAGGAGAAAAGCATGGTATACACATTACCTAAAGAAACAATCGTAAAACAAGTAAAACTGAACGTACAAAATCTGGAAGTGATGACAGACTTTTATACACAGATGATTGGACTTGTTTTATTGAAAAAAGAAGACAATACAGCTTTCTTAGCTGCACAAGATTCTTCTGAAGCGATTGTAGTTCTTGAAGAACTGGTTGATCCTGTAGTGAAAAATAATACGACAGGTTTGTATCATACCGCTTTTCTCTTACCTTCGCGTAAAGATTTAGGCAATAGCTTATTATGGCTGATGCAAAACAATGTTGAAATTGGTGCAGCTGATCATGGCTACAGCGAAGCAATCTATCTAAGCGATCCAGAAGGCAATGGTATCGAAATCTATCGGGATAAACCAATGACTGAGTGGGATATCCGAGCAGATGGAGAGATTATTGGTGTGACGGAAGAATTGGATGGAGATGGCGTCGTCGCAGAAGCTGACGGTCAATGGTTAGGCATGGCACCAGGATCAAGAATTGGACATGTTCATTTACAGGTTGCAGATTTAGAGGAGACGGAGACGTTTTATGAACAGCTTGGTTTTTCGTTGAAATCTAACTTTGGCAGACGTGCGAAATTCTTCGCGGCGGGTGTTTATCATCATCATATTGGGACGAATACTTGGAATGGTGAGCATGTGGCTTTAATTGGTGAGAATCAGTTGGGGTTGGTGTGGTATACGTTCCAGTTGCCTTCTAGCGAAGCGTTTGAGTTGTTTGTTAAGCAGCTTGATGAAACTTCTGTTGAGTATGTGAAGGAAAATGAGCAAGTAGTGATCCAAGATCCAAATGGTATGCAGATTAAGTTTGGATATTAGATTGAAAAAGTCAACTTCATAATTGAGGTTGGCTTTTTTTATATTAATACAATAAATAACCTTGTATTTTTTCACGATAAATTGTAGAGTTTACTTGATTTTTTATGATATGATAAAAAGCGAAGAAATGACGAGGAGTGAAAGAATTTGGCAACAATTCTAACGGCGAACCATATTTCTTATGAAATCGAAAATAAGCAAATTATCAACAATATCGAATTAGAAATCGAACAAGGTAGTCATCTGACAATCACAGGCCCATCAGGCGGGGGAAAAAGTACTCTGTTGAAGTTACTTGCTTCGTTATTAACGATAACAAAAGGAAAAATTTTTTTTAAAGGTGATGATATCACAACACTAACTCCCGAAAATTACCGCATGCAAGTATCCTACTGTTTCCAACAACCATCTTTATTCGGTGAAACAGTTCGCGATAATTTTATGTTCCCGTATGAAGTGCGTAAAAAAGACTTTCAAGAAAGTCACGTACTAGAGCTATTAAAAGAAGTAAAACTACCTGAAAACTATCTTGATAAAAAAATCACCGAACTATCCGGCGGAGAAAAGCAGCGTGTCGCGTTGATTCGTAATGTGATCTTTTTACCAGAAGTTCTACTTTTAGATGAAGTCACGGCTGGATTAGATGAAGAAAGTAAGCAAATTGTTAATCAATGGCTGTTACAATTGAACCAAGAAAAAAATATTACGTTGATTCGTGTTACTCATGATGCAGAAGAAATTGCCCAATCAACGATTGTTAAAAAAATCGTAGCTGGTAGATTGGAGGAGGCGTAATGAATTTAGCAGTCAATGATCTATCACTTTTATTTGCTGGAATGTTGGTTGTAGTGGCATTATTAATCAGCTACAAAGAAAAATTAGGCTTTACTAAAGATATCATTATCAGTGTTTGTCGAGCAATTATTCAATTGATTTTAGTTGGTTATCTGCTTAAGTATGTGTTCCAAGTAAACAATAAGCTTTTAACCGTAGTAATGGCTGGAATCATTATTGTTAATGCAGCGCTAAATGCAAGCAAACGCAGCAATCATTTGAAAAATGGTTTTGGGATTTCTTTATTGGCAATTTCTTGTAGTACAGGAGTGACGATTGGGGTGTTGGTTCTTTCAGGAGCGATTCGTTTTATTCCTTCTCAAATTATTCCAATCAGCGGGATGATTGCAAGTAACTCCATGATTGCAATTGGTTTATGTTATCGAAATATGGATAGCTTGTTTCATGATCAAAGACAAGCGGTTCTTGAAAAACTTGCTTTAGGGGCAGATATCAAACTTGCTTCAAGATCAATTGTAAGAGCAAGTATTCGTACAGGAATGGCACCAACAATCGATTCTGCTAAAACCGTTGGTATCGTTAGCTTACCTGGGATGATGTCTGGTTTGATTTTTGCTGGTGTGGATCCTGTTCATGCAATAAAGTATCAAATAATGGTGACATTTATGCTATTATCTGCAACAAGTATTGGTTCTGTTATTGCGACTTATTTAGCGTATAAAAGTTATTATAATGAGCATAAGCAGTTGATTGTTTAATTAATTTTCTAAAAGGTAAGATGAATTTTGTCTTATCTTTTTTTGTATACTTTGAAAATTAAAAGTATAGACATTTGGTAGTTTTAACTTTATAATAATAGTGAATACGATGATTGAAAAACAATTCGACGAAAGTAGGGACAGTCATGCAAAGAAAATTTAAAGAAGATTTCTGGTGGGGAGCCGCTACATCAGGTCCACAAAGTGAAGGACGTTTTAATAAAAAGCACGCCAACATGTTTGATTATTGGTATGAAATCGAACCAACCGATTTTTATGATCAAGTTGGCCCAGATGTGACCTCTAATTTTTACAATAGTTTTAAAGAAGATATTGCGTTGATGAAAGAAATTGGTCTAAATAGTGTTCGCACCTCGATACAGTGGAGCCGCTTAATTGATGATTTGGAACTTGGAACAGTTAACGAAGATGCTGTTCGTTTTTATAACGAAGTAATTGACGCGTTTATAGAAGCTGGAATTCGTCCTGTGATGAATTTACATCACTTTGATTTACCTGTTGAGCTGTATCATAAATATGGCGGTTGGGAATCGAAACATGTAGTTGATTTATATGTAAAATTCGCTGAAAAATGTTTTGAATTATTTGGTGATCGGGTGAAAGACTGGTTTACACATAATGAGCCAATTGTTGTGGTTGAAGGTGAGTATTTACACCAATTCCATTATCCGAAAATCGTGGATGGTAAAAAAGCAGTGCAGGTAGCCTACAATTTAAATCTAGCTTCGGCCAAAGCGATTCAAGCATTTAGAAAATTAGGGCTGCAAAACGAGGGTGGAAGAATTGGAATCATTTTAAACTTAACACCGACATATCCAGCTTCTGACAGTCCAGAAGATTTAGCAGCAGCGAATATTGCTGAGCTATTTAATAATCGTATGTTTTTAGATACAGCTGTCCACGGTGAATTTCCACAAGAGTTAGTTGATTTATTTATCAAAGATGGTGTTCTTTGGGAAAGTACACCAGAAGAATTAGCGGTAATCAAAGAAAATACGATTGATGTTCTAGGCGTTAATTTCTATCACCCAAACCGTGTCAAAGCACCAGATATCGCACCTAATAGTGTGGGTGCTTGGTTGCCAAATCGTTATTTTGACGAGTACAATATGCCAGGCCGTCGCATGAATATTGACCGCGGTTGGGAAATATATCCGAAAGCATTGTATGATATTGCCATCAACATTCGCGATAATTACAATAATATTCCGTGGTTTGTCTCTGAAAATGGAATGGGGATTTCTGGCGAGGAACGTTTTATGAACGAAGACGGAGTAGTTGAAGATGACTATCGGATTGATTTCATTCGAGAACATTTAGAATGGGTTCATCAAGGAATCGAAGAGGGTTCTAATTGCTTTGGCTATCATTTATGGACACCGATTGATTGTTGGTCATGGGCAAATGCTTATAAAAACCGTTACGGCTTTATCTCTACCAATATCCATACACAAATCAAAACGATCAAAAAATCAGGACATTGGTTTAAAACGATTGCACAAACAAGTACATTAGATTAAAGCAAATAGAGGATAAACTAAAACGAATCGTTAGTTTTAGTTTATCCTCTTATTATTTTTAATTATAATCAACATTTAAAACAGAATAGCTACGTTGATCATATCGATTCCTACTGCAAGAAAATTCAATTGGTCTGCCACCTTTTGAATAGACAACTTGCTGTACTTCAAGAACAGGATCCTCTTTTTTACAATTTAGATACTGTTGGTCGTAGTCATCGGATTTATCCGCTTGAATATTTCGATAAGCGCCTGCAAAATCAAGTGACAGTTGCTCTTTGATATAGGAGTAGATGGATTCCTGTAAAATTTCTGTGGTTAAACCAGGAATTAGATCACACGGCATATATGTATGTTCCAAAATGAAGGGTTCATTCTCAAGAATCCGAAGGCGGATGATTCTATAAACTGGCTGCTCTTCAGAGATGGCCAAACGATCTTGGACTTCTTTGGACGGAAACTCAACTTCAAATAAAATCACTTGGCTTTTAAGATTTTTATGTCGCTCTTGCATTTGTTTGCTAAGGCCATCGTATTCATTAACTGGAGAAGTATCTTTATCCCAAAAAGAGCGGTTCAATACTTTAGTTCCAGCACCGCGTTGAGAGTATAAGAGACCTTCCATCACTAAAATACCGATGGCTTTTTTTACAGTCATTCGACTCACATTAAATTCTTTTACTAAGTCTGTTTGATTAGGTAATAATGTATCTGTTTTATAGAAATTATTTTTTATTCGCTCGCGTAAAGTATCTGCGATTTCTTCGTATTTTGGTTTCATGTCGTTACAACCTCCTCATCTGTATTGTAACTGATTATGAATGTATAGACAATTAAAGAAAAGAAAGTGCAATTAAATCGCACTTTCTTTTTCTTTATCTAATAAACGTAAGAATGGGTACCAGATAAGACCTACAAGAACTAGATCCGCAAGTTGTAAAATACCGCCTAAGATTGAATTTGTAGCTAACATGCCACTAAAGAAAATCGGAACAGTCCAAGGAACGGATACACCAGTTGGCGGCGGCACAATACCGGCGGCCATAACAAGATAGTTAAGCACCGTAACGATCAGTGGCGCTAATACCCAAGGAATTAAGATCGTTGCATTCAAAACGATCGGTAAGCCAAAAATAACAGGCTCATTTACGTTAAAAATTCCAGGTGCTAGACTTAAACGACCAATATCTCGATATTGCTTTTTCTTCATGACAAACGCCATGATTAAAATAACTGCGAGTGTCATACCAGAGCCGCCAAGTCCGACAGTAAAGGTTTCCATAAATGGTTTTGTGATGATATGCGGTAATTTTTCCCCTGCTTTATAGGCATCTAAATTTTCTAACATCAGGGTATTCCAAATTGGGTCCATTACGGAATTAACGATGATTTGACCATGTAAACCGAAGAACCATAGGAATTGAACAAAGAATAAAGCAATCAAAGTGGCTGGTAAACTACTACCTAAACCAACTAATGGTTTTTGAATTATTTCGTAGATAACGTCGTGCAGATTTGTATTAAATAGACCTGTTACGATTGCGTTGATAAATAGAAAAACAGACAATGTTAGAATAGCAGGAATCAACGCAGCAAATGACTTGGCAACAGCAGGTGGGACACCATCAGGCATTTTTATTTGCCAGCCTTTTTTGGTAATTCTACAATAAATTTCACCAGCAAGAAAGGCGGCGATCATTCCGATAAACATACCCTTAGCGCCTAAACGATCTAAAGATAATACACCAGAAACTTCTGTGCCATCTTCAAGCGTCATCATAAAAGGGGTTAAAAGAAGAAAACTAGCAAACGAAACAGCTCCGCCAAAAATCCCCTCGACATCATAGGATTTAGATAAATAATAGCCAATACCAAATGTAACAAAAACAGCCATGATGCTCATTGTGGCATTTTGACCGTTACCAAATAGTGAGGATAATGTACCTTTAGTTGCATCACTAAAAAAAGGTAAGTTATTGATCACAACGACGATTGATCCAAACATAGTCAATGGAAAAGATAACATAAACGCATCTCTGAGAACAGAGAGATAGCGGTTTTGACCAAGCTTATTTGCAAGCGGCATGATCTTTTCTCCAAGAGAATCCATAAAGCCATTCATACTAATCAGTCCTTTATATTCTATTTGTAATCGATTACAAAAGTTAATATACCACTTTATTTATATAATGTCTATACTTTTGTATTTAATGATTGTATATATTGTTTTTAGAAGTAAAAAAGAGCAAACCAGCAAGGGTTTGCTCTAAACTTGAGTTATTCAAATCAAATAGGAATGTTTCGGTTTTTAAATACTAGCGCCGCCGCCACCAGAAGAACCGCCGCCTCCGGAGAAGCCACCGCCGCCACCGAATCCGCCACCTCCACTTGAAGAGCCGCCGCCAAAACCGCCGCCGCCCCAATACCAAGGACCACTTCCACGGCCACCACCACGTCCTCCTTTAGAAAGCAGGAAAGGTAAGATAATCAGTAAGACAAAGAAAATACTGAAAATTCCTTCTCCATCAGAATCGTCATCTGAGGAAACTTGGTCTATCTCGTCAGCTGACAATGCATTTTTATCGGCTGGATAGTCATAATGTTTATCGATCAAAGTAGTAACTGCGTTAAATGTGTATTGCAGTCCTTTATTGACTGAAGCAGCATTACTTGATTTCAAATCGTCTTTAGCATGTTGTAGAATATTACCGGCAACGCTATCGGTGATGACATCTTCCAAACCATAACCGACTTCGATCCGGACATTTCGTTCACCGCCATTGACTGCGTAAAGAATCAAAACACCGTTATCTTCTTTTTGATTTCCGATTTTCCATTTTTGAAAAAGATCGGGTGCATAGCTATCAACACTATCTCCATCAGTCGAATCGATCACAGCTAAAACAACTTGAGGTGCTTCTGTTTTTTCTTTATAGAGCTCGCCTTTTCTCTCAACTAGATTTTTAGTTGTTTCATCAAGGATCCCAGGTTGGTCTAGATAAAAACGATCTGGTGAAGCGGGTAATTCAGCATATGCTGGTACTTGAAAGCTGACGAAAAAGGTGACAAGGAAAAATAATACGCTAGGCAATAAACCTCGTCTAAAAAGTTTCATCGATCATCACTTCCCACTAGAAGTGCTAGTAGAATTATCAAAATTCACAGAAGGCACAGTGCTGGCTGTTGGATCAGCTTTAAAGTAATCCTTCTTACCTAGACCCATCATATTTGCAAAGATATTTTTAGGGAAAGAAACTACTTGTTCGTTGTATTCTTTCACGACATCATTGTAACGTTTACGTTCAACCGAAATGCGGTTTTCTGTTCCTTCTAATTGAGTCATTAATGTTTGCACGTTATCATTTGATTTTAGTTCTGGATAATTTTCATTGATGACATTGATCAAGGTACCAACTGATTGGTCCAGTTCTTGACTGGCTTTGATTTTATCTGAATCATTATTGGCAGAACCGTAAGCTTCACGAGCTTTAGCGATGTCACCAAAGACCTTTTGTTCTTGCTGCATGCTGCCTTTAACACTGTTGACTAAGTTAGGAACCAGATCGGCTCTACGCTGCATCACATTTTCCACTTGACTCCATTGCGACTCGACAGATTGTTCTTTCTTCGCTAATCCGTTGTACTGACTGATGCCGAATACGCCGATTAAAACAATGACGATTACAGCGATCAAGCCAAATCTTGTTTTGTTGTTTTTCATAAATTTCTCCTCCTAAAATTTAAAAGCTAAGTGAGCTCGTGAAGCTGGATACCAATAAAAGTATAACAGGCTCGTCCAGTCTTGACAGAAAAATAGGAAAATGTGATTGTGACGCTTAAGTCACAGACAGATTTTATCTTTTTTCCGAAAGACTAGCCTGAGAACTAGATATTAATAAAAGTGTAACGAGCTTTTTAAACTTGATGTAATGATATTGTAATGTTTCTGCAATGTTTTGTCATCCATCTTAAGACCTATTTTTTTAGCACAATAAAATTAAACGTAAAATCAGTTTCCCATATCTCTTTAATTATAAGGATTTTTATAATATATGACAAAGGAAGGGACTTATTGAAAAGTTGAAGAAACTAAAAGAAGACAAACCAGAACTTGGGTAAGTTTTGATTTATCTTCTAATGTATATTTTAGTTTAAACAAATAATAAAACAGGTAAGAAGCTAAGTGTATCAAAGGCTAAATGAACAAGCCAAGTCACCCAAATCGAGTCCGTCTTTTTAAATAAATAATTCAAAACTAAGCGGCTAGGAATAATGGTGACTAAAATTTGAAGTACGTTGAAATCATACGCTGTGAGATGCCATAAAGCAAATAGCGTTGAACAGAATAAAGAAGCTTGCCAAAATTTCCAGTTCCATTTTCTCCAAGCGCTATAAAGTAACGGGATACTTAGTAATTCTTCCCCTAAAATCATAATCGGTACATGAGTCACAACATAAGTCCAAGTTAAGCTGTCATTAATCGCATTCGCTGTCGGTGTTGCCCCAGAAATCAATTGCCACAGATTTCCAAAGATTAAAGAAGTAAGGAATAATAGAGGAATACCGATAAGAAGCCATTTAAAACTAAAATGTTTAAACCAGTCAATAAATTCGTCTTTTAAAATAATGTAAGAAAGTAAACCTGCTAAAACAGCATTAAAGAATATAGCAAAAAAATCTAATACAGGAGATACGGTAAAGATAATTGGTAAGAGTTGATATAAAATTCCAATAAAAATGACGCCAAAAGCTAAAGAATATCCTTGTTTTTTTTCTGACATGAAAATACCTCCTAATTTTAAAAGCATAGCGGACTCGTTCAGGCTCGACTGAAAAATAGGAAAAAATCCTTGAACCGTCTTTATCACACGCTTTTTTTATAAAAATTCTGCTTAGCTTGATTATAAAGTTTTTTAATTGAGAAGCAAAAGATATCAACTTATAGGAACGCTTGAACTGTTAAAAACGTATGATTTGTCAGAGCTAGTATTTTGTATTAGGGTAAAAGGGTAGGCTGGTAGTTACTTTTTATTGGCAACAAATTCATAGGAGGAATCAAGATGACAGAAAAAATCGAAAATCCGTTAACAAGATTCTACGATGGGAAATTTGAAAAACAATCACAAGAAGCACCTGCATTACAACAAAAAATGACACCTGTACCTGATTGTGGAGAATCAACTTACAAAGGATCGGGCAAACTGGCAGGTCGCAAAGCCTTGATCACAGGTGGAGACTCTGGAATCGGACGTGCAGCAGCCATTGCCTATGCTCGAGAAGGAGCTGATGTAGCGATCAATTATTTACCTTTTGAAGAGGCAGATGCCAAAGAAGTGAAAACATTGATCGAATCTGAAGGCCGCAAAGCAGTATTATTGCCAGGTGATTTAAAAGAAGAAACATTCACTCGAGACCTTATTCATGAGGCTGCAAAAGAATTAGGTGGTTTAGATATTTTAGTATTGAATGCTGGAATGCAGCAGGCAGTTGAAAAAATCAAAGACCTATCGACGCAACAAATCATGGATACTTATACGACAAATATCATATCAATGTATTGGGCAGTACAAGAAGCGTTAGACTACTTGCCAAAAGGCGGTAGTATTATTACAACGACTTCGATTCAAAGTGCTGAACCAAGTGCAAATTTATTAGATTATGCAGCGACAAAAGGGGCAATCACTTCATTTAGTAAAGGATTATCGGCACAATTAGCTCCTTCAGGAATTCGTGTAAACACAGTTGCCCCAGGACCTATTTGGACTGCCTTGCAAATATGTGGGGGACAACCGCCAGAAAAAATTCCAGAATTTGGACAGAATGAATCAATTGGTCGAGCTGGACAACCTGCTGAATTAGCTGCTGTTTATGTTTTTTTAGCTTCAAATGAGGCCAGCTATGTGACTGGACAAGTTTACTCAATTACGGGCGGTAGCTTCTTTGCTTAATTGATTTTATTATTAAGGAGATGGATAACAATGCCTTGGGATTTAAAGGATTATCCAAGTTCGTTTAAAAACTTTGAGCCGTTGTTAAAAAAGAAAGCCATTGAAATCGCCAATGCGTTAGTCAGTGAAGGGTATCCAGATGACAGAGCAATCCCGATTGCGATTTCTCAATCAAAAAAGTGGCTGGATGAAGCAACGGATACTGAAAAAACCGCTTTTAAGAAAGAAGCTGATCCTAAAAAGACAGACAAACACGGCAATAAACATATCAATACAGAGTTGTTGGACAATGATGTTTTGGTTTATTATAAGGAAAATCGGTGGTATGTTCAGACAAAGAATGCTGAAAAAGCGGTCGATTCATTTGATACTAAAGAACAAGCACTGAAAAGAGCGAAAGAAATCGCTGAAAATAAAGAATCAAACGTTATTGCCTATAAAAAAGATGAAAAGCCTAATATTTAATTATATAAAGCGACGTTTTTAGATGTTCATAACAAAATAGCTATGGAGTCAGCAATCAGTTGACTTCCATAGCTATTTTGTTATTTTTTTAATTGAGTCCAATTATTTTGAAAAATCAAAAACAGATTAGACCCAACGTTTCTTTGATTTGTAGCGTTTACATTATATAGTGAGTATAGGAGGGACAAGATGATTGATTATCGAATGAGTTATCTTATCAATAGGCCGTACAGAGTGGGTTACGCCATTCAAGAAATCAATGAAATCACAGGCTTGCCTACAGAAACAGTGATCGATCAACTAGGAAAGCTCAATGAGCAGCTGCAACAATTTTCCTACGAACCAATTTATTGGGAAAAAGACAGAATCTATTTTTCAAAGCAAGTAGTTGATAAATGGTTGGAACTTCATTTTGGTAAGTTAGAAACGGAAATCGTTTATTCAGAATATGAAAGACAAGCCTTGCTTTATCTTTTGACGTTTATAGCAGAAGAGGATCTATCTGTTTATCATTATCAAGAATTTCTTCAAGTTAGTAAGAATACAATTTTAGCGGATATCAAAAAGTTGCGGAAACAGTTAACTAAACAAAAAATCAGTTTGGATTATTCACGAAAAAGTGGTTTTTATTTGTCTGGATGTGAAGAGGATATTCGGATCCAAGCCCACCAGATGATCGCAAAAGTAGTTTCGTCTGTTTCAGGAAAATGGGGCTTAAAAAAAGGATTGATAAAGTATTCGAAAACGTTTGAAGCAGATGTTCGTTCTTATTTTTTTGAAGCAATCAAGGCAAGTGAGTTAGTTACTGTGCCAAGTCGAATTGAAGAAACGATTTATTTTATGGCGTATGTTTTAAGACGTGCAAAAACATGTTCTTTTAGATTGGATATACAAGCAAAAGATACGTTAAAAGAGCTAAATGCTTTTAATGGAAGTCAGCTGTTTTTGGCTGAATTTCCTGAAATCCTTGAGCCTGAAAATGAGCAATTCTATTTCACGTTGATTTTTATGACAATCACACAAGGAGAAATCCGTGATACAGCGTTAGAATTTTTACTAGAATGTGCGAGTCAAATCATTCATGAGATGGAACGTTTAGCGGCAATCGAGTTTAAAGCGTATCGAAAATTATTACTCGACCTTTTTTATCATTTGGTGCCAGCTTTTTTTAGAATCAAGTATCGTTTCTCGCTAGCGAATGTGTTGACTGAGGAAATCAAAGAACAATATGGTGAACTATTCGCCTTAACCAAAATAGCACTTCATCCTTTAGAAATACTGATAGGTCAACCAATTCCAGATGAAGAAGTTGGCTACTTCACGATTTTATTTGGTGGTGAAATCGGCAATCAACGAGAATTAAATCGGGTGATCCGCTATAAAGCGTTGGTTTTATGTCCTAGCGGTATTAGTTCGTCTTTGATTATGCAATCGGAGTTGAAGGAACTTTTTCCAACGATTGATTTTAGTTTAACGACCACGGTGGATCAATTAGAAAGTATTGCGGAATCTGATTATGATGTGATTTTTTCTAGCGTTCCGTTGAATACATCAAAGAAAATGTATTTAGTCAATCCGATCATGTCCCAATTGGAAAAGAACAATCTGATTCGCTGTGTGCAGGAAGATTTATTGATCCCAGGAATTGTTGTCCCTTCTATAGACGAAATTATTGAAACCTTATTGCCCTATATCGACTTAAAAAAAGGGGTTACCAAAGAAAAAATGTACCGTATCTTAAATCGGAAAATGATCAAAAAACTGAAAGTGAAAGAAGATGAGAAGCCAATGTTATCAGAGTTGTTAACGATAGACATGATCCAGTTGACGGATAAAAAATTAAAGTGGGAAGAAGCGATTGCTTATGCAGCCCAACCTTTGAAAACTCAGGGAAAAATCACAGAGGACTATATAGAAGCCATGATCCAAAAGGTCAAAGATTATGGAGCCTTTATTCATATTGGCAAAGGAATCGCACTGCCTCATGCAAGACCCGAAGATGGCGTCAAACAATTAGGGATGTCCCTTTTGAAAGTGGAAGAACCTGTTTTTCTTTTAGATGATCCAAAGCATGAAATCACTATTTTTATCTGTTTGGCAGCTATTGATAATGAAATGCATTTAAAAGCATTGGCGAGTTTAACGAAAATTTTATCGAACAAAGAGAATTTAGAAAAGCTATTAGCAGCAAACGATCAAGAAACAATTATTCAGTTATTAAAGGAAGGAGAATCATTATGAAAATGGCAGCGGTTTGCGGATCTGGCTTAGGATCTAGTTTTATGGTGGAAATGAATATTAACAGTGTGTTGAATGAATTAGGTGTAACAGGAGTTGAGGTGGCGCATTACGATATGGGCAGTGCAACGCCGGATTTGGCAGATGTCTTTTTTGTAGGTGGCGATTTAGCAGATAGTGCGCAGCATTTAGGGAATGTGGTTGTTTTAGAAAGTATTATCGATATGGATGAATTAAGAGAAAAAGTCAGAGCAGTTTGTGCAGAAAATGAATTACTCTAAAGTCTAAAGAAGGTGGGAGAAAAATATGAATAGTATTTTAAATATATTGATTGATATTGCAAGTACGCCAGCAATTCTGGTAGCCTTGATCGCAGTTCTCGGATTAGGGTTACAGAAAAAGCCGATCTCAGATGTTGTCCGTGGCGGAATCAAAACCTTTGTTGGGTTTTTAGTGGTAACAGCTGGGGCTGGCGTGATTGAGGGCTCGCTGGCACCGTTTGGAGAAATGTTCCAGCATGCGTTTAATATGCAAGGGGTGGTGCCGAATAATGAAGCAATCGTTGCCTTGGCTTTGACAAAATATGGGACGTATACAGCACTTATTATGTTAGCGGGAATGGCGTTTAATATTTTGATCGCCCGCATTACGAAATTTAAATATATTTATTTAACAGGTCATGCAACACTTTATATGGCTTGTATGATTGCGGTAATCATGAGTGTCACCAAAATGAGTGCTGTGCCGTTAGTCTTAGTCGGTGGTTTGGCGTTAGGATTAGCGAATACGATTTTTCCAGCAATCGCACAGCCGTTTACCAAACAAATTACCAAAAATGATTCAGTTGCTTTGGGACATACAGGGAACTTTGGCTATGCCCTTAGTGGTTTTATCGGAAAATATGTGGGGGATAAAAAGAAATCAACGGAAGATATCAATTTTCCAAAAGGCTTGTCATTCTTACGTGATTCGACAGTTAGTATTACGTTGACGATGGGAATTGTGTATACGATCGTGGCCTTGTTTGCAGGGAATGACTTTATTTCTGAAAATCTTAGTAATGGGACAAATTATATTATCTATGCGTTACAACAAGCAGGGATGTTTGCGGCAGGTGTCTTTGTGATCTTGGCTGGTGTTCGTTTGATTTTAGCTGAAATTGTACCGGCATTTAAAGGGATTTCTGAAAAATTAGTGCCTAACTCGATTCCAGCTTTAGATTGTCCAATCGTCTTTCCATATGCACCAAATGCTGTTTTGATTGGCTTTTTAACTAGTTTTGTTGGGGGGATCGTTAGTTTATTTATTATGATTGCAACAGGTACGACCGTGATTATTCCGGGTGTGGTGCCGCATTTCTTCTGTGGTGCGACGGCCGGCGTTTTCGGAAATGCTACAGGTGGAGTTCGAGGTGCCGTGGTGGGTTCGTTTATTCATGGGGTGATTATTAGTTTTATGCCGATTTTACTAATGCCAGTTATGGGTGATTTAGGCTTCCAAGGGTCGACGTTCTCTGATACAGATTATGGCGTGACGGGGATATTCCTTGGTAAGTTAGCGGATACGGGCGGTCAAATTGCAGTCGTTGTCGGCGTTTTAGCGGTGTTGGCGTTATTGATTGGATTAACGATTTTCGGCAAGAAAAAACCAACTGAAACGGAGGAGGCGGCATAATGGACACACATAAATTTGCGGATCAGATTCGTTATTATACGATGCGAGAGTTGGATAATTTAGGCTTTGGGCATTTTGGCGGTAGTTTATCTATCGTTGAAACATTGGCTGTTTTGTATGGAAAAGTCTTGAATGTTTCACCAGAAAGAAAAGATGATCCAGACCGTGATTATTTTGTTTTATCGAAAGGACATGCTGGGCCTGCGCTATATGCTACGTTGTTTTTAAAAGGGTATTTTGATGAAGCGTTTTTATATAGTTTAAATCAAAATGGAACGAGTCTTCCTTCTCATCCAGATCGAATCAAAACACCGGGTGTGGATATGACAACAGGGTCTTTAGGTCAAGGAATCTCAGCAGCAACAGGGATCGCAAAAGGCAATCAGTTGTTAGGCAAAAGTAATTATACCTATGCAATCGTTGGTGACGGGGAATTAAATGAAGGACAATGTTGGGAGGCGTTTCAGTTTGCGGCGCATCAGAAGTTAGATCATTTGATCGTATTGATTGATGATAATAAAAAACAGTTAGATGGTTATACAACAGATATTTGCGATCCGTTTGATTTTGTCGAAAAAATGCAGGCCTTTGGGTTTAATAGTTGGCGTGTGGATGGCAGCGATGTTGATGCAATTGAAGTTGCGTTGAATCAAGCGAAACAAATGATCGGTAAACCAACAGCGATTGTTTTAGATACAGTAAAAGGACAAGGCGTTCCTTACTTTGAAGAATTAGTGGACAATCATCATATTCGTCCAGATGAAGCAGGAAAGATAGCCATCAAAGAAGCGATTGACGTGTTGGCTGAAAAGATCGAGGTGAATCAATAATGAAAGACTTAGAAATGCGACAAGTCTATACAAAAACGATTTTAGCGTTAGCAGAAAAAGATCCAAAAGTTGTAGCATTAGAAGCGGATCTAGCAAGCTCGATGGGAACAAGTAAATTAAAAGAGCAACTTGGAAAACGTTATATCAATGTGGGCATCATGGAAGCGGAAGAAATGGGCGCAGCAGCGGGTCTTGCTGTTACTGGTTTTGTCCCATTTATCCATACCTTTGCGCCATTTGCAACGAGGCGTTCCTTTGATCAAGTCTTTCTATCTCTTGGTTATGCCAAAAATCATGCGGTAATTGTAGGAACTGATCCAGGTGTTACTGCTGAAATGAACGGCGGCACACATATGCCGTTTGAAGATATTGCCTTGATGCGGGTCATTCCGGGAAACCATATTTATGAAGTGTCAGATCCATACCAATTTAAAGCTATTTTAGAATATGCCCATACGGCACAAGGACTATTCTATATTCGAACCATTCGCAAACAAGCGAAGTCACTTTATACTGGTGAGGAAGATTTTTCTAAAGGGTATTGTAGGCTTAAAAAGGGAACAGCAGGTACGATTTTTGCTATTGGAATTATGGTGGAAGAAGCTCTTCAGGCAGCGGAGGATTTAGAGAAACAAGGAATCTCAGTTCAAGTGATTGATTTGTTTAGAATCAAGCCGATGAATGAAGACATTGTAATTGAAGCGGCTAAACTAGGACCGATCGTAACGGCAGAAAATCATAATGTGATCGGTGGGTTGGGTAGTGCTGTAGCGGAAATAGGAGCTGAAAATCATCCTGTGAAAATGAAGCGAATCGGTGTCAAAGAACAATTTGGTCAAGTTGGTAAAATAGCGTATTTAAAGGAAGCTTATGGATTAACAGCGGAGGATATTTTAAAAGCGATGGTGGATTTATTAAAATAGGTGAACAGATGTAGAGTTTGGGTGTTTCTTCCAAACTCTTTTTTTAGTTGAGAAATAGCGAATACATCTCGTTATTTCTTTTGTGCTATTATAAAAGAAATAACTATTTGTAGGAGAAAAAGATGAAAGAAAAGCAACCGTCAAAATTCAACTGGTACCACAATCAATGGGGCAAACCCACGCATGATGATCGTTTACTTTTTATTTTACTCACTGTAGGAACTTTTCAAGCTGGTTTAAGTTGGAAAGCAGCAGCTGGTAAATTAGAGGCATTTTTGAGAAACTTTCATAATATGGAGATTCAAAAAGTTGCGGCTATGATGCCGGACGATGTGGAAAAAATCATGCAGGATCCTGAAATGATTCGTAACCCAAGAAAAATCAACGCAACCATCCAAAATGCGCAAGCGATTTTAGCGGTGCAACAAGAATACGGAAGTTTCGCTGAATATATGTGGGATTTTGTTGGTGGTGTTCCACGTTTGAATGTTTATGAAGAATCGTATGAAGTGCCAAATGTCACACCGCTATCTAAACATGTGGCGAAAGATATGAAAAAGCATGGATTTACCTTTGTTGGTCCAGTGGTCACGTATATGTTTATGAAAGCCAGTGGGATGATTCAAGATGAAGTGTTGAATCGAGAGTTTGATTAAGAAAAGGATAGTCCAAAATGGATTATCCTTTTTGGTTTTTCAATAAAAATCAGTGCTAGGAAAATCTTCAAAAAAATCTGGCTGTAAAAATTGAATCAGCGCATAAATATACTTGTTGGCAATCATTTGACGTTTAAGAAGTTCATTCAAAGCACGTAAGGATTGTTCTGCTAATTCAATCATTCGCTTAGGTGAGTCTGCTTGAAATTGCGCCAATATTTCTCGGACTTCATTTAATGACCAAGTAGAGGCTCGAATCAAACGGATAAATAATAATTGCTGTAAGGCGTGTTCATCAAACATTCGATAGTTACTGTCACTATCCCGTGGGACTTCAAGGAGCCGTTCTTTGGTCCAGTGGCGAATCGTAGTTTCAGGAATCGCTAAACGTTCCGCTGTTTCACCGATCGTCAGCCAACCTCGAGTGGGTAACAGCGTGATTTCTTGCCATTCCTCGTCGTGGAGGAGGGCTAAGGTTTGATCAGATATATTTTTTCGTTGATTTAGTTTAACTTGTTCTTCATTCAATAACCAAAAAGCAGTTGTAAAGTTATGGCTTTGGATAGCGGCCATGATGCCATTTGTAGCGTGATAGCCATAAGTGAGCGTAGTCGTTCGCACCGCACGAAAGTAATGCAAACTTTCTTCCGTATAAAGGCGATAACCACTGCTGCTTCGCTCAGGTGAGGGGATGAGTTGCTTTTTTTCATAATGCCGTAATAAACTGGTACTGATATTCAATTCTCTGGCAATATCAATGGGTCGAATACTCATGGGATATTCCTCCGGATAACAACGTTTTTGATTATTATAAGCTATTTAACAAAGTTTGTAATCTATAACCTTAGAACTTGCACGAATGTGCTACGATAGGGTTAGTCTAGTGGTGTCTAGCTGCACAGGCTAACCTTTCGGGAAAAAGATAAAAATAGAATGAGACAGAAAGCATCTCAGTCGATTTTTCCTATTTTCCAGTCAAAGTTGAACGAGCCTGCTATGCTTTTGCTTTGAAACACAGTGAATGAAGTGAACTGATGTTGAAAAGTACAAGGTGAAGCAAAGCGGAACGTTGTCACCGTAGTTTATCTAGCTGCACAAATCAATCCTTAGGAAAATAGATAAATTGTCAGTGAAATGAAGGGCATTTCAATGCCAATTTCCTAATTTTCTACAGGATTAACCGATTTGTTCCGCTTTTATTTTAAGGAGGATTTTTATGACAGAATATGTAACAATTAATGGGGCACGGGAAAATAATTTAAAAAATGTCTCAGTAAAAATACCGAAACGAAAAATAACTGTTTTTACAGGTGTTTCGGGTTCAGGAAAATCCTCGATTGTATTTGAAACGATCGCTAATGAATCGCAACGACAATTAAATGAAACCTTTAGTGCGTTCATACAAAATTTTCTACCGAAATATCAGCACCCAGATGTGGACAGCATTGAAAATTTATCGACTTCAGTGGTTATCAATCAAAAGCGTTTAGGTGGCAATTCTCGTTCAACATTAGGAACGATCACAGATATCAATCCTTTGCTGCGCGTGCTTTTTTCAAGATTTGGGAAGCCTAGTATTGGAACAGCCAATTATTTTTCCTTTAATGATCAAGCTGGCATGTGTCCGGAGTGTCAAGGAATTGGGCGAACACTGAGAATCGATGAAGATAAATTTTTAGATCCTTCACAGTCTTTAAACAGTGGAGCGATCCAGTTTTCTGCGTTTAAAAATACAGAATGGCATATGAAAGGCTATTTAGATTCAGGCTTATTTGACAACGATAAGAAAATTTCAGAGTATACAGAGCAAGAATTGGATACACTGCTTTATGGAAAAGACATTAAAGTTAAAATCGAGGATGTTAATTTCACATATGAAGGGTTATTTGCAAAGTTCAATCGCCTCTATTTGCAAAAAGAAGGCGAAATATCACCACGAACCCAGAAACTGATTAATGAATATACCCATGAAGCAACTTGTCCGCTTTGCCAAGGAAAACGCTTGTCACAAGCTTCGTTAGCTGTAACAGTCGGTGACTATTCAATTGCAGATTTTACTTCGATCGAATTGATTAAAATGCTGGATGTCTTAGAAACGATCGAAATCCCAAATGCTACGCCGATCATTAAAAATCTGAAAGAAAAAATCAGTCACTTAGTTGAAATTGGGTTAGGCTATTTAAGTTTAGATCGAGAAACCGCAACATTATCTGGCGGTGAGTCTCAACGGGTCAAGATGGTCAAGCATTTAAATAATAGTCTGGTGGATTTGATTTACATATTTGATGAACCAAGCATCGGACTACATCCAAGAGATGTTCACCGTCTAAATGAATTGTTGTTCAAACTAAGAGATAAAGGCAATACTGTGATTGTGATCGAACATGATCCAGATGTGATTAAAATTGCCGACCATGTGATTGAAGTTGGTCCTCAGGCAGGAAAACATGGTGGAAATATTATGTTTGAAGGAACGTATAAGGACTTACTCGAGTCAGACACGCTAACAGGAAACTGCTTGAAAAATCAAACAGAGTTGAAAAAACAGGTTAGACCAGCAGTCGATTTTTACCAAGGACGTCTTTCAAGTAAGCATAACTTAAAGGAGACAGCTTTACGTATCCCTAAAAAGACCTTAACGATGATTACAGGTGTAGCAGGATCAGGGAAAAGTACCTTGGTCAAAGAATCTTTCTTATCAGAATTTCCTGAAACGATTGTGATCGATCAAGCTGCAGCTCAAACAAATTCACGTTCAAATCCAGCAACGTATATTGGGATCATGGACAACATTAGAAAGCTATTTGGAAAAGCAAACGATGTTTCGCCTTCATTATTTAGCTATAATTCCAAAGGCGGCTGTGAAAATTGTAAAGGGCAAGGATTCATTGAGACAAATTTAGCATTTATGGAAGCGATAAAAAGCGAATGTGATGTGTGTCATGGCAAACGCTATAAACAAGAAGTGTTAGATTATCAGTTCCAAGGAAAAAACATCACAGAAGTATTAGCATTGACAGTTGAAGAGGCATTGGCATTCTTCAAAGAGCCAGCAATTTTGAAAAAAATCGAAGCAATGGAACAAGTTGGTTTGAGCTATTTAACCTTAGGACAACCGATGAATACCTTATCTGGCGGGGAATGTCAGCGGATGAAATTAGCCAGTGAGTTTTACAAAAAAGGCAGTATTTACGTTTTAGATGAACCATCAACGGGACTTCATTTATCGGATATCGAACACTTGACGGAAATCATGAATCATTTGGTTGATCAAGGCAATACGGTTATTGTGATCGAGCATCATGTTGATTTGATCAAGCAGGGGGATTGGATCGTTGATATTGGCCCTGATGGCGGTAATCAAGGTGGGGAAATTGTTTTTGAAGGAAAACCAGGAGACATAAAACAGAGTACTTCAATTACAGGACAATTTATCTAGTATTATAAACTAAAAAAAGTCGAAAAGATTAATTTCTCTTCGGCTTTTTTTATCGTGCAATGCTATTGAAAATAAAACATCTTTAACAGCATTATAAGCTATTCTTGATTAGCAATAGATTCTATAAGTGCGAATATATTCTTCCAGTCTCGTTCATTAGGTGGGAAGTCCCAAATATAAATGTTTGAAGCTAAAGGATGATTTTGTTCGTCGAAATGGAAATCGGATAGTAATAGATCGTATTGCTCATTATAGACTTGCTGCTTGGTTCCAGTATGAATGATCAAATTATGACTAGACTGCTTGAGCAATTTTTGACTCAGGTATTCCTCACTGAGTGGCTCTACGGTACAGATTAATTTTACGAAAATTTCCTTTTTAATATCTTGAATTTTGATAGAGGAACTAAAAATTAGTAGGATATTGTAAAGTAAATAGTCTTGATCAAAGTGAATTCTGCTTTTCGGAAAAAGATGGAGCACACTTTTCATAATTAATTGTGACTGTTTAAAAAAAGGACGATTAGTCTCTTCGATGGAATCTAGGACGTTTGGAATAGTTGAATGATGAATAGTCAAATCTGAAAAAATAACGGTATAGATATAAGAAGAAATAAGTTTGAAAATAAGTTTATTTTCATTTATAAATACAAGCCGTTCATTTCGTCTTTTATAAGAATGGATCAAGCTTATAGCAAATACATAAGCGAGTGTTTTCTTTTTTTTATGCCACTTCACTTTGATTTCATAATCGCCATGAAGTTCATCAAAAACAGGATTTGATATTAAAATCAATGCTAAAAAGGTCCATTCATTGGTCTGATAAGCACTTGGGACATCTGTTTTTATGAAGGGCTTCATATAATAGGAATAGCGTTGAAGATAGGGATCAACTACATATTTATCAGGAGCTGTAATTATATAATGTTGATGCTCATATCGAATTTGATTGATCGCTAATCGATATAAAAATTGAAGTCGCTCAGTTTCTGTTAATTGAAAAGACATAGCAGCCATTTTTCTATCATAACTTTCTGAGATATCTTCAAACGAGATCGATTTAAATGGCCATTGTGAACTTTTGATAACAGACCAATAAAAGCGGTAAAAAAATTCTCTGATCAAATATTCAGGTCCTGAGATCACAAAATTATTCATATTAAGAGTCAGCCCATTATCATTGAAATAAGTGGCTAAGCTTTTGAGTTTTCGATAAATCGTACTAGTTGAGACGTAAAAAATATCTGCTAAGTCCGCCAAAGTATAGCCTTGTTCTTGAAAAATCAAGTCGATCAATCGATAGCTGATAGTGTCTTTGATAAACAAGCTTTCTGTTTCTCCAATGGAGTGTAACGGTGTTACTTGTAAAAAAAAGCCCTTATTTTTTTTACTAATAATTTCAAGGCTATCGTTTTGGTCATATTTAATTTGTCTTAAAAGATTCAATGTTCGATAAGTTGCATCAGATGAGCACTTTCCAATTTTTGATAGTTCTTTTTCAGTGAACCAGCGTTCATTGTTATAAAGCGTTCTCAAAAAGAGTAGAGATCTCTTTTCTTGATTGTCTAATAGATTTTCAATAAGTCTTCACCTCACAATTATTATAGTCATGCGAGCTTACTTTTAACAGATTAAATTGTTTATTTTGAACTTTTTTTATTTTAATTGCCAGTTTTTGAATGATGAGAGTGAAATGTCGAACAATCTGTGATTGCACTGATATCAGGGGTTGAACGTATAAAATATAAATAAAAAAGAGATTTTTTTTATTTATATTTCTAAAACATCAGTTGTTTAATAAGGATTTTGAAGTAGAATAGCGCATAAGATTCACGTAACATGAGTTTTGAGCAGACGAGATGATTTGCCAAAAATATAAATAAAAAAGGAGTGGCAGGTATGAAAATTGGTTATACGAATCGTTCATCTAAAAAAGAATATGAAATTCTATATCAACTAGGATGTGAATCGATTGTCGAGCGTGATGGCTATTTAACAGAAATCGACAGTTTTGAACAGTTTGTAAAGGAGAATATCGATCACGAGATGATTATCGTCGATTTAGCGAGTATTGGTAGTAAATTTACGATCAACCAATTATATCCTATTTTGACACTCATTAAAAAGAATAAGGGTTCGTTGATCATCAACGAGTTCTCTAAAACAAATGTGTTCACTAATGGGCTCTATATAGAATTTCTATACTTAATGGCGACTCATGATAAAAGGGCCTATCGAATTAGAGCAGATGAAGCATTAGAAACAGCTAAGAAAAATGGAACAGCAAGCGGTAGGCCTGCTATTGATTTGGATATCATCGAACGGATTCGTTATATGTATGATAAAGAACATATGACGATCCAAGAAGTTGCGAGAGCTTGTAACGTTTCAATAGGAACCGTTTATAAATATACCAGAGTAGCTGTTGAGAAGTAGACGGTAAATTCCAATTTTATTTTCTTCTACTTCTTATTGAATAGGATGAAAATAATGTGTAGATAGCTTGAGAGGAGGTGGCAGTCTTCTAAATGATGATGGAAAGAACAGTGATGTAAGGAGTGAAAGCAGTCCAATGAAGCAACAACAAACAAAAATAAAGAAGTGGCATTTATTAGGAATTGGTATTACGATCCTAGGATTAGGTATTTGGGTGAGCCAAGCTAGTACAGCTCTGAAAGCAGAAACAGAAGCTGGAGTAACGCAAGATAAAAAAGCTGCTACTGAAGACGAGGTAATTCAAATTTCTAGCAGTTTAAACCCAGAGTTACCTATGGTTACAAATGAACAAGGGCTACAAGCTACACCAAAAGTTGTGACAATTACGCAAAATAGTCAGTTTCCTACGGCTGGAACGTCACAAAAAGAAGTAGCTAAATTAATAACAGGATTGACTATTCCCACTCCTTCATCTGGTATTGATTGGGAATACGTGGACAGTACGGGCGCAAGTATCGAGCCAAGTAGTTCTGCCGTTTTATTTCAAACAATCTATGTTAAGATCACTGAAAAAAATGGTTCTTCAAGTATTCAAGTACCGATTCCAGTCAGCGTAACGGATAGTAATACGACAGCAGTCTTGACAAATCAAGCAATGATCAAAGCGGATGCTCAGATTATTCTTTATCCAGATGAAATAAAGGATAAGACAAATGAAGAGCTACACGCATTGATCCAAGCCAAAGCCAATCTAAGCGCTTGGGATATGAGTAATGGTTCGGAGCTGAGTGCTTCTGTATCAGAAACCAAGATCACAAACGATAAAATTGGCGATTACACAGCAACATTTACGGTGGATTTAAATGGAGAGTCAGCAACTACAACTAGAACAGTAACTATTTTTGGTGCAACTCTAAAATCTCCTTCCTCCATTTCAGTAGCTCAGAATGAAACCTTAGATATGGGAAAAAATGCTAGTTCAATTTTTGCCAACTATCAAACTATTTCATCTCTTGAGGCAACAGATGCAACCTATGAATGGGTAGCAGATAAAGAGGGAACACCGACAGAGCCGAAAAACACATTTGATACCAGTAAGACAGGGTTCAATTGGGGCTACATAAAAATGGCTGATAAGAAGAAGCCAGAGATTTCTACAGTAATTCCAGTTCCGATCACAGTTACCAATGAAGTTAATACTATTGTAGAAAAGAAGGTAGCTTTCGGTACAACTCGTGGAATGAATATTATTAAACAATCCGAAATCAGTGGGAATGATCCTACGCAATTAAGCAATATTTTGAAGGATAAACTGAAAATCAATGCATGGGACCTGACAACAGGAGTGGACGTACCGATTGAGATCACTGATTTAGGTGGTTTAACTGGAGAATCGACCGTCGGAGTATACGAGCTTACTTTCTCTATGACATTACCAGATAATTCAGTTAAGACCGCTAAAAGAGCCTACACACTGTTGAGTGATGAGATATTCGCTGGCACATCAGGTGGTTCAACTAACAATATGTCTAGAAGTGCCTTTGATGATATATTCGGAAATTCATTAGATGGATGGACTTCTATTCCTTTGAATTCAACTGAAGGAGTGATCACAAATCCAATCAATAAGTCTCAAATCGCTTTTCCAAAAAGAGGGCTGAGCGTTTCTGGGCCGGGTGGTACCTTACAACAAGGGTTTATTGTGAAGGATAGTACCGGAGTATCTTATATTCATAATGGTGCTAAAGTATCCTCGATTCCTTTTGTTAATGGATATAGCGTATATGATACCACCGGTATACCGAACTCAGATTCAGGAGCTAGAAGTTTGGGGATCGGTTACGGAGTTGCAGAAACAAACTTTGAAAGTCAATACTATTTAAAAAAAGGCAACGAACTCAAACAGATTTTAGTCGATTCAAAGAATGAGCTGATCTATGTTTATGATTTAAAGCTTAGTAGAAATTTGAATTTTTCAATCAATTTATCCATGTATAATACAGCTTCGTCAACACGAAACTTAGCTATGTTGGAGAGTGTAGATACCAATTACTACAATGATAAAGTAGCACTCTATGCTTTAGGCGATAACAATGGATTTTATATGAAGCCTGTAGCAGGCAAACAGTTCGCGATTAAGCTCAAAGATTCATCTGGTGCCTATCTATCAGATTATACAATGTTTGCAGCGGGAAATTATGGGAATACTCAGTCAGGAGTATATCCTAATGCACCATTTGGTTTAAGTCTTTATAACTGGTTTAAGCATGATTTTTCACGACCAGGAATCGAGCAATACAATTATCCTAAAGATAAAATTATTCTAAATTCTGAGGATAGTGCCTATCAGTTGGGAGCACCGTATCGTCCAGTAGCAACGAATCAAGCTCTAAGGGCAGGCTATGAAGTTTTTGCTGGGACAGAGTTACCATATATGAGATTGAGTTCTGACCCCGAAGAATGGAATATTTATGCTGATTATCAAGGCGGTGACTTTGTCACAGACTATACCTTAGCAAGTATTCCTAGTGTTGGAGGAATTGGAACGCTTAATGTAACTTATCCCAACAAACAGGAAAGTAATATTCGGTTTGTAGCAGATAAAAACATGGAGTTTAATAGTAAACTAACTATTCCTAGAGCAACATTACCAGCTGTATTGAACGATGAATCTGGCACGATCAAAACATATTCAACAAATATGTTAGGTGTTTATGAATCTGAAGGAGCAATGAAATACTTAACATCAAATGATTATTCCATGGCAATCAATGTGTACAGTATTGGCGCTTCACCCATCGCACAAACGGTTCAAAGAAATTCGACATGGACAAAAGCTGCCAGTGCATTGGTCAAAGATCCTGTGATCTTACCTGGACACACAGCGATTTATGAATATGTAGGGGCTCAAGTCGATACAGCAAAACTTGGTATACAAACAATTCAAGTGAAGATGACCGACAAAGAAGAACCAACTCAATCAAAAATAATCAATGTGCCAATCAATGTTGTTGATGGAACGGCACCAACAACAGGCCTAAGCATTGTAGCAGACGATTTTTCACTAGCAAAAGGTGATTTAACAGGTTTATCAGCAGAGGATATCAAAAAGTTGATTTTAAAAGAATCCAAAGCTGTAGGCTGGGATAATGCTACAGGCTTGTCTATGGGTGTGACAGTATCCGTTAAAACAACGGATTTAACAACGAGTGCAAGTCCTGGTAATCAATATAAAGCAACGATTCAAGCAGTAAAAGGCAGTGTAACAGCTGAAAAAACGATTACGATAACGATCACTTCAGAGTTTTCAGCTAAAGCAGTTCCTCAGACTGTTCCATTAGGAGCCGATGAGAGTTATTGGAAAGATGCTCTTTTAAAAGCTACGGTCAATGAAGTCAAAAATGGGAGTAGTACAATCTCTAATTATAATGTGAGTTTAGTCACAGCTCCTGTAACTAATCGTATTACGACAAGTAGCTCAATGACGGTCAAGGTGACTAATGCGGCTAATTCAAGCCAATCGATGGAAGTGAATGTTCCAGTAAATGTAACTTGGGGCAATTCGATCGCTCTAGGTGGTAGTGGAACAAATATTACGGATCTTGGTCAATCAAGTTTAGCATTTACCTTACAAGAAGATCAAAGTGGTCGTCCATATATCCGTAGCGCTTATGGTAATTTACCACAAGCAAATATGAATACGCCGTTTGTAAATGCGTCAGCTACAGGGGCATACTTCTTCCAGTTTACGCGTATTGATATGTCTAGTCAGGCAACCGGACAAGCGAAAGCGAAAGAGGTAACGAATGGAACCTCTTCTGGTTCAGCACTCCAAGCTTTAGGTGCTCGAACACCGGCACAAGTAATAAATGATTTGGGGACAAACGGTAAACTAGATGTGAATTATGGAGATGTTTTAAAACTGTATGTACAAGGAGGACAACATGTCCTGTACACGGCCAATCAAGGTCCAGAGCAACCAATGAAAGATTTATCCAATATGGAAACATTGTTTGTCGTTGTGACCAAAAATGGCTTTACACCACTATATTTCAATCAGTTAACAGCGAAAGAAGTTGAAATCGCAACAGAATCAACAGCTACAAATGCGCTATATGCTGCGCATTATAATAGCATGACGAATTACTTTACTATTCCAAGTGGATCAACGTCTAACTATGCACGTATCCAACCAAATGGCTTCAAGACGTATCCGAAACTTAATCTAGCAGTAGGTGAAAAAGCGGCAGGTAGTGTGTTGGTCACAGAACCGACTAGCACAACAAGTAATCAGTATTTACAACTGAGCTACAATCTAACGTTCGTTGGTAGTGGGCCTGATTTACAAATCGTTACACCACTGGCACCATTAAGCTTTGGTACTCAGACAATCAAGTCTTACAGTCAAGAAATTAAACGAACGGATCCAAATTGGGGCTTCACTGTATTGGACAGTCGCCAAATAAAATCAGCATGGGTCATTCAAGCGAAAATGAGTGAACCATTCAAAACGAGTGGAGCTAACGCTAAGCAACTAAAAGGTGCAGAGCTAAAAGCCAAACAAGCCTCAAGCACAGTTAGTTTAAATAGTGGCTTCCAAACGATTTATACCAAAAATAATCCTGAAGCCAGCAATAGTGTAAGCTGGGCATCAGACAAAGGTTTCTTCTTACAAGTACCTCCAGGGGTAATTGATAAAGATGCAGCATATTCAACAGAAGTCGAGTTTCTTTTAACCAATGCACCATAAAGTAGGAGGATGACATGAAAAAATTTAAAATGAGTTACTTGATTGCCATTCTCCTAGTTCTAATTGTTGGTTTATCGAATCAACGAGTGGTCTTAGCAGAAGAAGCAGACATGAAGAGCAATGCTGGAATTAGTTTTGAAAATGATTATGAAGCTAGTTCCAGCGCACCAGAAGAATTACCAGATACAAATACACCTATCTTAGTTGAAAAACCAATCGCTAAAGAAGCAACAAGTAGCAAAGTTTTACCGCAAACGGGTGAATTAATTGGAAGCATGATGAGTTGGATCGGTGTGATGATGATCTTTGCGATGATCATTCTCCGTATCCGCAAAAAAACGAAATAAGTGCGTAAAAAACGCTTATATATAAAATTTAGGGAGAGTAAAAAAATATGAAAACAAATAAAACAACGAAATTATTAAGTCTTGGTCTAATCAGTCTATGTGCACTATCTTTGGGCGCGCCAACTGTATTAGCTGCTGATCCAAAAGCAAACACTAAAGCAGATGTTAAATTTACCGAAGACACTGGGACAGTTGATCCAGAAAAACCTGAAGTAACAGATCCAAAAGATCCAGGTAAAGAACCTGGAATCGTTGATCCAGGCGGTGAAGGCGGCGGTGGTAACGGAACAAAATCATTTAACATCAACTGGGTATCAAGTTTTAAATTTGGTGAAATCAAAATCGCTGGTAGCACAATGTCAGCTTATGCTCAACCAACAACATTAAACTGGGCAGAAGAAGAAGATGGTGATTTAGTACCGACAGGAGAAAAAACAGTGGGTCTAGCGAACTTCCTACAAGTAACAGATAACACAGGGAAGAATGCTGGTTGGACTGTAAATGTTACAGGAACACCTTTTTATGAATTAGATGCTTCTGGAAAAGAAATCAAAGCAAATGAGTTAACTGGAGCTGCAATTACTTTAGAAGACCCACAAATCGTTGGTCTTGCGGAAAGTGCTGCCTTAGCACCGATTTCATCACTTTCACCAGGTAAAGATATCTTGGATGGCGGTGCTAACAAAGTCTTTGAAGCAGGCTCTCAAAAAGGACAAGGAACTTGGTCATTAACATGGGGAGCAGACACAGACAAAACAATCCTTAAAGGAATTACAGTTGCTGGTAATACAACAACAGGTAAAGCGACTTCAGGTGTTAAATTAACAGTGCCTGTAACAGCGAAACCCAAAGCAGAAAAAAGCTATCGTTCAAGCTTAGAGTGGGTATTGACAACTGCGCCTTAAGAATAAATGTAAGCTCGATAATGAATGCAAGTTCAATCAAACTGATGAATACAGAGGAGAGAATTAAATAATGAAAAAAATGACATTAGCCGGTTTAGGTGTTGTAATGTTTAGTACATTAGCTTTAGGAAGTCAAACAGCTCTAGCAACAGTAGAACAACCAGAGGCAAATAGTGAAGCAACCGTTCAATTTGAAGCAAATACAGATCCAGATTTACCACCAGTTGTAATACCTCCTGTCGGTAATAAAGGTGATGAGGCTGCCATTAATTTACCGGGTAGTGATGGTTCGATCGGGGATGGAAATCCAAGTTTCAATATCGCATATGTGTCTAATTTCCGTTTCAATGAACGGACTGCTGCCGATACGAACTTTACGAAATTTAAGCCAATTAAATTAAATGCCAATGGGATGACTTTATGGGCTAAAGGTACGCAATTAACACTAGATAAAATCGACAAAGCTGGTGAAGTGATTATGCCAAAAGAATCAACTGTTTATGAAAATATTCCTAACTTCGTTCAAGTAGTGGACAACCGTGGTAAATTAAGTGGCTGGAATTTGGAAGTCGAAGCAAGCGCATTTAAAGGCAAAGATGCTGACGACAAAGAAGTTACTTTAAAAGGTGCGACAATTACATTAACGGAACCTACGATTAAAGGACCTGCTGGAATTGATGTGCCAAGTGTTTACGCACCAACAACATTTGCTTCTGAACAAGAATTGACTGTAGATGCAGCAAAACCAATTTTAGAGGCTGCACCTAATGCAGGAATTGGATCTTGGTCAGTGAAATTTGGTCAAGAAGAATTAGCTGGTGTTGATTATGAAACATTAGTAGAAGATACAGGTGTGAAATTAACGATCCCTGCTTCAGCTGAAGCGAAAGCGAATATTGCTTATAAAGCAAACCTAAAATGGACGTTAACAGATGGACCAAAATAAATAAGCAACAACGACCTGAGTAGGAGGAGTACTCCTACTCTACTAATTATGGAATCGATAAAGAGAGATATCGGAAGTTATTCGGAGGGGAAATACATGAAAAAAGTAACATTATTAACAGCAACATTAATCGCAGCAAGTCTTTTAGGTGCTCAGTCCGTACAGGCTGATGAAACAGTTTATCCAGTTAAAGCTAAAAGTGATGCAACAGTTATCTTAGAAGCAGACGATGGGACAGATGGAGTCATCACTGGACCTGGTGGCGGTACGGATGGAGAAACTGGTGGAGAAATCACACATCCGGACGGCGGTGAAGGTGGCGAAGGCGGCGTGGTTGATCCAGGTCAAAATTCATCTTTACGCTTAAGCTTATTAACAGCTTTTGACTTTGGTACAATCAAAAAATCTGGTAATACTGAAAGCTACCTAGCAAAATTGCCAACACCAAACTTTGTTGATGGCGGCGTAAGCGCACGTCCAAACTTTGTTCAAGTAACAGACAACCGCGGAAATTTAGCTGGTTGGAAACTTACTGCTAAAATTGCAGAACAATTTACAAATGGTGAGACAACATTAAATGGAAGTGAAATCACTCTAACTAATGGCTGGTCACAACCATTATCAGCTGATAACACAACGAATGCACCAACAGTAAATACAGGTTCAATCGTTTTAGGAACAGGTGCCTCAGCGGATATCGCGACTGCTCCAGCAGGCAAAGGAATGGGAACTTGGAATATCTTATACGGAACACTTCATGCTCCTGAAAAAGCAACTCTAGGAGATGCTGCTAGCAGCGTGAAATTAACGATTCCTGGTAATATTCAAAAAACAGATGGTACGTATACAGCAAAAGTTGAGTGGACATTATCTGATTCCCCAACTAGATAGATCAACAGTACGCTAGACAATTTAAAGTATGGATACTTTGAACGATTCATACTTTAAATCTACTCTAGTATGAAATTAAAATGTTTATCCAAGGGAGTAACGAGATGAAAAAACAACTAATACTTGGTGTGTTATTGATCTTGTTGACAATGCCGGTGAAAGCATCCGCACAAGAGGAAATCAGTACAGGTTCTAATGCCTATGTCACAATCGAAAAATACTCGGGAGATGGCGAACAGCCTGTCAATCCGACAGATCCCAATGAGATAGTAAAACCTGGTCCAAATACCGATGGGACAAATCCGCATCAACCAAGTACTAAAGGACCTTTAAGCTTGAATTACATTTCTAACTTGAAATTTGGCAAGCAAACTGCCAATGGGAATGATGCCGTGTATCAAGTGAAACCTGATCGTGTGATCGATAGTAAAGAAGCAGAAATCGATGTACCGAACTATGTTCAGGTGACGGATCACCGAGGCACTAATTCCGGTTGGACGTTACTAGTTAAGCAGGATAGTGCATTTAAAAACGGTGTACATAGCTTAGCGGGGACAGAATTGGTCTTTACTTCACCAGTTTTAGTCAGCAAATCGGGAAAAGACACGACATCACCTTCAGCCAACGCTAATTTTACTTTAACAGCAGATGGCAACTCAGCGATGGTCATGTATGCAGCAACAGATCAAGGGATGGGAACCTGGGTCGACCGTTTTGGCAAAGATTTAGAAGAAGCAAAAACGGGTATCCAATTAAAAATACCTGGTGATTCTAAAAAAGTCGCTGGTTTTTATCAAACAAGTTTAACATGGACTTTAACGGATACACCATTTACAGAATAAGAAAAACTGAAAAAAGTACGAGTCACTAGTAATAGGAATAATCATCATCAGTTCCTTAAGGATAGCTCTTTGTTTCAGTTGTTTGTAGGTAAACGAATAAAGATGAGCCAAAGAAAAGAGGAACTGAAGATGAACAAATATATTAAATCGATGATCGTGATCATGAGTATCATGGTTATGTACGTCCTGGGAACAGAAGCGGTATCAGCTGAAGAAATGAATTTTTCAGTTGAGGCCCAGTTACCAGAGAACCAACTTGACAAAAATAAAACATATTTTGATTTAAGAGTGTCACCAGATACGAAAGAAGAATTAAAAGTTGAAATCAAAAATAATAAAGACGAAGAAGTAACGGTTCAAATCCAAGCCAATACAGCAATTACGAATGATAATGGGGTAATCGATTATGGCGAGGCCAAACCTAAACTAGATAAATCATTAGAAACACCATTTGCTAGTATTGCCAAGGTAGATCCAGAAGTCGTTTTAGCACCAAAGGAAAAGAAAATCGTGACGATTCCAGTCGAAATACCAAAAGAATCATTTAATGGGATCATCTTAGGCGGACTTTACTTTACCCAAAAAGAAACAGGAAAAGAAGAGAAAGCTGAGGCAGGTATGCAAATCGAAAATAAATTTGCTTACGTAGTTGGGGTTCGTTTATCTGAAAATGATGAAGAGGTTGAGTCAAATTTAAACTTATTAGATGTAGCAGCAGGTCAACGGAATTATCGTAATGTAGTTGTGGCAACTTTACAAAATCCAATGCCTAGAATCTTAGGTCAAATGACAGTTAAAGCACAAGTCTTTGCTGAAAATGATTTAAAAACAGCAATCTTCACAACCAATCAAGAGAATCTGAATATGGCACCAAACTCAAACTTTGGTTATGGAATCAAGATGGCAAATAAAGCATTTAAGCCAGGGAAATATGTCATGAAAATGACAGTCGAAGCAGATGGCAAGACATGGCCATTTGAAAAAGCTTTTGAGATTACAGCCGATGAAGCGAAAAAATTCAATGATGAAGCGGTTGACTTAGTAGAAGAACCAAACGATTATTTAATATACATAATCATTGGAGGCGTCATTTTAGTTGTAATTATTATCGGTTTAATCAGCTGGATGGTTTATCAAAAACGTAAAAAAGAAGCAGAAAGAAAACGTAAAGCCAATAAAAAAAGAAAACGTAAAAGCAAAAGTAATGGGGAGAAAAGAAAGAGACCGTTAGATTAGGAAAAAAATAGAATCAAAGAAGTTAGCTATCTGCTGGAAGTGATCAGCCGTGAATTTCAGCAGGTACAAGGCTTCTGTTTTATTTAACAGAAAGGGTGACAAAATATGTACAACATAGGGATCGTACAAGCAAGTAAACAGAGCGATGATACATATATGAACCAACTGACTCAGCCAACGTATCACATGCATCATTTGACAAGAGAAGAAGTACTGAATACTGCTGACGAAATGGATGCATTGATTATAGAAGAGTCTTCTATTTTAGGATTAAAGCATACCTGTGAGTTGATTTTGGAGCTGAGACGAAACTGTAAAGCCTTGATTTGGGTCGTTTCAAAGAATCAAACGAAAACCAATAAACTAGTCTATCTACAGCTAGGAGCTGACGGTGTGTTGGATGAAGAAAAGGAACAAGAAGTGTCACTTTTACAATTTACGAATCTGTTAAAACGGATAAAAGGGGAAAACACTTCAAGCAGCCATGGAAACAGCTTAGAACCAATAAAAAACGCGAAAGTACCGATCCAATTGATTGCAACAAATTTAAGCGTTATATTGAAAGGGAAAGTCGAAGTAGCATTGACCAAACTAGAATTTGAAATAATTTCTTATTTAGCAGAGCATTCAGGTAAAGCCATTACATACGAAGAAATATATGAAAATATTTGGAATGAAGAATTTGGCGATACAGAATTAGGGAACAAACAATATCGTGTCAGTAATCTGATTTTTCATCTGAGGAAAAAACTAGAAGTCAATTCGGCTAAACCAGAATATATCAAAACCGTTCGTTCAAAGGGATATATGTTGGTGCTATAAGAAATAGAGAATAGGGAAAAAACTGTGTGAGAAACCGATTTAAGGTAGGCTATTCATACAGTTTATTTTCAGTTTTCTTATTTTTGACATAGCTTATTTATACTTTAGAGAAATGGATTTTTGTTAAAAAAGAGAAAGGACTTCAAGTATGAGGTTCCCGCCAGATACTTGAGGTACCAATGGTTATTTATATGTGATGTAGCTTTATGAACTGAGAAAAGTTCATAAAGCTTTTTTCGTTGCTGTCCTATATCAATAAGTATGATGAACTTAATATGAATAATCAATATAAACACGGGAGAAATTGGTGATTTTTTAGCAAATTCTCTAGTTAGCTAGTGTGTCGGAGCTTGATAGTTTATTGCAAATCAAAAAAATTGGAAACAACAGTTTTTAGAAAATAAAAAAAATTTATGATTTTTAATCAAATTGGCTGGATAAATACCAGGTTGATAAAAGTATATTTTATGTTTATTTTTTAAAACAATTATGATATCATATTACTCAGAAAGCGTTTTCTAAAATACGTATATGAGGGGTTATAATATGAAAAAAATTATTTTAGTTACATTAACATTTTTAGTATCTACTAGTATGCTATCTCCACTTACTACTTTGGCAGAGTCTAATACATCTGCAGAAGCGAGTGTACAATCATCTACAAATGATGGAGAGAAAAATCGTGAAATTGAAAAATTTTCTGTCATGCAAGATAAAATCACAGATGTATTAACGATTGAAAATGGAAAATATGTATATGATGAAACAGAAATAAAAGCTATTGTTGACGAATTCAATTTTGAAGAACTAGCTGTAAAGACTGGAATAGAGTTTACAAATGAGTCATTTTTACAAGATGCTTTAGAGAATATAGAAAATACGAAATTTGAAAATCAAATCCAATCTCGAAATGCGAATAGATACAATAGAAATTATTATGAAGAAGGTTGGAACTATGGAAGAATGTGGATGGATACAGCTAAGACAAATTGGAAAATTAAAGATTTACAAGATGGAGCTGATTATGTTGCTACGGGTGGATTATTAATTGATTTATTTTCAGGAGCTGCTGGATTAGCAGGTTCTTTGAGTGGTCCCGGAGCAGGAGCTCTTATGCTAGGCGCTACTGTTGCAGGTGGAGGAGTAGTTCTATACTTTCAAAATATGGCACGTAATTTAGAATATAAAAATAATGGTACAGGGACTGTATTAGAGGTAAATAAATTTATTGCTATATACTCTTGTTGGTCACAAAATGAATATAAAGGAAAATAACAAAAGCATGGCTGTTAATTTAATTATATAAGACAATAATTCTTCTTCTTTCTTCTTTTTTTACTATTTGGAAGAAAGAAGGGGAATTTAAGAAAGGTTTTTCGATGATGAATAAGTTATTTCAACAAAAAAAATACTTAATTGCAAGTATTTTGTTACTGGTTATGACATTATATTGTTTTGCAGATATTTTATTTTCAACATCAAACACTAAAAGTATTATTTTAAAATATCTAGTTCTCTTTCTTTGTTTTATATTTATCATAGTGTGTACTTTTATTTTGAATGTAAGAATTCACAGATATTTTCTACTATTTTTTTTATTTCCATTATTAGTAGTTATGTCAGATTATTTGAATAATACAATATCGTTATCTAATTGTGTTGTTTTGGTGTTAGTTTGTATAATATGTGTATTGAAAATTTTGTTTAAACCAATAACAAAATAAATGATGATTGAATGATTCGCTTTGAACCTAAGTATAATCAAAAATGGTACAGGTACGGTTTACGAAATGAATAGGTTCACTACTTATTACTCTCTGTGGACTCAAGACAAATAAAAAAAATAGTAAATAAATTCTATTTAACGAGGTGGGCGGAGATTATTAAGTTAAGAAATAAAATATCTATCTTATTCGGCACGGTGTTGATTTTGCTAGCACAGTATCTCTGTGTTACTAATATTTATAGTAAATCATTATCCAATGTTGAAATAAGTTTACTTATTATACTTATGAATATATGTCTTATACTAATATTTTTTAGTTTTATTTTACGTATAAGCATAAAAAAATATGTATATCTATTTTTTATCTCGCCAGTTAGTTTTTATTTAGAGTATCTAAACGAAAAAATGTATTTGCTAAATACAGTATTATTATTATTAATTATCTTAATTTGTTTGGTTAGTTCACTATTAAACAAAGGTAAGCGTTAATCTTTGTTAGGATCTAGTAACTATTAGCTTAGATAAGCTCAGAAAATTTTGAGCATTGATTAATAAAAAACAGTAACAAATATTATTTTGTTACTGTTGAACTATTTGATTTGTACATTGAGATTTTCACTAAAATAATTATGGAGGTACAAGGAATGAAAAATAAAAAATTATTGATTCCACTTTTTATTTTTACAATTACCTTATTTATAAACATTAATATCCAATCGGTAAGTGCAGATTTTGTTCCACCTGAGGTAGAAGTATCTATTATTAACGAATATAGTAGTTCGTCTAGTAAAACATTTACTATGCAACCAACTCCACTTTCTGTTACCAATGTATTGAATTTTGTTGAAAAGTCAACAAGTAGACAACCAAAGCAATTGCTTAAGTATGTTTATCCAACATACAGTGATACGCAATTAAATTCTGTTACGGCAAATCTAGAACAGTCAAATAAATATTTACTTAGTCAAGGCTATAAGACTAAAATTGTTAATGGTGTTTTAGATACTAGTTTTCTCAAAGAAGAACTTTCAAATAATCGTCCAGTCATTGCTTTTTTAACTGCGAATGGAAATTATTGGATTGAACAAGAAACAGCTGTGATAATTTTTGGGTATCAAAAAATTACTTTTCCTGGTAGACCTCCTCAAATACTTTACATGTATAAGAGTCTAATTCATGGAAATGGTGTGATTTTTAGCGGAGGTGAAAATGAAATTCAATTACTATTAAATGAGAGTTCTATTGACCCTTCCGCAAATGTAACCTTCAAATGGGTCTCTACGTTATATGGATTCAATAAATAAGGAGGAGGGGAAAATATGAAACGAACAAAACGTTTTTTATTAGGATTATTTTTAGCAGTTATCTTTATGTTGACCGTAGTTACAACCAAAGTAGATGCTGCTTCTTTGTATGTGAAGTCAGCAAATGTTCCAAATGAAACGACTGCTTTAGCTACTCAACATTGGCAAGATTATTTAAATAAAATGATGGCTGTAGAGAACCAAAATAGCACTGACTATTATTTAGGACAACCATTTACAATTAGTTATCCTGAAAACACTACGTTCAATTATCCAATCATTGCTACGGAGAATAAACAAATTGCATACTTGTTACAAATTGACTCTACAGATAGTCAAAATCCAGATAGTTTTATTTTATCAAAGGCGTTAGCAAAGAAACTCGAAGAATTGAGTTTGACGATTCCATTTGATGTCAATCAAGCAATAACATTAGTTGGGCTTAACCAAAATATTTTTTATGGATATCAAGGAACTCAGAAACCGTTACTAACAATTAATGATACAGATATTCCAGATATATCTTCTGATTCGCAAATATCTGTTAACGTTGATATAACTGAACCAACTGCACAACCTAATTTACGGATGGCAAGAGCTTCAGTAGAATTTGAAACGAATATATTGCCTTGGACAGTTTATGAAACTCAAACCAACCAACCTTGGTGCCAAGATTTTACTATGGCAGCAGCCATTAACCATCAAGCTGGAAAACAAGTTACATCTGCTAGCGATATCATTCATAAATCGTATCCTAATGCAACTGAAGCCCAGCTTATGGATATAAATTGGATTACTAAACAAAGTCTAAATGATATTATTAACTATGTAAATAAAGCATATAACTATTCAATTAAATTAGAAAGTAACAAACTTCCATTCTCAATGATAAAAAATGAAATTGAAAATAATGCACCAGTTGTTACTGATTTAAAATCAAGTACTACGTACGGTCATTCTATCATTCTTATGGGCTATACTGCGCCTAAAAATGGAGATATAACCTCATACCCTCCTTATTATTTTTATTGGAATCCTTGGTGGGAAGATACTTTTATTGTATCAAGCAATTCGAAATATATGACACTAGGACAATCAAATTACGAATGGTATCGAACATTATATAATTTTAGAAGAGGAAAGTACCAAAATAAAATTGGTACAGTTGTTACTTTACAATCATTTGCATCTCAATACCAAACAGGAGAAAATATTCCTACAAACTTAAGAAACAAAGAGTATAGTATTAAAGATGTGAAAGAAGTTAAACAGTCCAATTCAAAATTAGCTTATTATCTTGATGGTTTAAACAAATGGGTACTAGAACAAGATGTAAAACAGTATGCGACTCCTTTATTGAATAAAAATGTATTATTGCTATCCAAAGCTACACATGCCCAAACGGGTGAATTTCTTGATCCTTCTCTGAGGAATAAAAGATACTCGGCAATACAAGTTAAACCTGTGAGACAATCTAATTCAAAATTGGCTTATTATTTAAATGGGTTAAACAGATGGATTTTAGAACAAGATCTTTCCCAATGATAAAAAAAACGAGCAGAATGTGTCTTGTCTGCCCGTTTTTTATTTTGGTTCTTTGTCAACTAACATTTGTAAAAAAGCTAAAGAATCAAGTTGATTTTTATGAACTTACTAATTAAAATCTCTTACAACTCTTCTCCATTACTCTTAATCACTTGCTGATACCAATCAAATGATTTCTTCTTAGAACGCTTCAACGTCCCTTGTCCTTCATTATCCTTATCCACATAGATAAAACCATACCGTTTCTTCATCTCACCAGTCCCCGCAGAAACCAAATCAATAAAGCCCCAAGGCGTATATCCAATCAATGGAATACCGTCAAATTCGACAGCTTCTTTCATCATCTCAATATGAGCTTTCAAATAATCAATCCGATATTGGTCATTAATCGTGCCATCCGCTTCGAGTTCATCAATCGCACCAAAGCCATTTTCCACAATAAACAAAGGCAATTCATAGCGCTCATTAAACCAGTTCATTGCATAACGCAAACCAAGTGGATCGATTTGCCAACCCCAATCAGAAGCTTCTACATAAGGATTCTTAACTAAATCTTGCGACTCATCATAATCAAAAGCAGGTCCCTTATCATGATCTTTAATAGCAAACGACATATAGTAACTAAAGCCGATATAATCCACACAACCATGCGTTAAGTCAGTTAAATCCTGTTCCGTAATATCTAAATCAAACCCTTTACGAGCTAGATAGTTTTCCATAAAGCTTGGATAATGCCCTCTCACATGAACATCTGTAAACCAGTAACGTTTTTGCATCGCACTGACTGACATCATCATATCTTTGGGATTACAAGAATACGGATAAATGGGGCACATCGCGATCATACAACCAATTTGAAAATCAGGATTGATCTCATGACCGATTTTAACAGCTTGTGCACTAGCTACTAACTCATAATGAGACGCTTGATACATGATTTTTTCACGATCTTCGCCTTCTTGGTATTTGATCCCAGAGTTGGTAAACGGCGCAAAGTCTTCCGCGTAATTCGCTTGATTATTGATTTCATTGAAAGTCATCCAATAAGTGACTTTATCTTTATAACGTTCAAAACAAACACGAGCAAACTTCGCAAAGAAATCAATCATTTTACGATTACGCCAGCCACCATATTCAGTAACTAAATGATAAGGCATTTCAAAATGAGATAAGGTAATTACGGGTTCGATCCCATATTTTAAACATTCATCGAATAAATCATCGTAAAACTGCAAGCCTTCTTCATTTGGTTCAGCTTCATCCCCATTTGGGAAAATCCGTGTCCAGGCAATCGATGTCCGGAAACAATTTAACCCAAGATCAGCGAATAATTTCACATCTTCTTTGTAATGATGATAAAAATCGATGGCTTCATGGTTAGGGTAATTTTCGCCGTCTAACACGCCGTCTGTGATTCGTCTAGGCACGCCATGAGCGCCAACGGTCATAACGTCAGCAACACTGACACCTTTACCACCTTGATTCCAACCACCTTCTAATTGATGGGCTGCAACAGCGCCGCCCCAAAGGAAATTTTCTCTTAAAATTGACATATGATCTACTCCTTTTACTTACAAATTTATTCGTTTCTATTTCTAATTCATGTTTGAACATTAAAATCACTACACAGCTGGGAGAAATTAATTGAACGGAATCAGCTGTGCAGTGATGTTTAAGTCAGTTTAGAACGGATGTTTAAGCTTCAGCTTCAATTTCTTCTAACACTTCTTCTGTAATAGGTTGATTTGTTTCTTGCGCATAGTTGATCGCATCCATTTTTCTAGCAAATGGTAGGTAAATAAAGAATCCTAACGTTAAAACAAATGCTTGTAGTAACGCTGCTTGCCAACCGCCAACTAATAATCCAGAAATGATCGGAGGCGTTGTCCAAGGCACTTGAACTGCTGTAAATAATGGGACTAAACCAGTATACAAAGCGAAGTAAGTAATAACAGATGACACGACAGGCGTTAAAATAAATGGAATCGCCATGATCGGGTTCATTACGATCGGTGTCGCAAACGTGATTGGTTCATTAATATTGAACACGGCAGGTCCAATTGACAAACGACCTAGTTGTTTGAATTGTGC
Organism: Enterococcus sp. DIV0212c; assembly: GCF_017377505.1. GTDB lineage: Bacteria > Bacillota > Bacilli > Lactobacillales > Enterococcaceae > Enterococcus_L > Enterococcus_L ikei. Next base: position 113,014 of record NZ_JAFREN010000016.1, on the reverse strand, counting down.
TGATTTTGCAAAGAACACCATATAAACCACTAATCCAAGTGTCATACCAGCACCAGTTACTGTTAAAAATTGATCTAAGAATTGTTGCGTTACGATATGACCACCGTTTGCAACAGTTAATTCTTTACCAGCTTTTAAAATATCTGTATTTTCTAAAGAGTTCGCTTGTAAAATCGGACCCATGATTCCGCCGACGATCGTTGAACCGTGAACACCGAAGAACCAGAATAATGGAACTAAGAAACCAAGTACTAAAGCGCCGCCCAAGGAATCAGTCACTCCTTGAAGTGGAGATTGTAAGACATCATAAATGAAATCAAAGAATGTTGTTTTAAAGACTTTATCAAAGAAAATATAGACAAACATTGCACCAGTGATCAAAGCCGCAGCAGGAATCAAGGCAGTAAATGAGTTTGCTACGTTTTCAGGAACAGCTTCAGGTAATTTGATCCGAATGTCATGACGTAAGAACCAGCTGTAAACCCAACCAACGATAAGACCCACGATGATTGCTGTGATCATTCCCTTACCAGCAGTCCAGTCTTTATTGATAACATTTCCAATAGTTACACCGCTGTCTAAATCAGTCACATCGGGAGACATAAATAAAATAAAGACAACAAGGGAAATCATTCCGGCAGGTAGACCTTCAAAGCCTTCTGTTTTTACATAAGAATAAGCGATCCCGATTACCGCAAAGACTGACATGATGGCAAAAGATGCCCCATAAGCTTGATTGAAGTATACGACCAAACCACTGTCGGTGATCCATTTTGCCACTGACTCGATCGGTAAATTGGCTAATAATAGGAAAATCGAACCTACGATTGTAAATGGCATCGTGTACAACATCCCATTTCTTAATGCTGTAATCGCTTTCGTATTAACGAACTTTAAAACGGGTGGTAGAACTTTATCATTGATCCATTCATTCATTCTAAACCTCTCCTTTGGTTAACTAAAGTAACGGAAAATAATTGCATGTAGCAGTATTTCAATAGAGCGGCCGCTCTGATTTAAAACTACTGAATACGTTTACATGTATACTATAAAAGAAATGTCACGTATTTAAAATAGGTTAAGCTTGTTCAGAAACATGTACCGCGCAAAAAAACAAATCAATTAAAAATACGACCTCGAAACAAATCAAAAAGCAATTTATTTCTAGGTCGTACGTTTATTTACTAACTGTAGGTAGTTTTAATGTAATTTTTTTATTTTCAAAATCAAGAAGTTGAATATTGTTTGTTCCACCGATCCCATATTCAGGAGATTGGTAAAGCTCGCCGTAACTTGCGCCGATAAAGTTATCAATATCTGCCAATGTTTCCCAAGGTCCGATAAATACGGCATAATCGCCAGCTTCTACTGTAAAGGTTCGATTCCCTTCGCTATCTTCAACAAGATATTTATAAGTACCGTTACTCTCATCTGGATCATTGATGATGATAGCTTGGACACTTTTTTTATCAGTTGGCAAAATCTCTAGCTTTTGATTATTGACTTCAGCAAAATCTTCAGGTGTTTTAGGAATAGCAAATTTGTACTGTTTTCCAGTGATTACTTCGTTGTCCAAATGCTCGATGTTAAAAGACATGAATCGTCACACTCCTCTTTATAATAGGTATGATGTACGTTAATTTTGGTTCCTAACATACGGTACATCCTCTCAGAAACCATAGCAACTCTTGCGCCGTTTGTCAAAATTTCGGCATTATGGTCGTCTTTAAATAATTTAACCAGGTAAGTTCTTTTGTTGGTCAGTTTTTTCAGCAAACTCTTTACTAGCTTGATGAGCCAGTAATTCAATCAACGCAATAACTGGGATTTGGGTGGTGATATTGATATAAGGATCAGCATAAACTGATTTTTCATCTGGCATATAATAGGAAATATTGTAATCAGCTAAACGAGCGATCGTTGAATGTTCATCATTAGTAATGCTCAAAATTTTAGCACCAGACCGTTTGAAATCCGTTACTTGTTTGATCACTTCAGAAGTTTCTCCTGAAACGGATAGAATGATTGCTAAGGTATTTTCAAACCCTCGTTGAGGAATTGGCGTAAATGGATCACCGATGCTGTATGCGTTGATGCCCATATTTGCAAAATAACGACTACCATACGATCCTAAAATACCACTTGTGCCAATACCAGAAAATACAATGTGACGAGCAGAAGCAATCATGGTGATAGCGGGTTTCAATGTTTCATAATACGTTTGCTGATTCAGGCGTTTTAAAAAAGAATCAACATGGATCGTGGCATCGTAGTATTGTTCAAAGGACTGTTCTTGTTGCTGTTCTTCTTTTTTGATGGCATATTTCAATTCTGAAAACCCATCAAAGCCCATTTTTGAACAAAAACGTAAAATCGTTGAAGTGGACACGTGACAATTTGTAGAAAGTTGACGAATCGTTAACTTTGGAATATTGTCCATATGTTCTAAGACATAGTGATAAACAAGCATTTCCAGCTCATTTAACGACTGAACTTTTTCTAAATCAAACAAAAAGATCCCTCCTGCATAAAGATTGCGGTTCCTTCATTTTTTATAAGAAACAAAAAAGCGTTCAATTTATATTGTACAGGAAACGCTGTTATTTCGCTTGTTATTACTATATTTTATCAATAGAAATAAAACAGCTGAGGGAAACTAATTCTCCCAACTGTTTCGAGTCATTTCTTTTCTTCTATGGAAATGTTGATAAAGTAAATAAGCAATCAACGTAAACAGCAAAGGTCCAATCAATAATGTTAAGCTTTGCCATAGATTCCCTTGTGAAAGAGGCTGATAAAGCTGAAATCCAATAGCTAAAGCAATGCAGATAATCACACTGCCGCTAATGAATGTTGCGCTGAGGGTTGATTGAATCAAAATAGATGTCGAACTGTCTGTTAATTGTTTTTTCTTAAATGCGGGATAAGCAAGGGCAACTAATAAATAAGGGATCGCTCTTGATATATTCGTCATTAGAGTTAGCTGATTATATAACAAAACAACATATTGACTGCCCAAGCTAATGCCTAAAATAAACAAACTGATAAGGACACCTTGGATCAGCAAAGCATAAATCGGCATATCATGTTTATTTTTTTGCTTCAAGCGAGGGTGCCAGTAATGCTTAGGCGTTCCTTCTACCAGTGTTCGAATCGGTAGATAAAAAATAGTCGATAATAAACTGATATAAGAAAGCAACAGCGTCAAGGCAGTAAAACGAGTAAAAACCTGAGCTAGAAATTGAGATTGCAGTGCGGTTAAAGAAAACGCCTGCCCAACAGAATAGCCAAGATTTTCCATTAATTCATACATTAAATTCCCTAAATGAATACTATTATTGGCTTTTAAGTGCGCTAAATCTGTTCCACCACTCCATAAAAGGATGCCTAAAAAATAACAAATGACAACTAAAAAACTGCTGTAGATCAATAATCTAGGGAATTGCTTTTTTTGTTTACCTGTTTTATCGACTAAACTTGCAATCGTATCTAAACCACCAAACGCCGTAATGGCAAAAATCAGAAAAGATAGTTGTTCTACCAAGCTTTGCCCGGATGAGGAATCAGGTTGAATCCCTTTGAAACTAGCTATAAGGTTCGGTAGAATATCAGGGCGATTGGTAATCCATAATAACAAATTACCACCAAGGCTTGCAATAATCAAAACAGTCATCAGAATCCCACTTAAATATAAAGAGGAAGCTATTCCTTTAAATCCTCTACTGACAAAGAATAACGTTACGACAACCGCTAAAATAGACAAAAGTCCAATTAGAATAGACGTCGAGAAATAAGGATTAGAACTATTTTTTTTAGTTAAATCTTCACCGAAAAGTAAAATAGATGAAGGAATCCAAATCTTCATAAACAAACTGATCATCCAGATAAAATAACTGCAATACCATAAAAAAGCCGCAATAAAAGCAACTTTTTCAGAAAGATGACCGGCCAGCCATTGATACAAACCGCCAATATGATTTTTATAAACGCCGGTAAATTCTGCTATAATAATAGCGTAGGGAATAAAATAGAACAAAGCGGCTCCGACAAAATAAGGAAACGCCTTGATACCCATTAAAAAGAAAGCTGTCGTCATGCTGGAAAAAGAAAAGACAGTCATAGTAATGATCATAACTAAACGTTTGGGACTAAAAGTAGCTGTTGTTTTCATAAAAAAATCCTTCTAAAATAAGATATGTTGGCTTAAGAATAAGAGAAGAATTGAAAGAAAACAAGCTTTTTATTAAAAATTAGGGAATAGGAGTAGTCAAATGACGGATCAAGTGCAGCAAAGGATCGATCAAATGAAAGAGGAACTTCAAGTCGATTTTGTTGCTTTAGCCCTGTCGACAGTTGATGAAGTAACAAAAGTACGCGTGATCCGCTGGAATTATGTAGCTGGCAATACCAATCAAAATTATCAACGCATTCGACTGCAAGTTGGTAAAGGCATTGGTGGAATTGTTTGGCGAACAGGCCGAAGCTATCAGGCAACCGATTTACAAAAACAACCAGAAAAATTAGTTGAATTACCCATCACACGGATGGAAAAACTAGAAACAATTGTAGCTTTTCCTGTATTAAAAACCGGTGAAGTAAAAGGGGTTCTGCTAGTCGGTTATCGCAAGAAAACAGAGGTCACAGAAAATTTTTTGACTGTTGCTAAAGACAAAGCAAATGAACTAGTCGTTTATTTATAGGTGGAAAATATGGAAATGATGATATTAGAAAAACTATTTGAAGAAGCCAAGGATGCATTATTTTTAATTGAAAAAAATCAATGCGTGAAACAAAATAAAACCGCTGTAAAATTAAAAGAACTATATCCTTTTCCTTTAGAAAAAGTGTTGGAAATAGCAAGAGGAGAAGGGTGTATGCTTCATTCTACTATGGAGAAATGCTTAGATTGCGAAGTAAAAGAGGATTGGGATCAGGCCGCTTTTCCCTTAGTCTTACAAAGCAACGATGGGAAGCAAGAGCAATTTAGCGGTAGTTACACAGAATTGGATGGGCAGATTTCTTTACTGAGTGTTCGCCGAGTAGCTGTTCAAGATCGCTTGCAGCAGGTGATCCAAAATAAACGTTTGATCGAATATGTGAACCAAGCACATGAAAATGAACGTAAAGTACTGTCTCAAGAGCTGCATGATGGATTGGCACAAAGTATCTATAGTCTGATGTTAGAAACACGTCAGCTAAAATGGCAGGAACAAGCAGAGTTACCAGCAAAGTTACAAAAGATCGATGAAGATTTTGTGGCATTACTTGGTGAAGTGAAACAACTGGCTGTTGATTTGCGTCCAGCAGCTTTAGATGATTTAGGCTTGATTCCAGCAATTGAAGCATTACTGCATCGTTTGATAGAAACAACGGGTGTTGCGATACATTTTATTCCGATGCTTGAAAACAAACGTTTTTTTGAAAGTGTGGAGACGATTACTTATCGGGTTTTGCAAGAGAGTGTGATGAATAGTGTGAAACATGCTGAAGTGGATGAACTTTGGGTGACATTGAGTGAGCGAAAATCAGCATTAGAGCTCAATGTTCGAGATCATGGAAAAGGATTTGATCTTCAAACGGTGAATGAGCACAGCCGTGGTTTAGGCTTGTTGCATATGCAAGAAAGAGCAGAATCTATTGGTGGCCACTTAGTTATTCAGTCAGAAAAAAACGAAGGAACCACCGTGACACTAAACTTACCAATAGATTGGGAGGCGGCAACATGAACATTATTATAGCCGACGATCATGCGGTCGTCAGAAGTGGTTTGCGTTTATTACTGGAAAGCCAAAAGGATATCACGGTTGTCGGTGATGCTGCAGATGGTACAGAAGCCTTTTTACTCCTTGAAAAAAATTCTGTTGATGTTGTGTTGATGGATATGCGGATGCCGCCAGGGGAAAATGGACTACAGACAACACGCCGAATAAAAGAACATTTTCCTGAAGTGAAAACGATTATTTTAAGTATGCATGACGAAGAAGAATATGTGCGAACAGCCTTAGAATATGGAGCCAAAGGTTATATTCTTAAAAGCTCACAAGATATTGTGCTACTAGATGCGATTCGGCAAGTGATCGCTGGAAAAATAGCGATCGATCCATTATTTGGTAATTATGACAAAGAACGTTGGCAAAAAGAAACGGACACCGCAGAAAAAGATGCAAAATATGAGCGTCTGTCAAAAAGAGAGCGAGAAGTCTTACCCTTGGTTGCATTAGGCTATAGCAACAAAGAAATTGCTAAGCGTTTGTTTATTTCTGTTAAAACAGTGGAAGTCCATAAATCCCATTTAATGAAAAAGTTAGAATTTGAAACATTTAGTGAATTATTGCAATATAGTATGAAACAGCAACTAATCGACTTATGAGGTGAGAGAGATGATCGGAATTCTTTATGTATTTCATGGCAGTCAAAAAGCCGAAAAAAATCAAGCAGCGATGGATTTTATTCAACAACTAGAAAAACAATTTGATCCCCTTTATTATCAATCAACAGCTTTTTTAGAAAACCATCCAGATACAATTCCAACTGTTGCTGAAAAAATGATCAAAAAAGGAGTAACAAAAATAGTTGTCGTCCCTGTATTATTATTTGCAGCAAAACATGCATTAGTAGACATTCCAGCTGAACTTAAAACAGTAAAAAATGACCATCCAGAAATTGAATTTATCCAAACAGAAACTTTTGGCGGAAAGAAAGGCAGTCGCCAAGTGTTACTAGAGCGATTCCAAGAAGTAGCTATCAACCAACCGAATGAGAAGTTGATTGGATTTCTGATTGCTCATGGTACCAAGCAAACGCAAGAACCTCAGCAAGTTCTAACTGAGATAGCAAAAGAAATCCAGGAGCAAGTAGCTTTTTCAATTTATGCAATAAGTCTGAAAGGAGAAGAAAATTACCTTGAAGTGATTGAAAAGCACCTAACAGATGACAAACAACCTATGATCGTTCCTTTCTTTTTATTTGACGGTCATTTAATTACGATCATGAAGGGTCAATTAACTGAAGCTTTTCCAACAACGAATTTTATTATTACGCCTACACTGGAATTTGATCCGCGGATTTTGACTGATTTAGAACAAATCGTGAAAGAGGCTGTTTTATGTATCCAGTAATGCTTGAACTAACAGAGAAGAAAATCGTCATTATCGGCGGTGGAAAAATTGCGTTAAGAAAAGCACTAGGTATTTTAAAAGAAGGTGCTCAACTGACGGTTGTCGCACCCAAGTTTCTTCCTGAATTCACTGAATTAGACGGAGTAAAAAAAATTACAGCCATGTACAAATTTGAATATATTCAAGATGCACATCTGATTTTTGCTTGCACAGATTCTAAGATTGTGAACCAGCAAATCGTTATGGACGCTGCTGATTGGCAATGGGTCAATGATTGTAGTCAAAAAGAAAACAGTGATTTTTTTAATATGAGTACGATTGAGCAGGGAGAATATCTGATCGCGTTGTCGTCTTATGGAAAAGATCCTACTGCGGTAAAAGCCAAGAAACAAGAATTGATGCATTTATTGAGTGATCATTCAAAACACATATAAATAATGTGTGATTAGTAAAGAAAATAAGAAAAGGCGGTGACTATTAGGTAATTCCCTAATAGTCACCGTCTTTCATTCTTGCTATTCTAAAAAAGACAGAGTAGCGATTCGATTGCTCAAAAAATCACAAAAGGAGAGTCTACATAAAATGAAAGAAAAGCTTGTCTTAATTGGAAATGGAATGGCTGGTGTTCGTACGATCGAAGAAATTTTAGATCGAGATCCTGAACGTTACCAGATCACAATCATCGGTGAAGAAAAATACCCGAATTATAACCGGATTATGCTATCTAACGTTTTACAAAAGAAAATGACTGTTTCAGAAATCATCACAAATCCATTGGAATGGTATGAAGAAAATCAGATTGAATTGATCAATCATGATCCAGCAGTAAAAATGGATACAGAAACGAAAAAAATCATCACCCAATCAGGCACAGAAATAACTTATGATAAGTGTATTCTAGCTACTGGTTCTAGAGCCTTTATCTTACCCATTGAAGGCGCTAAATTAGAAGGTGTTGTTGGTTTTAGAACAATTGACGATACAGAAAATATGCTTGAAGCTGCACAAAAATACCAAAAAGCCGTTGTGATCGGTGGTGGTCTGCTTGGCTTAGAAGCCGCAAAAGGTTTGTTGGATCAAGGCATGGAAGTCACAGTTGTTCATTTAGAAAAATGGCTGATGGAAACCCAACTAGATGAGAAAGCTGGTAAAATGCTGCAAGCGGATTTAGAAAAACAAGGCTTAAAATTCTTAATGGAAAAAGCAACCCAAAAAATTCTTGGAGAAAGCCGTGTTACAGGTTTAGGTTTTAGTGACGGAACAACGATCGATACAGATATGGTTGTAATGTCGATCGGAATTCGTTCAGAAACAACTCTAGCCAGAACAACAACTATCGAAGTGAATCGCGGAATCGTTGTCGATGACTTTATGAAAACGAATGTTCCAGATGTTTTTGCAGTAGGCGAATGTGCCGAGCATAATGGGAATGTCTATGGCTTAGTTGCACCGTTATTTGAACAAGGGAAAGTTTTAGCCGATGTATTAACTGGTAAAGAAGCGAAACCTTATCAAGGCAGCACCACTTTTACTTCGTTAAAAGTATCTGGTTGTGATTTATATTCTGCAGGAAATATCATGGAAACAGAAGGAATCAATAGCATTGAAGCTTTTGACGGCATCAATTACACATATAAAAAGATTTTCGTTAGAGACAATCAAGTTATTGGTGTGGTGCTTTATGGAGATACAAGCGAAGGCAATCGTTATTACAATATTTTGAAAAAAAATGAAAGCATTGAGGAATACACACCAGTTTCCTTACTCCATATGGTGGGTGAAGAAGCGAGTGCTGATGTGAGTGAATGGCCAGAGGATGAAGTGATTTGTGGCTGTAATGGAATTGATAAAGGCACGATCATGACTGCAATCAATGAAAAAGAATTGACTTCCGTAGCTGACGTAACTAAACATACCAAAGCTGGCGGCTCTTGTGGAAAATGTAAATCAGTCATTGGTGATGTTTTAGCCTATGCGTTAGGTGGCGAAGTGGTATCTGCGCCTACTGGAATTTGTGGCTGTACGGATTTAACAAGAGATCAAATCGTTACTCAAATTTATGCGAAAAAACTAACCTCTTCAGAAGACGTTTACCGTGAACTACATTTTGCTAATTCAGAAGGCTGTCCGAAGTGTCGTCCAGCAATCAATTTTTATTTAAATGTGGCATGGCCGAAAGAACATGAAGACGAGAAAGAATCTCGCTATGTCAATGAACGTTTATATGCCAATATCCAAAATGACGGAACGTTCTCAGTCATTCCGAGAATGCGTGGTGGAAAAACAAACCCGCAGCAATTACTTTTAATTGCTAAAGTTGCGGAAAAATATGACGTGCCAATGGTCAAAGTAACAGGTAGCCAACGAATCGGTTTATATGGTGTGAAAAAAGAAAATCTACCGAAAATCTGGGAAGAACTAGATATGAAATCAGCAGGAGCTTATGCCAAAGCTGTCCGCTCAGTCAAAACGTGTGTGGGTGCGAATTTCTGTCGTTTTGGCACACAAGATTCAATGGGACTTGGTATCAAATTAGAACAACGTTACGAGTTTATTGATACGCCGCATAAGTTCAAAATGGGTGTCTCTGCTTGTCCAAGAAGCTGTGTGGAAAGTGGCGTGAAGGATTTTGGAATCATCGGTGTAGAAAATGGTTTTCAAATTTATGTTGGTGGAAATGGCGGAACAGAAGTGAAAGAAGCTGTTTTACTGACAACAGTCGAAACAGAACAAGAAGTCATCGATATTTGTGGGGCAATGCTCCAATATTACCGTGAAACAGGAATTTATGCTGAAAGAACAGCTCCGTGGATCGAACGTATGGGCTTTGAGGTCGTGAAAGAAGTGTTATTAGATCCTGAAAAACGTCAAGAATTATTAGCAACTTTAGATGAAGCCGTGAGCGGACGTCGGGGAAATCCTTGGGATGAAGTTGTTGAAGATGACAAAACACGCCAAGAATTATACACAGTGGGGAGAGTTTAAAAATGGAAAAAATTTTTGTTGCACAATTAGATGAGTTAGCTCCTAGATTAGGAAAAGAAGTCATTGTCGGAGCGCAGAAAATTGCTGTTTTTCGTTTAAGTGATGATCAAGTGAAAGCAATCGAGAATGTTTGTCCGCATAAACAAGGCCCATTAGCTGAAGGAACGGTGTCAGGGGAGTATGTTTTTTGTCCGCTGCATGATTATAAGATCAATCTAAATGATGGACAAGTTCAAGAGCCGGACGAAGGTTGCGTTCGTGCATATGAGACGATTGTTGAAGATGATCGTGTCTATGTCATGGTGTAACTATGGGTAAAGTCTATTTTGTCGGCGCTGGTTCGGGCGATCCAGAACTGCTAACATTAAAAGGAAAAAGAGTACTAGAATCAGCTGATGTGATTATTTATGATCGGCTGGTTCACCCAGTTTTGCTTTATCTTGCGAAAGATTCAGCGCGTTTTATTTATAGTGGGAAGTATCCAAAAAATCATGTGCTGAAACAAAAAAGTATTAATCAATTGCTTTTGGAAGAAGGGCTAAAACAACAAATCGTTGTTCGATTAAAAGGCGGGGATCCTGGTATTTTTGGTCGTGTGGGTGAAGAAATTGCCACGCTTCAAAGTGAAGGGATCAGCTATGAAATTGTTCCTGGTGTTACAGCAGCTTCCGCAGCTAGTAGCTATAGCGGTATTCCTTTAACTCATCGTGAACATAGCAGCAAAGTAACGTTGGCAACTGCTCATCGTCAAGCGGGTGAATCAATTGATTTTAAAGGGCTAACAGAAAACTGTACGATGTGTTTGTATATGGGAGTAGAACGAGCGGTAAGTACGCAGCAGAAGCTTTTGGAACAAGGAGTTTCACCGGAATTACCAGCAGCAATTATTGAATGGGGCAGTCTAGGCCGTCAACGGACGGTTACTGCTACGATTCAAACTATGGTAGAAGCAATCGAAGCACACCAACTTCAAAATCCATCACTAATTATTTTAGGAGATGTCGTTTCCTGCCGCAAGGGTGCTGATTGGTTTGAGCAATTGCCGTTGTTTGGACGTAAAATTTTGTTGATTGATACAGAAAAAGTTGATTTTGAAACGGTTCTTTCTTATACCCAACAAGGAGCCGATGTGTATGCGATTCAAGTTGGGGAAACTCGTGATCGACGTTTTGATGAGGTTCATCAGCGGTATTTAAGTGATCATTGTTTTGAGGAAGTTGTTTATTTGAATCAAGAATTGACGACGATGTATAACAAACAATGGGATATTTTGACTAAGCAAATTATCTAGCTTCATGGGCTAGGTTCTCGAGAAAAAGATAAAAATGGAATGTGACAAAAAGCGTCACAGTCAATTTTTCCTATTTTCTTTTCGAACCTAAACGAGCCCATTCAGCTTTTAAATCTATCTAGCTTCGTGGGCTAATCCTTCGGAAAAAAGATAAATTATGAATAAGGCAAAGAACGCCTCAGTCATAATTTCCTGTTTTTCTGTCAGGATTGAACGAGCCCACTACGCTTTTAAATTAAAGGAGGTAAAATATGAATTCACTTCAACCACCAGAAATTGTTGATGTTACAATTGAAAAAGGTGTTCAAAAAGCTCGTGCTAGTTTTTTGACGTTAGCAGTATTAGGATTTTTAGCAGGTATTTTTATAGCAGTGGCAGGTATTGCGATGATTCGGGCAATGGGCACAATGCCAAAAGAGTGGGGGACGTTAGTCAATGTAATTGGAGCGGCTGTTTTTCCATTTGGATTGATTTGCTTGTTACTTGCTGGCGGAGAATTGGTTACAGGGAATATGATGGTTGTTTCAATGGCGTTGTTTGCCAGAAAAATCAGTGGAAAAGAATGGCTGAGAAATATTGTGATCGTGACTATTTTTAATTTGATCGGTTCGTTGTTCGTCGCGTATTTCTTTGGTTATTTGAGTGGGGCATTGCAAGGTGATTTTGCAGAGCGGGCGATTCAAGTTTCTCTTGGTCGGACTAAAGATACCTTTTTACAAGGATTTCTTTCAGGCATTGCATGTAACTTTTTAGTCAGTACAGCCGTTTATTTAAATTTTGCAGCGAAAGATTTTATTGGTAAAATCGTTGGGATTTTCTTGCCGATCATGGGTTTTGTGATTTGTGGTTTCCAACACGTAGTAGCGAATATGTTTTTGATTCCGATGGGGATTCTTTTAGGCGGAAATACGTGGGTTGCTTTTGGGCAAAATATGGTCAGTGTGTATTTAGGCAATATCATTGGCGGCGGCTTTTTTGTCGCTGGACTTTACTTTTTAGCGTATAAAGTAGGTACAGGGCAGTTGTCAAAAAAATAAAATCTAGTATGATTAAAAGATAAGAAAAGATAAAGGAAGTAAGCAAAATGAAAACCGTCCGTGTCGGCACCAGAAATAGTCCCTTAGCGATGAAACAAACAATGATCGTTTTAGATTTACTGAAAGAAGTTCATGGCGATTTTCCAGTGGAGGTCGTTCCAATGACCACCAAAGGGGATCAAATGCTTTCTGTCAGTTTATCTAAAATTGGCGGAAAGGGCTTATTTATCAATGAAGTAGAGCAGGCTTTATTAGCAGGGGAAATTGATTTTGCGGTACATAGCTTAAAAGATATGCCGGCTAAAGTTGCAGATGGACTGACATTGGCAGCGATTCCTGAAAGAAGCGCTCCTTTCGATTGTTTGATTTTTCGAGAAGTGGGGTCTTTGGCTGAATTGCCGCTTGGGGCTAAAATTGGAACAAGTAGCTTGCGGCGAGAATTTCAAATGAAGCATTTACGAAATGATATTCAAGTTGAATCGATTCGTGGCAATGTGGGCACGCGTTTGAAGCGGATGGAAGAACAACAGCTAGACGGAATTGTTTTAGCTACTGCAGGGTTGAAACGTTTGGATTGGTTTGATGCTCCGACATATCCATATACTATTTTGACCAGTGAGCAGTGTATACCAGCAGTTGGCCAAGGTGCTTTAGCCGTAGAATGTCGGAGCGAAGATCATGAGATGACGGAGTTTTTAAAAGCGATCAATGATCCGCTTACTCGAAAATTAGTTATGGAAGAACGGGATTTCTTAGCGATGCTGAATGGTAATTGTGATATTCCAATTGGTGCCTTCGCCCTTCAAGAGGGAGATGAGTATCGGTTTTGGGGATTCTTAGGAGATAAAGAGCTAAAACAATCCTTCACTGAAACGGTTGTAGTTCAAGAATTAGCAGGTGTTGGCAGACAAGTTGCAGAAAACTTGTTGAATGCGATGAATAGGGAATCGTCATGAAAAAAATCCTTTTAACACGTTTGCTTGAAGATAATCAAGAAGATCGTTTATTCTTTCAGAAACAAGGATTTGCAACGCTTGAGATCCCTTTGCTGACATTGACGATGCAAAAGCCAGATGGATCTTTTGAAGAAATGTTAAAAAAAAGTGAGTGGGTCTTTTTTACAAGTCAACACGCAGCTGAATTCTTTTTTCAGCAACAACCTGCAGTAAACGTAGATTTACAAGCAAAAAATTTTGCAGTTATTGGAGCAAAAACAGCTCAGGTCCTTATAGATAATCATGTGAAGATTGACTTTCAAGCACCCGTTTCAACGAAGCAGAAATTGTTTGACGCTTGGTCAGTTTGTTTTACGAGACCAACGACTATTTTTTATCCCAAAAGTAACTTAGCGGATAATGTTGGAGAAGCTGAGTTAAAAGAGCAAGGGCATAACTTGTTTACGCCAATTCTTTATAATAATTTCTTTTCAGATGAGAATCGGCAGCGATTAAAGACGTGTTTAGTAACTGAAAAAATAACTGCTGTGTATCTGGCAAGTCCATCTTTATGGCAACGTTTTTTATCAGTGTTTAGTGAGACGGGTTTAACAAATATGCCAAAGCTGTATTGTCTCGGTCAAACGACACAGCAAGCAATTATCAAAGATGGTTATGAGGTTGTTATAAAAAAAACACATAGTTGAAAGGAAGAATATTTCCCTTTTAGCTATGTTTTTTTTAGAATGAACAAACCAGTTGACTGGAAAAATAAAACCAGTACAATGAGTAGTTCAGAGTTAGTTAATGAAGGGAGCGTTTTAAATGAGTAGAGAAGTTATTTTATACATTGCAGCGAGTCTTGATGGGTATATCGCAGAGCCGGATGGCAGTATTGATTTTTTAGGTGGCGGGATTGAATTAGTCGAAGAAGATACTAGTTACCAAGAATTAATGGAAAAAATCGATACAGTCGTGATGGGACGCACAACGTATGATCAAGTAGTCAATGAATTATCACCGGAACAATATCCTTATGAAGAGCAAACCTCATACATCATTACGAGTCATCCAGATGCAAGTACTGAGAAACTCATTTTTACCAGTCAAAATCCAGTAGAGCTGATTCAAGAATTAAAAGAGCAAGAAGGACAAGCCATTTGGGTTGTCGGCGGTGGTAGTATCATTGCTCCTTTAGTCGAAGCTAATTTGATCGATACGTATATTCTTACGACCATCCCGACGATTTTAGGCAATGGAATTCCTTTGTTCAATAAATTGGCTGGACCGGTGAATTTAAAAGTAGATCAAGTGTATGTAAAAAATAATATGGTTTATACAACATATTCAAACAAATAAGTAAAAAGATAGCTGACTGGTCAAAAGCAGGGAACTAGTTCTCTTTGACAAACGAAAAGAAAAGAGCTATTATAAATGTATCGACTACACATGTAGTTTTTGTGTTGTTCAAATAATACTGCTAAAGGAGACTTTCGTATGTCTGATAAAAAAAAAGCACTTAACATCACTGATGCAGAATGGGAAGTTATGCGTGTTGCCTGGGCAACGAATGAAACAACCAGTAAAGAAGTAACCGCGATCCTTAATGAAAAGACAGAGTGGAAAAGCACGACAGTTAAGACCTTACTAAGCCGCTTAGTTGAAAAAGGGATGTTGGGAACTCAGCGTAATGGGAATAAGTTTACCTATTTTCCTTTAGTCGAAGAACGGAAAAGTATTGATGTTCTTTCAGAAGAAATGCTCTCTAAGATCTGCAGTAAAAAAGTCGGCAAAGTTCTTGAATCAATGATCAATGACAGCACATTGAGTTTTGATGATATCGACGAGTTGAGTGCATTGCTGGAAGAAAAACGAAAAACGGCTGTGACTGTTGTTCCTTGTAATTGCATACCTGGACAATGCCAATGTCACTTAGTTCAACAATAAAAAAATAATAAGGAGTGTTTATTAATGGAAAAAACAGTAACGATCAATGGAATGAAATGCGATGGTTGTGTCAATATCGTCAAAGAAAATTTTGAAGCGATCGACGGTGTACAAGCAGCAACTGTAGATTTAGAAAAAAAATCTGCTTCTATCATTAGCGATAAAGAGATCTCAAACGATGAATTACAAAAATCATTAGCTGAAACAAAATTTACAGTTGCATAACTGTAGAATTCAACTTAATAAGAAAAATAAAAAAACATACTAAGTTTATCTTATAAGCTTAGTATGTTTTTTAGTTATCTAAAGAAAGGTGCTTTTGGTTCTTCTACTTTACGAATGACCATTAGATAGTTCATGAGTAATACACCATTACGATAGTTGATTTTTTGTTCCAATAACTCGAAACCAAGTGATTCAAAAAAAGGTTTAGCTGTGATTGAAGAATACACAGTGATTTGTTTTGCTCCAGATTTAAAAGCATAGTCGATCAAATTTGTAGCGAGCATTTTCCCAACGCCATAGCCAATCCATTCTTTGTCTACATATAGATAATCAAGCTCTCCTGAATCAGAAATATTACCGAATCCCAAGATTTTATCTCTATTTTGAGCAACAATTGTATGAGTAGATGACAATGTAGCATGCCATTTTTCATAATCAGGTGTTAGCTGTACCCATTGTTCAATTTGCTGTGGTGTGTAGTCTTTTTTATTGATTGCTTGAACAGTATTGTTAAATAAAGCAATTATGGTTTCTAAATCAGATTTTTGATAGTTTCTTATGTTGAATACAGTCATTATTTGTTCACCCCTATTCATTAAGCTTAGTTTAATCACATAAAAGAGATATGTCAAAGTATAATTCACTAAATCAAGCATTTCAAGTAAAAAAATTTATCACAGCTGACATTAGGTGGTAGGATGAACAAAAAAATGACTCAGCTAGGAAAAGTATGATCACTTTCCTAGCTGAGTTTTACTTTTTAATCGTTTCTTGAATCGATTGATAATATTGTTTTGTTCGGTCGTTTTCTTTATTTGTATAATAGTATAGCTTATCTTTGGTTTTTATTTCTAAAATTGGTTTTTTATTCGTTAAAACAAGTAAATAAGCAGGTTTAGCATCGATCTGAAATTCTCCAGTTAAATAATTTTCTGTTGCTGTTCCATAAATACGGAGTTTATCTTTAGGCAGGCTGTTGATCAGTTCGACCGATTCAATATCATCCCAATCGATTTGTCTACTTTGACTTAACGGTGCTGACAGTTTGATACCATTGCGAGTTGTGGTCAATTCAAATGGATTAGCTGAAAAATCGCTGATCAGCATTGGAATACTTGCAGCAACTAAAGCAATCAAAACAAAAACGCCGATTACTCCCATAGCAATTTTTCCGCCAGGTCTGCCTAGATTCGTAGAGATATTCATTCCCACACGATCAGGCACCATAATTCTTTTATCATTGGGATTCATATAAATGCCGTATTTCCAATATTGATCTTCATCGCTATAACGATATTCCTTAGCTTGTGCAATCAATTGATCCTGTTTTTTTCGGGATGAGAATAAATAATAGAAAGTAAAAATGACAAATGCAAGAATAAACACAGCATAACCAACGGATAATAGCATCAATTGTTCATAAGGAATACCGACTGAAAAAGCTGGCATAAAAGCTAAAAAACTCATGACCAATGCTGAGACAGCCATTAGAACAGACCAATGATGCCGCATTTGATCATTGACTTTTTGATTGATTGTTTCATCACTTGTAAGTGGTTTAACTGGAAAACGTGCAATAAAGTAATAAAAAAGTAAAAACATCCCGGTCACAAGAAATGAAATCAGGTAAATGATCCAAGTGCCATTAGAAAAACCAAGTGTTTTAAAAGAATAAATACAGCCTGAAAGAGTAATCAAAATACTTGGTAAAAACCACCAAATAGCAATCAATTTACGGTTTTTATTTGCCACTAACTTTGTATCAACTAAAATCGGGCTTGTTGGTAAATCCCAATTATTTTGGACTTTTACAGTGGTCATTTTACGAATATAAACAATCTGTAAGTAAAAAGAAGTTCCAATAAAGCCAAACATCATTACTAGAAAATAGATCAATGTCAAAGAATCATAAGGAATGAGAATGATGGGAAGAGCTGCGATAGAGAAGAGCAGTGCCCATTGCAACAATCTTTTTTTGTAGGTTCTACTAACTGCCAGAACTTGATCGTCTTGAAGTTTATCTTTAGGTAAAGTTGTTTCTAAAACAATATTTTTATGTGGATTTGCAATTATTCTTCCTGTAAATGCCATTAAAAAGTTGACCCCAACAAGTAATAAATATAGAAAAAGATTCATTTTTAATACACCTTCTATTATTCAAATTTTTGATAAATCAGTTTGATTTGTTCTTGTATCTCATTTTCTGAAAATTGATGAATATAGGCTTCTGCTAACAATAATTCTAATGTTTCTGAAAAGTACGTTTGAAAATAGGGATCTGTTTTCTGTTTTTGAGCTATTTTGGTTCCATTACGGCGATCTGTCAAAATATAGCCATCATTTTTCAACAAAGTATACGCTTTTGACACAGTCATCATATTGACTCCGATTTCATCTGCCATTTGCCGAACAGAAGGAAGACTTTCTCCTACTTGAAGCTCATTTTTAGCGATTCCTAAGATGAGTTGGTTGCAAATCTGTTGATAGATCGGTACGTCACTCTGAGAATCAATCTCTAATAACATAGGTTCACCTCTTTTCTCTTTGTATTATATATAATAATACAAATGATACATAAAAGCAATTTTATCTTGTCAAAGACTTGAGAGATTGAAAATTCAGGCATATAATAGAAAAGAAATGTTATGCGTGAAAGGATGAATTCAATATGTCAGTAATCGAACCAACAGCTACAAAAAAATTCCATGATACATTTATGGAAAATAATAAGCAAAACGCGGTACAACGCGGTGTTGTTAAAAACGGAATCACAGCTTCTGCGCAAAATCAGAGCGCTGAAGTCAATAATGTGCCTGTTTTTTCAGTAGATCTTACAACAGGAAAAGTAGCGAATCAAAAGCAAAGCGGCCGTTGCTGGATGTTTGCAGCATTAAATACCTTTAGACACAAAATGATCAACAGCTTCAATCTAAAAGATTTTGAACTTTCTCAAAACTATACATTTTTCTGGGATAAATATGAAAAATCAAATTATTTCTATGAAAATATCATTGCGACAGCGGATCAAGAATTAGACAGCCGCAAAGTTGCTTTCTTGTTAGCAACACCTCAACAAGATGGTGGACAATGGGATATGATCGTATCTCTTTTCCAAAAATATGGCGTGGTACCAAAAACAGCGATGCCAGAAAGCAGCAATAGCTCAAACTCTCGTGATTTAAATAATTACTTAAATAAAAAACTAAGAAAAGATGCAACGATTTTGCGTGAATTGATCCTTAGTGGAAAAACACCTGCAGAAGTTCAAGCGGCTAAAGAAGAAATGCTGGGAGAAGTCTATAACTTTTTAGCGATTTCATTAGGTACACCGCCGGAAACCTTTGATTTTGAGTATCGTGATGAGGAAAAAAATTATCATTTGGATCAACATTTGACACCGCAATCATTTTATGAAAAATATGTTGGTGTGAATCTTGATGAGTATGTAAGTGTGATCAATGCACCAACAGCAGATAAACCTTACAATCAAACTTATACTGTCGAAATGTTAGGAAACGTTGTAGGCGGTAAAGAAGTAAAATATATTAATGTAGATATGAGCACATTTAAAAAATTAGCAGTGGCTCAATTAGAACAAGGAGAATCTGTCTGGTTTGGCTGTGATGTGGGTCAATCTTCTACAAGAGATAGTGGGATTATGTCTCTAGATGCGTATGACATGAATGATTTATTCGATATTGATTTCACGATGACGAAGGCTGAACGTTTAGATTTTGGTGAAAGTTTAATGACACATGCGATGGTTTTAACGGGTGTGGATCTGATCGATGGCGCTTCAACAAAATGGAAAGTAGAAAATAGCTGGGGCGAAAAAGTCGGAGACAAAGGATTTTTTGTGATGAGTGATGCTTGGATGGATGAGTATACGTATCAAATCGTTGTTCGTAAAGAATTATTGTCACCAGAATTACAAGAAGTCTGGAAACAAAAACCAACTGTTTTAGCACCTTGGGATCCAATGGGCGCTTTAGCTTAGAAAAAAAAGCGAGGCTGAGACAAAAGCGTTTATTCAGATTTAAAGCCCAAAACAAAACTGATTTTTAGTTTTGTCTCGGGCTCAATAGTGTATTTTTCCCACCATTTAAAAGGTGGGTTTTTTTTTATTACCAAAAGTATATGGATATTTTCAAAAAGATTTTGGTGTGTTATAATTTGTTTAAGCAAAAGAAAGACGCTGACATTACTACCGCCTAAAGTAAGTAATATCAACGTTAACCGATTCACTAAGAATCTTTTTTTGATAAAGTAAGTGTATCATATGTTGATTAGATTTACAAAATCGTGAGGCGTAAATTTTCGGAATTATCTGATCAGAATATAGTTTATTTTAAGATAAAATATTTTTAATAAGAATAGTGAGAATTGTTATCACTAAAATGATTGAATTGTGATACATTTAGATTGATGATAATAAAAAAAAGAAATAAAACATCAAATAAATAATTTATTAAATTTTTTTTAACAAAAAATTACGAGGCCTATTGCCAAATCATTTTTTGTAGAGTAGAATAAGGGACAGTTTCAATAAAATTAAATCAAATAACTTTTAATAAGCAGCGCCGGCTGTTTATTAGTGTAAAGTGTGGATCGACAATTCTTAGGCCATAGATAGAATTGTTGATTGGCACTTTTTTTATTTGTTTTAATGAGTGACTGTCTAAGTTATAAACTAAGGAGGTTTTTTACATGAATAAGGATTGGATAAAATTAATGATTGGTGCTTTTTTTGAAGTATTATGGGTCATTGGAATGAAACATAGTACAACTTGGTGGGAGATTTTACTTACCGTTGTATTCATTTTTATTAGCTTTTATGCTTTGATCAAGGCAGGAGAAACATTGCCTGTTGGAACAGCTTATGCGGTATTTGTTGGTTTAGGTACAGCCGGTACGGTGATTACAGGGATTTTATTTTTTGGTGAAGAATTCAAGATTTCAAAAATTTTATTAATCGTTGTATTACTGATCGGTGTGATGGGATTAAAATTTGTTACTGGTGAGAAAGGAGAGAAACAAAAATGAGTTGGTTATTTTTAATTATTGCAGGAATTTTTGAAATGTTAGGTGTTGGATCAATCAATCGATTTAATACAAACAAAGATAAAAAATCTTTACTTTTGTTGTTTCTTACCTTTGGCAGTAGTTTTATTTTCCTTTATTTAGCAATGAAGGTTCTACCGATGGGCGTATCGTATGCTATTTGGACTGGGATTGGTGCAGCTGGCGGAGCTATTTTAGGAATGATTTTTTACGGAGAATCTAAGGACTGGCGCAGAGTTGTTTTTATTGGTGTTATTTTAGCATCAGTAATTGGATTAAAGCTGATCGGCTAGGTCATTAAATAGTTTATGAAGTTGGGACAAAAAAGGGTTTAGCTCCAATAAATCAAACAAGAACTGCTTCTAATCCCTCGTACTTAGGGTTTAGGCCAACAGTGAAAACCACAGTTGACCTAAGTCCTATTTTTTATGTACATCTATTTTAATAGATACTTGATGATACAAGTTTGCATCAAGAATAATTTATTCTTAGTTTTTTCAGTGTGTAATTATGTGTGTGTGGTTTAGTTCAGATTTCTGAGTAGGTTTTGTTTCCTAATGTGATTGTAAACAGTTGGGACAGATACATTACATTTCTTCGCAATTTCTGGTACAGACAAATCTGAATTCATATAAAGGTTCATCGCCTTATTTACCTCTTTTGTTCGTGGCGGTCGGCCCAGTTGCTTGCCATTTTCTCTTGCTGCTTCAAGACCTGCTAACACCCTTTCTCGGATCAATTCCGCTTCCATTTCCGCAAAGGCTCCCATCACTGTAAAAAAGAATCTTCCCATAGGTGTTGTTGTATCTATATTATTTTGGATACTAACAAAATGAATATTTCTTTGATCAAATTCCTCCAATAAGCTGAGCAGTTGCTTCGTTCCTCTCGATAGTCGATCAAGCTTGAAAATAACCAGTGTATCTCCTGGTTTTAAACGAGCAAGTACTTTGTTAAGTTCATTTCTAGATGTCTTTCTGCCACTTTCACGCTCCTTGTAAATAAAATCCACGCCATATCTTTCAAGCGCTTTTTGCTGAGAATCAAATTTTTGTTGATGCGTGCTGACACGCATATAGCCGATAACTGCCATTGATGAACACCCCTGACTTATTAATAGTGATAAGACAAATTTTTTATTATCATTTAGCTATGTCTATAACTAAATGGTTGATCAAAACATTGTAATCACCGCCTTTAAATTTAATATAACAAAGTTTTTTTTATACTATTGACTTTCTGTATTCTCTATAATAAACTAATGATTTTTATAGAGCTGAAACAGTTCTACTTTTTTAGAAATAAACAATTTTAAAATACGCTATGAAAGGATTTATCCATTCAAGTGTATTTTTTTTTTCGTTTTAGTTGATTTTCTCAATATCATTAGTTTTTTGGAAGTGTTGTTTTTTTTATCGTACTCTACGGTGACAAGAGTTTAATAATAAAAAGTGAGGGTTTGGAGCAAATGGTGGAAGAGCGAAAGAAGAAGCGACAACCAAATAAAAAAATAGCACAATCATCAGCCAGCAAGCCAAAACGGAATAAAAAAGGATTGAATCATCAAAACATAACCGTCAAAAAAGAACAGAAGAGACCTGATGCTAAAAATAGGAAGAGGAAGAAAAAAACTGTTTCGCAAAAAAGAAAAATTACTAGTACTCAAAAGGTTAGAAATCCTCTCTATGCGTTCTTATTCAATGTGCTCTTTTATAGTTTGATTTTGTTTATGATTGTTGGCTCTATCATTTTTGCAACCACTAAGAATGCAGATAAAAGTATTTTAGGCTATCGCTTTTTTGGTGTGTTGACTGATTCGATGGTACCAAGAGATCCTAAAACCCAAAAGGGAGGGTTTCATTCAGGCGATGTCATCATAGTCAAAAATATTGCTGGAAATGAAGCAAAAGTGGGAGACGTCATCACTTTTCGACCAAGTATTAAAAGTCAGGCCTTTTTGACTCACAGAGTGAAAGAAAAATTAGATCAATTAGGCGATGTCAAAGGCACCTATTATATCACCCAAGGAGATGCGAACTTAGCCGAAGACGTTCCTATCAGTGAAAATCAAGTAGTTGGCAAGAAAATTCTAGTGGTTCCCAAGATAGGCGCATTTCTAAATTTTATACGGGAGAATCTGCTAGTTTCGAGTATTTTCTTGATTTCGGTATTCGGATTTATCACGGTGGTTAGGTATTACATTTTAAACAAATAAAAGATATTTACTTTTTAACTGAAGCGGAATAAATTCTAACGTTACTGTTGAAAGGTTGATAATAAAAAAATTAGGAGGAAACTGAAAAATGAAGAAAAAGAAAAAAATAGTTGCTTTAGCGAGTGGGTTTGCGCTCATTGCGGTCATGGCAGCTACATTTGCTTGGTTTACCAGTGAAGATCAAAAAAAGAACCACTTTGAAGGTCGAATGACAACAGGGAAGGACATTGAAGTGGTGGAAACGTTTGATCCGCCCAAAGATTGGGAACCAGGTTCAGAAGTAAATAAAGATGTGGCTATTGTC
Organism: Enterococcus sp. DIV0212c; assembly: GCF_017377505.1. Taxonomy (GTDB): domain Bacteria; phylum Bacillota; class Bacilli; order Lactobacillales; family Enterococcaceae; genus Enterococcus_L; species Enterococcus_L ikei. Next base: position 89,896 of record NZ_JAFREN010000016.1, on the reverse strand, counting down.
AATATGGGTGAATACAGAACACTAGTCCGTGTCTCATTAAGCGAGTCATTAAAACGTTTGAAAGACTATACTGCAAAACTAACGACGGGTGCTGAACTTGAAAAGAAAACAAGCACAGAGGTTTATCTATTAACAGGAAAAGAGGCACCAACAGGTTTTACAGACGCTACGTTTGATGGAGCAGCTCCTAAAATCACTGTAAAAGAAGGGGATTTTGCTGGAGATTATACCTTGAAAGTAAAAGAAAAATCAGAAAAAGTTGGCGATCAAACACTCTATTCATATCGTTATGCTTTTGAAAAAGGCGGGGTTCTTTATTACGCCAGCGGTATTGATGGATTCAACAGAAATGATAAAAATCAAATTACTGTAAAATCAGGAACACCGGCACTTAGCTATGTAGCACTTGATTACCAAACTCCAGATGAAAAAGAATGGACAAAAGCACCAATTTATACGCCAACATTCACTAAAGATGGAGAGTTGATTTGGAATGTACCAGCAGCGACAGGAGAAAAAAATATTCAAATTTCATTTAACAATATTACAACAGATCCTAAAATTGCGAATAAATGGTACTTTAATGCTGCTGATGGGTATTTTTACTATACAAGTGTTTTAGAACCAGGTGCTAATTCAACGCAAATGATGGATGCTGTTAAATTACTAGGAACAGCAGGAAATGAATATAGTAAATTAAGCTATGATTTAACCGTAACAGGCCAAGGTATTGCAGCTTATAAAGATGCTGTAAACGAATGGTTGCCAAGTGGTAACAATGATGCATTAGCAAATGCATTGAAGGATTTAGTCCCTGCTAAATAATAGGAAGCGACGGTCTATTAAGGAGGAAGAAGAATGAGCAAGCGGATAGTGATAGGAATAGTTCTATTGATTTGTCTATCAATTATGCCTGATTTTGCTGAAGCAAAAGCTTATTCTGATCTTCCTTCTGGAATAGTCGTAGGTGATGATCAAGGAATTAAAATCGACAATGATGGACAATACCTAGTGGATATTCGAGACGTTGCTCCGGGGAAAAAATGGTCCACTAAAATAACGATCATTAATATGGAAAAAGATAGTCCCTATCGTTTGACGATGAGTGTAAGTAAACCAACCCTTGTTAAAGGCAGTTTGGATCTTTCAAAAGCCATTCAACTGACATTGATCTACGAAGAAAAAGAAATTTATAAAGGACCGTTATCTGGAATAAATGAAACAATGAATTTACAAGATAAATTAACCCCTTTAGAGTTAGGGCTATTCAGAAGCGGCGATACTAAAATGTTAGAAGCAAATTTTGAGTTAGATGGAAAAAAATACACAAACAAAGATTTCTCTCAAAAAAATATTGTGGAAATGATTTGGAAATTCAAAGCAGTAAAAACTACTTTGCCAGATACTGGAGAACCAGAAAAGCCTGATCACTCGTTTGTTGATAAGATAATAAATAAATTTAGATTACCGAATACTGGTGAAGATTGGCGCAATGCACTTCTCTTTTCATGCATAGGACTATTCTTGATTTTGATCATCCTATTGATCATCAAGCATAAAAAATCAGAAAATAACAAATCAAAAAAGAAGAAAAAATAAAGCTATACATTGGTTTTTCTTAGAGCAATCAAATGATGGGAGGCGACATAGCATGAAAAAAAAGAAACGAAACGTTTCCAAAAAAAATCGGAAACGAAAAAAAATAAAAGTGATCAACAAATTGATTGTCGCAATAAGTGCATTTCTCTTCTCAGGTTTGATGGTTCTAAGAAGTACATATGCATGGTTTGTATCAGAAAGTAATGAAACAAACCATTTTGTTGGTTCAAGATTATCTGCAGAAATTATGGAAGAATTTGAACCAGTAACACAGTGGCAGCCTGGAACAACGGCTATAAAAATTATCAAAATCAAAAATACAGGGAATATCCCTGCATTTGTTCGAATCAGTCTGTATGAGTACCTACTGACATTCAAAGTGGATACAACAGACCAAACAGGAAATGGAAACTTAGCAACATCTCCAACTGAAATTCATCCAATCGTTGATCAAAAAAAGACAGATACTTGGCAAGCAGCTGTAACAGCAGGTGGAACATACTTAAATGAAGGAAACTATTTTATTGCTAACAAGGCTATCGTCCCAAATCATCTGACTGGACTAGAAATGTATAAATTTAAAGACGCTAATAGAGAAAAAACAGATTTACGCTGGTTCCAGCCTATTTTTCCAGCAAATGTTTACGATTCAGCACCTCAAAAAGAAACCAAAAACTATTGGTTGTACCAAGACGGCTATTTTTATTATTCTGAATTATTATCACCTGGAGAATTAAGTCAGTCAGTAGTGACAAATGTGACATTGAGTGAACGTGCACCTAATAAATTTAAAGGAGCTCTCTATCAATTAAATCCGTCGATGGATGCTCATGATGCCACCGCAGCACTTGTAAGTGCTTGGAACCTTGGAGATTCCAGCAATGTTTACAACATGTATCACGATCGGCTAAGTGATTAGACAAAGGAGCGATAAATTTTGAAGAAAAAAAGGAAGAAACCTTTATCAATAAAACAGTTCACTCTTTTTGTCGCAGCTGTAGTTATCCTCTTTAGTTTTTCTTTTGGTCTATATCAAACATATGCGGCGATGACAGATAGCGATCAAAAACAAAATGAGTTTAGAATCAGTAATTTTCAAACTTCAATTGAAGAGGAATTTGACCCGCCTAGTATCTTTGAACCAGAGAAAGAGTATTTGAAAAAAGTTACAGTTAAAAATACAGGAGAACAAGATAGTTTCGTTCGAGTTTTAGCATTACCTATTATTACCAAAAAACAAGCGAATGGTTCAACAACATTGTTGCCGGCAACAACCGAAGGCTCAACGCCTGTTTTAACGATTGATTACAACTTGACAGATTGGTTTGATGGACAAGATGGCTATTTTTATTATAAAAGTAAGCTTGCAAAAGGAGTAAGTACGACGCTTTTATTTACAAAAGTGAAAATGAACCAAGCAAATATCACTGAAGACTATATAGATGCAACCTTATCATTTGAAATCAAAGCCGAAGGAATCAGTACGACGAAATTTGCTTATCGGGATGCTTGGTGGAACGGACAAATACCAACAGATCCGTCACTTATAGAAATTGATAACACATTAAAAAATCAAACAATCAACTAAGTAATCAAACAACGGAGAGGAAAGTAGGTGACATATTGCAAAAAAAACAAAAAAGACAAGTATATTTTTTGAAATGGCTCATCTTTCTTTGCTGTTTGTTCGGCTCAGGTTACCTTGCTCAATCTCTATTACTTGATACAAATGCACCGATTAAAGCAGCCAAAAAAACAGACATTCAGCCTGGGCAAGTAAAATTAAATAAAACAGCAAAACCCGTACCTGGGATGGTTAATCAATGGGATATTACCTTGCGAATTGAAGGGCGTAACCAGTTTCCACCCCCGCCATCCGACATTGTCTTAGTTATTGATACATCAGGAAGTATGAATCAAAACAATCGGATGCCTAAAGCAAAATCAGCGGCTGAAAAGTTTATAAATACAATTTTACGTGAAGGGTACAACAATCGAATTGCACTCGTCACCTATAGCAATGAAGTGACAAATTTCAACTTCAATGATTCTGGTTGGAGTGGTAAATTTGTTGATTCTAAGCATAAAGGATTATTGATTGATGCAATACGTGGCTTAAAAGCTGGGGGAGGAACATTTACTCAAGCGGCAATCAAATCGGCTGCTGATACTATAAAAAATGCAACTGGGAAAAATAGAAGTATCGTTTTGATTTCTGATGGTGTGCCAACATTTAGCTATGTTCCAGCCTCACCTTACAATCAATTTGAATATATGGAAAGATATCCCCACAGTGCGGATGAATATACCTATTATGAAACGACTAAAAACATTCCTGAGTTTGATTACACGAAGCCATACGGAAGAGGGGCTGATGGACAATACCGCTATAGCGCAAGCTCCCCACCCTATGGACCAGCGCCTTCTGGTTCAAAAATACGAATGGCTGCAAACCATGCAAATAGTGCAATAGCAGAAGCTACGATTAGAAAGAAAGAGATAAGAGAAACGGATAAAACACCTTTGATTACAACGTTTTATACAATCGGTGTGGATCTAGATTTAGAAGCAAATTCTGAAGATGATAGCGTCACAGTCGGCAATCAAACGCTAAAAGAGATTGCTTCTTCTGAGGATAAATGTTTTTCAGCAACCTCTGACAATTTAGAAGATATTCTTAAAGGAATCGCAGGGGAACTTGTCGGTGCTATTAAAACTGCTTCAGTTACGGATCCTATGGGGACTGGGTTTACTATAAATGGAGCGGTGAACACAACTCAAGGAAGTTCTAAAATCAATGAAGTTGGAAGAAAAACGACAATTAACTGGAATGTAGGTGCACTAAAAACACCTGTTTCTACGGATCCTGATGAAGATGTAATGTATGCGGAAATAACGTACCGAGTGGATGCTGGAAATCCTGTATTGAATACAGGGATTATTGATGCTAATGGTCTAGCAGCGACGAATGGAAGAACATTAATCATCTACAAAGACTATGAGGATCAGGTCAAAATCACCGATTTTCCTATTCCAAGAGTTAGGCCGATCATTGTTAGTTTACAAAAGAAACTACTAGATGAAAATGGTTCAGAAAGTTCAAATAAAACCGAAACTTTCGATTTTAAATATGGTGATGATCCCTACACTTCCAAGGATAGCTTTTCTCTTTCACCAAATGAAGTAGTAAAAACCGTCCATCCTTGGAAAGCGGATCAAAATTATTTTGTGGAAGAACTACTGAAAGAAAGTCAAAAATATGAGACCGAGATTAACATTAATGGCCAAAAGCAATCGGCTACTAAAGGGATATTCAAATTCGTTTCGCCTGTTGAGAGTTATGCTAACCAACAGATCATTGTAACCAATAGACAAATTGCTGAGCAAAAAAAAGTCTTTTTGAATATCCGCCAAAGTGTCGTTCAACCAAATGAAGATTTAGTTATTCCTTCAAAAGGCTATTATAAGTCCACTATTGGGGAGACAAAACAAAGAGTAAATATTGTTTCCGGCAGTACAACTAAAAACACATCAAATGAGGTTGGACAAGAGTTATTTACGAAATACGAAATTATTTTGAAAAAAGGACAGAATCAAGTAGAAATAAACGACTTGATTCCGGAATATTATGGCATCTTCGGTTATATTGCAACGACAACAGATACAGACTTGAATCTGATCCATCTATCAAGCAATACGGCAGATTTAGTGAAAACGAATAAAGTCTCCTTAAATTATCAAAATAATAATGAATATTGGCTAACGATGTTTATTACCCCAAATTTAGGAACAGATCATAATGGAACGCAAGAACGTGCTCCTAGACCATACAGTTGGTCTTATAAAGAAAATAAATTTGGGAAATAATATTTTTTTCAATAAAAAACAAATTAAATTTAACTAATGTTGTTTGAATCCAGAATTTCTTGATACACATCGACGACATTTTGATAATCCAGTGTTTCTAAAATTTCAAGGTATTTCTTGATTTTTGAATTCAATTGTTTGGATGTACTAGCTGATTGGGCAATTTCATAATTAAGATTAGAAGCAATCGTTTCGAAAAGGCGATACTCCGTTTGTGCATTCTGCTTAGCTAAGTTAGAAAAGAGTTTCGTGTGCGTATAATCTTGGGCGTGTAAACATAGATATGAAAGATTTAAATAGATCCTTATTTTTGTGTCTTGATATTCTTCAAGAAATGGGAATGTTTCGCCTTTTTGAGTAACGAGAGTCGTTAAAGAAATTGCTTCAGCCAAACTAAAACAGTAAAGAGAATTATTTAGTAATTTCAGTTCGTAAAGGTACCATTTGTCAACGCCAATTAAATAATTTTTAATTGGCATCATTAACTGATCCAAGGATTCATTGTTATCAGAATCCTGTTTTATAAAGCTTAGATGAAGCATTGCCCTAGTAATTAAGTTAAGATGTAAATATTTTTCATTCTTAGTTGTTTGATAAAAGTGTTTGGATGTTTGGACCAATAAATCCAAGTGATTTTTATCTTTTTTAAAGACAGCTTGGCTTAACTTGTAATAAAGCTGGTTTTCGGCTGGAAATATTTCTGGGTTTAGTAAGCTTAAAAATTCTTCAGTAGAAAGAAAGAGCTTTTCTAAAATCATTAGAAATTTGTCGAATGAAGGCATGCTGACATTGGTTTCAATTAAGTAATAAGTTTGTCTGGTCATGATACCGCTATAGATATCTTTTTGACTTAATCCTTTTTCTTGTCTGATTTTCTTTAAAAGTGTTCCGTAGTTTTTCAATAGTACGCTCCTTTTTTATTGTATAAATTACTTTACCAATGGAAAAAATTTCTATTACACATGTTATTATAACAAAAACATTAAATAACTAACTAAAAAACAAAAAATATTTTTTGTTTTAAGAAATAAAAGGAGTTGATTATCATGATAAAAGCATTTTTATGGTTTATTACTTACTAGGTTATAGTGTTTAGTATTTATAATCAAATTAATTGTTAAGGGAGTTTTGTTGTATGAAGCAAAGAAAAAAATATTTATTATTTCCAATTCTTTTATTTTTACTAATGATTAGTACTTTTGGCTGGAAAACAGCTGAGGCAACTGGAAATAATTCGTGGTCAGTTTTATCTGAAAGTGAAGCAAGGGCACAAAACTTGGGGAATCAACCTCTATTAGAGACAGAAAGAACAGTCTTAGAGAAACCAACACCAAGAACGTTTTGTTTTGTAAAAAGAGGTGCTGTGCAAGTAGTTAAATATGATAAGAACACAAATGCCAGATTGGCAGGAGCGCAATTCACTATTTATGATAGATGGGGGTGCATAGTTCAAGTCATTGAAAGTAATTATAATGGTGTTGCATATACCAATACATTACCACTAGGCTATTATTCAATCAAAGAAACGAAAGCACCAGCAGGTTACAAATTAGAATCAAGTGTTCGAACATTTAATTTACTAAAAAATGGTCAGCTTGTTTGTTTTACAAAATGTAATGAACCATTACCGATTCAAAAAGGTAGTCTTAAAATTGTTAAAACAGGAGAAGATAATCAAGTTTTAGCAGGTGCTAGTTTTGATGTTTTTAACGCAAACAATCAATTTGTAGGCAGAATTGCAACAAATGTAAATGGTGTAGCTTATTTAGGAAATCTTCCATATGGAACATATAAACTAATAGAGATAAAAGCACCAGCAGATTACCAACTAGACTCAACACCGAAATATGTTACGGTCTCTTCTTCTTCACCAGAAGGAACTGCAACTATTTATATAACAAATAAAAAAGCTGTTGGTAGTTTACAAATCATCAAAAAAGATGAACAAGGCAAGTTATTAGCAGGTGCTAATTTCAATGTATACAATTCAAAAAATCAGGTAGTAGGAACGATTGTAACGAATACAAACGGTGTAGCTACGTTAAACAATCTACCATACGGCGAGTATACAGTTCTTGAAACAATTGCACCAGAAGGATATGAAAAAGATCCAACATTACACGATGTAACAATATCAAAAGACAATGCAAATGGTGTAGCGAAAATCACAGTAGTGAATAAAAAGAAAGTAACAACTGGAACACTTCAAATCATCAAAATAGATGAGCAAGGCAGACTGTTATCAGGCGCTGAATTCCAAATATTCAATTCAAAAAATGTATTGATTAAAACAGTTGTTACAGGTTCGAATGGTGTCGCAGCTCTTGATAATCTGCCATTTGACACTTATACAGTATCCGAATCAAAAGCACCAGAAGGGTACGAACCAGATGGAACACTACGTTCTGTGACAGTATCAAAAGATGATCCAGAGGGTGTTGTAAGCATTATTGTAGTCAATAAGAAAGCTAAAACAACAGGTAATTTAGAAGTCATCAAAAAAGATGAAGCAGGTGTGTTACTTGCAGGTGCTGAATTCGATGTGAAAGATGCAAAAGATAAGTTAGTAGGGAAAATTACGACGGACGCTAATGGAGTAGGTAAATTAAAAGACTTGCCATTTGGAACGTATAAAGTGATTGAAACCAAAGCACCAGCAGGCTATGAATTAAATGTGACACCTAAAGAAGTAACCGTATCAAAAGGTGATCCAAACGGTGTCGTAAGTATTACAATTACGAACAAAAAAGAAATAACAACAGGTAATCTAGAAGTAATTAAAAAAGATGAAGCAGGTGCGTTACTTGCAGGTGCTGAATTCGATGTGAAAGATGCAAAAGATAAGCTAGTAGGGAAAATTACGACGGACGCTAATGGAGTAGGTAAATTAAAAGACTTGCCATTTGGAACGTATAAAGTGATTGAAACCAAAGCACCAGCAGGCTATGAATTAGACGTGACACCTAAAGAAGTAACCGTATCAAAAGGTGATCCAAACGGTGTCGTAAGTATTACAATTACGAACAAAAAAGAAATAACAACAGGTAATTTAGAAGTAATCAAAAAAGATGAAGCAGGTGTGTTACTTGCAGATGCTGAATTCGAAGTATATGATGCGTCAGATAAATTAGTGGATAAAATTACGACAGATGCCAATGGCGTAGCTGGTTTGAAAGATTTACCGTTTGGTACGTATAAATTGATCGAGACTAAAGCGCCAACTGGTTATGAACTAGATGCAACACCGAAATTTATCAAAATATCTAAAGATGATCCAAATGGTACCTCAAGCATTGATGTGATCAACAAAAAAGAAGTGCTGCCAACCACAGGAACCTTAAAAATCATTAAATACGTGAAAGATTCAAATCCAATCGTGTATTTACCAGGTGCAGTATTTGGTGTTTATGACAGCGAGACAGAGTTGATGGGAAGCTATACAACAGACCAAAACGGTGAAATTATTTTAAATGATTTAGCTGAAGGTAAATATTATGTTGTTGAAATAGAAGCACCACCAGGATATGAAGAAGATACAACATTTTATGAAATAGATGTAGAAGCTGGAAAAGTCGCAGAAATAAGACACGCTAACGTCAAAAAAGATAATCTGGGCGGTCTGAAGATCGTTAAATATGCGAAAACTAAAGAAGGATTCGAAACAGATACTGTTCTTCCAAATACTGAATTTGAAGTGACGGATTCTACAGGGAAAGTTCATAAAGGTGTAACTGATGTAAATGGTGAATTATTCTTCCCAAATCTGCCAAGTGGTAAAAGTACTATAAAAGAAACCAAAGCTCCAGATGGTTATGAACTTGATAGTACCGAACAGACAGCAGAAATTACTGTGGGAGAAATTGTAGATAAAAAGTTCTATAATACCGCTAAACAAGAACAAGGTCGTATGCTAGTTTATGTTTCAAGCAATAATACCAAACAAGACCTTAAAGGTTTGGAATATATTATTACCAGTGCCAATGGGGTGAGATTCGATACAATTGCGGTAACTAACGCATTTGGGCAAATCAGTCTTAATCTGCCGCCGGGTGAATATGAAATTGCGCCTTTTGTACAAGGATATAGCGCATCTGAACCAACGAAATTTAAGATTCAAGCAAAAAAATTCACGATTGTAAAATTAACAGTTTAATTTAATCAACGTGAAACACGAACATTCGTTTTAAAATAGGTCGTCAAAAAGCGACCTATTTTAAATATATGATAATAAAAGTGCACATTTTATTATCCACACACTAAAAAACACATTTGGAGGAGAAACACTATGAACAAAAAAGCTGAAACAAAAATTGGAAAATCATTTGAAGAATTAACACCTGAAGAAATGAACAATGTACAAGGTAGCTGTTGGTGGATGCCTTGGGGATCAAATTGCTGCTACTCAACAAGATGTAGCTACAACTGCTGCTCTTCAAGATGTTGCGGATGGTAATTTAAAATAAACAAGCAGCTAGACGAGTGACTACTAACAAGTGACTTGTCTAGCGCTTGTTTTTAATCAAAGAAATGCAGAACATTTACATAAATAAACAAGCTGAAGGAGAGTAAGATGAATCTTAAAAATTTAGCCAAAGCGACATCAATTCGACAACGACATGCGCTGTTAAAAGAGTACTATTCAAAAAATCAAATGACTTATTCAGGGGACCACTTAGAAAATTATACGAGTTGGCGAAAACGCCCTACAACTGTGACTGATGAACGTTTTAAGGAAATACTACAATCTATGCAATTAACGGAAGAAGACTTTGACTTCGCAATCAAAAAATTGACTTCTGATGAAAAAGAATATATTTATGCTGCTATTTCTGATGATGAGTGGGTGAAGACAACACAAAAAGTTTTAGAGCAAGAAGATTATTTTTCAGGGGATATTTTAGACGAAAAAAAAGTGAGCTTTACTTACGTGCTGCGTCTACATATTGATTATTTTAAAAAGCAATTAAAACAAATTCTTACGAAGTATCCTACGATTCAGGTTAGAGAAACAGCAATCAATGACTTTGTTGAAGAAATAATCAACCGCTTTATGGAAATCGGCTTACGAACACTTGTCTATGATTTACATGTAGAAAAAGAAACTATGCACTTTTCAGAATCGATGAATGAAAAAGAAGAGTTCCAACAGTACTTAGTGAATCGGTTTGATACGAAACAAAAATTAGCTGTTTTTTTCACTCAATATCCTGTAGTAACGAGACTTTATGCCGAAATAATCCACTTTCAACTAGCCAACTTTGAAGCATTAATTCAAGCCATTACAGAAAGTGAAACAGAGTTGAGTCAGCTGTTTAAAATAGACACGCCAATCAGCCTAACAAACATAAAAATGGGTGCAGGAGATTCACATGATCGAGGAAAGTCAGTAGCAATATTAACTTTCAACAACAAAGTTGACCTGGTCTTTAAACCAAAGAATCTAATCATCAGCGAGCGCTTTGATCGTTTCGTTCGAGAAATCAATAAAATAGATGACTCTTTTGATTTTTATTTAACGACAAAAATTGTGAAGGAAAATTATACATTTGAAGAACGATTGATTCATACCTCGTGTCAATCTGAAGAAGAAGTTATTCAGTATTATCGCCAGTTTGGACAGACGATTGGATTGGTTTATTTATTGAATGGTAATGACTTTCATTTAGAAAACGTGATGGCTATTGGGAAAAATCCTGTTTTGATCGATCTTGAAACGATTATTCAAAATCATTTGCCAATGCAAGATAGTCAAAATGCGATCACAAAAATCATGCAAGAAAATGGGGAATCCGTTGTGATGAGTGGTTTAGTACCTATTTATTTATTTGAAGAGCGAACAGGTGTAAACGGAGCCACACAAGGAATCCAGCTAAGTGCACTTAATGGTGGCGAACAAAAATTACCATACAAAGTTTTGAAGGTAGTCAATTTTGATTCTGTGAATATGCAGTTTATGTACCAAGAACATATTACAGATGCCGCAGAGAATATTCCGCTTTTAAATGGAGAAAAGGTTGACTTTGTTCCTTATATTGAAACAATTTTTGCCGGCTTTAAGGAGTTTTCAGCATTTGCTTTGAAAAATAAACAGGCACTAGTTACTTTAGCCGAAAACATATTTTCAGATTGTCTGGTTCGTAATGTAATCAAGCCAACACAAAGTTATGGTGATTTATTGGATTATTCCTCTCATCCGACTTGTATGGTTGATTATATTGAAAGAGAGAAGTTATTTGAAAATCTTTGGATGCATGACTATTCCAATTCAAAACCAGTTCCTTATGAAGTAAGAGATATGCTGCAGCACGATGTACCAATTTTCTTTAATCGTACAAGTTCTCGTAACTTAATTGCCAGTCAAGGTGAGGTTATCCCTGAGATGTATCAGGAAAAAGCAATTGATCTAGAAATGGCACGTCTAAAGAATTTTTCCAAGGAACAAGAAGAGCAACAAGTGGATTATCTAAAAACCTCTTTTGGTTTGTATCACGCAACAGACTTACAGGAGAAAACAATTCCATTAAAACAAGTAGAAACTTTTTTAAATGGGTCGATCGCAGTAGGTGAAGCAATCCTAGAAGCAGCTTTTTTGGGTAAGGATTCAATCGCTTGGAAAAATATTGAAGAAACTGCACCAGATCATTATGTTGTCCATGTTATGAATGAGAATTTTTATGATGGCATCACGGGAATGTATCTTTATTTTAGTGAGTTGTATCATGTGACAGGAGATACCCAATTCAAAAAAGCTTACGAACTTGCGGAAGCTCTTGTTTTGAAACTGCAAACCGATTATCTAGACAGTGTTTCAGCATTTTATGGGTCAGTTGCGGCTATTTATCCATTGCTTTATACCTATCAATACAATGGAAAAACTAACTTGTTGCAAGCAGCGGAATCAATTGCCAAGAGATATATGACCAGATATGATCGTAACGCAATTGAAAACTATGACTGGACAAGTGGAACAGCTTCTATCGTAAAAGTCTTTGTTCATTTATACCAAGTGACAAGCAATGACATTTATTTTGAATTTGCGAAACAATTGATTTCAGATTTAGATCATACGAAAATCATCCAAGGCGGCTTTGCACATGGCTATTCAGGTGTGATTTATGCGATAAACAGTGTGCTGAAGGTGGAGTCTGATCCAGAATTAACCTTACTAATCAAAAAATATTTAGCGAAAGAACGACTTACTTTTGACACTGAACAAGAAGGCTGGCTGGATTTACGTCCCGTTCCTCCAATGGTTAATGATCTTTGGTGTTATGGTTCAACAGGAATTGGTATAGCCTATTTAGATTTAATAAATAGTGATTTTGAAGATCAGCGATTAACAGAAGAAGTTCAAATTGCGGCAAAACGTTTGCTGAAACAAGAAAAAAGAGACGATTGTTTATGTCATGGTTATTTTGGAGATCTAGAATTTTTAATTGAATATGGGAAAACATCCATTGCTACTGAACAGCAAAAAGAAGAAATACAAGCAAGAATAAAAAAAGCAAACCAGAAAATTGTAGATAAAAAATATACATTTGAAGGTTTACCAACAATTCCAAAATATGGTCTATTTACTGGATTAGCAGGAATCGGGCATCAATTATTACGTATTCATGATGCCAATTTGGTTGCAGATATACTGACTTTGGAGTTGCCAAAGAAATAAGGGGGAGATTAAGTTGGTAAAAAAAGTACCCTTTACCGAACAAAGTGAGCACAGTGAATGTGGTTTAGCCTGTGCCGCGATGGTTTTGAATTATTATAATGATAATGTGACACTCGGTCATCTTAGAGACAACTATGGTGTACCTAAGGGCGGTAATACGCTGACAAATCTAAGTCAAATTTTATTGGATCGTGGGATTGAAACGAAAGCGATTCGAGTACTTGATTTGGCTATCCTGAAAGAGCAAAAAGCGCCTGTTATTTGCTTTTGGGAAGAAAGTCATTATGTAGTTTTAGAGAAATTAACGGCTAAAGAAGCGATCATTTTAGATCCTTCAAGCGCTAGAAAAAAAATCAAAATAACTGAGTTTCAAGAAAGTTTTTCTAATATAGCGTTGATTTTGACTGATGTCGATGTAACGATCACACAACGCAAAAAACAGAATGCCACAGGTCAGATTTTAAAGGATCTATTAAAGAACCAAAGAACAAGATTAGTTTTGTTTATTGCATTAACTCTTTCGATTCAAATGGTGACCATTTCGATTCCTAGGCTAACGCAAAAAATTATTGATAATACAAATGTAGCAGTCACGAATGTTTTTCAAATTGCTTTAACGATCGTGACGCTCTTAGTTGCCTATTATCTACTACAAGTGTCTAGAGGCTTGGTATTGATTGTATTGGAAAATTTATTTGATCTCACTCTGATGAAGAAGTTCATGAAAAAAATCATTCATTTACCGTTACGTTTCTTTGTCAATCGTTCAACGGGTGATTTAATTTTTCGGGCAAACCTTAGCGTGATCATCCAGCAAATTATGAGTCAGCGAATGCTGACGATTACAGTCGACTTTCTTTTTGTATTTGTTTATTTGATTTTAATGGTCAATCTATCAATGAATTTGGCATTGATTGCTGTTTTTGGTGCTTTTATGATGGGCGTTATTTCGGTTGTTAATTCAAAAAAAGTGCAGAGAATTACCAATAAAGAGTTGACTGCTCAATCCAATGTACAACGAATTTTAGTAGAACTTTTTGAAGGGATGGAGACCGTTAAATCGTCAGGTTCAGAAAACCAATTCTATGCGAAATGGCGAGAGGCATTTAAAAATCAAATTGATCTGAGAACAGAAAAAAATCGTTTTTCAACTTGGGTTAGAACACTTCAAACATCCATCCAATTTATTTTACCGATCGTATTGATTTATGTTGGGCTGTTTCAAGTGACAAAAGGACAATTGACATTAGGCCAACTGATCAGTTTTAATGCATTATCTGGCGCTTTTATTGCACCGATCGTGACCGTTTTTGACTCTTATACGGAGTTTTTATTATTACGATCTTACTTTGGAAAATTAAATGAAATATTAGAAGCTAAGGATAATCCTCGTTTAACCAATGAGGGGAAAGAAATTTCTCAAGTAGAGACTTTAACTGTTGAGGATGCTTCGTTTAAGTATAGTCATTTTGAAGAGGAGATTTTGCGGTCTATTTCATTTGAGGTAAAAGCTGGTGAAAAAGTAGCGATTGTTGGTAAAAGCGGTTCGGGAAAAAGTACCTTATTGAAGCTATTGGCTGGATTATATGATGTTACTTCTGGAGTCATCAAGTTTAATACGATCGATCTAAAACAAATTGATGAAACCTCACTAAAAAATTGTATTAGCATTGTGAACCAGCAACCAACAATTTTTAATGCTTCATTATATGACAATATTGTATTGGATCAAGAAAATACGACTCAAGCTAGAACGGAACAAGCGATTTTTGATTCAAGAGTCGATGAAATCATCATGAATTTACCTTTGGGGTTAGAAACTCAAATTTCAGAAGGTGGAATGAATTTATCAGGTGGTCAGATGCAGCGGATTTCGATTGCTCGTGCATTAGTAAAAGAAACGAGTTTATTATTAATGGATGAACCCACCAGTTCTTTAGACAATATTTCTGAAAACTTTATTATGAATCGTTTAAAAACCTATGATTTTACTTGTATTATTGTTGCTCATAGGTTGAACACAATCAAACATTTCGATCGAATTTTAGTGATGGATCAAGGACGAATTGTTGAAGAAGGAACGCATGACACCTTACTTGCTTTAAAAGGATATTATCATTCAATCTATTTTGATCCAATGAGCATGACATCTTAAAAGAACTGAGCCATAAAAAGTGATTTGCTTGGTAAAGTGGAAATAAGGAGGAGAAGATGATGACAGTTATTGGTTACATGCGTGTCAGCACACATTATCAAAAATTTGATTCTCAGCAACAGGCATTAGAAGAATATGGTGTGGATATAATATTCAAGGAACATGAAAGTGGACGAAAAGTCTATCGTAATGAATTAAATAAAGCTTTAGATATTTTGAAACCTGGAGACACATTTGTAATTTTTAAATTGGATCGGCTTGCTAGAGGAACCAAACAATTGTTGATGTTGTTGGAAAAATTTAATGATCAAAATATTAATTTTGTCAGTATTGAAAATAATATTGATACATCTACGCCAATGGGACGCTTCTTTTTTACCATCATGGGTGCTTTTGCTGAAATGGAGGCTGAACTGATTCGTGAACGTGTTTTAGCAGGTTTAAGTGCAGCTAAAAAAAATGGGGTTATCTTAGGTCGTCCGCCACTGGTCAATGAAGTTAATCAAGCTATTTATTTATATCACAATACGGATATACCAATTGAAAAAATTTCAAAACGCTGCGGCATTTCTATTTCAACTATTTACCATCATTTAAGGAAAGACGGTATTTATCGAACTAAAAAAACAAGTGAAACACCTAAGCTGGATGATTTATTAGTTAGTACTAGCAAACATAAATAGAAAAAGAAGAGAGCCCGGGACAAAACTAAAAATCAGTTTGTTTCGGGCTCTAAATCTGAAGACACAGTGGGGGCAAAAACAACTACTTGGTTCTCGGAGTTAACACTTCTGCCCCAACCTCTTCTTGTAATTTATTGTAAAATCCGAGTATATCTTGTAGCAAATTCATTGTTATAAGATACACCATTTACATTTGTCCCAACATCCCAATTAGCAGACCAAGTCATCAAGCCTTTGATCGGGTTGCCATCTTTTGCTAATTGATCGAGCGCTTTATAAACAGCTGTTGGATCGATGACATAGCCACTTCCGGCACCATCAACATTAGCAGGCAGTCCCAAAACCAGTTTGTCATTTGGAATTTTCAAGAATGTCCGTGTACCATGGATCATTGAATCAGACATATAATAGAGAAATTCGTATTTTAAAGCGTCATTGCTTTGTGGAATCCATTTATTGATTTCATCTACCCAAACACCATCTCCGCCTTGATTATACAACTGTGGCGCAATATAGTCATAGTAACCATTTAAGGAAGTAATGTATTTTTCATAGGCACCACCTGGTTTTAAGTAAGGGAATTCTGGCGCCATAGTGATGATGAAATTTTTACCTTGTGCTTTGTAATGTTCTTTAACTTTTTTCAAAGCAGCTGGAATGACTGTTTGATTATCACCAGCCGTAATTGCTGATTGTTCTAGGTCGATATCAAGTCCGTCAAAACCATATGTCTCTACTTGTCGAATAATTTCATCGGCAAAAGCTTGTTCATCACCCGTTTTTAATTGGATATGAGCATCAGCACCACCTAGAGCAAGCAGAACAGCGCGACCTTGGCTGTTGAGTGTTGCCACATCTTGTCTAAAAGCAGCATCTGTTTTGTTGTAGGGTGTAAATGTTGGTATGCGGCTGACACCGTCACTTTTCATAAATGATACAGGCACTACATTATAAGCTTTATTCACTTCTGCTAAAGAAATATTTGCAGAAGTTCCTTGTTTATAGCCATCTCTGCCTTTAGAAGCCCAGTTATGCCAATAGCCGACAAGGACTTTTTTATTCGCTACACTCACCATTTCACTGGCAGAATCTGCTGCTTCAACTGGCGTTGATGAAAGTAATGTTCCTGCAAAAACACCTGAAATAAGTAAAACGGCTGGGATTAATTGTTTGATTTTCATAGGCGTAGCTCCTTTTCGTTTGTAATATTGATTATTTTACGTTGACATCGATTGCTTGATAGAAAGCATTTGTTGTATCGTAAACATTCCAAACTGCATAGATGACATGGTACCCTTTACGATCAGTTGGGACTGTGATCGTATGATTGACAGAGGCTTCTGGAATTGCTGCTTTATCATCAACTCGGCCAATTAAATCAAAGTTTTTGATATCTAACGGTTGGTTTGGATTCCAACCTTGTTTTGTCATATAGTAATCCCATGTTGAAGTTCTATGGCGGGCAGTTAATGTCCAAGTAATTGCAAGAGGGCCTGTCGTAATATCTGATTTATGCCAACGGTCAGTTGTCTGAACGTCTAATGGGTCAAAGCCGCTAACACCTGCACTAGCTAATTTTCCCGGAATAAATGTATTTTTAGTTGCTTCGATACTTTGAGGTTCCCACTCAGCACGACCGACGTTTTTATTGATTTTTCCACCTTGAGAGCTGCCGAAATACGCGCGGCTTCCTGGGGATGAGACATATCCGTGGGCATGTGTGACAGTGGATGAAAGAGATAATCCTCCCGCTAGTATACCTAGTGTAAGGACTGTTTTCAGCATTGCTTTTTTCATTGTGATTCCTCCTAAAAGTATTTTTTGTAGCGCTTACAATTTGGAATATAACATAATGTTATGTATTATTCAAATGATATGATGCTATTTTCAACATGATAATTCAATGAGAGTTATTTTGTGAATTTTTTGAAAAATTAAAAAAATCAGCCGATGAGCATGCACTGAATACAGTGTCCTCGCGGCTGACTTTTTTGTGATTATCATTTAACGGACTAACGTTTTTTCATCGTTAGCAATTACAGCTAATAAATTTTTATTATTATTAAACGCTGCAAAGACTTTAGCACTACTAAAATCTGGTTTAGTTATATCTGATGAATTCATAAAATCGTTAAAGGCTGCTTCATAAGCTAACAGATCGAGCATATATAGTGATTGGTAAGTTCGATTCAACTCTATACCTTCTGAAGCCAAATGATAAGCCATTTCATAATTTTTGATCAGTGAATAAAATTTAGCGGTATTAAAGAATATTTTAGTTGCTTCAATTGGCACAGTAATCGTCATTTTGCGAAGCATATCGATTGATTTTTCGTAGTAAACTTGTGCTTTATCTAATTCGTCTACCATTTCATAGACAATACCTAAGCTATTGACAGAAAGAATAGCATAAATAGAATTTGAATCACCAAGTTCATCGGCCCGATAAAAATAAAATAAACTATCCGTTGTGTTGTTAAATCCTAATAAGTTAGTGATTCCCATAAAATAGAACCAGCGAACTTCCAATTCTTTATTTTGAAAATCAGCCACATTGATGGATGTTTCTTTCAAAAGTGCATGAGCTTCTTTATGTTTAAATGTATTGCATAATTCTTCTACATGATTTAATAAAGAGGTTAACTTTTTCTCATCATTATCATCTAATACACTTTCGAGACTGAGGTTTAGTCTTTTACAAATGGCATCAAGGATCTCAAGGCTGTCACAAACATTCTTATTTTCAATATTACTGACAGTTCCCTGTGTACAAATTCCAGCGGCTAAAGTGACTTGCGACAATTTTTTTTGTTTTCTTACTGTACGAATGATGTCTCCTTTGATTCTCATAAATTTCCCCTCTATGTTTATGCTTTATAGTTCTGGTTTTATATAATAGTATGGTATTATTCTTTTAGAATCAACTAATTTTTTGGAGGGATAACGATGGAAACGCTTTTGGACCTAGTGAATGAAGTGCTTGGCTACGGAAATACAGGACACGTATAGTGTGAAAAAATTAGTTAATAGGGGCTTTTTTTTAACAAATAGGTAGGGCAGGAAAACTTTTTTAACTTGAGATTATTTATCTGTCAAGTTTAAAAAGTTTTTTTGAATTGTATCGGAAAGATATCATTATATAGCTAATTATTCTTTTTTAATTAAAATGTTTCTTACAAAAAAATATAAAATCGAAGAATTGGGAAAAATAGATCCATGGGCTAGTTTTTATATCTTATCAACTCAGTTTCTTATGTTATAATTTAGTTAGTTATTGGAACATTAAAGGAGGAGATCCAGTGGCAAAAAAATATACAACCCCTTATGAAGTTGCCTATTATGATGGTGATATTACTGGAAAGATGACAATTCCATCGATGTTGGCAGTAGTCATCAAGACATCAGAAGAGCAAAGTGATTCTTTAGATAGAGGGAATGATTTTGTAGCTTCATTTGGTCTAGGCTGGGTGATTACCAATTATGAAATTCATATTACGCGTCTACCTATTGTTGGCGAAAAAGTGGCTGTGACAACACAAGGGATGGCTTACAATAAATATTTCTGTTATCGAAATTTTTGGATTCATGATGAACAGGGCAATGAATGTGTGTTGATCAAATCGACATTTGTTTTGATGGATAGAAAAAATCGTAAAATGAGTAATGTAATACCTGAAATCGTTGAACCTTTTGACATCGAAAAAATCACAAAAATATACCGCAGTGAAAAAATCGAAAAAGTAGAAGATGGAGAATTTTTACCTTATCGTGTGCGTTATTTTGATATTGATGGAAATCAGCATGTTAATAATGCGATATACTTCAATTGGTTGCTGGATGTTTTAGGTTATGATTTCTTGAGTACGAATGAACCAACATTTATTAATGTAAAATTCGATAAAGAAGTAGAATATGGTCAAGTAGTAGAAAGTCACTATGAAATGCTTGATACAGAAGATGGAAAAACGACACGCCATGAAATTCGAATCGATGGTCAAATCTATTGTGAAGCAAATATGAATTGGAAAAAAAGCGAGTAACTACTTACTTTGTTCCTTTTGG
Organism: Enterococcus sp. DIV0212c; assembly: GCF_017377505.1. Lineage (GTDB taxonomy): Bacteria > Bacillota > Bacilli > Lactobacillales > Enterococcaceae > Enterococcus_L > Enterococcus_L ikei. The sequence continues at coordinate 69,861 of NZ_JAFREN010000016.1, read as the reverse complement.
TATTCTTTTTTATTTAAGATCGAGACAACTTTTTGTTTTGTCTAGGTCTTTTTTGATATAAAATAAAGAAGGATGAATAACCATTCATTCAATATGTACATAATAGAAACTTGAGAAGAATAGAAAGGAAAAATTACGTTATGATTCGATTAGGTCTAACTTCTTTTAATGAGCATGATAAATTAACCGGAAAAAAACGTTCCACGCTATACGAATATGCAGGATATTTACCGCTTGTCGAGATGGATACAGCCTATTATGGCATTCCAAAACAAGAGTCTGTAAGAGAATGGACAAAATCAGTTCCTGAAAATTTTCGGTTTGTAATGAAAGTCTATAGCGGTATCAGCTGTCAGGGAGAATGGCAGCAGTATTATCAAAGTGAAGAAGAGATGGTTGAAGCATTTTTGACGAGTATGACACCGATGACCGAAAGCGGTAAGCTTTTTGCTTTTTTAATTCAATTCTCTGGAACGTTTAGCTGTACAAAAGAAAATGTTCAGTATTTAGAGAAGATTCGACAGTGGTTTTTAGGTTTTCCAATTGCAATCGAGTTACGAAATGGCTCGTGGTATACAGCAAAATATATCAAACAAACATTATCATTTATGAAAAACAATGATTTTTCACTTGTTGTTGTTGACGAACCCCAAATTCCTACGAATCCAGTGCCATTTTATCCATTTGTCACAAATGACCAATTTACACTATTCCGTTTTCATGGTCGTAATGCCGCAGGCTGGATGGCAAATGATAAAGATTGGCGCAAAAAACGTACTTTATACCGATACAATTCAGATGAGATAGCAGATTTAAGTGAAGCTGTGGAAAAAGTCGCTCGTGAAACCAAAGAAGTCGGCGTGATCTTTAACAATAATTCAGGTGGCGACGCGGCAGGTAATTTATTAGAAATGAAAGCAGCGCTAAAACTGGAGTATGAAAATCTAAATCCTAAACAAATGGGTTTGTTTTAATAGAAAAATATTAGGTTGACCAAGGAAAGGAATCCTATGATAAAAGCTATTTTCTTTGATATCGATGGTACCTTAGTGAATAAAAATGCTAAAGCACTGGAATCCACCAAGCGTGGGATCGCATTAGCTCAAACACAAGGAATCATTTGTGGTGTTGCAACAGGACGTGGTCCAGTTCACTTAAATCAGCAAATCGATGAGTTGAATTTTGATGTTTTTGTCACGTACAATGGGCAGTTAGTATATACAAATGAGACAACGATCCATGCAGAGCATTTCTCTGAGGACGCGTTGAATCAAATTGTGTTGTTTTCTGACCAGTTTCATCGTCAAATCATGTTTGGCAGTCGCCAGAGCATGGAAGGTAGTTCATTGATGCGTTTTGGTCAAAAGAAATGGGCAAAAAAACTTGTGCGATTTTTGCCGAAACATTTTCCAGCAACGCTAGTGAAAAATATGATCAGCCGTTTTTCGATCCATAGAAAAGATCAGAGATATCACAAGCTTGATATTTTGAAAGAGCCGATTTATCAATGTCTTCTTTTAAGCCCAAAATCAGAGGAATTAGCCCTGAAAAAACAATTGCCAGATTGTCGGATAACACGTTCGAATCCCTATACGGTAGATATTATTCCAGTCGGTGGTTCAAAGTTAGTAGGAATCCAAAAATGTGTTGAATATTTTGATATTTCATTAGATGAAGTGATGACATTTGGAGATAGTTGGAATGATTTAGAAATGCTAAGCGGTGTGGGTTTTGGTGTGGCTATGGGCAATGCGGAAGAAGAAGTAAAAAAAGTTGCAAAATATGTGACTAAGACAAATGAAGAAGCTGGTATTTACCAGGCGTTATTGCATTATGGTGTGATTGTTTAGATCTTGGACTAAAGTTGTTACCATATGTTATCTAGCTACGTGGGCTAGCTCCTCGGAAAAAAGATAAAATAGGCTTGTGACAAAAAGCGTCACAAACATATTTTCCTATTTTTCTGTCGGAGCTGAACGAGCCCATTTCGCTTTTATATTTAGGAGGAACCCAATGAAAATTGATAATCCATTTGAAAAAACAGAAGAATTTCATACATTATTTGATAATCGGAGACCGAAAACCCCAACGTTATTTTCTGCTAAACAAGCAGCCAATCGAGCGGGATTTAAAGTGGAAGAATTGGTTGAATTTTTATATGGAGCTGCAAATAATGATCCAGTCGTTTTCAAAGAGTTAGTAAATCAATTAAAAGAATCTGTCGATCAGGCGGAAAAAAAGGTGCTTAGCAAAGAAAAAGAAGTAACTGAACCATTAGTGGAGCAAGTTGATGCGTTGATCGATCTATTGTATTTTACATATGGTTCTTTTTCTTTACTAGGAGTTGACCCAACAGAAATATTTTCTATCGTTCATGAAGCCAATATGGGGAAATTATTTCCAGATGGAAAACCTCATTATCATCCAGTGACGCATAAAGTCCTAAAGCCAGATAATTGGGAGGCTGATTTTGCGCCGGAACCCAAGATAAAAGCAGAATTAGAGCGGCAACGTAAGACTGCTGAAACGGAGTAATCTTAATCGAGGATTCGAAAGGTAAGTATTGAAAAGCGCTCGATTAACCCAAAAAAAGAAAACTCAAAACATGAGCTTTCTTTTTTTTGGTTATATACTAACTAGACATCAAAAAATGTGTGATATAAAGCTTGGATCGCTTTTTTCTCTTGGTCTTCTCGGATACCAAACATAATACTGACCTCAGAAGAACCTTGGTTGATCATCTCTAAGTTTATTTTGTTGAAAGCTAATGCGGCAGTGCTATCTGCCATGACCCCAATTCGTTGACGCATTCCTTCACCAACGACCATCAGCATTGATAAGCCATGTGTGATTCTCAACTCATCAGGTTCAAGTTCGTGCTCTAAACGTTCCATTAATTCTTCTTCAATCTCTATCGTTAATTGACGTTCTCTTAAAATAATCGAAATGTCATCAATTCCAGAAGGCATATGCTCATAACTTAAGCCTAATTCCTCCAGGATTTGCAGTAAACGACGACCAAAACCTAACTCTCTATTCATTAAATACTTACTAATATAAATACTGGCAAAACCTTGGTCGCTAGCAATCCCTACGACTGGGTCATGTTTGATCGTTCTAGAAGTTGTAATCAATGTACCAGGATGTTCAGGGTTATTTGTATTTTTGATGACTACAGGAATGTTGGCGCGATATGCAGGCATCAAAGCTTCATCATGAAGCACAGCAAAACCGGCATAGGCAAGTTCCCTCATTTCACGATAAGTTAGTTCTTTGATTGTTTTTGGCTCTTGAATAATGCCGGGGTGAGCGACAAAAATCCCATTGACATCAGTAAAGTTTTCATAAATATCGGCTGCCACACCTGCAGCAACGATCGATCCAGTAATGTCTGACCCACCTCGAGAAAATGTGCAAATATCGCCCGCTTCTGTAAAACCAAAAAAACCAGGAATCACTAAAATTTCTTCTGTTTCTTTAAACTGATTGATTTTACTAGAAGATGAAGCTAAAATACGTGCGTTACCAGGTTCATCGGATACGATGATGCCAAGGTCTAAAGGGTTTTTGTAACGTGCATTTAATCCACGCTGCTGGAAAAAAGATGCAACTAATTTAGCATTATTATCTTCACCACTAGCTAAAAAAGCATCAAAAAGGTGAGGATTATCTTCTTTAGGCAAGGTTGCTAATGACTGAATAGCTTGTTGAATATCAGTCAAAATCTCTTTATGTATACCCAATTCATCTAAAATTCCTTCATAACGACCAACAATTTTTTCCACAAGTTCCGTGGTATTTTCATTATTTAAATAAGCATTGTAATAAGCTATGAGTAAATCAGTTACTTTAATGTCTTCAGAAGAACGTTTACCAGGAGCTGAAACAACGACAAACTTTCGTGAAGGATCTCCTTTTACAATTCGTAAAACTTTTTCTAATTGTGCAGCAGAAGCTAAAGAGCTTCCTCCAAATTTTATGACTTTCACTTTTTTCACTCCTAATTTTAATAGATTTTTCATTATAATAGTAAAAGAATACCGAACTATTGTCTGAAAAGCAACCGCAAAAATGACAAATATTTATTCTTTTCAATTGTTTTTCAATAAATTTCTTCATTTTTTTTCAAACTTTTGTTAGACTGGTAGAGCTGAACGAGAATAGGTAAAAAAGGAGCGCCAAAATGACGCAGGATTATGAAGGAATTATTTTTGATATGGATGGTGTATTGGTCGATAGTGAAGAGTTTTATTACCAACGCAGAAAAGCCTTCCTCAATGAATATGGTCTATCTATTGAAGAAATCCCAATTCCATTATTTGTCGGAGCAGATATGCGTAGTTTATGGAAGACGATTTTTGAAGTTAATGATACAATCTATGATGAAGCTTTTTTGAGTGAAAAGTATCTTCAATATAAAAGTGAACATCCGATTGACTATAGTAACTCGATTGATCCAGATGCAAAACGAGTTTTACAATTTCTTAAAAGAAAAGGATATAAAATCGGTTTAGCTTCATCATCAATGATAGATGCGATTCAAGAAGTGTTGAAAGTCGGTCAATTAACGAGTTATTTTGATGTGATCATAAGTGGCTCGCAATTTAAAAAAAGTAAACCAGCTCCAGAAATTTATGAGCATACAGCACAAGAATTAGGTCTTGATCCTAAAAAATGTCTAGCTATTGAAGATTCTGAAAAAGGGATTCGATCTGCTCATGACGCCGGCATGACTGTTTGGGCTGTGAAAGACACTCACTTTGGTATGAATCAGGAATTAGCGGATAGACAGTTGGATACATTAAGTGATATGTGCAAAAAGTTGCAAAAGGCAGAGAAAATCGGTTAAACTAACAAATGAATGCTAAAAATTTGTTACAATATTACAAAGTCAAAACATTTCTTAAAAAAATACAATTAGTTAGTGCTTGATTGAGTGGTTTGTGATATAATTTTCTGTAGGTGTTTTTAAGCAAATTTAAGTAGATAAGAGAATAGTGTGACTGCAGATAATCGTGTTTTTGTTATTTATCAGCCGTTGCATGATCATATATGGACTAATAAACGGAGGAACCATGAATGAAGAATAATCTGATCATTATCGTAGTTTTAGCTATAATAATCATCGCAGCAGTTTTGTATTTAGTTGGTTATTTTATGAGAAAGAAAAATCAAATGAAACTCGATGATCTGGAAAAAAGGAAAGAAGAGCTGTTCGACTTACCAGTGATTGAAGAGGTCGACGATGTCAAAAAGATGCACATGGTTGGTCAAAGTCAGAACACATTTAGAGAATGGAATCAACGTTGGACTGAGATTTCTACTCGTTCTTTTGCAGAGCTAGAAAGTCAGATATTTGAAGTTGAAAACTTAAATGAAACCTTCCGTTTTATGAAAGCGAAAAAAGCAGTGGCTGAAGCTGATGAGACAATGACTGAGATGGAATCAGAAGTTGAGATTATTCGTAATGGTCTAAAAGAACTGCGTGAAAGTGAAGAACGTAATTCACTTGAAGTGCAAAAAGCTTTAGATGTTTATGAAGAAATCAGTAAATTACTTCATGATGAAAAATCAGAATTTGGTTCAGCTTATCCAGAGTTGCAAAAACAAATCAAAAATATCGAAATCGAATTTACTCAGTTTGTGACATTGAATACTTCTGGAGATCCAATCGAAGCACGTGAGGTTTTAGAAAATGCTGAACGTCATACTTACGAACTAGATGATGTGATGAAACGCATTCCGCCATTATATGACGAATTGAACCGAACATTCCCAGATCAATTAAAAGAGATCGAAGAAGGATACAAACGTCTACGTGCCGACCACTATGTGTTCCCTGAAAAGAATTTTGAAGATGAATTAAGACGTGTCCAAAAACGTGTGAAAAATTCAACAGTTGATTTAGAAAAAACTGAAGTTGATGCAGTTGAAGTAGCAAATCGTGATACAGCGAATGCAATCGATGCGTTATATGAAATCATGGAACGTGAGATCAATGCTAAGAAGTATGTATTCACAAACCAAAAAGTTGTGGGAGATTACATTGCTCACGCATTGAAAAACAATCGTCAATTAATGATCGAACTTGATCACACATCTCAAAGTTATACATTGAACCACAACGAGTTAGGTCGTTCAAGAGGTTTCCAAACAGAAATCGAAGAACTGATTCGTCGTTATGAAGACTTTGAACCAAAAATGAAAGAACATACAATTCCTTATTCAGAAGTACAAGCATTCTTCAAAGATTGCTACAAGATTTTGGATGACATTGAAAATCAACAAGTTGAAATCGATGACTCATTAAAAGAACTACGCAAAGGTGAAAAAGCTGCACAAGAAAAAGTTGATCAATATGATTTCCGTTTACGCAACATCAAACGTTATGTTGAAAAACAACGTTTACCTGGATTACCAGCTGATTATTTGGAATTCTTCTTTGTAGCAACAGATCGTATTGAAGAGATGAGTAAAGCCTTAAACCGAATCCGAATCAACATGGAAGAAATCAATAAACTTTCTGATCTTTGTAATGAAGATCTAGATTTACTAGATAAGAAAACCAAAGATTTAGTTAACTCTGCTGCATTAACAGAACAAATGATGCAGTATGCGAACCGTTATCGCCATACCCACGAAGCAATTCGTGTGGCGATGGAAAACAGTTTAGAACTATTTTCAAAAGAATACAGATATCAAGATGCTTTAGATGAAATTGGAACTGCCCTTGAACGAGTGGAGCCAGGAGCATTTAGAAGAATCGAAGATTTCTACTTTAATAATCTTGATGCAATGTAAGATCAAGTAAAGCAAAAAAGGCGGGACAATGGTCTCGTCTTTTTGCTTGTTTCTCTTTATTATTCAAGGAATTCTGATCGTTTGGTTGAACTACCAAAATAGAAAGTATATAATAGGAAAGAATTTTAAAAGAAGAAGGTTTTTTAGATGATTTATTTTGATAACAGTGCAACAACACCAATTTATCCTCAAGCATTAGATACATATATAAAAGTCAGCCAACGCATTATTGGCAATCCATCTAGTTTACATGATTTAGGTACTCAGGCTAATCGTTTGCTAGAACAAGCACGCAAGCAGATTGCTGATTTGATCCAAGTGAAATCAAATGAAATTTATTTTACTAGTGGAGGTACAGAAGGTGACAATTGGGTTTTAAAAGGAACGGCTTTAGAGAAAAAATCTTTTGGACGTCATATTATTATTTCAAATATTGAACATCCTGCGGTTTCTGAAGCTGCTAGTCAATTAGCCGAAAATGGTTTTGAGGTCTCGGTTGCACCAGTTGATGAACGCGGCTTTGTGAAAGTGGACGAACTAGCTAAGCTAATTCGGAAAGATACGATTCTTGTTTCAGTTATGGCAGTCAATAATGAAATTGGCTCGATCCAGCCGATCCAAGCTATCAGTGATTGTTTATCTGAATATCCAACGATTCATTTTCATGTTGATGCTGTTCAGGCGATCGGAAAAATCAGTCAAGAACAGTGGCTAACACCCCGAGTAGATTTTGCCACGTTTTCTGCCCATAAATTTCATGGACCAAGAGGAGTCGGTTTTATTTATTGGAAACATGGTCGTAAATTGGAACCACTATTAAATGGCGGCGGACAAGAAAACAATCAACGAAGTAGCACGGAAAATGTTGCTGGAATTGTTTCAATGGCAAAAGCTTTACGTTTGTATACAGATAAAAAAGCGGAAAAGCCAAAACATACAGCTTTGATTCGTCGTTATTTGATCGAAGCCTTACAAGCATATGAAAATGTTACAGTATTTTCAAAAGAAACCGATGACTTTGCACCTCATATTTTATGTTTTGCTTTAAAAGGAATTCGTGGAGAAGTACTTGTTCATGCGTTAGAAGAAAAACAAATTTATACGTCAACCACAAGTGCATGCTCTAGTCGAAAAAAACTAGCAAGCAGTACCTTGCATGCGATGAAAGTTCCAGATTCCTTGGCAACATCGGCTATCCGAGTTAGTTTAGACGAAAGTAATACGATCGCAGAAGCAGAACAGTTTATGATTATCTTTAATCAATTGTATAAAAAATTCTCAGTAATAAGGGGTTAAAACATGAATTATACAGAAATTATGGTCCGCTACGGCGAACTTTCAACTAAAGGAAAAAATAGAAAAGTATTTATCTCCCAACTAGCACAAAACGTCAAAAGAGTACTCGGAGATTTCCCAGCTGTCAAAATCCATGCTGACCGAGACCGGATGCATCTATTATTAAATGGTGAAGACAGCGCACAAATTTTGCCTAAATTAGAAAAAGTCTTCGGTATTCAAAACTTTTCTCCAAGTGTCCGTGTAGAAAAAACAGTGCCGGCCATTCGTGAAATGGTCCAAACGATCATCAAATCTGCCTATCAGCCAGGGCAAACATTTAAAATCACCTCTAAACGTTCTGATCATAGTTTTGAATTGGATACAAATGAATTAAACAGAGAACTTGGCGGTGCTGTATTTGAGGTGTTTCCAGAAATAGCTGTACAAATGAAAAAGCCAGATATCGAAATTCGTGTAGAAATCCGTAAAGAAGGTGCCTATCTTTCCTATGAAACAATTCGTGGTGCTGGTGGCTTACCTGTTGGAACAGGCGGTCGAGGCATGCTGATGCTTTCTGGTGGAATCGATTCGCCGGTAGCTGGATATTTATCAATGAAACGTGGAGTCGAAGTCGAAGCCGTTCATTTTGCCAGCCCACCATATACAAGTGAGCAAGCATTGCAAAAAGCTAAGGACTTAGCTGCAAAAATTGCGCCTTACGCTGGTAGTATCCAGTTTATCGAAGTTCCATTCACTGAAATCCAAGAAGAAATCAAACGAGTAGTGCCAGAAGGTTATCTAATGACGGTAACTCGCCGGATGATGCTACGCTTAACAGATGCCATTCGTGAACAAAGAAAAGGATTAGTGATCATCAATGGAGAATCACTAGGACAAGTGGCCTCACAAACCTTACAAAGCATGGTAGCGATCAATGAAGTGACTTCTACGCCAATCATTCGTCCCGTTGTCTCAATGGATAAAGGTGAAATCATTGAAATTGCAGAAAAAATCGATACATTTGAATTAGCGATCCAGCCATTTGAAGATTGTTGTACGATTTTTGCTCCACCTCAGCCAAAAACCAGACCAAAACTAGACAAAGCCCAAGCTTATGAAGCTCGTTTAGATATTGAAGGTTTGATGACTCGATCAATGGCAGGGTTGAAAGTTAGTGAAATAACTGAAACAAGTGAACAGAACGAAGAATTTTCTGATTTCCTATAAAAGTTGAAAGAACAGACTTGATAACGCTATCGAATCTGTTCTTTTTTTTATTAGGTTTTTCTAATATCAGTTATATTTTTCACAAACAAGTTGCTCCTATTCTCGAAGCATGCTAAACTAGATATGTGAAATAAGTAACAAGGGGGCTGAAAAATGAAAGAATTACATAAAGAAAAAAAAATGCCAAAAGCAACTGCAAGACGATTGCCACTGTATTTACGCTATTTAAAAATGTTAGGAGATTCTGGAGTGACACGGATCAAATCTAAAGAATTTAGTGATGTGATCCAAGTGCCGCCCGCTACGATCCGTCGTGATTTTTCTCACTTAGGGGAGTTAGGACGTAGTGGTTATGGGTATGATGTACCTTATTTAATTGATGTTTTTAGCCATATTTTAAATACTCAGGAAGAAAAACGAATTGCTTTGATCGGTTGTGGTAATTTAGGTAAAGCACTGGTTAAAAATAATTTTAGAAGAAATGAAAATTTGAACATTGTGTGTGCATTTGATATAGAAGACGAATTAGTCGGATTATCGATCGATGATATTATTATCCAACCAATGGAAAATTTAGCAGAAGAAATCAAAAAATCAGGTGTAACAGTAGCGATTTCCACAGTCCCAAGTCAATTTGCGCAAGAAGCGATCGACAAAATCGTTGAGGCTGGAATCACTGCGATCTTAAATTTTGCACCAGATCGTGTTACTGTACCACATGATGTAAATGTTCAATATATTGATTTGACGACTGAACTGCAGACATTGATTTATTTTGATGAAACATTTTCAAAAACTAAAATATAAAAGGCAAGAACTTTGTCTTCCATCCTTGCTTCCTCTATACTAAATAGAGATAGAGAAATTGTTGAGCTTTTGAAGCTTAAATATCTAGCTTCTTGAGCTAGCATCTCGTTCATTTTTTAAATTAGAGGAGGAAAAGAAGAATGAAAGTAACAAAAAAAGGCGAAGAAGTAGAAATAGTCGGTGTACAACCTGAAGTCAATGCAAAAGCACCAGAATTTTCACTAAAGAACTTAAATGACGAAGTAGTAAACTTATCTGATTTTGCAGGACAACCAGTTTTGATCAGCGTGGTACCTGATATCGATACAAGAATTTGTTCATTACAAACAAAACGATTCAATCAAGAAGCTGCTAAAGTAGAAGGCGTAAAATTCATCACGATTTCTAACAATACAAAAGAAGAACAAGCAAATTGGTGTGCAGCTGAAGGCGTTGATATGGAACTTCTTCATGATACAGAAGGGACATTTGGACAAGCTTATGGTTTATTTATTCCAGCAATGGGTCGTTTAGCTCGCGGCATTTTTATCATTGATAAAGAAGGCAAGATTGTTTATGAAGCAATTTCTACAGAAATTGCAGAAGAACCGGATTATGCTACTGCGCTAGAACAAGTAAAAGCAGTTCGCTAATTTTTTTCAAATTGACTTCTATTCAACTTCAATGTTAAAATGTAACAAAGACCGTGAACAAGAAGAGTACTACTGGCATCGTTATAGAGAGAAAATCACTTGGTGGAAGATTTTCACATAACCAGTAAGAAGGTAGCTTGGGAGTCAATGATTTGAATTCAGTAGAATGATTCGAGTAGTGATCGTTATCTCACGAATGAGCGGTGTTTGGATAGTCAGACACAATTTAGGTGGTACCGCGTATAATGTCTATACGCCCTAAAATACGAGAGTATTTTAGGGCTTTTTGCATGTTCATCACTACCATAATTTGAATTAAAAACAGAAAGAAGGAATTTGTATGTCAGAAGAAAAAAATCTACCGACAAAATACCAGCCCACAGAAGTAGAACAAGGCCGTTATCAAAAATGGTTAGATCAAGATTTATTCAAACCAAACGGCAATAAAGAAGCAAAACCCTATTCAATCGTAATCCCACCACCAAATGTGACTGGTAAACTACATTTAGGTCATGCCTGGGATACGACTTTACAAGATATGATCATCCGCCAAAAAAGAATGCAAGGCTTTGATACTTTATGGCTGCCAGGAATGGATCATGCTGGAATTGCAACACAAGCAAAAGTAGAAGAAAAATTAGCAGAACAAGATATTTCTCGTTACGATTTAGGTCGTGAAAAATTTGTCGAACAAGTGTGGGATTGGAAAGAAGAATATGCTTCTCATATCCGTGAACAATGGGCAAAAATGGGCTTATCTTTAGATTATAGTCGTGAACGTTTTACCTTGGATGAAGGCTTGTCTGAAGCTGTCCGCAAAGTCTTTGTTTCTTTATATGAAAAAGACTTGATCTATCGTGGCGAATACATCATTAACTGGGACCCAAAAGCGAAAACGGCTTTATCTGATATCGAAGTTATCCACAAAGATATCGAAGGTGCGTTTTACCATATGAGTTATCCACTGACTGATGGCACAGGAGTTGTGGAAATCGCAACGACTCGTCCTGAAACCATGTTAGGAGATACAGCGATTGCAGTTCATCCTGATGACGAGCGTTACCAAGCGTTGATCGGTAAAACAGTTACATTACCTTTAGTAGATAAAGAAATCCCAATCATTGCTGATGAATATGTAGATATGGAATTTGGAACAGGTGTGGTAAAAATTACACCAGCTCATGATCCAAATGACTTTGAAGTCGGTAACCGTCACGATTTACCTCGTGTAAATGTCATGAATGAAGATGGTTCTATGAACGATTTAGCTGGTAAATACGCAGGGATGGATCGTTTCGCTGCACGGAAATTAATCGTTTCTGATCTAAAAGAAATGGGTCGTTTAATCAAAATTGAAACAATGAATCACAGTGTTGGACATTCAGAGCGTACAGGCGTTGTTGTTGAACCTCGTTTATCCACACAATGGTTTGTTAAAATGGCACCACTTGCTGAAAAAGCCATCAAAAATCAAGACACAGAAGATGCAGTAGAATTTTATCCACCACGTTTTAACCAAACGTTCCTCCGTTGGATGGAAAATGTTCATGACTGGGTAATTTCGCGTCAATTATGGTGGGGACATCAAATTCCTGCTTGGTATCATAAAGAAACGGGTGAAATGTATGTTGGCATGGAAGCACCAGCAGATGCAGAAAATTGGACCCAAGATTCAGATGTATTAGATACCTGGTTCAGTTCAGCACTATGGCCATTTTCAACAATGGGTTGGCCTGATGAAGAAGCAGCTGATTATCAGCGTTATTTCCCAACTAGCACATTAGTAACAGGTTACGATATCATCTTCTTCTGGGTTAGCCGCATGATGTTCCAAAGTTTAGAGTTTACTGAAAAAGCGCCGTTTAAAAATGTTTTGATGCATGGTTTGATCAGAGCAGAAGACGGACGTAAAATGAGTAAATCACTAGGTAACGGAATCGATCCAATGGAAGTCATCGATAAATATGGGGCAGATGCTTTGCGCTGGTTTATGTCAAATGGTTCGACACCAGGGCAAGATATGCGTTTCAGCTATGAAAAAATGGATGCCTCTTGGAACTTTATCAATAAAATTTGGAATGCTAGTCGTTTTGTGATCATGAATGTTGAAGGAATGTCTTATGAAGATATTGACTTTAGTGGTGAAAAAACTGTAGCAGATCGCTGGATTTTAACGCGTCTAAACGAAACAGTTGCACGTGTTACTGATTTATTTGACCGCTTTGAATTTGGTGAAGCAGGCCGTCAGTTATATAATTTCATCTGGGACGATTTCTGTGACTGGTATATCGAAATGAGTAAAGAAATTCTTTACGGAGAAAATGAATCTGCAAAACAAACAACACGTAGTATTTTAGTGTATACATTAGACCAAATTTTACGTCTATTACACCCAATCATGCCGTTTGTGACAGAAGAAATCTGGGAAAATATTCCGCATGAAGGTGTATCCTTAGTTGTTGCAGATTATCCAGTTGTCCACGAAGAATTTTCAGATGAAACAGCCGCTCGTGGTATGGAAGTTTTAAAAGAAGTGATACGTGCAGTACGTAATATTCGTGCTGAAGTGAATACACCACTTTCTAAGCCAATCACATTATTGATCAAAACAAGTGATGAAACGGTTGATAAATTCTTGATCGAAAATACAAATTACATCGAGCGCTTCTGTAATCCAGATGAGTTAACGATCGCAAGTGATATCATTGCACCAGAATTAGCGATGTCAGCGGTTCTAACCGGAGCCGAACTGTACTTACCATTAGCTGGTTTGATCAACGTGGAAGAAGAAATTGCTCGTCTAGAGAAAGAATTAGATAAATGGACACAAGAAGTCAAACGTGTTCAAGGGAAATTAGCGAATGAACGTTTTGTTTCTAATGCACCAGATGATGTTGTGGAAGCAGAAAAAGCTAAAGAAAAAGACTATCTAGAGAAACAAGTAGTCGTGAAAGAACGAATTGCACAATTACGTACAGTGAATTAATGAACAAAAAAGACAGAAATGACATGTTTTATGCCATTTCTGTCTTTTTTAATTGTTCTAACTAATCAAAAACCGATTAAACAAGAACAACAACGCATATCCATAAGTCCCAACTGACCAAAATTTAAAAATAAACAACACTTTCATATATTCCTTAAACGGCAGCTCAGCTAGCCCTGCGACCAAACAGGTTAAATCATCTGGCGCAAAAGGAATCAATAATGTAGCAATCATCAACTTCTTAATGCCTTTTTCAGGGCGATCTAACATTTTTTCAAATTTTAAATACCGTTTCTTAGAAAGAATCAACTGAGCAAATGGTTTTCCGTAATAACGCGCCAGCCAATAGACGATAACATCACCAATCATCAAACCGATATAACTATAAATCAACCCTGGGATACTGCCAAACATCAGCATCCCCACAAGCGTAGAAATTCCACCTGGAAGAATCGGTACAATCACTTGGAGCATTTGCAAAAAGATAAAGATCAAAATCGCATATTCTCCAAATTGTTTCATGAAATCCTGTAAAGACTGAACAGAATGAAAAATACCTTTATAATAACCGTAAATCACTAAACCAGTAAAACAAATAACTCCTATAATCGGCAGTACATAGATAATTCGTTTTAGAATTTTTTTCCCCATGGCTGCAGGTTCCTTTCACCGTTACTTTGATTTTCGTATCTTAAATCGTTTTAATAGTTGATAAAATAATACGCCCAAAAGAACAGAAATGCTAATCAAAAACCCCACAATAAAATTTCGTTGCTGATAATGCATCGTGATTTGATGTTTTCCGGAAGTTAATTCAATTCCTGTAAAATTACCTAAAACAGATATCGCTTTAACTTTTTTTCCATCAACTGTGATTCGCCAATTTTTATCATAAGGCACTGCTAAGTATAGCAATGAATTCTCTGAATCTGTAACTGTGACTTCACCTTTTAATGTGCCCGATACTGCTTGGTCAAGCTGGATCGCTTGAGTTTTTTGTTTGGTAATAAATGAATCGAATACTTCTTGCTGCAACGTTTTTAATTCAATTTTTTGTTTACCAACTTCTTTTTCAGCCTCAAATTCGATTTGTACAACTTCATCTTTTTTGAAATAACCAAGATTAAATAACTGATTCGTTACGATATAAACAGCTGGCTGAATCTTTTCACCATTTACTTTAAAAGAAATGACTTTCTTCCAGTCGATTTCTGGAGCGTAAAGATAAAGTTCCCCATTTGCTGTTGTTTTTGTAGTAAGGGTATAGTTATTATCTGCTTGTGCAGTCCAAGCTATGTTTTGTGTATCTTGAAAATAAGCTTGTTTCCGTTCTTGCATTTGCTGCAAAATCATTTCCTGATTTTTTAACGGTTGATTTTTAGCTAATTTCAGCTCACCGAATTCTTGTGGCACTAAAAAGCCCATACCAATTGCTTCATTATTTTCATAAACATTTGTCGATGGATCATTTGACAGGTTTTCTTGGTGTAATTTCAGCTCTGGTGTCAGTTGATAATTCACATTTAAAAGTAAATTGATAACTTGAGATTCATCAACATAAGCGATCCTACGATCATTTTTTTGATATAAACCTAGCGCATGCAGCGTATCTTGTGTTTTAGCATCCAAGGTCGAGGTATAACTTGAAACACCAGCGTAACCGTATAAAATCGGATTATTATAGCCATTATTTTTCTCACGATATCCTGCATCATCAGAGTCGATTGTCTGTTTGATCCGAAATAAATTCCCTTGTTTATTTTGCAAATCAGAAATGATCGTATCTTGAATTTGATACGTATGTGCAAATTTTTCTTGATTACCAAAAGGAATATCTTTAAAACTGATCCAAAAATTAAAGACTAACTCAGAGCAAACCAATAAGAATAGGATTGCATAAATTCCAATCTGCTGTAAGCCTCGTGTTTTTTGACTTAAAATAATGAGACTATATATTAGCCAAATACCAAATAGGCTGATAAGAAAATAATGATCGGATAACAAAAAGATTTTTTCTTTTGAAAATTTTAACGCCACATAACCAATAATCAATAACGCAGAAAAGACACTTGGTACGGCAATACTTAATGTGGCTCCTTGTTTTAATTTCAGAAACGCTTCATACGCAAACTTTATCATCAAAAAACTAAAGATAAATGTATTTCGATAAGGGAATCCCGCCGGACTTTGAAACATATGCCAAATTGTATTAACAAGTTCTAACCAGAAACTCAAGAAAATAAATCCAACTAGGAAGGCTGCTCCAAGTTTTTCCTTTTTAGAAATCGTAGATAATTGGAAATAAGCAATAAAAAGTAAGACCATCAAGAGCCCAGAAAAAATCGTTGGCAAATGCTCTAAGCGCCACTCAAAATTGACACTGCCAAGACCTAATTGCGAAAGAAAATTAAACCCAAAATTTGGTGTAGGTAAAAAGGTTTGCCACTCAAAATTTGTTTTCTTTGTCGCCAGCATTCCTTCTACAGCAGGAATCAAAATAAAACTTGTACTAATCCCTGTTAAAAAGGAAGTCACAAAGAACAAGCGTCCTTCTTTGATAAAGTGCCGCACAGATTTTTTTTCTGACGTATCTGTTTTTTGATAATACCAAAAAAGGCTATAACACACAGCAAAGATACAGAGCATATACCCCATATAATAATTTGTAACAATTGCTAAAAATAATGATACTGAATAAAGAACATACTTCTTATGATCCCATAACCGCTGAATCCCCAATACCAGTAAAGGCAGTAAAATCAATGCATCCAGCCACATAAAATTCAAACAATAGACAGTCACAAACCCACATAGACTATATGAAGTCGAAAAAAGCAACGTTGCAAATGTAGATTGCTGATATGTTTTTTGAAGATAATAAAACATCGAACTGCCCATAAAAGAAATTTTTAGAGTAATAATCAGTAAGATAGCAAGCGGCAGCTGTTCATAAGAAAACAGCAACACTAAAACATTGAATGGACTTAATAAATAATACGCACTTAAGGGTAAAATTGTTCCACCCAGTGCATCGGAAAATGAATAAAGTGAATAAGTTTCACCTTGGAAAAATTGCTTAAATGCACTTAAAAACGGCATGTATTGTGTACCTAGATCACTAACTAAGAGATTATTATTTCCAAATGGTGCTAAACCTAAAATTGACCAAAGTATGATCAATAATAAAAACGGAAGAAGAAAACTACCACCGATCAATAAACTTTTTTTTGATTTTGACATATTTTATACTGCTCCTCTATTCTAATGATTTGTAACTGTTTTAGGATAAAGGTCTAATCGATCCTGAAAAACCAAACGAGCTACCTGCCACAATTCTATTTTTGAAAACGAGTTATTTACAAAATGAAACTTATTGAATTTCTTTCTAAGATTCTAGTCTATCATGGGATTAGGTCTTGATGCAAAAGAATTTATGTTCACGTTGAACATAGAACCTTGTTTATTTTATCATAGTTGTTTCTATTTAAAAGCTTAAAGTCTGTTGTGTCCTCTTTTTTATAGTAAATCAATGATTTATGCAATTAAAGTCTTTAATTAGTGAAAAGCATTCTTGCTTTCGATATAATAGAAGATGAGGAGTTGATAAAATGTCATTAACGATAGAAGAAGCAATAGATTGGGTCCATAGCAGACTGCCATTTGGTTCTAGACCAGGTCTTGATCGGGTGGAAGCATTATTAAAAAGAGTCGGTAATCCAGAAGAAAAAGTACCAACCATTCATATTGCCGGCACGAATGGAAAAGGCTCTACTGTAACTTATCTACGGTGTATGTTAGAAGAATTAGGGCTTACTGTGGGAACCTTTACTTCTCCATATATCGAGCATTTTAACGAGCGGATTGCAATCAATGGACATGGCATAACAGACGATCACATTATCCAATATGTAGAAAGGTACCAAGAATTAATCGAAGAAATGGATCAACAGCCAGAAAGTGCAGGAATCACTGAATTTGAAACATTGACTGTTATGGCACTTGATTACTTTCTAGATGAACAAGTAGATATCGCTATCATTGAAGTCGGACTTGGGGGCTTGTTAGATAGCACCAATGTAGTCAAACCACTCCTGACAGCAATTACAACGATCGGCAAAGATCACACAGAAATTTTAGGTGACACGCTTGAAAAAATTGCCTTTCAAAAAGCTGGGATCATTAAAGAAACGATTCCTGTTGTGACGGGTAACATTGAAGAAGAAGCATTTATAGTGATCGATGAAGTTGCTAGGGAAAAACACAGTAAAGTATACCGTTATGATAAAGACTATAAAGTTGAATATCTGCATCCAGATAAAAACTGGGGTGAAGTGTTTCATTTTTATGGAGAATCTGGAAAACTACCTAATGTAAAAGTCCCATTGTTAGGACGTCACCAAGTAGAAAATGCGGCTGTGGCCATTCAACTATTTTATCTTTATTGTCAAATGCAGCAAATCAATTTTTCAGATCGAGATGTGTATCATGGCTTAACTCAGGCGCAATGGCCAGCTCGAATGGAAAAGATCAGCGATGAACCGTTGATTGTTTTGGATGGCGCTCATAATGATCATGCGATGCATCGTTTAGCTGAAAATCTGAAAAAAGAATTTCCAAATCGTGAAATCCACATCTTATTCTCAGCTTTATCATCGAAAAATATCGATCAAATGATTGCTATATTAAGAAAAGTACCCAATGTCCATTTATATTTGACTACCTTCGATTATCCAAAAGCAATCGACTTAACAAAAATGGAACATTTTGAAGATGATAAAACGGAAATCGTTTCATTATGGCAATTTGGATTGGGTGAGATTTTAGAAAAAATGTCGGCAGATGATTTGATGTTAGTGACGGGATCCCTTTACTTTGTTTCACAAGTACGTGAATTATTGTTGAATCTAGGATCAGGCGATGAGGAGTAGGTTATAGAGAGAAACAGAAAACCTAAATGAGGTAAAGAACACCTTATCTAGATTTTCCTATTTTTCAGTCAAAGCTAAACGAGCTCGTTCAGCTTTTAAAATTAGGAGGACAAGATGAAAAAAATTGATGGCGTAATTTTTGATATGGATGGATTGTTATTTGATACAGAACTGATTTATTATCAGTCAACGCAAAAAATCGCAGATGCGATGAACTTTCCATACAGCAAAGAAGTTTATTTGCAGTTTTTAGGAGTATCAGATGAAGAAGTACAAGAAAATTACCATCGAATCTATCAGGATTTCGGTAAAGAAAAAGTGGATGAGTTTATCCAACGTTCATATGACGATACCTATCAAGTCTTTGAATCAGGTGAAGTTCCATTAAAAGAAGGTGTTTTGGAGTTACTCGATTTTCTTGATCAACAAGAGATTCCAAGAATCGTCGCTTCAAGCAATGTCCGTCCAGCAATTGAATTATTGCTAGATGGCGCTGGGATCAAGGAGCGCTTTTCAGGAATTGTTTCGGCAGAAGATGTGACTCGAGCAAAACCAGATCCAGAAATCTTCCAAAAAGCACTAGCTAATCTTGGGACAAAAGCGGATAATACGTTGATTTTTGAAGATTCATTTCATGGTGTAACCGCGGCTGATGCAGCAGGGATTCCAGTAATCATGGTACCAGACTTATTAGCCCCAACAAATGAAATCAAAGAAAAAACAGTAGAAATTTTGAACAGCCTGACACAAGTTCCAGCGTATTTTAAAAAATAAATTTAGCACTCCTTTGCGTATCTTTTACTAGAAGCGTATAAAGGAGTGATTTTTTGATTAAAGAAGAAAAACTATTTATTAGAGAAATGCCGGAAGATTGTTTACCCCGTGAACGATTGGAAGTTGTAGGTGAAAAAGCTTTATCAAATCAAGAGCTATTAGCGATTTTACTAAGAACTGGATCTAAGAATACAAATGTAATGGAAGTCGCTTCTAAATTTTTGAATTACTTCAATCATCTATATGAATTAAAAAATGCTACACTTACTGAAATGATGGAGATCAAAGGAATTGGTCGAATCAAAGCAATCGAACTTAGAGCAGCAATCGAGTTTGGCTATCGGATTCAGCAGAGCACTCAGATGAAGTTAGGAAAAGTTTCCTCTAGTTATCAAATTGCTCAAAATTTAATGTATGAATTACAGGATTTTCAACAGGAACACTTGGTTTGTCTATATTTAAACACAAAAAATGAAGTGATCAAACAAGAGACTGTTTTTAAAGGATCGCTGAACCAAAGTGTCGCACATCCAAGAGAAATCTTTCGCAGTGCGGTAAAGTATTCGGCTGCACGCTTGATTCTCGCTCATAATCATCCATCAGGCAATCCGACTCCATCGGAAAGTGATATTCATTTCACGCAAAGAATGCAAGAATGTGGAAAAATGATGGGGATCGAAGTACTGGATCATATTATCATTGGAGAACAAGTTTACATCAGTATGAGAGAAGAAAATTTTTTTGCGGCAGACTAACTAGATTTCTTGCAAAAATAAGGGTTCGCATGTACAATGTTAGTGTAATCTTGTTTGGGACAATATAGAAGTTTTAATTTTAAAACCCTCTATCGTATACGGGCAATGTTACAATATTTAGTGCTTAAGCACGAGGAGGAACAAAGAATGGAACAAGGAACAGTAAAATGGTTTAACGCAGAAAAAGGATTCGGATTTATCTCTCGCGAAGACGGAAGCGACGTATTCGTACACTTCTCAGCTATCCAAGGAGACGGATTCAAAACTTTAGAAGAAGGCCAATCAGTAAGCTTCGATGTTGAAGATTCAGATCGTGGACCTCAAGCAGTAAACGTAGAAAAAAACTAATTCATCCATTCCAAAACATCTGACATTTGTCAGATGTTTTTTTTGCTGTAAAACACTGCGATTGAGAAACAGAGCAGATGTTGAACAGTACTAGACGACCAAAGGGAGAGCAGTAACCTTACTAGTGAAACACCTACATTTATATTTAAAAAAAGAAAAGAAAATCATTAATGTACCTTCAATTAAAACAAAGAACTAAGCAAGAAAAAATCTAACACAAAACAAAAAAGGCATCTGTGATTACTATTCACTAGATACCTTTAAATCGTATTAGAACTTGAATCGTTCATTTAGGTTGATAACTCCTTAAATAGATTTTTTCAATTCTTTTACTGCTTGTGTAATCGTGATACCATAAGCAATATTTGCTTGGTCATTTGCATCAATAGCCATAAACAAATTTTTCTTTGTATCAAGTGCTACACGGTATTTTAATACTTTATTACCAAATGTCATAATAATTCTCCTCTCTTGATTCTTATGAAAGGCAACGATATCTGATAACGAAATTCCATGGTTACTATAACATGCTTTGCTAAAAGTGTAAAGAGGGAAGTTTAGGTTCTAGCAGTATTTTTGTTGAAAGCCCTTTTTTGTAGTACAATGAAGCTATCAAAGAAGGAGGTTTTTATCATGGGAGAATCGTATAAGAATATTTTAGTTGCTGTGGATGGTTCGGATCAATCAGAAAAAGCATTTCAAGAAGCGGTTAAAATTGCTAAACGAAATAATGCTGCATTACACATTTTGTATGTTATTGAAGAAATGGGCAATTATTTTGGCGAATTGACAATGTCAATGGGAACAATGATGGAAGAACTTCGCACAAGAGAAGAAGAAGCAATGAAGGAAAGAGAGTCAAAAGCTCTTGAACTAGGACTGACACAAGTATTTACGTATGTTATGTATGGCTATCCGAAAACGTTGATTGCTGACTTTACAGAGTCAAAAGAACCAATCGATTTGATTGTAATTGGCAGAACTGGTTTAAATGGTTTCGAAAGGTTGATGGTAGGTTCAACGACTTCTTATGTTGTTAATCATACAAAGGCCAATGTTTTAGTGGTGAATAATATAGTATAGAAAAAAGGCAATTGACAGATAAAATCCGTCAGTTGCCTTTTCTTTTTTGATAGTCAAACTCATGATGTCATAATCATTGGTAAAATCATTGGGTGACGTTCTGTTTTTTCAAACAAGAAAGGTTGTAAAGCTGCTGTAATTGCATCACACAATTTTGCTTCTGTACAATTTTCATCACGCAATGCTTCACGGATTGCGTTAAATAATAAACGTTGTCCTTCATGGATCATTTCGCCAGATTCTCTCATATAAACGAATCCACGAGATAAAATATCTGGACCAGCTAAGATTTCTTTATTTTTAATATCGACTGTAGCAACGGCAAGAACCAATCCTTCTTCAGAAAGAATTCGGCGGTCACGCAAGACCACATTACCGATATCACCGACACCGTTACCATCTACATAAACATCGTTGGCGTTAAAGTGTCCAGCAATATGTGCATCATCAGCGGTCAGTGCTAACACATCACCATTTTCCATAATGAAACAATTGTCAGCAGGAACACCGACATCTTGTGCTAACGAAGCGTGGATTTTCAACATTCTAAATTCACCGTGAACAGGGACAAAATATTTTGGCTTCATTAAACGTAACATTAATTTTTGTTCTTCTTGTCCGCCATGACCGGAAGTATGGATATTATTGATTTTACCATGGATAACTTCGGCACCTGCTTCTGAAAGAAGATTGATCAGACGGTTTACACTTGTTGTGTTTCCAGGAATTGGTGAACTTGAAAAGATAACAGTATCACCAGGCTGTACTGAAATTTGACGGTGAGTTCCGTTAGCAATCCGACTCAAAGCAGCCATCGGTTCACCTTGCGAGCCTGTACATAAAATCATTGTTTCATTTGCAGGCAGCTGATTTAATTCAGAGGCATCTACAAAAGTCCCTTTAGGAACATTGATGTAACCTAAACGTTCACCATTGACAATTGCATTTTCCATACTGCGACCAAATACTGCAATCTTACGACCGGTTTTAACCGCTGCATCAGCAGCTTGTTGCAGTCGGAAAATATTTGAAGCAAAACTGGCAAAAATAATTCGTCCTTCGATTTTTTCGAAAATTTTTAAAATAGAAGAGCCAATTGTTTTTTCTGATTTAGTAAAAGTTGGAATTTCAGCATTCGTACTATCTGAAAGCAGACACAAAACGCCTTCTTCACCTAATTTTGCCATCCGATGTAAGTTTGCTGGTTCACCGACTGGTGTAAAGTCAAACTTAAAATCGCCTGTTGCAACGATATTGCCGGAAGGTGTCTTAACAACTACACCTAAAGCATCGGGAATACTATGCGTTGTTCTAAAAAAGCTTACAGATGTTTTACGGAAGCGAATCACTGTATCTTCATTGATTTCATGCATCTCGGCATCACGCAATAAACCATGTTCGTCCAATTTATTGGTAATCAAAGCTAAAGCTAAAGGCCCAGCATAAATCGGTATGTTTGCCTGACGCAATAAATACGGTACACCACCGATATGATCTTCGTGTCCATGAGTGATAACTAACGCTTTTATTTTGTGCAGATTTTGAACGATGTAGCTGTAATCTGGAATAACATAGTCGATCCCAAGCAAATCATCTTCTGGAAATTTGATTCCAGCATCAATAATGATGATCTCATCTTGGAATTGAACCCCATAAGTGTTCTTTCCGATCTCGCCCAAACCGCCTATAGCAAAAACGCCGGTTTCATTGTTTTTTATATTTACTTTCATACTAAAACTCCGTTAAAGAAAATTCCGCATGCTCTTGCTCGTAAGCTAAATGATTTTCATCAAGCGCTTGAATGTATTCAATATTGTATGGGGTATTTTCTTCTACTTGTTGACGAACGATAACATCGTTTTCTGCTTCAACATAAATCGATTTTGTATCTTCTCTTTTTGGGTTTCTTGTTTTTGTTTCTTGATAATAAACTTTATAAATCATAGTTTTTTCTCCTTTATCTGCCAAAGCAGTTGGTTATTTATTTTTAATAATTTCTTACTGTAATTTTGAACACAACAAAATGAGGTGGTTGACCACCTGAAAAACAATTGTCATCAAAAACATCAGTTGATGATGATATGAAGCCTCGACTTTGCTTCACGTTACTTGTTTTATGGAAACTATTTTTCTTCAACCGTCCCT
This sequence comes from Enterococcus sp. DIV0212c, assembly GCF_017377505.1. Taxonomy (GTDB): domain Bacteria; phylum Bacillota; class Bacilli; order Lactobacillales; family Enterococcaceae; genus Enterococcus_L; species Enterococcus_L ikei. The sequence continues at coordinate 46,097 of NZ_JAFREN010000016.1, read as the reverse complement.
TGTGTTGTGTTGTACAACAATTAATCGTATTTTATCATAAAATAGCGAATAAGTATAGAAACAGACTTGTTACTTTAAAGAAAACCTTAGTATTCATTTGGTTTGTCTAAAGGAGTAGATTTCTTTTTATTAAAATACAAATTCAGAAAAATTAGATGAAGCAAAAAGACAATGGCTAATGTAGTGGTCATCAATGGGTTTTGGACAATCACACAAGGAATCGCAAAAACCACAAATAAAGTTGAAAATAATTTTACTCTGCCCAGCGGTGTGATCTTTTTTTCCACAATAGATTCTTGGATATACTTTTGATAATAGGTGGATTTAATAAATTTTGTATACAAATAATCAGAACTGCGCATCCAGAAAAAGGCAGTTAAAATATAAAAAATCGTTGTAGGTAAAATTGGTAGAAAAATCCCTAAGGTTCCTAATCCAAATGTGAGACAACCTAAAGAAATGTAAAGTAGTTTTTTCATTGATTTGACCTCATCGCTTTCATCCTATTTTAGTGTGAAAATTAAAGTAACTACCATTATAACATAGTAAAAATGTTCCAGTTTAGTATTCACTTGAAAACTGTAGGATTTTCATTTAAATATAATTTACCTGACTATTAGTTTTATGCTATAGTGGAAGTACTGGGTAAAAAATTGTAATAGGAGATGATTGATTGAAATTGATGTGGCGTTACACGATGAGATATAAGAAATTATTGTTTTTAGATTTCATTTGTGTTTTTGGATTTATATTGATAGAACTAGGATTACCAACAATTTTAGCGCGAATGATCGACGTTGGAATCAAAAATAATGATTATGACTATGTGAAACAGCAAGGATTGTTGATGATCGGAATCACGGTTGTTGGAGTAATAATGAATATCATGTTAGGTTATTTTGGTGCGCGAATGACAACCAATATTGTACGTGATATTCGTGATGATCTATTTGAAAAAGTTCAGACTTTTTCCCATCGTGAATATGAAACAATAGGCGTATCTTCGTTGATTACAAGAACAACAAATGATGCGTATCAAATCATGTTGTTTATGGGGAATATTTTGCGAATTGGTTTCATGACACCGATGATGTTTTTCGTCAGCTTATATATGGTTATGCGAACAAGTCCGTCATTAGGTTGGTTTGTTTTAGGTGCGTTGCCGTTTCTTTTGGCAGCCGTGGTATTGATTGCTAAAATATCTGAACCTTTATCAAATAAACAACAAAAAAACTTAGATGGGATCAACGGAATTTTAAGAGAAAATCTTTCTGGTTTGCGAGTGATCCGGGCGTTTGTTAATGAGAAGTTTGAAGAAAGCCGTTTTAGCAAAGTCAATGAAGACTATACGAAAAGTTCTAAGAGCCTTTTCCGTTTGATGGCAGCAGCTCAACCAGGATTTTTCTTTCTATTTAACATCGTAATGGTATTGATCATTTGGAATGGTGCGCTGCAAATCGACCAAGGTAGTTTGTTAGTGGGGGATTTGATTGCGTTTATTGAATATATTTTCCATGCACTATTTTCGTTTATGTTATTTGCCAGTGTCTTCATGATGTATCCTCGTGCAGCTGTTTCAGCTCGCCGAATCCAAGAAGCCTTCGATATGGAGCCTGTGATTCGTGAAAATGAAGCCGGCGTAACAGAAACAAAAACTAAAGGCTACTTAGAATTTAAAAATGTTACATTTGCTTATCCTGGACACTCAGAAAGTCCAGTAATCCGTAATGTTAGCTTTACAGCATCTCCTGGGGAAACTGTTGCGTTTATCGGAAGTACTGGGAGTGGGAAATCTACTTTGATTCAATTGATTCCACGTTTTTATGATGTTTCAGAAGGTGAAGTATTGCTTGATGGCGTGGATGTACGTGAGTATAAATTGAGCACATTACGCAATAAGATCGGTTATATTCCACAAAAAGCGTTGCTATTTACTGGAACGATCGCAGAAAATATGCGTTATGGTAAAGAAGATGCAACAATCGAAGAAATGGAATTAGCAGCAGAGATTGCCCAAGCAACAGAATTTATTTCTCAAAAGCCTGATGGATACGATGAACTTCTTTCAGAAGGTGGAACTAACTTCTCGGGTGGTCAAAAACAACGTTTGGCAATTGCTAGAGCTGTGATTCGTCGACCAGAAGTTTATATATTTGATGACAGCTTCTCAGCACTGGATTATCAAACTGATGCAAATTTAAGAGCTCGTTTGAAAAAAGAAACAACCGAATCAACTGTTCTGATCGTCGCACAACGTGTGGGAACGATTATGCATGCAGATAAGATCGTTGTTTTAAATGAAGGGGATGTCGTTGGCATCGGAACCCATCGTGAATTACTTGAGAATTGCCCTATCTATTATGATATTGCTGCTTCTCAATTGTCAGAGGAGGAATTAGCATGAAAAACGCACTCTCTTCTATTAGACGTTTAGGCAGATATATCAACCCATATAAAGGAACATTTATTTTGGTAATCATGTTTACGATCTTAACTGTCGCTTTTAATGCTGCGATGCCATATGTTTCAGGACTGCCGATCACAGAAATTAGCAAAAATGTTGCTGAAGGAACGGGTTTGAATTACTCATATATTATTCAATGTCTGATTTGGATTTTTATTGTAGGACTTGGCTATTGTGCGGCACAATTTTTGTCAGGATTTTTGATGGCAACAGTTGTTCAGCATTCTATGCGCGATTTACGTCGAGATATCGATGAAAAAATCAATCGTCTGCCAGTTTCTTATTTTGATAAGAATCAACAAGGAAATATTTTATCTCGTGTAACGAATGATGTAGATGCTGTGAGTAATGCGATGCAGCAAAGTTTCATCAATATCGTTTCAGCCATTTTAGGAATCGTGATGGCTGTTGTGATGATGTTTTATATCAATTGGTTGATGGCGCTGATTTCGATCATAATGATTCCTTTATCATTATTTATTTCAAAAACAATCGTTGGTATCTCACAAAAATATTTCCAAGGAATGCAAAATGCACTTGGAAATTTAAATGGTTATGTTCAAGAAAATATGACTGGATTTAGTGTGTTGAAACTTTACGGACGAGAAAAAGAAACCTTACAAGGCTTTAAAAAAGTTAACCATAACTTGAATAGCTTTGGTTTTAAAGCAACATTTATTTCAGGTTTGATGTTACCACTTGTTCAAATGACAGCTTATGGTACCTATATCGGTATGGCTGTTTTAGGTAGTTATTATGTGATTACTGGTGCTATCGTGGTTGGACAATTACAAGCATTCATCCAATATATTTGGCAAATCAGTCAGCCAATGGGAAACATCACGCAACTGTCAGCAGCATTGCAAAGTGCTTCTGCCGCAACGACACGTGTGTTTGAAATTTTGGATGAGCCTGAAGAAGAATTGAATGAACATAATATTCCATTACCGGAAAAAGTTCAAGGCTCAGTTCAGTTTGATAATGTCAGCTTTAGTTATGATCCAGCGAAACCATTGATCAGAAACTTGAACTTTGAAGTAAAAGCAGGTCAAACAGTTGCTATTGTTGGTCCGACTGGAGCAGGAAAAACCACATTAATCAATTTATTGATGCGTTTTTATGATGTCAATGCTGGAGCAATCAAAATTGACGGTATTGATACGAAGAAAATGGATCGAAGTGATGTCCGCTCTGTCTTTGGGATGGTTTTACAGGATGCCTGGCTATATGAAGGAACGATTGCCGATAATATCCGTTTTGGTAAATTAGATGCGACTGATTATGAAGTTGTTGATGCTGCTAAGACTGCTAATGTCGATCACTTTATCCGAACTATGCCTGATGGTTATGAGATGGAAATCAATTCAGAAGGAGATAACGTGTCTCTTGGGCAAAAACAATTATTGACGATTGCCAGAGCAGTAATTTCTGATCCAAGAATTTTGATTTTAGATGAAGCGACAAGTTCAGTTGATACTCGTTTAGAAGCGTTGATTCAAAAAGCGATGGAACGAGTAATGGAAGGCCGCACAAGTTTTGTGATCGCACACCGTTTATCAACGATTCGTGAAGCTGACTTGATTCTTGTAATGAACCAAGGTGAAATCATTGAAAAAGGAACTCATAACGAGCTATTAGAGCAAGGCGGTTTTTATGAAAAACTTTATAACAGCCAATTTGCCGAAGATGGCGATTACGATTAACAAGTATGAAGGAAAGACACCGATTAAGTGTGTCTTTCCTTTTTTTAATAGGGATGAAGAAGCCTTTTTAACTACGGAATTTTTTCCAATTTGTTATACTAAAGATAGTAGAAGAGGTGAGCAATATGACAAAAGAGTATTTTATTGCAGCAAGTGCCGATGTTTATGGTAATGTTGTGCTAGCTAAAGATACTAGTATTTGGTTTCAATCGGTGCTTAGAGGAGATAATAATTCAATTACGATCAATGCTGGAAGTAACGTACAAGATGGCACGGTGATCCATGTTGATCAGGATGCACCAGTCATAATTGGAGAAAATGTAACAATCGGACATCACTGCATGCTTCATGGTTGTACGATAGAAGACGGAGCCTTGATTGGTATGAGTTCAACGGTTTTAAATCATGCTAAGATTGGGAAAAATAGTTTGATTGGCGCAGGCTCTTTAGTCACTGAAGGAACTGAGATCCCACCTAATGTTTTAGCATTCGGACGTCCAGCCCGAGTTGTTCGTCCGTTGACGAGAGAAGAAATTCGTAAAAACAAAGAAAATGCACAACATTATGTGGATTTATCGAAAGAATTTGCTGCAGGAAACTTTGAACGTTTAAACTAAAAAAGTGTAAATAGTTGGCTGACGATACAAGAAAAGAAAGAGGCGAGGAATGAATGTTTCTAACTATTAGTGATGAAGCACAAGTAAAATTGACCCCTTATATTGAAAGTAAAGCAGTAATTATTTTGGATTTAGATGATGGTGTTGGCAAGTATTCTAAAATGGGTGTTTGCTCTCTTGATACAAGCTTCCGCTTATTGATATTGGATCAAGTGCAGGATAAATCTGATTTTAATCTGACCGTTGATTCAGATATTGGCGCTATTTATATCAAGGATTACTCTAAACGCTATTTAGATGAAGAGATGACGTTAGAAGTTGATCCTCGTTTACAAGTATTTAAGCTGAAAAGTTCTAGTGGGATTTTGGATGGAAATGTTCCGATTGTAGATTTACGACGTAACTAAAAAACGAGAAGGGAAATTCCTTCTCGTTTTTTTAGTTTGGTCTGTTTAAATCGAATAAGCTATCAATATGAGCATACGTATTACCAGCTAAACGTGCAATCGGTTTGAAGACTTCTGCTAAGATGTATTCACTTTCTTGATCAAATACAGCTTCATCAAAATAAAAATCGGTTATTTCAACAATAAATAAATCAGTAATGATCTGATCGTCATGATTTTTAATTGGGACATATTGATGTAATCGTGCTTCCATACGAATAGGCGCTGCTGTAATTCCAGGAACCTTAACAGAATTACTTGCAGTTGTTTCGATCTTGTTGATGGTAATTTCACTTTGATCTGGTCCTAAAGAAGCTGCTGTTTGATTCATGGATTCAACTACGTGGTCATTGACTAAGTGGATCACTAGCTCATTTGTTTCTATAATATTTCTAGCAGTATCTTTTATTTCTCCATTTCGTCTAAGAATCGATAAGGTGACTAATGGAATATCGGAAGCCGCAGCGTTAAAAAAGCTGAATGGTGCTGCGTTTACGGTTTCGTGATCTTTATTCAGCGTTGTTACCCATGCGATAGGACGTGGGATGATACTGCCAGATAGAAATTTATAGGATTGTTTTGACGATAAATCTTTTGTTGGATAATGCAACATAAGGCTTCTCCATTTCTCTGTTATTAACGTGTTTTATTTGCATCAGAAGTGTCAAACGGATGAACAAATTCTTCGATTTCTTTTCTTTTTCCTTCTAAAAATGGTGGTAAAGACAATTTTTCTCCTGCAGCTTCATAAGTTTCATCTTCCAAGAAACCTGGTCCATCAGTGGCTAATTCAAATAAAATGTGAGGAGCCGCTCTGAAATAATCAGATTTGAAATAAAAACGTTCAACAAAACCAGAGTTAGGAAATTGAAGTTGATTGATTTTGTTAATCCAAAAACGTAAAGCATCTTGATCAGCTACGCGAAGAGCTAAGTGATGAACATTTCCAAAACCTTCTTGTGCATCTGGAAGATCGTCGCGATGCTCAACAATAATACTTCCGCCATTACCGCCTTCACCTACTTCAAATAAGTGAGAATTACCTTCAGCATCGACTAGCTTAAAGCCTAACACTTCAACTAAAACCCGTTGCATATGGTCAAAATCTGCTACAGTGACAAAGACTGGACCTAATCCAATCAAAGCATGCTCAGCTGGAACGTCTGTTTTTTTCCAAGGCGTGCCACTTGGGACACCTTGATTGTTTTCATCAGAAATCAATTGGTATTGTTGTTTGTCAAAATCTTCAAATTCAATATATTTTTTGCCGAAACGTTCTTGAATTTCTCCGTGATCGATTTTATGCTCGTTAAAACGATCGACCCAATATGCTAAAGAGGCATCATTTTTAACACGAAAAGATGTGCGGGAAATAGTATTTGTCCCTTTACTGCCTTGTGGGATGCCTGGGAAATCGAAAAAGGTCATATCAGTACCGGCAGATCCAAGGTCATCGGCAAAAAACAAATGATAAGTTTGGATGTCATCTTGATTGACTGTTTTTTTGATCAAACGTAGTCCTAAAGTATCCGTAAAAAAGCGATAGATTTTTTCTGCACTTGATGTCATTGCTGTAACATGGTGAATTCCGCGAATTTGTGTATCCATAATATAAAACCTCCAAAAAGTAGTTATTCTTTTGTTTTTGCTTACTAAAAGTAAGTTTACATCTAAACTAAGAAATTAGCAACTTTTTTATCTTTTCTTAACTATTGATGGAAATGTTAAGAAGGAGTACTATAGGGATATTAAATGGAAAAAGAGAGTAGGGATAAAATCATGGAAGAGAAAAAAACGTTTCATGTTAACGGTTATATTGCCTTGGTCGTGTTGGTAATTTTAATTGTCATTGGAGGGTATTGTTTTTATTTTGGTGTAACAGATGAAAGTTTTGGCATGATTACGATTGGACTGGTATTGTGGGTAATCTCGGCTTTGTTTTTAAGTTCATTAACGATCGTTAGTCCAAATCAAGCGAAAGCGATCTTATTTTTTGGACAATATTTAGGTACGATCAAAGATAATGGTTTATTTGTGACAACACCTTTAACTCAAAAAATCAATGTTTCGTTAAAAGTACGCAACTTTAATAGCTCATTGTTAAAAGTAAATGATTCAGATGGGAATCCCGTCGAAATTTCTGCAGTTGTCGTTTTCAAAGTAGTTGATACAGCGAAAGCCTTGTTCGATGTTGATCGCTATCAAGATTTTATAGAAATCCAAAGTGAAACAGCGATTCGTCATATTGCGACACAATATCCTTACGATACGTTTAGTGACGATGATTTGACTTTACGTGGAAATACAACTGAAGTTTCAGAGGAAATGGCCAAAGAATTGCAAGAACGTTTATCTGTAGCTGGCGTTGAAGTGATTGAAACTCGCTTAAACCATCTTGCTTATGCGACAGAAATTGCCAGTGCAATGCTGCAACGTCAACAAGCCAAAGCGATTCTTTCTGCACGACAAATTATTGTTGAAGGAGCAGTTTCTATGACGCAAATGGCTCTGGAGCAAATCGAAGATGGACAAGAAATCAATTTTACTGACGACCGTAAAGTTCAATTGATCAACAATCTTCTCGTATCGATCATTACAGATAAAGGCACTCAGCCTGTAATCAATACTGGGGAAGTTCATGAAAGATAGAACAATTTTTACAGACGGAAGTCCAAACTTAAGGACTTCTGTTTTTTTATTTTATTTAGCTGATATCTAAAAATATGATAGGATAAAAGAAAAAGAAAGTGAGTCTATTATGCAATATAAAACAATTTTATTTGATTTAGATGGAACAATCACAGATTCTAGTGAAGGCATTATCAACTCAGTGACCTATGCTTTAGAAAAAATGAATTTGAGGCTACCTACAAAAAATGAACTTTATTCTTTTATTGGACCGCCTTTAAATGACTCGTTTAAACAGTTATATAACTTAGATAAGAAATCAACGGAACAGGCAGTGAGTTATTATCGTGAATATTACCAGGTAAAAGGAATGTACCAAAATCATGTTTATGAGGGAATTTTGGAATTATTGCTGACCTTGAAAAAAGCTGATTGTTGTTTGTATATTGCAACATCTAAGCCAGAGATTTATGCGAAAAAGATTTTGGAGCATTTTCATTTAAGCGATTATTTCAATGGTATTTATGGAGCTAGCCTAGATGGTAGTCGCTCAAAAAAAGGGGATGTTATTCGTTATGCGCTAAAAGAAGCAAAAATTTCCTCTTTGAATGAAACGATCATGATCGGTGATCGGAGCCATGACATATTAGGGGCTAAAGAAAATAGTTTAGCTAGTATTGGTGTGTTATACGGATTTGGTGATGTAGCAGAATTGAAAAGGGCAGGGGCTTCATTTATCGCTGCAAACCCTAGCGACATTGAAAAAATAATTATTAATGAGTAAAGTAAAAAAGAGCGTTCGATGCCAAACTAGGCATGAAGCTCTTTTTTTGTTTTATTCTGGTAATTGGTCATAAGCTAAGCGTGCAATGATTTCTCTATGTTCAGGATAAAGCACATTCAATTGTTCTTTTGTGAATAACTCGAAATCTTGGTAATCAAATCCAGGAGAAACCATACAACTGACTAAGGCAAATTCCCCACTATCTTCGATACTTGAGCCAAAAATCACATTTTTAGGTACAACTGCTTGCAACACTTCTCCTTTTTCTAAATCAGTTCCTAATTGAATTATTTCATAGCGACCATCTGGATGCAGCAAATGAATACTTAAAGGAGAACCAGCATGGTAATACCAAACTTCATCTGAAGTTAAGCGATGAAAATGAGAAGGATTTCCTTTAGTCAATAAAAAATAAATACTTGTGTAATAAGGTCTTGTTGTATTTGCTGATACTTGTAGTGATTGTTCAGAGCGTAAAATTTGTTTGAAATAACCGCCTTCTGGGTGAGGTTCCAGCTTAAGTTGAGCAATCCAATAATCTTGATTTTTTTCCATGATCATTCCTCCAAGTCATTTAAATGGAAGTTCAACAATCGCTTTTTTTATATAGTCATCGTTGTTCTCCAATAGATACATTTTACCTGTTATGTTGAAAAAAATGAAACTTTTAATGTGGAAAAACACTGAAATCGAATGAAGCTATGAAAAAAATTAGTAATTCTCAAATATTTTAATCATATCCTTAGAATTTGATAAAAGAAAACCCTTTCTTCGGTTATAATTAAGTTCAATAAATCACATGAAGGAGAGTCTTATGAGCAAAATCAAAACAGTTATTGTAGGTGCAAATCACGCAGGAATTGCCGCGGCAAATACGTTGTTGGATACTTATCCGGATCAAGAAATAGTGATGATTGACCGAAATACTAACCTCAGTTATCTAGGTTGTGGGACAGCACTTTGGGTAGGACGTCAAATTGAATCATATGAGAATTTATTTTATACGAACAAAGAAGCTTTTGAAGCAAAAGGCGCTAAAATTTATATGGAAACAACAGTAGAGCGTGTTGATTTTAAACAAAAAATTGTTCACTGTAAAAAACACAACGGAGAAGAATTTACAGAAAGCTATGATAAATTGATCTTGGCCACAGGCTCGGCGCCGATCAATCCAAATATTCCTGGAAGAGATTTGAAAAATGTTGAATTTTTAAAACTTTTTCAAGATGGTCAAACAGTCGATGCTGCGATGGCAAAAGAAGAAGTTAAAACCGTTGCTGTAATCGGAGCAGGCTACATCGGAGTTGAGATTGCAGAAGCTGCTAAACGCCGTGGTAAGAATGTCTTGCTATTTGATGCAGCCGAAAGATGTCTGCCAAATTACTACGACAAATGGTTCACGGATGACATGGACAAAGTCTTAGCGGACAATGGTCTTGAACTTCATTACAATGAATTAGCCAAAGAATACAAAGGAACCGAAAAAGTTGAAGCTATCGTGACAGATAAAGGCGAATATGCAGTTGATTTAGTGATCAATGCCATTGGGTTTAGACCAAATAATGCTTTAGGAAAAGACCACTTAGAATTATTTGCTAATGGAGCTTATCTTGTTGATCTGCATCAACAAACCAGTGATCCAGATGTCTATGCAGTCGGCGATTGTTCAACTATATTCTCAAATGCTGTGCAACAAACAACCTATATCGCGTTAGCGACAAATGCTGTTCGCTCAGGAATTGTTGCAGCACATAATATTGGGGGAACACCGTTAGAATCAATCGGAGTTCAAGGCTCAAACGGTATCTCAATTTTTGGCTATCATATGGTTTCTACAGGTTTGACAGTACAAGAATCAGAAAAAATAGGACTAAAAATAAAATACACGGAGTTTGAAGATCTGCAAAAACCAGGCTTCATGAAAGAAAATAATAAAGTAAAAATCAGAATCGTTTATGAAGAAGACAGCCGCAGAATAGTCGGCGCACAAATGGCTTCTTACGAAGATATTTCAATGGGGATCCACATGTTCTCATTAGCAATCGAAGAACAAGTAACGATCGACAAACTAAAATTATTAGATATTTTCTTCTTACCGCATTTCAATCAGCCTTATAATTATATTACGATGGCTGCACTTAGTGCTGAGTAATCTACAAGGAGAAACGGTTTTAATCAAGAGGCTGGAAGCTCAAGTTCCATGCCTTTTTTTATTAAGTACAGAAAACGATTCTTACAAGTTAGTGACTTTTCTCTAAAAAAGTTTAAATTTAAAAATCTTTCATGTATAATGGTTAAAGTTAAAGAAGATACATAGAAAGTAAGGAGGATTTGTTTTGGCAGAAGATAACCAAAATAATCAAGATCATTCCACATCTTCATTTAAAGATCAGGTCTTGCGTTCTTTGCGAGGAGAAGAGATTGGAAATGATGATTCAGCTTCCTCTGAACACGACGCTCAGAACTTATCACAGCATAACGAAGCAGAATATATTAGAACAGACAATTCATCGAATAATAACCAAAAAGAACCTGTACAATCTCCTGAGGTGGAGTCGGTTGGCTCACGCAGCTCAGAACATCATGCAAGACGTACAGATCAAGTGAATGAACCAGAAGAATTCAATAATTTACAGAATCCTAACGACGATAACGAAAACAAACGCACTAGAAAAAAAGAAGACAGAATTGTCAGTAGAATTGTATTGATCGTGGCCTCTGTTTTAATATTAGTGATCGCTATTTTTGGCTTTACTTTTTATAAGTATGTTAATTCAGGGTTACAGCCGTTGGACAAAAAAGATACAAAATTAGTTCAGGTGCATATCCCAGAAGATTCATCTAATAAGAAAATTGCCAATATTTTAGAAGATAGCAAAGTCATCAAAAGTGGCATGGTCTTCAATTATTATGCAAAGTTTAAAAATCTGACTGATTTTCAGGCGGGGTACTATCAAATGTCACCTAACATGACACTAGATGAAATTGGTGCTCTGTTGCGAGAAGGCGGAACAGCTGAACCAACACAGCTCGCAGATGGGAAAGTCACGATACCAGAAGGGTTTGACATTGACAAAATCGGTGATGCAATCGAAAAAAATACCGGTTTTAAGAAAGATCAATTTATTGAATTGATGAAGAATCAAGAGTTTTTCAATACAATGAATCAAAAATATCCAGAATTATTAGCAAGTGCTGCACAAGCAAAAGATGTTCGCTATCACTTTGAAGGATATTTATTCCCAGCAACCTATGACTACTACAAAGATGCAAAATTAGAAGATTTTGTAGATCAAATGATTGCAAAAACAAATAGTGTGATGGAACCATTTATTCCAATGGTCCATGCTAAAGGAATGACGATCCAACAAGTCTTGACTCTTGCGTCACTTGTTGAAAAAGAAGGCGTGAAAGAAGAAGACCGCAAGAAAATCGCACAAGTCTTCTTTAATCGAATCGCAGCAAATATGCCGTTACAGTCAGATATCTCAATTCTCTATGCTTTAGGCGAACATAAAGAATTAGTCTCTTATACGGATTTAGAAGTAGATTCACCGTACAATCTATATAAGAATACTGGTTATGGCCCAGGACCATTAGATAGTCCTAGTGAGCAAGCGATTAACGCAGTGTTGAATCCAACACAAAATAATTATCTTTACTTTGTTGCTGATATTTCAACTGGAAATGTGTATTTTGCAGAGACCTATGAACAACATCAAGAGTTTGTAGATAAATATGTGAATAAAGAAACTGAAAAAAGCGAATAATGTTTAAGTTTGCGTACTATAATACGAGCCAACCTGTTAGATGGGCGGCTCGTTTCGCTTTACTCCAGATTATGAATTGCGTTCAGAAAGTGGATAAAGAGTCAATAGTTCCAAAAAAATTCTAGCAGAATTATAAAAATTAAGGGAATATTATTTACAATTTGCTTAAAGCGTGGTACTCTTTTCTGGATTGAAAGCGGAATTTTTCAATGAAAATAAAATAAGACAATGTAGTAAGTTAAGAAGGAGAAATTAACATGGTAGAAAAAGTATTTCCTATGACACTTGAAGGAAAAGAAAAATTAGAACAAGAATTAGAAGAACTAAAAACAGTTAAGCGAAAAGAAATCGTTGAACGTATAAAAATTGCGAGAAGTTTTGGTGACCTATCTGAAAACTCAGAGTATGAATCAGCTAAGGATGAACAAGCATTTGTAGAAGGACGAATCACAACATTAGAAAATATGATCCGTTTTGCACAAATTATTGATAATGACGGCGTAGATTCAGATGAGGTTTCAATTGGAAAAACTGTAACTTTTATTGAATTACCTGATGGTGAAGAAGAAGAATATACAATCGTTGGAAGTGCAGAAGCTGATCCATTTTCTGGTAAGATTTCAAATGATTCACCTATCGCACAAGCATTGATCGGTAAACGTTTAGATGATCAAGTCGCTATTGCGACTCCAGGTGGAGATATGCAAGTAAGAATCACAAAAGTTGGCTAAAAAGCTGAGTAATTTTTGTTGAATGACAAAATGGCACAAAATTGGGACCGGAAATACTTTTGATCCCAACGTTTATCTGAACTCCACGTGAGTGGGATATGACTCGCAGAGTTATATCCCACTCACGTTTTGTTGAAAAATTAGGGCTAAAGTCCTATAGTAAAATGCGACTCAAGCAACTAACATTAAAATGGGAATCAAGGTATACTAATTCTATAGAAAGGGGGATAATAATGAATAACCCATGGCGTTTTTTTATTGTAGTAGAGGCATTACTTTTTCTTTTGGCATTATGGCAAATTTTACATAACCCAGGTCTAGTTGTTTTATTAGTGTTGGGTATCTTAAGCGTTATTTATACAATGAAAAAAGTTCATCGTAGTAATTTCAATAACTTTCAACTCGTGTTGGGGGTCATCTTGATTTTGATCGGTGTGATGAACAGTCCTGCATTTTGGTTGATGTTAGTATTCGGCGTTTTATTTATTGGGTTAAAGGGTGTAGAAATCGCTGGAGTTGATATTACACAACGAGCACCTTGGCGAAAGAAACAAATGATCATGGTGGAAACAACCAACGTTGAACCAAAAAGTGGCCGTCGTTTCAAGCGTCCTTGGTTTGCTAATGAACGTATCGGCAGTAACGTTTACGAATGGGATGACATTAATATCGATATTCTTTCAGGCGATACTATCGTTGATTTGGGGAATACATTATTACCCAAAGATGACAGCATCATTATTATTCGCAAAGGATTTGGTCGGACAAGAATTTTAGTTCCTTTAGGAGTTGCAGTGATGTTAGAGCATTCGACTTTTTATGGAAATGTTAACTTTGAAGAAGAAAAATATCATCTGAAAAATGAATCATTAAAAGTGTATAGTGGTGACTTTGATACTAATAACCGCCGTTTGAAAATCATTACTAATACATTAGTTGGAGATGTTGAGGTGATTCGTGTATGATGGGTAAGGTTTCACGACAGATGCTTTCTTTATACGCTGCTTGCAGCACGTTTATCGTTGTTTTACTTACTCTCTTTTCATACTTTCATTCGATCAAGCAGAAAAATTGGATGCTGGAATTGATTCAAAGAAAAGTTTTTTACATTCCATTGATTTTCCATATGCTTTTGATTTCTCTTTTAGTTGGGTTATCGACCTTTTTACTCGTATCTATTGTGCAAAAAGCACAATATGGTAGAATTGAAGAAAAACTACGATTATTAGCAAGAGGCAGCTATGAGAATCCGCTTATAGCTCAGAGTGTACCTCATGCTAGCAATGATCAATATATTGGTGAAGTCGATCAAGATATTTTAAGAATTAGAACGAAATTATTAGAAATGTCAAAGGAACTGCAATTATTAAATAGCCGTCCACAAATAATGGATGGTGAGACCAAAGAAGAGATTTTAGAAGCAGAACGTCATAGACTGGCCAGAGAGCTTCATGATTCTGTCAGCCAACAGTTGTTTGCTGCAATGATGATGCTGTCTGCCCTAAATGAGCAAGCACAACGAAGTGAAACACCAGAGATGTTTCGTAAACAATTGGTGACAGTCACAGACATCATTAATGCTTCTCAATCTGAGATGCGTGCGTTGTTGCTGCATTTACGTCCAGTAAGTTTAGAAGGAAAAAGCTTACGTAAAGGAATCGAACAATTATTAAAAGAACTGCAAACAAAAATCAAGATCGAGCTAACTTGGGATGTTGAAGATGTTCATCTGAATAACAGTATCGAAGATCATCTGTTTAGAATCGTCCAAGAGCTGCTTTCCAATACACTTCGTCATGCGAAAGCAAAAGAACTTGAAGTCTATCTCCATCAAGTAGATAAAAATGTGCTGTTGCGCTTAGTGGACGATGGAGTTGGTTTTGATATGAGCGAAAATGATAATAAAGCCGGCAGTTACGGCTTAAAAAATATACGCGAGCGTGTCGCAGGTATGGGCGGTATTGTTAAGATAATCAGCTTTAAAGGTCAAGGAACAAGTGTTGAGATCAAAGTGCCTGTAATAAAGGAGGAAATAACAAGTGATCAAAGTAATGTTAGTGGATGACCATGAAATGGTACGACTAGGCGTATCCTCTTATTTATCGATTCAAGAAGATATTGAAGTGGTTGGAGAAGCTGAAAACGGCCAGATCGGCTATGAAAAAGCGTTAGAATTACGCCCAGATGTAATCTTAATGGATCTAGTTATGGATGTCATGGATGGAATTGAATCGACAAAGGCGATTTTAAAAGATTGGCCGCAAGCACGAATCATTATTGTCACTAGTTTTATTGATGATGAGAAAGTTTATCCAGCGATTGAAGCTGGAGCTGCAGGGTATCTTTTGAAGACCTCAACGGCTCATGAAATTGCAGATGCAATCCGAGCTATCTCAAGAGGAGAACGAGTTTTGGAACCAGAAGTCACGACCAAAATGATGGAACGTTTGACTAAAAAACAAGAACCAGTTCTGCACGAAGATTTGACGAATAGAGAAAACGAAATTTTGATGCTTATAGCTAAAGGTCGCAGTAATCAAGAGATTGCGGATGAGTTATTTATTACGCTTAAAACAGTTAAGACTCATGTATCGAATATTTTGGCTAAATTAGATGTAGAAGACCGCACACAAGCGGCCATTTATGCGTTTCAACATGGCTTGGCAAAATAGAACAGAATCAAATAAAGTAACTAAAATAAACGTAATTAGTTTGTCTTAGTTGCTTTTTTGCATACTATAAAGCAGAAAAAAAAGCGCAAGATACAGCTGATTCTGTTCAATTGTCTAGGTGTTTGTTATACTAAAATCAAATGTAAGGGTAGGAGAAGGAAAAATGAAGCAAAATTATGCAATTATCGGCTTAGGAAGATTTGGCGGCAGTATTTGTCAAACATTGATTGAATCTGGTCAAGAGGTGTTAGCCATTGATAGCAATGAAGATCGAGTAAATGAATACATGAATATAGCAACCCATGCAGTTGTAGCTAATGCGCAAGATGAGACAACTTTGCGCTCTTTAGGGATCCGTAATTTCGATCACGTGGTCGTAGCAATCGGGGAGGATATTCAAGCCAGTATTTTGGTTACTTTAATGGTAAAAGAAATGGGTGTACCTAATGTTTTAGCTAAAGCTGTTAATGAATATCATGCAAGAGTACTTGATAAGATTGGTGCAGATTTAGTTGTTCATCCTGAAAGAGATATGGGGATTAGAGTAGCTCATAAGTTAGTTTCCAGAAACATTCTAGATTATATTGAATTATCAAATGAAGTTTCTTTAGCAGAAGTCCGTGTTTCAAATCCTAATTTTTATGGAAAAACATTAGGTGAGCTGAACTTTCGTCAACGCTTTGGCTTGACGGTAGTTGCAATCCGCCGATCAAAATCCGAAGTCATTGCATCTCCTGCAGCAGAAGAGATGGTCAGGGAAAATGACAATTTATTAGTTGTCGGAGAGACAGATGACGTTGATTTATTAGATGAAAAAATGAATGAGTAATGCTTAAGCACTTTATTCTCTGAAAATCAGAGTCTATGCTAAAATGACAAGTGTGGTAGTAAGCTTTGCAGGTAAGTTTCTCAGCAAAAAGATAAAATGGAATGTGAAAAAACATCACAGTCGGTTTTTCCCTATTTTTAGTTGAGACTGGACGAGCCGGCTACGCTTTTATGTTAGGAGGAAATCGAAGATGAAATTGACAATTACGCCGCGTGCGCAGCAATGGTTCAACGATGAAGTAGGTGTTACCTCAGATAGTGGTATTCGCTTTTATGGTAAAATTTATGGCAAAACAGATGTACATGAAGGCTTTTCGATTGCGATGTCCGTTGAGGCACCGGATCAGCCATTAGTCAAAGAAGTGATTGATGGCATTACTTATTTCATAGAAGAAACGGATGACTGGTTTTTTAAAGGCTATGATTTATTGGTGGATTATGATGAAGAGAAAGATGAACCAAAATATGTATTCGCTGAAAATAGCGAAGATTTAAAGCAATAAAGCAAATTGTGCTAAATTATAAAGAGAAATAAATAAAAAATAAGCAGATTGAGACAACAAAAAACATGTTAGTCTGACCGGCTTATTTTTTATTTGTATCAAACATTTATATAAGAAGACTTTTCTGTATATCTTTTATGTAATGTATCAATAAGTTTTACTTGATAATCTAATGCTGGCGATAAAGGAATAATCTGAAAATGCTTATCTCGTTTGATCTTATCAGGTAATAAAAGTTTCGATGTAGCTATGTAAAAATCATAGCTGTCATCAGAGGTTGAAGTGACAAATGAAACAGAAACAAACGAAATTTGTTCTAAAAAATCATAGAGAGATTGAAGGAAAATCGCATTAGGCGATAAAATAATTCCGACATTCAACTGATATTTCTTATTACTTCTTTCATAAAAAGGAAGCAGCAAAAATGAACAAATATAAACCAAGTCCTCCAAGCAATTTTTCATCCAGGCAAATTCAGTTTCTAAAATAATTTCTTTTAAGAAGGTCCTGATCTTGGAAGAAAGGTGTACGTACAAAGGTTTTTGTTCTTTCATACAAGTTTCCATAAAATTTATCGTTAAGGGTAAAGAATCTTCTAAAACAGAGTGATTTAGACAGGTTATGAAAATATTGATATTAAGCAATTCTTTTTCATCAGCAGTTAGTTTTTTTTCTGAAAATAATGGTAGGTAAAACTCTTCAAAACGTCCAATTAGATTACCTAGAGGCTGTTGTTCACTATCCATGTATTCTTTTACATAGCTTAATCTGGGATCATCTGCGTAAAAGTAAACATTCCAATAAAACATCATAAATGAAAGGAATGTAGCTTCTCTTTCTATGTAGTGTTGGGGTAACCTGAAATTTTCCAGTTCTTTAATAAAAGAAGTGTTGGTTTTAGGAAACGTCAACTGCTTAAATGGAGGCTCAATAATAAAATGTTTTTTCTTGATTCGTAATTTGGAAATAGTGGTTAATAGATACCATTCTCTAGGTTCAGCATAAGTCATCCATTGATGATCTTCTGAATCGAATAGATCGATTCCTCTTTTGACTTCACCCAAAGCTAGAAATAGATCCTCTCCATAAGATGTGATCCAAAAAAAGTTTAAATAAACAATTCGAATTAAGTTTTCTTTTCCAGTAAGTTGAAGCTTTGAACAATTTAGTTGAATATCAAAAGTTTTTAAATAATTGATCAATGGCTGAAGCCTTCGTATAATGGATGCTCGACTTATGAAATGATCTCTACAAAAATATTCTATAGTATAATTATTTTCTAAAATCGTAGCAAGTAAAAACTTATAAGGTAAACTTTTTCGAAACAAAAATTGAGAATAGGGAATATCCCTTAATTTTGAGGAATCAATTTGTACTTTTCCTTGATCAGTTAATAATTTAAGACTTTGTTTTTCCATGAGATCTTCATCTATCTCAGAGAATATTGAGTTCAAGCGAGCATAAGAAAAGTCTGTGAATTGCTCAAAATAGTGAATACTGTATGTACCATCTGCAGTGGTTAAGAGTTGATTAAAAACACTGATTTTACGCTGGGCAACATCATCTAACAAGATGTCTTCTAACATATTTAGTCTCCCTTCAATAAATAATTATATTCTTTTTGATTAAAAGTTATTATTTTCACAAAAGTAAATATATTATAAAAAACATTTACTCTTTACATAATAACCATTTAATCGAGAGATTTCAATTGAAAATAAAAATAAAATAAAAAACCTAATAATTATTTTAAGTTACATTAATAATATTTTTTTGTTTTAAAGTATTAACATATCAGGAATTTACCGATATGTTTTTTATATTAATTAAACAATAGATGTTATTTATTTTCAGCGGTTTTATTTTCAAGTAAGAGGCTATTTCATTCTATGGTCGGTCAAAAGAATGAATGGTGTTCATTATTATTCTGTCACAGAGATGTGTTATAATGACAAAAGAATACGTTTCTTGGAGGAAATTTCATGCTATCAATTATTGTTCCTTGTTACAACGAAGAGGAGGCAATTCCACTGTTTTTTGAAGAAGTGGAAAAAGTAAGTTTAAATATCAAACAAAATATAGAATACATTTTTATTAATGATGGATCAAAAGATCATACATTGGATGCACTGAGAACTCTGTATAAAGAACATCCGAACAAAGTTCGCTATATTTCCTTTTCTAGAAATTTTGGAAAAGAAGCTGGTCTGTATGCAGGACTGAAAGAAGCTAAAGGTGATTTAATCACAGTTATGGATGTGGATTTACAAGATCCGCCAGAGTTGTTGCCCCAAATGATTCAAATGTTGGAAAAAAATAAAGACTTGGATTGTATTGGCACAAGACGTGGTGATCGAGAAGGGGAACCACGTATACGCAGTTTCTTTGCTAACATGTTTTATCGATTAGTGAATAGAATTGGCGAAACTGAAATGGTTGATGGTGCCAGAGATTTTCGTCTAATGACACGTCAGATGGTGGATGCTATTTTAGAGCTGACAGAGTACAATCGCTTTTCAAAAGGGATTTTTAGTTGGGTTGGTTTTAATACAGAATATCTTTCTTATGAAAATCGTGAGCGAGTAGTTGGTGCTACTTCATGGTCTTTTTGGAGTTTGTTAAGTTATTCGATCGATGGAATCGTCAACTTTTCAGAAGCGCCTTTGAATCTAGCGTCCTATGTAGGTGCTTTTTCATGTATAGGCTCAGTTATTGCGATGCTTGTTATTTTTTTTAGAACGATCATCCAGGGGGATCCTACTAGCGGTTGGCCATCAATGGTTTGTATTATTCTTTTTGTTGGCGGTTTGCAGTTGCTTTGTCTGGGAATTATTGGTAAATATATCGGGAAAATTTTCTTGGAAACAAAAAAACGCCCGATCTATCTGGTAAAGGAAACAGAGAAAGATCAAAAATAATAAAAAATACTGGCTAGAACCTTTTCAGTAAGGATCAAGTCAGTATTTTTTTTAGTTATTTTGTTCAGTATCCTTGGTTTAAAGCTATTTGATTTTTGGTTATCGTTTTATCTTTTAGAAATTGTCGAAGATTTTGCATAAATATCATCATTAATTTTGCTTTAAAATTAGGTGTTAAACCAGAAATGTGGGGAGTGATCAAAACATTATCCATGCTCCATAATGGGCTGTCAGCAGGCAACGGCTCCTCTTCAAAAACATCTAAAGCAGCAAAACTTAGCTGTTCTGTGTTTAATGCATGGATCAAATCTTTCGTGTTAACAGAAGGACCACGACCAACATTAACAAAAACAGTTCCAGGTTTCATAGCAAGAAACATTGGCTCATTATACATTTGATAAGTAACCTCAGTTAATGGCAGAATATTGACGACAATATCCATTTCATTAACGATTCGACTCATGTTTTTATGTGAATAACATTCGATAAAACCATCTGTTACGTGACCGGAAGTATTAACGCCATAAGTTTGAATACCTAAACCTTGTGCAAAAACCGCAAGTTGCTGTCCGATATGCCCAGTTCCTACAATCAACATTTTTTGTGCGGATAACTGCCTGTAGGAAATATTATCCCTTGTCCAATCTTTTTTTGACTGATTATTGATACTTGTACGAATACCTCTAAACTCGGCTAATAAAACACCTAAAACATGCTCTGAGATCGATAGGCTGTGAATGCCACTAGCGTTAGAAAGCAAGACTTTCTTTTCAGCAAATCGATTTAAATCATACGTGTCCACACCAGCAGAAATAGATTGAACCCATTTTAAGCGGCTCGTTTCAGAATCTAGTAAACGTTGTCCTAATTTTTTGTCCCAGCCTAACATAATCTCAATATCGTCTTCAACCACTTTTGGAGATTCTCTGTTGGCATCAATAACAAGATACTCAGGAGCACTTTGTCTGATTGACTCAACTTGTTCTTCTTTCATTTGTTCATAAAGATAGATAATAGGTTGTCCCATGTTGTTTCCCTCCTCGCTAGTCCATTGTAACAAAAAAGAACTTCAAACAAAAAAAGATTGAACTATTAGCTAGTTTCAATCTTTTTTACAAATTAGAGTCTTATATTTTTTCTCCGCGTGCATAAGCTTCAGCCAGAAGATCGACTTCTTTTTTTAATTCATCAACCATAATTTCTTCTGGAACTGTCCGAATGATTTTACCTTTTTTGAAAAGCATTCCTTTACCATTTCCGCCAGCAATTCCGATATCAGCTTCGCGGGCTTCACCAGGACCATTAACAGCACAGCCTAAAACAGCAACTTTGATTGGCGCTTTGATTTTTTCGATATATTCTTCGATTTCATTAGCAATCGGAATCAAATCGATTTCGATTCGTCCGCAAGTCGGACAAGAAATCAACGTAGCAGCATTACTTGCTAAACCAAAAGCTTTTAAGACTTCTTTGGCAACTTTGATTTCTTCGACTGGATCAGCAGACAATGAAACGCGACAAGTATTTCCGATACCGCGGGAAAGCAATGCGCCAAGCCCTGCTGCTGATTTCATTCCGCCGGAAAATTTGGTTCCAGCTTCAGTGATCCCTAAATGTAAAGGATAATCAAATGTTTGAGCTGCTAAAGAGTAGGCTTCAATAGCTAAGTTAACATCGCTAGCTTTCAATGAAACAATGATATCGTAAAAGTCTAAATCTTCAAGTATTTTAATGTGTTCAACCGCACTAGCAACCATCGCTTCAGCTGTTGGATAGCCGTATTGCTGTAGGAATTTCTTTTCTAAAGAACCGGCGTTCACACCGATTCGGATCGGGATACCTTTGGCTTTACAGGCTGTAACTACTTTTTCTACACGGTCTTTACGTCCAATATTTCCAGGGTTGATTCTGATTTTATCAACACCTTGTTCGATTGCTTTTAGTGCTAGTCGATAATCAAAATGAATATCAGCAACTAACGGAATCGAAATTTGACTTTTGATGGCACCTAAAGCTTCAGCAGCAGCTTCATCTGGAACGGCTACACGAACAATTTGACACCCTGCGTCTTCTAAGCGCTTGATTTGAGCAACAGTACCTTCAACATCATGTGTTTTTGTGGTGCACATACTTTGAATAAATAATTCATCACTGCCGCCAATAGTTAAATCGCCAACTTTGACTTGCCGCGTATTTTTACGATGGGTCAATTTTCCCATAATCTTTTCGCTCCTTAATTACTGTACTATTATTTGTAGTTTGTTTATCAACAAGTATAATTCATGGTCTATCTTAACACATAACCACAAACCTGAGAATGTAAGAAAAGTTTAAGATTCACTCAAACCAGAGGTGGTTCCTGCTGTTTTTCCTTACGAATCGCAAAGAAAAAGATCAATAGAGAAACAAAAACAATCAAAAAATTATCATCGAAAGAACGACTAATAAAATGGAGCAAACTGCTGAGAATCACAGGGAGTGTAGCGCAATAAGTTGTAATCTTTAAACACTCTAAAAAACGTAGCTTATACAAACGAACCTTACTATATAAATTAGCGCCAACGGCAATCATAAGTAAATTGATGATCAAATTGATAAATGTTGGGTATAGGGTAAAAATAAAAACAATCAATCTGATCCAAAATGGCAAACTAGCGGTGTCTAACCCTTTTTTTATATTTTGGCTACTTAAGCCATCTAAAGAGCCTTTTGAATAAGGAATTTCAAATTGGTTAGCATCAAATAGTGATACAGCAACACCTGAATTGGGGAATACAATAACAAATTCATCCTTTAGTAAACCTAAACTGACAGCTTCACCAACGGAATCAGCAGCAATATCACTAAGGGCCCTTTTTCCTTCAGGATCAAAGGTAAAAATAATTGAATTTGTTTGATAAATAAACCCTTCAGTATTTTTAGCTGTGTGCAGTTTTCCAGCATCGATTTTGAAATCGGGCAGTTTGGCTGCTATTTTTTGACCGTCATTTCTAATATCTTTCATGACAGAAAACATTTGTTTAGTAATTGGAAAAGCAAGAACAACACTTAAAAAAACAATGTATAAAATGACTTTCCAAAAAGGCATATTTTTAGCAGAACGCAGATCAGAAAATCGAAAAAGTGAAGATTTAAAAAGCGTAAATGTATTCATAGATTCTCTCCTGACTTGATTTTAAGTACACACGTCATTTTAAATGAGTTATTAAGGAAAAACAAGTTTAGCTAAAATTTTGTAAGCAATTACTTTGAAGGTTGCCATAAAATCTGTTATGCTATCAATGTATGAAACGTTATACTTAATTAATGGAGGGATTTTTTATGACTTACACTTTACCAGATTTACCATATGCTTATGATGCATTAGAACCTTATATTGATGTAGAAACAATGCATCTACACCATGACAAACACCATAACACTTATGTGACGAATTTAAATGCAGCAATCGAAAAACACCCTGAGCTTGGGACTAAATCAGTAGAAGAATTGATCGCTGATATGGACAGTATTCCTGAAGACATTCGTACAGCTGTACGTAATAATGGTGGCGGACATGCTAACCACTCATTCTTCTGGGAAATCCTAGCACCTAATGCAGGTGGCGCACCAACTGGTGAAATCAAGGAAGCAATCGATGCAACTTTTGGTAGTTTTGATAAATTAAAAGAAGAATTCAAAACAGCTGCAACTGGACGTTTTGGTTCAGGTTGGGCATGGTTAGTTTTAAATGATGGCAAATTACAAATTACTTCAACACCTAATCAAGATTCTCCTTTAATGGATGGTCAAACACCAGTTTTAGGTTTAGACGTGTGGGAACATGCTTACTATCTAAAATATAAAAATGTTCGTCCAGATTATATTGAAGCATTTTGGAATCTTGTGAACTGGGATGAAGTAAACAAACGCTTTTCAGCGGCTAAATAATAGGGAAATAGAAACTTTTTATAAACTTTTTTGAGGAAAACAGTAAATTACTCTGTTTTCCTCTTTTTGTTTGTGGCATACTAATAAGTGTAGGAAAGAGAAAATTGGGGAAAAGTAAAGGAGTCCTTACAATGAATGTAACTATGCAAAAAGTTCATGGATCAGAAAATGATTTCTTTTTGATTGATGAAACTCAATTAGCACGGCCTTTTACAGATAAGGAAATTGATGATCTTCGCATCCGTTTATGTAATAGAAGATCAGGTTTACTTGGTGGTGCGGACGGTCTTTTACTTGTTGAAGAAGTAGTAAAAGGGGCATCACTGGCTAAAATGCGTGTGATTAATAGTGATGGTAGTGAAGCAAGTATGTGCGGTAATGGCTTACGTACAGTTGCTAGATATTTAGCTGAGAAGTACGATCAAGAGTTTTTTACTGTTGAAACGATGTTTGCTGATTTAAAAGTGCGGCAAGCAGTTAATCTAGCTGAAAATATAGCAACCTATCAGGTGGAAATCTCACCCGTTCGGTTTGAAGCAGAAGCAATTCCGATGGAGACTAAAAATAAGACGATCATTGACGAGGTAATTCCAGAATTATCTAGTACGCTGAAATTTTCTGCTGTAGCGGTTCCTAATCCTCATTTGATTACATTCGTAGATCATCAAACGATCATGAGTGAAGAATTTGAACGGATTGCGACGTATGTCAATAAAGAAAATCCCATTTTTCCTGATGGAATCAATGTAAGTTTTGTTGAAATTTTAGGTGAGAATCAACTTTTTGTACGTACCTTTGAACGTGGCGTAGGCTTTACCAGTGCTTGCGGGACAGCGATGTGCGCTAGCAGTTTAATGTATGTATTATTACATAATAACGAATTTGGAGAAACAATTACGGTCAAAAATACAGGTGGTATGGTAAAAACAGTTGTGCATGAAGATGATGCCGATGGGTATTGGATGGAGCTGATCGGCAATGCAACGATTACCCATCAATTGTCAGGGTATATGTCAGATTTTGTTGATGGACGATTCGATCAATTGAATATTCAAGAAACAAGTGAGCAAAAAGATTATTTGGCTTTTTTGAAAACGATCGAATAATAGCAAACGAACGCATCATAAACTTATTATGTGAAAAATAAAAAGGTTGGTTACAAAATGTAGGTGTATTAAAGGAGTGTAAGAGTGATAAAAAGTTGGTTGGTAGATCGAGGTAAAGTAAAAATAGTCATTTATTTGATTGTGATTAGTTGTTCAATGGGGATTTGTTTTTTAGGAATAAGATTGAATACTAGTCAGCAGCACCAAAGAAAACTTGAATATGCTGAAGCGACAGTAAAACATGAAGCTGTTAAGATCAAACAACTGAATGAAGAAGTCCGGCAATTATATCAAAGTGATCAAGAAGAGTTTTTAATAAATCCAATAGAAGAATCTGCAGTCAAGGAAATTGAAGGAAACATAGTAGCTATAAAGGCTAATGCAGAAGATTTTGGCTTAAAAAGTAAAGATTTTTCTGCAGATACTTCCGAAGTGTCTCAAAATAAAAAAGAGTTAACTAGTAAGATAAAAGAAATCAAGGACAAAATCAACATCCAAAAACAGGTAACCTTGTTATTAGTTCAAGCACCAGCTGATTGGACAAAAAATGGAGATACAGTGGTCATTAATGAAAAGGCAACCGATGAGGAACTTTTGAAAATACGAAATAAAATTTCTGGATATGCCGGTTCGTGGCACAATGCGATCACAGCTTTATTGAATGAAATGGATACTCAAGTCAAGCAATATAATGAATTAAACGAATCAATTGATTTAATGATTGATGGTGAAAAATTGACGGATAAGGCGACTTCTGAAAACTTTATAGTTAGCTTTAATCAGCTTGAACTAATTAAAAATGATGCTTTAAGAAAAAAATTAGCAGATAAGTTGGAGTTGATTGATCAACTTCTAGGAAACTATTCAGTTAGTGATACACCAACTGGTTTAGAAGAAGTTGAGGTACCGTCAAACGATTTTTAACAATAATTTGAGTCTCTATCTACTGTTTTATAACTAGATTCGTGCTTGATTTATTTTGAAATTGAAATTATTTGTATGTATTAATTGGAGGAAAAAATGGAAGAAACGATCAGTTTACAAGAATTACTTGGAGTGTTGAAGAAACGCGTAGGTTTGATTATTGTCAGCATGTTTTTAGGATTGGGAATTGCCGGAATATTCACTTATTTTGTGATTACACCTAAATATAGCTCTCAGGCGCAATTGATTGTACGATTGCCTCAAAACGAAACAATGAATGTCAATGATATCAATGGAAATTTGCAGATGATCAATACGTATAAAGATTTGATCAAAAGTGACACGGTAATGAGTGAAGTGCAACAACGAATGAAAGCCGAACATGAAAATGATTTGTCAGTTGAAGAATTAGGGGCGAGTGTTTCTGTGGATCAATCACAGAATTCACAAATGTTTTCGATCGTTTCAAAAGTAACTGATCCAATCGTCGCTCAAAATATTGCTAATCAAACAGCATTAGTTTTCCAAGAAAAAGCAAAAGATATGCTGAATGTAGATAAAATTACGATTATATCTTCGGCAACGGCTAATGTTAAACCAGTTTCACCAAACGATAAATTGAATTTAGTTATTGGATTGGCATTAGGAGTAATGTTCGGAATAGCAGCATCCTTTATTTTAGAATTATTCGATAAAACGATTAAAGATGATCGCTTTGTTGAAGAGGAGCTTGGTTTTACTATATTAGGAGTTGTACCGAATATGACAGCAAAAGAACTAAGTGCAAAAGTTGTCCGAACGGCACCAGTTTCATCCGCTATGGACCAAAGAAATATAAATACTGCGATACCAAAAAACATATCAAAAGAAAAAGCTAAATCAGATGAATCTACGCCAGCGCGTAGAAGTCGTCCGAGAGTTTAAAGGAGTAAGTGATGGTAAATAAAATAAGACAACAAAAAAAACAAAAAACCAGAGCAGTAAGTTTGATTACTCTAGCGGATAAATCTTCACCGATTTCAGAACAATATCGAACAATTCGGACCAATATTCAATATGCAATGGTGGATCGTGATTTAAAGACATTAGTTGTTACTTCTTCTGGACCGAGTGAAGGTAAATCTACTACGTCTGCTAATTTAGCCGTTGTTTTTGCTAATTCAGGTAAACGGGTATTATTAGTAGATGCTGATATGCGTAAACCAACAGTCGCAAAGAGTTTTTCATTAGATAATATACGTGGTTTAAGTACGTTATTGGGTAGTCGTGAAACAGTGTTGCACCAAGTTATTCAATCGTCTGGAGTGGACAACCTGTCCTTGATGACTAGTGGACCGAAACCACCAAATCCATCTGAATTGTTAGACTCTCGAAGAATGGGAGAATTGTTGCAAGAATTAAAACAACAATATGATTTGATTGTCTTTGATATGCCGCCGGTTGTTGCTGTGACTGATGCGCAGATCGTTTCTTCTAAATCTGATGGAACGATTTTAGTTGTTAGGGAGAATGTCTCAAAAAGAGATTCTCTTTTAAAAGCAAAAAGTTTATTAGAAATGGTCGATGCGAATATTCTCGGAGTTGTGTATAACGGATCTAAAAGTATTACAGATCAAGGTTATTATTATGGTTCCTAGAAATTAGAAAGGAATAAACGAATGATTGATTTACATTGCCATATATTACCGGGAATTGATGATGGGGCCCAATCAATTGATGATTCACTTGAAATGGCGAGAATGGCTGTTAAACAAGGGATCACCCATATTCTTTGTACGCCCCACCATAATAATGGTAAATACAATAATACGGCAGGGAAAGTTATTTCTTGTGTAGCAGCTCTTCAAGAAGAGTTAGATCATCGGAACATTCCCCTTACATTATTTGAAGGGCAAGAAGTACGTATCGGAGGGGATTTGCCAGAGCAAATTCAAAACAATGATATTTTATTTGCGGATCTTGATAATCGGTATATCTTGATCGAGTTTCCAACGAATGAGATTCCGGCTTACGCAGAACAATTATTTATTAAGTTGTTAGAGGCAGGCCATATTCCAATCATTGTTCATCCAGAAAGAAATAGTAAATTCATAGAAGATCCTAATGAGTTGTTGCCGTTTTTAGAAATGGGTGTGTTGACACAGTTAACTGCGCCTAGTTATGTTGGTGTTTTTGGAAATAAAATAGAAAAAACGGCAAAACAGATGGTTGCTCATAATCTGGTATATATGATGGCATCTGATGCTCATAATGTTGAGAAACGTGGTTTTTTTATGAAGAAGGCATATGATGCTATTGCTAAAGATATGGGACCTAAGCATGTTGAAGCGATGCAGCAAATGACTAAGGATATCTTAAATGGAGATGATATCCGAAGACCAGAATTTAAGGAGATTAAAAAGAAGAAATTTGGTATATTTTAGGAAAGGGGAAAGGGTTGTTGATTAATGAAAAGGAGAAAGTATCGACTTATTACAGTTACAGAGAAAACAAGTTATTTTTCTCTGTTAAGAGATTAGTTGATATTTTAACAGGTATAGTTGGTATTTTAATGTTTTTGGTCGTATATTTATTCCTTCTAGTCTTGTATAATTATGGGAGCGACAAAGGTCCAATATTATTTAGTCAAGATAGAGTTGGAAAAAATGGTAAAGTTTTCAAAATTTACAAGTTTAGATCTATGGTAGTAAATGCAGAGGAAAAACTAAAAGAAAATCCTGTTTTGTACCAAAAATATATAGAGAATAGTTACAAATTATTACCTGAAGAAGATCCAAGAATTACTACATTAGGTAATTTTATTAGAAAGACCAGTATTGATGAATTACCTCAATTTCTGAATGTTTTAAAAGGAGAAATGAGTTTAATTGGACCTAGACCAGTCGTAGAAAAAGAACTTCTAGAGTATGGTTGCAGAAAAAAATATTTTTTATCCGTTAAACCTGGAATTACTGGGTATTGGCAAGTGAGTGGTCGAAGCAACTTGAACTATCCTGAAAGATGTGATGTTGAATTATACTATATTGAGAATTTAAGCTTAAGTCTAGATATATATATATTCTTTAAAACGATCATTCACGTAGTACAGAGGAAAGGTGCTTACTAAATTGGAAACGACTATTTTAATGGTTACACATAAACCGTACGAAATTGAAGAAGCTGATGAAAACTTATATAAGTTGATTGCTGTCGGAGGGAATAAACAAGGTATTCATTATACGTTTAGAGACGACACTGGAGATAATATCGCAAATAAAAATTCAAACTATTCAGAACTGACAGCACTTTATTGGGCTTGGAAGAATTTAAAAGAAGATGTGATCGGGTTAGTTCATTACAGAAGACATTTAATGAGTCCTTATATGAAAGATCAAGTAATTAGTCAGAATGAACTTGATGAATTATTAGAAAATTACGATGCAATTCTTCCAAAAAAAAGGAACTATTTTGTGGAAAATACTTATAATCATTACAAAAATGCGCATAACATACATGATTTGAACGAGGTAAAAAATATCTTGAACGAGTATTTTCCAGACTATGTTCATTCATTTGAAAAAGTTATGAAAGAAAAAAAATCACATAGGTTTAATATGATGATTATGAAGGAACCTTTTTTTTCGGATTATTGTGAGTGGTTGTTCGAAATTTTGTTTGAGCTAGAGAAAAGAATAGATATTTCTGATTATGATAGTTATCAAAAAAGAGTTTATGGGTTTATTAGTGAGAGGCTTCTTGATGTTTGGCTAGAAAAAGAAAAAGTCAATTATATAGAAGTTCCGTTTAAATATACTGAGCGACAAAATTGGTTAATTAAGGGAACAAAGTTTCTATTTAGAAAATTTAGCTTCTAATATTAGTATTGAGAAAGGTTGTTGCCTTATGAAATTAAGTATTATTGTACCAGTATATAATGGTGAGAATTTTATAAAAGATTGTATTAATAGTATATCTAACCAAACGTACCTTCCAACGCATGAAATTATAATAATAGATGATGGATCAACAGATTTAACACCTTTTATTGTAAAAAAAATGATGGAAGAAAATGACTGCATAAACTTTTATGAACAAGTAAATCAAAAACAGGCTGTGGCTCGGAACAAAGGGTTGTCTCACGCATCTGGAGAATATATCCTTTTTGTAGACGCAGATGATACTTTAGACACCAAGATGTTAGAGCATTTTTTTAAAAATAACGATAATAATCTGTTGTCTGTTTGTTCAATTAATAAAGTTTATTCTGATTGTTCTAAGACTGAGTATTCTTTAATTTTTAACCAAGATAGAGCGGATGATCAATTAATCTCCTCCATTTTAACTAAAAATAAAGAGCTAGATGTAGGTTTATGGAATAAACTTTTTGTTAAACGAATAATTGATTTAAACGGGATAAAATTTAATAATGAAAACTTTTTTGAAGATAGTTTATTTGTTTTGGAATATTTATTTGCGATAAAAAATGAGCGAATTACGTATATCGATGCTCCGTTATATAATTTATATAAGCGATCTGATTCTACAACAACAAGTTTTAGACAAGAGATAGATGAACTTTCAGAAAAATATATTAGTAAGGTACAAACTATTTTAGAACTCAATAAAGTTCAAGACATGAAACAACTTCTAGTCTGCTTGAAAGTAAGGACTTATGTTCATGTTGTACATCATCATATAAAGTATGATAAAAATTGGTCTGCTAAGAAGCAAACGACATTTCTTTTAAGAAGTGTTCCTGAGAACAAAGGTAATCTTGATTACCTTTCTAAAAAATATAAGTATGCCTTCAAATTAATGATTTATTTTCCAAATATGTATATGAAGTTTTATAAGTGGATCAATAAAAGGAGAACAAAAGATGATAAAAATAGATTTAATTCTTCCTTATCTTTCTGGTCAAGGTGGAACTGAAACGGTTTTAAGTAGTTGGTCAGATTATTTTAAAGGACATAAAGATATTTGTTTGAGATTGGTAGCACCCCAAGGTGTAGAAACTAAGTGTGATATTTACGACGATCTTTTAACTCATGATAAAACCTCAACATCTCGTATTGTAAGAAATGTGCATGGAGCTTTTTGGTTAAAAAAATATATACATAATTCGGATGCGGATATTGTTATTTGCTTAACGACTAAGCTGATTTCTTTGGTTAGTAAATTAAAAAAAATATTTAAAAAGAGGTTTACTATTGTTTCCTGGATTCATTTTTCAATTTTTCATGGAACCGATATTGATCCGAAAAAACTGAAAAGTGCTGAGTATCATTTAGCCATTAGTACTGGAATAAAAGAGCAACTAAAACAAATTGGTATTTCAGAGAAAAAAATTTTTTTTATTGGAAATCCTATAAATAGAAAAAATAAGATACTAAAGAATAATGAATCAAACTTCACTAGATTTCTCTACCTAGGGCGTCTAATGTTAGACGGAGAAAAAAATTTCAGAGAATTATTACAAATCTGTAAAACATTAAAAGGAAATTGGTTATTAGATGTATATGGAGATGGTGAAGATAAAGAGGTTATACAAAAGATCATAAAAGAAAATGGTTTAGACAATAAAATTAGTCTTTTAGGTTGGAAAAAGAAACCTTGGGATTTAATAAGACAGGCTGATTGTACTGTTTTGTGTTCAACTCATGAAGGATTCGGAATGGTTCTAGCTGAAAGTATATCATATGGGGTACCTTGTATATCTTCTAATTGTCCATATGGTCCTAAAGACATTATAAATTCTGATAATGGTTGTTTATATGAGCTTGGTGATTCTGCTCAATTAAAATATTTAATGGAAGAATTTATAAAAAAAGAACAGATATGGGATCCTTGCATAGTAAAAGAAAGTATAGATTTCTTCTATAAAGAAAAATACTTTTCAAGAATAGAATTGTTGGTAGCGATGGCATTGAAGAGGGATTAATAAGTATGATAAAAAGAACTGAACTTGGAGAAAAAATTTTTTTGTTAGGTTATGGAATATACATTTTTTGGTATATCTTATTAGAAACTACAACACTATCAACAAGGTTCCAAAATAATTTTTATTTCAACAATTTACTTAATGTTGAGAAAATAATGATTTTAGTAGTAATAATTTCCTTTTTTATAATTATAAACAAAGTTTACGTAAAGCGATCTTTATTTATCTTAATATTGTTATTATTTGTATCATTGATAGCCTATGTATCGGCGTTTCCATCACTGATAATGACTGTCTTAATAATGTATGCGGCCTCTCAAGTTAATTTCAAAAAAATTATTAAAGTCGATATTATTACTAAAGTTACAGCAGTAACCATCACAATAATGCTTTATTATAGTGGGATTGCTTCTCAAGTAACTTATGTTAGAGAGGATGGATTAGTAAGACAGTCATTAGGATTTAGTCATCCTAATATTTTTGCTGTATTTATTTTAGGTATAGCATTGGACTACATTTATTTGCGCTATAATAAATTCAAAATAGTAGATTATTTTTTAGTAATAGGAACTACTTTAATAATTGGAAGATTGACTGATTCTCGAAGTGCAGTATTAGCTTTGTTTGTTTCTGTGATATTGATTTTTATGTTTAAATCCTTTCCAAATGTTGTTAATAGTAAAATAATTAGCACCATTTTAGTATATTTAGTTCCTATTTATATGATAGTTAGCTATTTTTTGATGACCAAATATAATCCTATGAACCCTATTCTAAGGAGTATTGATAAACTGACGTCACTAAGAATTACATATGGTAATGCGTTCTATAAATTATTTGGTGTTAGTGCATTGGGAAATCGCATAGAAAATCTGGATCTAGGTGGGGTAAATAGTATTACTGGGTATGGAAGTTTGATTTTAGACAATGCTTACATGAGTATTATATTAAAATTTGGTATCATATTCACTATTGTAATTTGTTTATTCTTTATCGTAATAAGTAAAAAAGCTATGAAATTAAATCCAGCATTAATGATTTTAATAGTTGTGGTTGCAACACATGGTTTGATGGAAACGAGCTTCTACTCATTTCAATTAAATATAATTTATTTAGCTACTTCTTTTCTTATAAAAAATAATACAGTAAACAGTGAAGTAAGTGAAGTAAGCTAGAGGGGAAAAGAAGGTTATGGAGAACGAGTGTGTAAGTGTGATTGTTCCAATTTATAATGTAGAACAGTATTTGAATGCCTGTATAGAATCTATAACTAAACAATCATATGAAAACTTACAAATTATTTTAATTAATGATGGGTCTAAAGACTTTTCAGAAAGTATCTGTAAGGAATGGCAACAGAGAGACCAGAGAATTGAAGTTATTTTTCAGGAAAACCAAGGGGTATCTGTTGCAAGAAATAAAGGTCTAGCTAGTTCTAGGGGGAAATATGTGTCTTTTATAGATGCGGATGATTGGATAGAAAAGGATTATATTAAGAATTTTATTAACAGCATCTCTGAAAATGAAAACATACTTCCTTTTTCAGGGTACATAAAAGAAGTATCAGACGGAGAAAAAATAATCCATCCATTAGAGTTTGGATCAAGGTTTTTATATGAATATATAGTAAAAGAAATGCTGTCAAACTCAGGAATTAATGGATATTTATGGAATAAATTTTTTATTAGAGAAATTATAACGAACAATGATATACGTTTTGAAGAATCACTAACAATTGCAGAAGATTTACTTTTTTGTGTTCAATATTCTTGTTTTGTAAAAGAAGCAGTTTATATAGATAATATAACGTATCATTACGTAGAAAGAAAAAATAGTGCGTCTAATGAAATTCAAAAAGGTACAAAGATTGAGATATTAACACATCTAAAAGCTATTGAACAAATAGATTCATTAATTTCTGATGATTATATCGATATAAAGAAAAAGTTGAGAATGGACAGAATATATTGGGCAGCTTTTTATTACCGAAGAATGAAATATAATAATATAGAAGATACGGAAGTAAATGGCTTATTGGAATTTTTAAAACAAAATATTTTGTATGTATTAACAGAAAAGGATTTTGGAGTATTAGAAAAATTAAAAATTATTCTTACTATTTTGATTCCAAAATTATTAATAAAGATAAAATAGTGGAAGTAATATTAGGTTTAAGGGGTTAAGTGATAATTTTAAAAGGAGTATTTGGAATATGAAATATGATTATTTAATAGTTGGTTCTGGCTTATTCGGTTCTGTATTTGCTAATGAAGCTGCAAAAAAGGGTAAAAAGATTAAAGTGATAGATAAGAGGAAACATATAGCAGGGAATATATACACCGAAGAAATTGAAGGGATTAATGTTCATAAGTATGGGGCACACATTTTTCACACAAGCAATAAGTTTATTTGGGAGTATATTAATCAATTCGCTGAATTCAATCGCTATACAAACTCACCTTTAGCTAATTACAATGGTGAGATATATAATTTACCATTTAATATGAACACTTTTAACAAGTTATGGGGTGTGATAGCACCTAATGAAGCAAAAGCAATGATTGAGCAACAGAAATCTTTATTAGGAGATAAGAAGCCAGAAAATTTGGAAGAGCAAGCAATTTCGCTAGTTGGAATGGACATATATGAGAAGTTGATAAAAGAATATACAGAAAAGCAATGGGGTCGTGAATGTACAAAGCTACCTTCTTTTATAATAAAGAGATTACCTGTCAGGTTTACATATGACAATAACTACTTTAATGATATATATCAAGGTATTCCAATTGGGGGATATACAAAAATAGTTGAGAAAATGCTAAGTCATCCTAATATTGATTTAGAATTAAATACTGACTATTTTGAAAATAAAGAAAATTTTGAATTAGAAGCAGAGAAGATTGTTTATACTGGTATGATTGACCAATATTTTGATTATCAGTTTGGAGAGTTAGAATATCGGTCATTGGATTTTGAATCAGAAATTTTAAACATAGATGATTATCAAGGAAATGCTGTAGTTAATTATACTAGCAAAAGTGTTCCATACACTAGGATTATTGAACATAAACATTTTGAATTTGGTAGACAATCAAAGACAATTATTACTAAAGAGTATTCTAAAGAATGGAAAAAAGGCGATGAACCATATTATCCTGTAAATGATGTTAAGAATATGGAAAGGTTTAAGAGCTATTTTAAGCTTTCAAAAGAGCAAGATAAAGTTATTTTTGGTGGAAGATTGGGACTGTATAGATATTATGACATGCACATGGTTATAAATGAAGCGTTAATAGCTGTAAAAAAAGAATTAGGCTAGTTAGTTCTAAGAAAAAATATTGCACTGAAAAAAACGCGAAAAATGAGTTGCGTATTAAAGAAAACTAGCTGTTTCTTGTCAAAACTGAAGACAGTAAAGGGAATAAGTGGCGAACGTGTATGTACACTTATTAAATTTTGTACAGTTATTAATATGATATATTTAATTATATAGAAAATTTATTTAGAAGATGCGTGTATTTTTTACGGAACTTTTCTATAAGTGTGATGAGAGGGCGGAGTAAAAAATGAAAATAGGAATAAGTACAATTAATGATAATAACAATTATGGTAATAGACTACAAAACTATGCTATGCAACACATTTTAGAAGCAAGAGGACATCAAGTAAAAACTATAAAAAATAGCTTTAATAGTGAGCAGTTTCAAAAAAAAATTTTTTTAAAGCAAATTAAAGAAGCTGTTGTTGATGGAGAATTATTAGCTAAAATAGGTAATAAAATAACTGCCAAAAAAATTAAAGAACTTGATCAATTAAGGTTTAAAAATTTTCAAAGATTTACTGATTTAAAAATTAAGGAAACACTAAAAAGTTATAACGGCTGCATAAGTGATGTATCAGATTTAGAAGAGTTTGACTGCTTTGTAATTGGAAGTGATCAGGTTTGGAATTATAATTTTCCAAGATTTTCAGAGTTTGATTTTTTAAGTTTTAGTAAAAAACCAAAACTAGCTTATGCAGCATCTTTTGGAGTCGATAGTATTCCTAGTAACCTAATACCTATTTATTCTCAGGGGTTAGCACAGATTGATTATATTTCCGTTAGAGAAGAAAAAGGTAAAGAGATTGTTGAATTTTTAACTAACAAATCCGCTAAGGTAGTTCTGGATCCAACCCTGATGTTAGATAAAATGGATTGGCTAAGACTCACAGAACAAAAAGAAAACGAAACGGAATCGTTTATTCTTACGTATTTTTTAGATGAACCTACATCTGAAACTAAGAACTATATTAAAAAAATTGCATCAGAGAATGCTTTATCTATAAAAAAACTTGGGGATAAAAAAGATAAGGATATGTGGATAGTAGATCCAATCGATTTTGTTCATCTATTTTCAAAAGCAGAGGCAATATTTACTGATTCATTTCATGCGTGTGTGTTTTCTATTATCTTCGAAAAATATTTTGAAGTATTTGAACGAAATACAAAGATTCC
This sequence comes from Enterococcus sp. DIV0212c, assembly GCF_017377505.1. Lineage (GTDB taxonomy): Bacteria > Bacillota > Bacilli > Lactobacillales > Enterococcaceae > Enterococcus_L > Enterococcus_L ikei. The sequence continues at coordinate 9,658 of NZ_JAFREN010000016.1, read as the reverse complement.
TTCAATGAATTCCAGAATTGATACTTTATTTAATTATTTGAAGCTAGAAGATCGATGGCATGAGGGAAATGATGGAATGAAAAACTATGATTATTCTCAAGCTCATGCATTGCTTAAAGAAAATAAAAAGATATCCAATGATTTTCTTGATTATTCATTAGCTCAAATAGAGTTCAAAATAAAAAATAATCATATATGAATTATACAATTTATGTTAGGAGAAGGAAAAATGACACAATATTATACTGATGAAGTAAATGCTCAGATTGTATTGGCTTTACTAAAAGAAAATGGAATAAAAAAATTAGTAGTGTCACCAGGAACTACTAATATACCAATTTTGGAGAGTGTCCAATTCGATCCATTTTTTGAAGTGTATTCTTCTGTTGATGAAAGATCTGCAGCATATATAGCATGTGGTTTAGCTGCTGAAAGCGGAGAAACGGTAGCTTTATCTTGTACGGGAGCAACTGCATCAAGAAATTATATTTCAGGATTAACAGAAGCATACTATAGGAAACTCCCTATTATAGCAATCACATCTACTAATGGGAATGAGAATATTGGAAATCTAGTTGCTCAAACAATTGATAGAACGGCATTACAAAATGATATCGTAAAAATTTCTGTACAATTACCTGTTGTTAAAGATTCAAAAGATTTTTGGTATTGTAATCATTTAGTTAATAAAGCATTTCTTGAACTAAAAAAGGATGGTGGTGGTCCTATACATCTTAATTTACCTACTTCTTATTTGGGATCATTTGGAACTAAAACTTTACCCAAGGTAAATGTTGTTAAAAGTATTAGATACTATGATGAGTATCCTGAAATTTTATATACAACTAAAACAGCAATTTTTATCGGTAGCCATAAAGCTTTTTCGAAGGAAGAAACAGAAGTTATTGAAAATTTTTGCAAAACATATGATGCAGTTGTTTTGTGTGATCATACTAGCTCTTATAATGGGTATGGTAGAGTTTTAAGTTCATTAGCCTGCGCTAATGCTAGTTCTGAACATGTGATGAACGAAAAATTATCTCCAGACTTAATTATTCACATTGGAGAAGTATCTGGTGATTACGAGACAATGGGATATTTAGAAGCGACTAATGCAAAAGTCTGGCGTGTTTCTAACGATGGATTGATAAAAGATAAATTCAAAAAATTAGCATATGTGTTTTATTGTGAAGAATTATTATTCTTTAAAAAGATGACGGAACAAAGAGAAAAAAGTGGAAAAAATACATATTTAAAACAATGGGAAAATTATCTTTTAACCTTAAGAGCAGAAATTCCAGAATTACCTTTTTCAAATTTATGGATGGCTAATCAAGTTTCTAATTCTTTACCTGAGCAATCAATTATACATTTTGGAATCTTAAATAGTTTACGTAGCAACAATTTTTTCGAATATGATCAATCTATAAATACAAACTCAAATGTAGGCGGATTTGGCATTGATGGATGCTTGTCTTCATTAGTAGGCGCATCTTTAGCTTCACCTGAGAAAGTTCATTTTGGAATAGTTGGAGATTTAGCTTTTTTTTACGATATGAATTCATTGGGAAATAGGCATATTGGAAAAAACTTGAGGATATTGGTAATTAATAATGGTGGTGGTGTAGAATTTAAAAATTATTCACATATAGGTGCTACATTAGGTGAAAAGGCTGATGAATTTGTTGCTGCTGCTAATCACTATACTGGAATTGATAGTCGAGGTGAAACCCCAATCAAAGCGTGGGTTGAAGCTTTAGGTTATGTTTATATATCAGCTAAAAATAAAGAAGAATTTAGTGGAAATTTGAAAAAATTTGTGGATATTACTAGTGATCATGCAATGGTATTTGAGTGTTTTACTGATTTTAAACAAGAGTCAGATGCATTAAAATCGATCCATTTATTGGATAATAAATTTACCTTGAAAGGGAAGGTTAAAGATACTGTTAAAACAAAATTGTCTAAAGAAACACTTAATAAATTAAAGAAAGTAATCAGGAGATAATTATGTTGAGAAAAAAAGTACTTTTGCTAGGTGGAACTGGTGCAATGGGCGTATATTTAATACCAGAACTTCTTAAAAAAAATTACCAGGTATATGTTACAAGTAGATCTTTGAGAAAATCATCGGATAGTAACTTAGTCTATCTTCAAGGTAATGCACATGACACATCTTTTTTAAATGATTGTCTTTCAAAGCAATGGGATGCAATTGTTGATTTCATGATATATAGTACTGAAGAATTTCGATCTAGAGTAGATTTATTATTATCAAGTACGAAACATTATTTATTTTTGTCAACATATAGAGTTTTTGCAGATAGCAGTCAACCAATTACAGAATATTCGCCTCGATTACTTGATATATGCGAGGATCAGGATTATTTGGAAACCGACGAATACGCGCTAACCAAAGCAAGACAGGAAAATATTTTGCGGGAACATATTTTGAAAAACTGGACTATTTTAAGACCATCGATTACTTATTCGAAAAATAGATTTCAGTTAGCGACATTAGAAGCTGAATCAGTTATTTTGCGATCCAAGCTGAAGTTACCAGTAGCAGTAGCGGAAAGCATTTTGAATAAAAAGACAACTATGACATGGGCGGGAGATGTTGGGTTCATGATTGCTTCACTGACAAATAATGAAGCAGCTTTTTCAGAAGATTTTAATGTGGTAACCTGTGAAAGTAAATATTGGTATGAGATTGCTTCAATTTATCAAGAATGTGCTGAATTACATTTATTTTCTGTGGATTACGAATCTTATTCAAAAATAGTTGATAATCAATATCAGATTAAGTATGACAGGATGTATAATCGTGTGATGGATAATAGTAAAATTTTGGACTTTATCAACATTACTCAAGATCAGCTTAAATCAGTAACCGATGGTCTTTCGGAAGAAGTAGAATATGGACTTGTTCATGCTAATAGTTTAGAGTTTAATTATTCGTTACAAGGTAGAATGGACAAAATAGTTGGCTCAAAAATACCTTTGACAGATGCCAACTTTAAAAATAAAGTGAAGTATTACTTAAACTACATCAATACAAAGAGAAGTTGGGAATGATTAAATGAAACAAAAAAGCAAATATAAAAAATTAGCTGGGAACTCTTTGTTATTTGCTGTTGGTAATTTAGGTAGTAAGCTTATTTCTTTTTTTATGTTGCCATTATATACTTTGAAACTATCTCAAGGAGATTTTGGTATTTCTGATTTGATTATTACCACTGTATCATTGCTTTTGCCTATTGTATCATTAAGTGTATTTGATTCTGTTTTGAGATTTTCTATAGAACCAAATAGTGATAAGAAAACTATTTTTACTAACAGTATGTTTATTTCCTTATTAGGCTCAATGGTTTTATTACTATGTATTCCTGTTGTTTACTTGTTAAATATTGAATATGGAATTTATATAGTATTAATATTAATAAATCAGCTATTTCAAATGTTATTTTCTCAGTATGCTAAAGCAATAGAGAAAATAAGAATGTTTGCAGTTAACGGAATAATTATTTCTTTCTTAACTGCTAGTCTAAATGTATTGTTTTTGGTTGTGTTTAATTTTGGAATTCAGGGTTATCTGTTGTCAATATTATTTGCTAATGTGTTATCCAATATGTGGTTTTGGGCTAAGCTAAAACTTCATCAAGAAATTGATTTTTCACTGATTGATAAAAAAGAAATGAAGCGACTATTAATATATAGTGTCCCTTTAATACCTAATTCAATTGCTTGGTGGATTACTAATACGATTAGTCGATACTTTATTCTATATTTTATTGGTACTACAGCTAATGGTATATTTGCTGTGGCAAATAAAATTCCATCTTTGCTGAGTGTTTTAAATACAATATTTTTCCAAGCCTGGCAATTATCTGCGATTGAAGAATTTGGTTCGAAAGATAGTAGTAAATTTTATTCAAAAATCTTTTCATTGTACTCACAATTTCTTTTTCTTGGAACAAGTGTTATTTTGTTCATTTTAAAACCTATGATGAGTATAATTGTTTCAAGCAAATTTCAAAGTTCTTGGGAATTTGTTCCGTTCTTGTTATTAACAGTTGTATACTCCAGTTTTGCAGGATTTTTAGGTAATTACTATGCAGCTGCAAAGAAAACAACAGGAGTTTTTACTACAACTGTTGTTGCTGCTTTTATTAATATTTTGGGTAATTTAATTTTCATACCTTTATTTGGACTTATGGGGGCTGGAATCAGTTCATCATTTAGTTTTTTATGTTTGTGGATTATTAGACAGAGAGATACTAAAAAATTTGTTGAAACGAGAATAAATTTTACCAATATTGCTATGAATCATGTTTTAATTTTTTTCCAAATGATAATTTTGTTTACTGTAACAGGTAAATTAATGTTAATTATAGAGTTTCTTTCTGTACTAGGTTCTCTATTTGTAAACAGAAATGTTGTTTTTGGATTATTAAAAAATTTTATGAAAGTTGGAAAATGAATTTAAATCTGTAGATAGTCTTTTGAAATGAATTGGGAAGTTAGTTCTACACTATTTTACAAATACATTAAGATATCATGCCAATTCCCCAAATATGTTGCGACATGTTTCAAATTGTGAGAAAATAAACATCATGAATTATTCTTGCAAAAAATGAGGAAGTGTCTTATGAAACTATGGAAAAAAGTAATATTGACTGTTTTAGGATTGGTTCTTGTTTCAGTTGCTGGTTTTTGTGCGTACGGAATTAAAATGTACTCTGATGCAACATATACAGTTAAAGGGGTTTATGAGTCGATCGATCGGACTTCTAAAAGAAGAGATACAGCCGTAAATATCGATGCTCAAGAACCATTCTCTGTTTTATTGATGGGAATCGATACTGGGGATCTAGGTCGCACAGAACAAGGTCGCTCGGATACTACGATGGTAGTTACTATTAATCCTAAAGAAAAAAAATCCACAATGATTAGTTTGGATAGAGATATTTTGACAGAGATTGTCGGTAACGGAACAGAAGATAAATTAAATCATGCATATGCATTTGGTGGAGCGAAGATGGCTATTGATACAGTATCTGAGTTATTGGATATTCCAATCGACAACTATGTATCAATCAATATGAAAGGCATGAAAGATTTAATTGATGCTGTTGGAGGAATAGAAGTTAATAATACACTTGGCGAGTTTACGCTAGATGGTATTGTTGTTCCTGCTGGAAAAGTCAAATTAGATGGCGAAACTGGACTAGCATACGCTCGTATGCGTAAAGAAGATCCAGAAGGCGATATTGGTCGTCAACGTCGTCAAAGAGAAGTTGTTGAAAAAATTGTCAACAAAGTCATAAGTTTAGATGGTGTATCAAAATATAGAAAAATATTAGATGCAGTAAAAGATAATGTGAAAACTGATTTAACATGGGATAATATGGTAGATATTCAAAAGAAATATATGACTGCTTTTAAAGATATTGACTCATTGCAATTGGATGGGGAAGGCACAGAAATCAATAGCATTTACTATCAATTATTAGATCCTACGAAATTGTATGAAGTACAAACCAATTTACGTGCTCAATTAGGTCTAGCTAAGAATGAAGAAATGCAGGCAAAGGATAATAGCAACTATAACAGTTATGTTGGTGGTAATGATGCTGCTGCATATGGCGGAGCGCCAGCAGATACCACATATGGCTATGATTCAAGCACTTATGTCGACCCTAATGCTACTTATACTGATCCAAATGCGGCAGTCGATGAGAGTCCTTATTCAGGTAATGGCTACTAAGCATATGACATCTATTCTCGAAAGAGAGTAGATGTTTTTTTTGTTTTCTAAGCATTTTATACTAGAAATCTTTTTTATACGGTGTTATAATTGGACTATACCAAATATGAACATAAGGGAGCAATTTTTCAATGGAAATTATCAAAGTAGCCAACGCCGAAGAAGGCGGAAAAAAAGCATTTGAATTGATTAAAGAAGGCATGAACAATGGCGCAAAAGTTTTAGGTCTTGCTACAGGAAGCACACCAGAAACATTATATAAAGAGATGACTACAAGTGACTTAGATTTTAAAGAAATGACTTCCGTGAACTTGGATGAATATGTTGGCTTAGGCGGAGATGATGATCAAAGTTACCGTTACTTCATGAATGATCAATTATTCAACAAAAAACCATTCAAAAACACATATGTACCGAATGGTAAAGCAGAAGACTTAGCTGCTGAATGTAAACACTATGAGAGTATTATCGATAGCAATCCAATCGATATTCAAATCTTAGGTATCGGTCAAAATGGACACATTGGTTTTAACGAACCTGGAACTCCATTAGATAGTTTAACTCATGTGGTTGAATTAACAGAATCTACGATCAATGCGAACAAACGTAATTTTGAAAAAGTAGAAGATGTACCAACAAGAGCTGTTTCTATGGGAATCGGTTCAATCATGAAAGGCAAAAAAATGATTTTAATGGCGTATGGCGAAGCCAAAGCTGATGCAATCAAAGGGATGATCGATGGACCTGTTTCTGTTGATTTACCAGCAAGTGCATTACAAAACCATGCAGATGTTGTTGTAATTCTAGATGAAGCTGCAGCAAGTAAATTATAAAAAATAGATTGTGCTTGGGATTTGATAAAAAATTCTAAGCACTTTTTTTGTAGAAATGAATATCACTCTCTTGATTTGAATTAGTGCTATAATGAAATAGAAGAGTAGTAGGAGGTGGGAGTACGATGGATATAAATTTAACGGTTCCTGAGATTATCATACGACTATGTTTGGCAATGCTGATTGGTGGAGTGATTGGATTTGAACGGCAATACAAGAACCGTCCAGCAGGTATGCGGACGCATATTTTAGTTTGTATGGGAGCTACGATCATTGCGTTGATTCAAGTCGAAATTGCTGCAAATGCTTTGCAAGATGCAATCAATCATCCGGAATTGACTGGTGTGATTCGTTCCGACCAAGCGCGATTGATTGCTCAAGTAGTGAGCGGGATCGGTTTTTTAGGTGCTGGAACGATTATTGTCACGAAGCAGTCTGTAACAGGATTAACAACTGCTGCATCATTGTGGGCTATAGCAGGTTTAGGAATTGCAATCGGAATGGGCTACTATGCAATTGCCCTTACTAGTTTCATTGGTGTATTTATTGCATTAACTGTAGTTAGAAAAGTAATCCATGTACCGACAACTAAAAAACTAGAAATCCGTTATATCCATAAGCAAGAAACAAAAGAATTTATCAATCAATATTTTGAAGAACATAAAATCGAAATTGAAGATGTAAATTTTAATGTGGTATTAGTAGAAGATACGCAGATTTACACGAATATTTATACGATTGATTTACCAAAAGGAATGACTTACGCAGAAGTTATAGAAGATTTGTCGATCTATAAAAATATAACGAAATTACGTTTAGTCAGTATCTAGTCTAATTTGGCAACTACAAAAAAGAAGGTTCTTGAATTTTTCAAGTTGACCTTCTTTTTTTAGTTTTGTAGGAAAAAAAGCATAGCCCAGCTTAATAAAACCGTTAAACAACCGCTAAAAAAATTGACCCAATCGTTTGTTAGCCAGAAAATACCGTTGATTTGTTTTGTGTATTGTAGATGATGGTATTTTTTTTCAGTTATTTTTCCACAGATGGTACAGCGATATTTTACTTGAAGTGTTGCTCCTAACAAGCTATCCACAAGAGAATTAATTACACCGCAAATAAAGGGGACCATGATTATAAAATTTGTAGGAAGTAAAGTAACGTGATACCAACCATAAATCAGCCAAAATACTATTGAAATCAACAAGCTACCACAAAGAGAAGCAACACTGCCAAGTACAGAAACACCGCCAGAAAGCCCAGGTTCAATCGGTTTAAATGAAGTAATTGAACGAGGAACCTGTTTACTTAAAATACCGATCTCGGAGCCCCAGGTATCAGCAGTTGCGCCGGCAATTCCACTAACATAACCAATCAAAAATAGTTGATGGTCTGTGTAATAGAAAAGAACTAAAGAAATAACTGCTGGAAGGCTGTTAGCAAGTACTTGCCAAGCGTCTCTTGTATGTCCTTTTTCGGCAATTGATTCCGTTTTAGCAACGAAGAACTTATTTTTTGCTATATGAATACATCCTGAACTACAAAAAAATAAAATCATCAGTCCCCAAGTCGGCCAACATCCGAATCCACAAACGAGTGTGGCAATAAAAATTACAGCTAAAGCACCAGATTTCGTTAGTAAATGTGTGATCAAAGAGAACACGCCAATTAAGCTGCCTACGATAAAACCTAGCAATAACTTATATAATAAAATAGTCATAATACACCTCTTGAAGTAATTGACTCAGCAAACTACCAATACGAAGTAAGTATATCATGGAATACTTGTTAACAGCAGAGAGAAATTTTTGTATAAGATAACAGTCTAACTTGAAAAAAATCTTTTTATATTAAAAAAGAATGATAGAATGAAAGTATCATGTATTGGAGGTTTTGTATGAGCTCTCTATTTAAACAATCAAAATTATTATTTTGGACAGTAGAAATTGTACTAACAATTATTGGAGTTTTCTTTTTACTAAAGATGCCAAATGTTTTTAGTCCCATCTTAGGAATGATATCGGCTGTTTTTATGCCGTTATTGGTTGCGGGATTTTTATACTATATGTTTGACCCAATCGTCGTTTTTTTAGAGAAACGAGGTCTACCTAGAATTGCAGGATTTTTGATTTCTTTTTTGATTTTGCTTGTTTTGATTGCATTGGTCGCTATGAATGTGGTGCCTCAACTGGTAAATCAATCCTTAGAATTAAGCCAGTCGCTTCCGAGTTATGCGGAAGAAATGAATCAATGGTTGAATGATTTAGGTAATTTAGAAGCATTTAAAGGTTTTAATATTCAAGAACAGCTGGACAATGCAAATATCACGATCAGTAATATTCTAAATTTTGCAATTGTCGGCGTAACGAGTAGCCTTTCTAAAATTGTAGGAGTATTGATGAGATTTTTTATTTTACTTTTTACTGTGCCATTCATTTTGTTTTTTATGTTTAAAGATGGTCATAAGTTTTTAGATGCAATGTCCCATTTTTTTCCAAAGAGTATTCGCAGTGAATTACGCCAGACAGTCAAAGAAATGAATCAAACGCTGTCCGCGTATATTAGTAGTACAGTGTTAGATGCTTTTATTATAGGTATTCTAAGTTTTATTGCTATGACAATTTTTAATCAGCCATATAGTTTACTGTTAGCTGTTTTTTGTGGTTTGACTAATATTATTCCTTATGTAGGTCCATTTATTGGCGCGGTTCCAGCGATTTTAGTTGGTTTGTTTATTTCACCGTGGCAGGCGCTGTATATGGCAGTGTCGATTTTAGTTATTCAACAATTGGATGGTAATTTGATTAAACCATTGTTGATGGGAAAATCGCTAAATGTTCATCCATTAACGATCATCTTAGTTTTGATCGCAGCAGGCAGTGTTGGTGGAATCATTGGTATGCTGATTTGTATTCCTGTCTATGCAGTGATTAAAACCTTGGTTATTAACATTAGTAAGATTTATAGGATTAAAAAGGGAAGTACAGAACAAGTCTTAGATGATAAAATTGTCTGAGATGCTATAGACGATTTAATAAAAAAAGTTTAAGACAAAAAC
>NZ_JAFREN010000015.1 GCF_017377505.1 Enterococcus sp. DIV0212c | reverse complement strand
AAATCAGTCTTTTCTATTTTTAATTTATTAGTTAAGGTAACGAAAAAATTTAATATATTTTTTCTTTTTAAAGTTTTAGACAAGAACATCCTTTACTAAATTGTATCAAGAGTAATTGGTTTTAATTATCAAAGTTCAGTGTTGCTCACTCCAATTTCCAATAATGATCTGCTCCTCAACTTTTTAGAAATTTTAATTGTTTTATTCACTTACACAAAAGTTAATAATTAAAGGATGATTGTTTAATGATTCATAGCACAAACATCACAAAATGCTCCTATTGATCCAGATGGGAAAAATAATTCACAATCTGGACAAGGCGACATTTCCTCTGAACAAGGCGAACAGAGTGGTTCATATTCAAAGGTTCTGTATTCACCTTGTCTAACTTTACATTTTACACATAGTTCGTCATACTCATCGTCAGCATCAAATGGTGACGATGTAGTAATAACTTGGTAAATTTCACCATATTCGTAGTCAATTTCGACATTGTCTAAATCAAGCATATTCTCTTCATTAAATACTAGATACGAACTTCCATCAGTATCTGTATCTATATCCTCATTTTCATTAATGGGTATGGTAATGTACATCATGTAATTTATATATACATCATACCCGTAATCTATTTCGTTATCCCCATAAATCGTACATTTTGTCTCAACATCACAAATAGAGGTTAACTCAATACTCATTTTTAAGCAGTCTTCCTCATTTGAGACATTTACTTCTGTTATATCCGTATCAGTCAACTCATTAACATCTAATTCGGTGAAAGGTTCTTCCACGTAATTTGTAAAATCTCCATTACTAAATTCAAATGCCAAATTAAGTTTTTCATTTAATTCATCTTCAATGTCACTAACCGTGATAAACTGTTCCACTTTATCTAATGCATTTAATGAATAATCTGTCACAATTAATTCAATAGTTTTATCATAACTTTGATTAATAAAATCTTCTGTACCCAGCATTAAATTGAAAAAGGTTCCTGTAAATAACATTTCAAAGTTAGCTTTGGGTAATCCAGTTACCTTTTCAAACTCTTCATTTAGCATTGTGTGTTTGTCTATTATCTTTTTATCCTCGTCTAATTCCCACCAATCACATTTTACATCACTTGTTATAAATAAAAGAGATTGTCTATCTGAATTGATCTTATCAAGAATCTCTTTCCAAATAATTAAATCTCCAAATTTTCTAGTACCTGTTTCATCTTGCTTGTCTTTCTTATCTTTCTTATTTTTCTTACCTTTTTCATCTTTTTTATCTTTAGGTTTAGCATCCTTAAATCCAGGTGGTATATTTAACTCGTATCTTATATTGCCTTCAGTATAAATAGCTAACTTATCAAAAATATCGTAACCCTCCCCGACCTTTCCAGAACTTTTAAGTTTCTCTAGAAATTCTGAAACAATCCCTGGTTGTCTATCCTCTACAATTGAACAAACTCGATTTTCATAATCAGAAACTATCTGTTCTAGTTCATCTATTTTAGATTCTAGTTGACTACTTAAAGTTGGTACAGAAGGATAATTAAATTTCCGAGGATTTTTCAGTAAAGCTGAAATGTTTTGCTTGAATTTTCTTATAGATTCATTAATATTTTTTGGAAGTCTATCAATTTCTGTTTTCCGTGATGCCTCAACACTATGTTGGTTACGTTCTACTTCTACACTAACATGATTAGGTACCCATACCTTATCCAAGTTTATTTGGTAAGTCTTTAATAAATTATGGGAATAAGCTTGATCGTGTTTATATATGTCTAAGATAGCAGAACTATCCAAAACAATTAGAACCTCTTCTTGATTCAAAAAATTTATCAACTCTTCAGAATTTTTTAACATGTTTTCTCCTCCAACCTTATTAGTACTCTTATCTAATCTATTATCCATTTATATTATGAAAAAGACAACTTTTCTCTAGTATTTTTATCTTAACCTCAATACTAATATTCCCTCTTAGAACGAGAATTTAGTACCAAATTTTATTCTTTAAACACATTCAAAACTTGCTCACTCAATTGCCAATATTTTTTAGAAAGTTGATATAAAATCTCTTCAATATCCCATTCGGAGTCAATAAATGTTAATTTATTAACATCTTCAAATATACAGAATTTCTTTATCCTGCCATGCTCCTCTTGTGGAGCAATTACCGCAATTACTTGTGCATAATCAAAAGAGTAATCGCCTTTCATACGCCATTCTCGTTGCCATTGAAAATCATTTTCTAAACTAACGTGATTCACTAAACAACCCAAAGTAGGAAAAGTAATATTTTCATTAGGCTTTTCTTTCCAATTATTAAATTGGTTCCAAAATGATTTTGTAAGATTCCTATTTTGATCTCTAACGTAAATAACAGGATTAATACCGAAACCAGTTTCTATGCAGTGAGTATCTTTCAAAAAAATCAATCCATAGGGTTCAAACCTCCTATTGTTGTGTACTAAGGTTTTAACAACTACTTTTAAACGGTCTAATGGTGTTTCTGTAAAGCAAGTTACACTGAATTCCTTCTGCTGCTTTTGCGATAATTTAGCTAGCTCTTTATTAAACATACAGCAAAAAGTAGAGGCGTTTATCTTGTGATCATTTAGAATGGATATTAAATTATCCAAGGCAGATAACTCAACCGTACTTCTAGTTAAATGTGTCAAAAATCTTGATATATCTGTACGGTCAACCAAATTCGCTGCACTTCCCACCAGTTCATCAGCTCCTAAAAATGAATTTATAATTACAAAAATATCCTTTTAATTTTCTACTTAGCTTGTAATTATTCGTGGGAGTTTCTCTCAGTTGATGCTTCCTTAACATCCTCTTTGGAAAATAATTATTTATTGCATCAACTTCAAGAATCAGTTCCTTTTCTTTACATTCGATAGAACAGTAACTGTTTCCTTTTTCATCTGTTAGTTGATCTTTGCTACGAATACACTTAGAACAAAAATAACAGTAATTAAGCATAGTAAATTGGCCTCCTTCGATCCTTAAAAGATTTTGGTTGTACCTTTAGATTTTTCTCTTCAGTATTGTTTACTAGGGAATCTAGAAATAGCAGGGATAAATTTTGTAAGAACTATCAAAAATATCACACTTAATATCAAGCCTTTAATTAAATTAAAATTGAACTATTACTAAATTGGTAAATTTAAAATGAGAGAGTATCTAGAATATCTAGAAACTCTCTTATAAATAAAAATATTTTTGTCTAACAATAGAACTTGAATTATTTTAATTGTATATATTACAAAGAACTAGCTATTTTATTAGTAAAACCCACTCACTTTTACAAAATAGCATCAGCCAGATTAGTCACTTCTCGCAATTGTATGTCCTCTTTAACTATTTCAAGAATGATAACTGTATTTGCACCTTTAATTTTTAAACTACTCAAACCCGAATAATTCAACTCATTCAAAATTGTTTTCATAGAAAATGCATGGGTTACTAATAAAATATCTTTTTCAGATAGATCATTCTGAATTAAATTATTTAGTCCATTCATCAACCTAGAAGATAATTCACTATATGTTTCTATTTTATCTACACTTTCTTGAGCAATAGTATCAGCTAATTCATTTAGATGAGAATTAAGATATGAAAAACTTGTATCCTTCATTTTAGTTTTCAGAAATTCGTTAAGTGTACTTATTTTAGAACCTTCTAAAACACCAAAATTCCACTCCCTAAACTGTTCATCACTAGAAATAAAGTGAAATTCTTCGTTACTATTTTCAATTATTTTAGCTGTTTTCACAGCTCGTAAACTATCGCTAGAATAGATATTTTGAATAGTAGTCTTCTTTAAACAATTGGCAAGCAACACACACTCTTCTTCTCCACACTGTGTTAAAGGACTATCAATAGCTCCTTGTAATCTATTCAATGTATTCAGCAATGTTTCACTATGGCGTATAATATAAAGTTTTTTCATTGATTAGTCCTCCATTACTATTTTTTGTTTTCAGACAAAATTTGTGGATTAATATCTTTTCTAAAGTCATAACCAAGGGATTTTTTTCTTTCTTGTGGCCAGTGTTTTGACCACTCTGGAACTTTAGCATTTTCCACATAGTCCATACTTGGTATGTAGGGTTTGATATCAAGTATTGCTGATTCATTATCGGCATCAATATAATCAACCTCTATATAACCCTCAATTAGATTTTGATCTACAATCTCAACAATGCTTAAAGCAATTGGATTAGGTCGTTCAGGTTGTCTTAAGGCAAAAACACCCATATATTCTGGTCCCTCTAAATAGGGCTGCTTCCAAACATAATTTTGAGATTCAAGAGTTGTAGATTGTTTTGTAAATAACCAGATGACAATTAAATGGCTATATTCACTACAGCCAGTAACTCCATTCATATATCTAGGTAGTATGGTTAAGAAATATTTTTTATTTTTTGAGACAATCTTTCCGATAGGTTTCATGTTATAAATCAATTTCTCCATCTAATCCCCTCTAATCATTCAAATAATTATTACTAGTCAAATTATTAAGAGAAAACAAGTTGACTGACTGTAAATATTTAAGTAGTTAACAAATTATATTAATCTTAAATTATCCACTTCAATATTTTTTACTAGAAAATTTGGAAATAGCAGGAATAAGTTTTGTAAGAACAATCAAAAACATCACACTTAATATTAGGCCCTTGATTAAATTGAATGGAATTATACTTACTGTAATAAGTTTTAAAGTAGTCATTCCAAAGTCCATGTTAAGGACAGATAAATAGAGTGGCGTAATGACAAAGTAATTTGCTAATGCCAAAATAACAGTGAGAAAAATCGTACTGGATAACCCGCCCAACAAGATATTTTTTTTTGAAAGTTTATTTTTAGTAAAGTAGTAAAATGGTAATGTAACTGACAACGATGCAATAAAACTAGTCACATCTCCAATTAACTTAGCGATATCACCTCCTGTAGATAGATAATGAAGGATGGTTTTAATTAGCGCAATACAAACGCCAGCTACAGGGCTAATGATATACATCCCAATTATTACAGCAACATCACTAAAATCAATTTTCAGATAAGAAAACATTGGCAAAACAGGAAATGAAAATAGCATTAATACAAAACCCAATGCACTTAAAACCCCAACAAATGTAATATCTCTAGTTTTAATCTTTTTTTTCATCGTAAACCACCTCAATCAATTTATTGTTAGAACGTTCTTACTTTATTTAAACACACTTAAAGCGAAGTATTTATTATACTTTAGCGCGATATAGAACATATAAAGATAAAAAATATCATATTTTTATGGTTATTTACGCCTACTTTAAATTCACTCGTAGTGAGCAGTCAGCAAAAATCATTTGTAATATCTTTCTTCAAAAGTAACCCATGAATTACTAAATTTATGATTAGAAAACAATGTCTTCAATCCTCCCGTTTGTTTTAACCGTAAAACCTCTTCTCTTTCCATCCCTAAATGATGTCCTATTTCTTCATCTGTCCATCCCTGTAGCAACAATTGTTGAACAACATTGCTCATTGATTCAACGCCATGTGTTCCTCTTGCTCGATTGTGACGAATGGTTGATGCAATACGGTGACTTAAGTCTTTTTCAATAATAGTTACCGGAATATGCGTCAAATTTAATCGCTCTTTTGCAACGAGATATCGATGAAAACCATCAACAATGATGTAAACATCTTTTTCTTTACTGTAGTAACAAACAATCGGTTGAGTGAACCCATCTTCTCTAATTGAGTGTTCTAACAATTCAAGCTCAGGCTTCGCAACAAGATTAGGGTTATAAAAATTTTTCTGAATTTTTCCGATTTCAACCATCTTTACATTCATAACAGGAAAATCTATTTCACTCATGTTCTAACTCCTTCGTAAAAAATAGTAGTTTTTCGTTTGTTTATATTGGATAAATCCGAACTCTTCTAATAGCATTTTTTGTCGACCATCTTCAACTGCCGTCTCAATTGGGTAAGAGGAATTGTTGTTAATAGCTTTTATCAATTTTTTTAAAATTAGTTTTTCATATTTTAATTCATCCTCAACATTTTCAAAGTACATTTCACCGAGGATTGTTTTCTTCTTCTGACAATCAAAAGACATGAACCCTTTAACCATTTGATCTTTGACAAGTAGATACCAAGTAGTCGTCGATGTATTAACTAGATAAGGAAACTTGTTCTGATAGATATCTTCAGCAAAATATTTTCCCATCAATCTATAAAAAATATCTTTTTTGTAAGGCGGACTAAATATCATTAACTCCATATCTTCCTCCTAAATTTTTTTCTTAAATTCCCTAACTGCTCGGTTTGGTGAATCGTCAAAATTTAAACTGCCCTTGTAATCGTCATAAATTGCATACAAATCTTTTGCATCCGCTTGAGTGAAACTATATTGTCGCGTTGATAAAGAAAAGTCATTTTTTTCTATTGCTCTAGCAATCCCTTTCCAGTTATGCCAAAGCTTTTCATCATATTTCCAATCAGCAGCCTTTGCTTCATCAACAATGTCAGCTATACTCATTCCAAAGTTTTTTTCGTAGTAATCCATTAATATTTTGATTTTTCTGTAGTAATGATCTCTAAGTGCTGGTGACACTAAACCAATTGATTCCAAAAGAAAAATAGCATACTCTTGCCATGTCATATGAGCTGGTTTTGATGTTTTAAAGTGCCCAAGTACAGAGGTTTGCGCGTATAACATTCCAAAATTTACACCGCTAACTCTTTTAACAATTTTCTCCCACGTTGCAGGCTCGATTGCTGCATACATTGTTAGACTCCTTCTTTGATGTAGGCCAAACGGTTGGCATATCCTCATTAAAGAAAGTGGGATACCTAATTTGTAACACTTTTCATAAAATTGATTTATTGGCCAATCATAATAAGAATAAGCAGCAAATATGTCTTCTACTGACCAATCATAAATAGGATACGCTTTGATGCAGTTTCCCAATGAAAGATTCAGCCAGCTTCTATTGGCCCATTTATGCTTACCTTTAGTGATTGCTAAATATCTATTTAGACTTTCTTGCGTTCTAATTCCAATACCACAAACAACTTTAAAGTTTTCATCTTCCCCCTTATGAAATTGATAATACCAATTTCCAAACTTCGAAAGAAACACATCTGGATTTCCATAACAAGAGTCAAATAGTGCCCTTAGTTCAGTTGGGATGTTATTGAGTGTTAATGCATGTTCAGGCATTTCCTGCACCCACAGATTTTTCACTTTTTCATCCCACATTTTCCATTGGGGTTGAAAAATACTTAGTGTATTATCCTCATAGAACGGCAAACAAAAATGATAAATACATTCTATGCTTTCTAACTTTTCTAACGTAGAAATAAATGAATCAGTACTGTCATAGTTTGCCTCAATATTTAGAATTAATAGATCAAACTTTTTCCCCATTTTTTTTGCGACCATATTTGCTAACAGCACCATGACACCACTATCTTTTCCACCACTAAAAGAAAAATAGACTCTGTCAAAAGTATTGAACATAAAGGTCAATCTCTCTATAGATTTTTCTAACACTGACGTTTCTTCAAAATACTTAATCTTAAACCCTCCTTATAAAAAATAAGCAATTAATATGGACTAGCATACTAATTGCTTATCAATGAACTCGTTACTGAACAGGGCTATTCGTTTCCAAAAGTCCCAATTTAATCAAGATATATTATATTACTGTTTTATTTTAAGTATGATCTTTAAGAATCCCTAATTTATTTTAAAGAATTTAATTAAGACTTAACATGTATCCCTTAGAACGAACCGTTTTAATAAATCTAGGAAATTTAGGATTTTTTTCAATTTTATTTCTTATGTGAAAAACCGCATTGGCAATTTTGTAATTTCTTACTGTTCCATCTGATTCATTGGACCATACTTGTTTCATAAGATCAGCATAACAGACTGTTTTATCGGGATTATTACATAGAACACCCATAATTTGGAATTCTATTTTAGTTAAATTCACCTCTTTTTTTCCATCAATTATCACACTAAGATTTTCTGGTACCAATTTTAAGTTATTCATTTCAATCGATGCTGCGTCTTCTATTTGCTCTGTATTATTCTGAGATGAAAAGTGATCATAATGATTTAACAAATTAGTTAACGTCAAACAAAGTTCATCTGGAGCCATTTCTACAGAGAAACAAGCCTCAACACCTAGCTGCAAATAAACCAAATTATACTCTGAACTATTTTTAGATATTATATAGATTGGAATATCCATATTTCTAGTTCCTCGAGTCAGCTCAGTGAGAAGACAACATGTTGCCGGCATTGTACTTTCTTCAAGCAAGATAGTCTGAATTTTTGGTTCTATCTTTGTTAATTCTTTCACTTCAACTTCTTGAATAGCCCAACCTTTTTCAGCTAAAAAGGTTATGTGTTTGTTTTCTTTTACGTCCGTTAAGGACAATACACCAATTGTATGCATTTCGATCTCTCCTAAGTTCATTTTAAGTTCTAAAGAAATGGTAAATGATGGTTCCTGTGTTCTATGTTTTTACTTTTACAGGTAAAAGAATAAACCTTTACTTTTAGATTTTATACTTTTTTTCTACCTTTCGTTTATCTAAATATGTCTCTCAAGAGAACATTATTAAATAATAATAAAAAGATGCTATAATAAAGTGATGAAACATTCTAAGATGAGGTGGTGATTTTATGATAAACAATTTTTACATGAAACCAATTGACAAACAAAAATATGATCTTTTTGTTTTTATCTATTTTAATGAAGAAAACATTACAATTAATGACATTGCAGATTTTTTTCTGATTTCAACAACTTCTGCAAACAGGTATATTCGGCAATTAAATGAAGACTTTCAACAAATTTTCCAAAATGATTCTGTAAAGATAGTAAGTATTAATAATCTTTATTATTTACAAAATGATTCTGGTAAACCCATTCCCTATGTTAATGACATTCTTCGTCTAAACTATTTCAGAGATACAACTAAATTTAAAATTATTGAAGCTTTCTTGAATAAACACTTTCAAAGTATTAATGAATTATCTGAATACTTGCACATAAGCCCTCCTCACTTGTACAAAGCCATTAGGGACTTAAATTCGCTGTTAGAAACTTTTAAAATAGAAATAACTTTTAAAACAACCGATATTTCTAGTAATATCGTGAGTGAAAAAGAACGAAATATTCGAATATTTTTCTGTTTTTATTATTGGTCAATTTTCAAAGGATTAGAATGGCCATTTAAAAAAGTTCTTCAATCCCAGGTACCTATGATTGAAGAAACAAAACTCTTTAAACGTTCTCAATTACAACGATTCAATTATTTAGTAGTAATATCAAAATACAGAATGTACTCAAGAAAAAAGCACGTCGTTTTAAATGACGAATGTATAAAAGATTTATCACCATTTGAGACAAACAAAACTTTCAGTCAAGTTCTCTATTCAGATGATTACAAAATACCTGACCATGTGTTCTATCAAGAGAAATTATTTTTCAACTTCTTAGTACGTTTTTATATTTCAGGTTGTGATACTCAGGAACAGCAGATTGAGATGGCTCAAGAATTTTTAAATTTATCTACACCTTTAACCCAATATAGTAAAAAATTGCTAAACCATTTATTTAGAACATTTAATGTTACCGTTTCAATGGAACGTTGGTTAATTTCTTACTACAATTTAAATACTATCTGTCTTTATATCAAATATGTTGGTCTAGATTACTCTGATTGGCACAAACAAAAAGATAGTTTTTTGAATCCGAATTCAGTTAATCCAATAGTGAAATCCTTTGAAAAAGAATTTATCTCGTATTACAAAAATACGCTATCCCAATTGCCGCCTCCATTTGAACTTACAGATGAAGTCATAAAATATATCGCTCACTACCTTTTCTTTATTATTGATAGTAACGCACCCATAGAACCATTAAAAATATGCGTTCAGTATGGTCGATTGTTCTATTTAAATGATCAAATAAAATACAATATCAACTTAGTGTTTCGAAATATTGAATATATAGACACTCCTAAAGACGCTGATTTAATTATTTCAGATAGTTATCAGGGTGAATCGAATGCTGAATATTTTTACTTGTATGACATTTTTGATGAACATAATTGGAAGGCAATGATTGCAGCTATTACGGAATTACTTTACAAAAAAAATTTCACTTTGCCTGAATAAAAAATAAAAGTACCTAGTGCACCAATACCTACATTGTTATATGGCCTATCTGGGTATTTATTTAACTAAGTAATCTTTGAAACAAAGATCAACCTAGGAATATGCTAGGATTTAGTTATACTTTCAACAATTAGGGTATTCTATCAAAAAAGATTCATCTCAATAGGATATCAAAAACGCTACGCTAAAAACTAAAATCATAAATAAATAGAATTAAGGAGTGGTATTTTATGGATAAATTGAAATGGTTTTCTGGGGGAAACGAACGAGGAAAACAAGCAGAAAACATTATTACTGATTTATTGGATGATTTAAAAACAGGCACAGATAACGAATCGCTACAAAAAGTGTTAGAAAATTATCTTGAAGAATTAAAACAAAAGAGCGCTTCTGTTCCGATGATCTTGAGTCGTATGAACTTAGATATTTCTAAAGCAATCAGAAATGATGGGGTTGCTTTATCTGACCATCAATCTAAAAAACTAAAAGAACTGACTTCTATATCCAATATTAGATATGGGAATTAATAGTATAAATAGTATACCCAACTATCTCTAATTAAATCACTTAACCTCTATAGTTTAAGTTGACTGACTAAGATTTATTACTATTCACAAAACTAGTTCTGAAATCAATACTAGCAAACCTATAATGGAAAATAAAAACCACGGGCAATAACTTATCGTTTAGCAGCAGGTTTAATAGCTGATTTCTTGCTTCTAAGCATCAAGAATGACTATATGATGAACAAGGCAAACGAATAGGTTACAGTTCTTAGATTGGGGAGAATTGCATTTTTAGAGCCAACTAATTAAAGATGTTAAAAGAACAAATATTTAAATAAAACAAAAAACAAACTTAAAAAGTAAACTCTGATTAAGATCTTTTACTCTCAAATTCTCTTTATTGGCTTAATAACTCTTAAAAATACAACTATCTCTACTAACGAATTTTCAAATTATTTATGGAGCAAACTGAATTCATTCTTCGTAATAAAAAATGTCCTTAGAACGTTGATAAATCAACATTCTAAGGACATTCACTTATATGGAAATCTATGTTTTTCATTTTTTGATCTTTTATCTACTTTTTACAAAAATCTTTTTGTTCTTCATACCTAACACAACAACCAACAAGAATATACCAACAAGCAATAAAAACATGCTTAACTTTTCCCCCGTAGTTGGTAATCTCTGAATTGATTTATCTTTTATGACAGTCGCGACATTTCCACTTATATCTTCCCCAGTATTCTTATCATCGACATTTTGTTCATCTGTTTTTCCGTCAGTCAGTATTCCAGTAACCGGAATACTGACTTCTGCTTCACCATTCAGCTCTTTACCATATGCACTAGATTCCATTCCAAATATTCCCAAAAGAAAACAAGTAATCATAATTGGTAAAACTAACAGATTCTTTTTTTTCATATTACGGCTTAACTACAGACTCACTATTTTTATTTAATGCTTCAAATTTCAAGTCCATTTTGTAGTTAACATGATTATCTTTAGCTTTGTTTAATCCAGTAAAGTCTGCTTTCCCGGTATACCCAAATGAGTAGTCAGAAGTTTTAGTTTTTGTCTTTGCAGGTATTTTGGCCAATTCGGTTTCTGTTATAGTTGCTACTGCGCTATTTTTTATAAGTGGAATTACCTTCGTATCTGAAAGTGATTTTAAACTTAATTCTACAACACCTTTTTGACCTGGCGTAGCTTCACTAAATTTTGCTAAACTAACTTTTACTGGACGACCAGATAGGTTTTTAACTTGGTGGGGGTCAGATATAATCGTTTCTTTTTGACCATCAGTTCTAAAAAATGCATTAGTTGGGATTTCAACTTTAATCCATTTACTATCCCCCTCTGTAATATTTTCTTCAGGATTTTCAGGATCAAGATCACCAAGTGTTCCCTTAACTGGTATTTCGTATCCCTTGTTAAGCTTGTCAGTTAGACTTCCATCTGAGTTATTAATTATTGTACGGTTATTATCATCCGGGGTTTCAGCAGCAAAAGCTGCTTGTCCTGTTCCTAAAACCATTCCTGCTAATAATAATGTTGCAAATACTTTTTTCTTCATAATCGATCTCTCCTCAAAGTTTTTTTATTTATCTTCAATAGCTTTTCGCTACTAAATTCATTCTGTAACAGTAATTTCTATCACTGCTTGTGTCGTACCTCTTTTTTCTTTTGTCTTGTTATCGTAAATATCAACATAAGCCGTTGCTTTATATGTTCCTGGTTCTAAAGGTTTGTCTAGTTTGGCTTTAGTTACTTCAAAACCGGGTTCAACCATTCCAGACTCATAAATCTGTTTGTTGCCTTCATCTAGAATGACTCTTACATTAATTGGGTAAGCGTTAACTGGCTCATTTTTTATATAAATATTCCCTTCAGAAGTCTCTTTACTAAACGTTGCTTCTGGAAATATTGTTAAAGTAAATTGTGTCTCATCCATTTTCTTTTTTCGATACTCTTTTAATTCTTTTTCAGTCATTTTCTGCGCATCTTTTACATCTGGGTAATCTCCGGCAATCAATTCTTTAGGATTTTGATGGGTTTTATACCAGTAATATCCTCCAGCTGCTCCAATGATTAAAAGAAGTAATAACAAGAGACATATCCATTTCTTTTTGTTGTTCTTTTCTTTTGATTCCACTGCTAGCACCTCTTTATTTTTTAATGTTAAATTTCAATACCATGCTACTTTTTGCTTCCGGAGAATCTTCTGACTTAGCATTAAAGTATTGCCCTTCAAATGTTAGGTTAGTTGATTTTTTAACGTCTAAATCTATCAAATGAGTTGGTTTCGTTTCGTTAGTTAACCCCTGTACTTTTGGTTGACTATTTACAAGTAAATTAAGTCGTAATTTATTCTCACCGTTAACTGGATCTTTTTCTGTTGGTGATAAGTAAGTCACTTCACTATCTTTTGCAACAGAGAACGAGGCCATCTCTACTTCCAATGACGTATTATCAGAGTTGTTTGTGATGGAATAACTTTCGGAAATAACCTTATCTTTCTTTCCGCTTTTCATATCTGAAAAGAACAACATCTTAGTTGGAATGGTCACGTTCACCCATCTATTATCCACATTTAACTGTATATCGTAATCGTACTGAACTTTTTTACCCGATTTCAGCGTTTCTTCAAATCTAATTGTTGCTGGTTGCTTTCCTGATTTTGATGTATCTGGATATTTAGCGAATCCAACTAATTTAACATCGTTGTATTTATTGGGATTCTCAAAATATTTATCCGGATTTTCTTTAAGATCTTTTTCCAAGTCAGTATTACTGATATGTCTAATCGTCGAAATATCGCCTTTCATTTTCATTTGGTTCACTCTTAACGGTTGAAAACCTGTTTTAGTTACTTCATAGTAAACAGTATCTAAACCATTGTTCTCTTGAGTTACTTTTTCATCTTTAAAAAGTCGATTGTTATCTGGGTAAGATTGGTTGTTATCAACTGTGTAGACGTATTGTCCAACAACATCTCCATTATTTACTGGATATTCCCCAGAAGTACCAAAGTTTTTTACAGCGTCTTCTACCATCCCTTCACCTGTCATGCTGTATTGATAATCTGATTTTTGATTATTTAAAACCGTATCGGAGTTCATGTTTTCGTAAATCATTGTTCTCAAATATTCTTTATTTCCTCTGTAATCATTAATCCAGCTAGATCGGTAATCACTATTGTTTCCATATGTTGCTATAATCCTCGGTGAATCACCCGTGAGTATGGTTAATGCGTAGCTTGAATTTCCAGGGTAAGGAACATTATCAACAACTATTGTCGAACCCCACTTGACCGTAACGGGCACTTCGATATCAGTTATTTTGCCATTTGACGTTCTTTTAATTTCAACAATTAAATTCTTAGTCCCAACCATTTTGGTATCTGCTACTTCTTTGATTCTTGTTGTATACTCTTTTGAGTCCGCTGGTTTATTTTCTTCTTTTTTAACATTCTTGATTAACTTGCTAGCATCCCATTTTGACGTATCTGTTCCTAAAATTGTTTTTTGCTCAATGGACTCTGCTGTGAGTGCTGGATACTCTTTAACTGTTACTTTTACTTTATTACTATGCGTCCAGTACTTGTTAACTCCAGCAGAAATTGGTTGCGCATTTCTAACGACTACTTTAACTTCATGCTCACCAGGTATTGATGTATCCAATTTGAATGTCTTTGTTTCTTTACCATCAATGTAATAGTAATTTACCTCTTTCGCACTAAGTTTCTTTCCATCTTTATCTGTCACATTCTCAAAAGGTAAATCCGGATCATATTCGTTTCCAACATATATCTCCACAGGCTTTAATTTTGCTTTTGTTTTATCTTCTTTTACCGTCACTTTACATTTGGAGTCAACATTTCGATTCCCCTTGAAAGTGTACTTAAGCTCGTATACTCCTGGTTTATTGGTGTCTATAGTTGCTCCGTTAGTATCAACTCTTCCATCTGAAAATGGAACAGACTTTCCAACTTCATCTGTTGCTGATACAAAACTATCTTCTCTCTTCCAACTTTGGCCTTGATATATCGTTATATCTTTCGTTTTGATTGACGACTTATCTTCCTTTACTGTAAATTGAACCTCATATTCCTCCTGCACTTTTTTCCCTGATTTTAATCTTTCTTCAACGACTATTTTCCCTGATGTCTCCCCAACTTTATTTGTTGTTGGATAGGAACTAAATTTTTTCACTTCAATGTTTGAATAACCTTTTAAATCAATATATTCTTTAATATGTTTATTCAAATACTGCTCCGTAGCAAATTGTGGAATACTACTTTTTTTGGCTTCCAACTGATTAACACGCAATGGAATAAATCCATTTTTCGTCAATTCATAGTAAACTATTTTCTGATCATCATTTTCTTTTGTCTTTTGTTCATTGACCATTAAGTACTCTCGAAAGTATGCTTCTACATGCGTTACTTGTAGGATATTTCCAACACTAGCTTTTTGTCTTCCATCTGAGTTATCTCCGAATGCATTAATTCTAGCTTGAGCGTCCGCTTCACCATGCGCCCAAGTCAAAGAATTTTCTTTTGTTACTGGTTTTAAATCTTTTGGTTTTTGAACTATATCCGTTACACCCAACAATCTCAAATCATAATACGATTCGCCACTAAAATACTTATGCACTTGTGTTTCACCAGATTCTCTAGTGCATCCTACAGTATCTGTCAACTCTAAATCAGAGCCACCTTTTTGGTGAAGTGTAATTGCACCAATTGAGTTACTATTATAACCATTCATTAAAACTGTACTTCCCCATCTAACATTTACTTTTAAAGGTACTATAGTTGATTGAGAAGCTCCATCTAATAATTGAGTAACTTTAACGTTAACGGTATGCTCTCCAATCGTTTGAAATGCTTGAGTGTAACTATCTGCTTCAATTTTAATTGCAGTACCGTCAGTACGTTTTAAAACTTTAACAACATCATTTAAGTTAACATCTGCCGCACTAAGACTTTCTCCTAGTATCACGTCCACAGGTTTATCTTGCTCGGCTTCTATTTTAGTTGGCTGAACTGAATTAATTGATATACTCGGTTTAAAATATCCATCGCGTTTATCTCCATCACGACCCCACCATGAATAGCTCCCATTAGAATAATCACTATCTGCCCCACCGTAGTCACTTACATAATAAATCGTATCGCTTAACCTCGTTTTATTAACACTTTCAGGAGTCAAAGTAGTTTTTATTCGTTCGAATTCTATAACTGCATTAAATGGCCTAGTAATATTTTTGATTTCATACCTGATTGAATCACCTATTGTACCCGCTATCGAATCTTTTCCTTTTGCCCAACTAATCTCTAAGTAAGAATTTGATCCGTCAACCAAAAATGCAGAGCGATAATGATTAAGTTCCCATTTATCTGGTCTTGCTGATCTAGGTATATCACTCCAATCAATGGCTAGATAGGGTATCGGATCATATGACCAATCTGTAGTAGACACCCAGCTCTTTGTTCTTAAATTCCAAGAAACCAACTCTTGAAATGCATATCTTTGACCATCTTGCCTGTTATTCTTTTCTTTTCCACCTTTTCCACTAGAAAAATCTAAATATTGTTTTACTATTGGAATACTAACCTTATCTCCTTTACGGTAACCTAAGCTTTTACCTAAACATTGTGTGTAAAGGTAATTATCAATAATGCGACGTGTGAAAATATGATTCGCAACATGCCACCAATCATCTCCATATTCACGGTAACCATTCAAATTTGGATTGCCTTCCATAATTTCATTATCAGACATTAGTCCGTTGGGAAACCGTCTTCCGGACCCTGTAGGCCAAATTCTAGGTACGATTTGACTATTATTATTTTGTTTTGTATTCTCCGCTTGTTCTGAGGATGATTTAAAACTACTATTATCTTGCTCATTTGAGCTATTTTCAATTGTATAAGTATCTGTTTCTTGTTGTTCTGTAGAATTCACTTCTGGGTCACTAATGACTGTACTAGAATCTACAGCACTTGAATCCATTGTTTCTTGTGATTTCTCATTTTTATTATCTGCAATTTCAGAGTTTTCTGTGGTACTCTCTGCAAATACTGTAACCGCCTCTAACATGTATCCAAATATTAAGAACATACATAAGAACACAAATACAGCCTTTTTTATTATTTTATTTTCCAATTTATTGAAACCACCTTTCATTTAAAATTTCAAGCCCAGATTACTCTAAACTAATATTATTTGTTCCACACCTGATTTACTCATATCCATTTAATCATATTAAAGATATTTTTTTTTATCGTTATCTGTTCCGCACTAATCCAAAATAAAATAAAAATCTTTGGGTTAAGTACATCGAACAATTTCACAAAGAAAGCTAAATTATTGATTTGCATCCAGCACTCAAATAATTGTTTCACAAATTTCTTATAATATATGTACAAATTCTACTAGACAATTTCAGGAGCCACTACAAACGATTTCGTCAAACTGCTGCTTATTTCTATTTTTAAGTCAGTAATGTGAGTGATTGAAAGACAGTGTTTATTTTAAAAAAATTTTATATCTTATACCAAAGAAATTTACAAATTCATTAAAAAATGTCTTTTCAAAAAAGCGGATGAAATTCACTTTGATAAAGTCACTTTCATCCGCTTTTATATTTGATTGTTTATTTTAAGACACAATATATCTATCCCCCTTGTTGAGATTAGAGCTACTACAAATAATCTTCAGAATAGATAATTTTACTTCAATTCTGTAACAGAAATAATTTTAGTAACATTTTTATACATGTCTTTTACCTCTATGATGATATCTTCTATTCCAACAACAAATTCTGGTAAAGCAACTATTCTCGTAAATCGATTTTCATTTGCACCTACAAATACTATGGTATATACAGACTTGTATCCTAATGAGTTATCTTTATTAAGCATCATTATTTTATTTCTTGATAATCGATCTTCTACACAGTCCAATGAACATCTAGATGTTTTAACTTGCACAAATCCCCAAGAATCAAGTTCTTTTATTTCTTCACATCCAATTTCCTTTAAAGTTTCACTTAATATGTTTAACAAATTAAGTCCCTCAATCCCATCTTTAACTATTATATACTGCCCAATCTCGTCTTTTTCTTTTGAACCGTACACTACGAAATAAAGATCTAAGTCTATGAAGTTTTGAGTTATCATCTTATCTAGTTCCTCTCTAACAATTGTTTTATATAAGGTAAGTGTACTCTTCTAATGTCAAATTTATTATTCAATATTACATTGTAGACCTCCAGAATTAAATAATATTCCTATTACTTTCCATTTACGTCGCTATTGTAAACCTTCACAATAATTTAATGATTTTATTTTTATTCGATTCGCTCACCGCCAATATTGAAGAAAATTGACTACCACACAGATGATAGAATCATGTATACATGAGGTGAAGCAAATGGAGTATTTTTTTTTGAACGAAAAGGAGAGAAAAAAGTATAAACTTTTAAAAGCAATAATAAAAAATGGAACGATTGAAATGCGTGATATTAAAGTTCATTTAGACGTATCTTCCACGAGTATCCGTCGATGCCTATTCGAAATTAATGAAGAACT
This sequence comes from Enterococcus sp. DIV0212c, assembly GCF_017377505.1. Lineage (GTDB taxonomy): Bacteria > Bacillota > Bacilli > Lactobacillales > Enterococcaceae > Enterococcus_L > Enterococcus_L ikei. The sequence goes on along the minus strand of NZ_JAFREN010000015.1, from coordinate 87,639 downwards.
ATCTGAAGTTTTTCCAAAATCTAATATTTCAATTTGTTCTTTAAGAACTGGTTATTCTCTTGTAGCTAATGAAATACAAAATAGCTTTCTCCTTGATTCAATGAAACTTTATTATATAAAGAACTCAAATGAGTTTATTATTCTAAATACGTTGATTTCCAAGCGTTACGCAAGCGTCAACCAGTTGTCGCTACAAATAAATATTAGTCCATCGCATCTATACAAATACATTAAAAGCATTCGCGTTTTTCTTTCTCAATACAAACTAGATATTACCTTTTCAGCAGATGCAACGATGAATACTAGTTTAATTGGAACTGAAATTCATAAATTGTATTTTCTTAGTATCTATTATTGGGACATCTACAAGATAATTGAATTTCCACCATTTTTAACGGATAATTCCTCTTTGTATAGGACAGCCACCTTGTCTTCTTTTCAAGAAAAAAGGATGCAACAACTCCTATCAGTCACAAAGCATCCTGCAATCAAGATTAACAAAAATAAAATTGATCCTAATTTAAAAGACATTTGCGAGATATTTTCTAAATTCAATCACAACCTGGTAAATTCAGAAGAAGCTGACCCTTTTGAGTTGCTAATCAGCCCTTTAGAAAACTTCTTTATCCGGTTATTCATCCCAGAATTTGACTCAGACTTATCTAAATTACGTATTGCCCAATTAGCAGCTCAGCTAGACAATAATGAAATCGTCATTTTATCTACCACTTTTTTAGATACTCTTTTTGAAACTTACCCAGTTAAGCCAAATGAGTTTCAATACAATATTTGCTTGTATCATTCATTGGTTATACATATTTTTTTGAAATATGTAAATGTCGACTTCTTTAATACATTAGAATCAGCTCCTAGATTAAGCGGTCTTTCCACAAAAGAGTTAAGCTTTGTTGATTTAGAGGCAGACTTATTACAGTTTTATAAAAAATTAACGACAAATAATGACCACTATCAATTGCGTATTTCTGAAGTAAATTTTGTATACATGGTTAACTTTAGCTACTTTTTATTGGATTACTGTACGGATACAAAAAAAGTTTATATCTATGTTGAGTTAACACAAAATAATTATTCGACACAGATGATTAATAAAAACTTGATTGCTATATTTGGTAATAACAATATTGAATTAACAAATTCTCAGATAGAAGCAGATATCATTTTGACTGATTTTTACCAAGAAGGTATGGCCATCGAAAAAATATATCATTTTGATAATCCATACTGCAATGATTCTTGGACTAATGTTTTATCATTTATCACCACCACTCTTTATAAAAAGAAGTGTTTTATCAATAATTTTGCAACAAAGAATCTGATTAGTTTGTACTAAAAGTTGACTGTATTTTCGCATTCCTTTAGATAAATAACTGAATGAACTTATTCTAAATCTATTAAAAAAAGATGATGAATAGGTTCTATTTTTTTTGAAAAAAATGTTGCCTTTTAACCTAAAAAAATCATCTTATTTCTAGAGGAGGAATTCTTATGGAAAGACATGATGAAAAAGAAAAAATTTACCAATTATTACATGAATTAATTGCAGAGCGACGAGAAATTACACAACAATATTATGCATTAAAGGAACGATTAGATTTTCTGAATAACGAAAAAGGTACAGGGATACAACCTGAACCTATTTCTAGAGCTTCGCCTATTTCTGCTCATGGTATTTCAAAAAAAGACATTGAACATCAAAAATATGTCCTGTCTTTAAAGACAAAACATTCCATACCTTACGATAAAATATCTAGAAAAATCAGTTCCATTTTAAAAGAAGCTGGGACGCCCTTAAACACAAAACAAATCTATTGTACGCTCACTAAAGACTCTTTATTTGCTGTAACATACAAAAATTTATCTAATAATATTCTTCCACGTGCGATTAGAGATAACTCAATCAATGTAGAGAAAGCTTATCGAGGTTTCTATCAATATCGGCAAAAATAAGACAAATAGACTATAGGACGTGATTGTTATGTGTACAAAACAAACATTAAACAATATTTTTATTAACTACATTCATCAAGTAACTAAAAATACTGCTCTAGCATATTTCAGAAAAAAATATCTTTATCAAAACAGAACGCTGCTTTGTGTTAGTCTTCATGACTACCTCATTCCTTATTACGAAAATGCCTTTCTCTTTGACTATCTTTTACCAGCCAATATAAATGAAATGGAACAATATACAATAAATGATTCCCTATCTTTCGCTTTAAGCAAGCTTTCAAATAAAGAAAAAGCATTTATTTATGACAAATATATTTTATGTAAAACAGATAAAGAAATTGCACTAAAGCTTGGTATTTCCAGACAAGGTGTTTCCATTTTGAAAAAAAGAATTTTAACAAAATTACATTATTATCTTAAAAGTTCGTAACATTTCATTACTTCTTTCCCCTTCAAGAGGACCTCCTTAAAGTATCAACTCTCAGAATAAAAAGGAGGCCTTAATTTGAAAGAATTAATTGATTTAGTTATTGAAGCAAAGGCCGGCAATGAAGAGGCAATGCTTGAGCTCTTAAAAAGATTTGAGCCTTTGTTTTTAAAAGAAGCTACTCGTTGTGGTCAATTAGATCCAGATTGTCTACAAGAGCTTAGAGAACGTTTCATAGAGCATATCTACAAGTATGAAGTACGTTGTAACTGTAAAGAATAAAGAAAAATAACTCTAAAGGCATTATGTCTTTAGAGTTATTTTTGTGTACAAATACTAAGTATTCAAACCTTTATATAAAATTATTATCACGTTTTAAATTGATGTAACCCCATTTTAGATAAATGAACGTACTAGAATATGCTTTAATTAATATATCAGTATTATGTACAGATTCTGGCCAAATAGGTGTTGTCATTCTGTAACTAGGTAGCTGATTTTATTACTTTAGGAGGAATTAAAATGAAAAAAATTGTAAGTATTCTTTTTTCCATGTCTTTAATTTGTGCAATGAGTTTATTTGTTTTTACTAATCCTGTAAGTGCTGATACAGTCAAGGATGTAGAAGGTAATCCGGTTCAAGAATATTCGGTTTACAAAATTAAAATGATTTCAACAAATCATACTACTTTTATGCATTATAGACACGGAAGCTGGGTTAGTACCTATTTAATCGGTGATCCTTTTGGTGCCTATTCAGAAGAAATTCTATCTGCTTCTCATGATGCTAGCGTCGGGGCAGAAGTAACAACTGATAAAACATACCGTTTAGGAACTCGAGTAGTTGAAGATAATGGCTTTACAGTTAAGTATCCATTTTACGAAAACCCTTCTGCTATAGATTTATGGGGTGGATTATATTTAAAACCAGAAGTTGATTATAGCTGTAACTTCGATTTTAAAGATGTAGGAAATAATCAATATGCTATCAACACGGATGATGGACCTCTTTTCTATCAACCAACAAGTGCGTATATTGTGCCCATCCATGTTCCACAAGGATGGGAGATTTCTGAACCATTCACGGTACAATTTATAAAATTGTAATTTAACAATTCTGGAATGACGACACCTATTTGTTTGAAATCCAAATTAGCTGGATAGAAAAAAGAGCCTTTTATTTTCAAAGGCTCTTTAAATTCCAAAAAAAATACTTTTTAATGAAGCTAAAAAATACTTTTAGCTTCAGATAGTTTCAAAAAATTATTCAATTATTTCTTCAAAAGGTAATTTTACTTTAAATGTTGTTCTTTCTTTACTACTTTCAGCCGTGATTTCTCCTCCATGAACCTCAATAATTTGTTTTGCTATTGCCAATCCAAGACCTGCTCCACCAGTTTCAGTTGATCTGGAACTATCAACTCTGTAAAACTTTTGAAAGATTTTTTCTAATTGATACTCTGTAAGTTGTTGACACTCGTTCGAGATAGCGACAACAGTATTTTTTTCTTCTATTTCTAACGTTACACAAATTTCACTATTCTCATGTCCATAGGCAATTGCATTTTTCAAAAGGTTGTTAAATACCCTAGACAGTTTATCTGCATCACCATAAACCATCACCGTTTTTAGTTTATCAATATTAACTGTTTGTCTTTTTTCCTCTATTAATGGGAAAAATTCATCCATTACTTGATACAACAACCTCGTTAAGTTAATTTTACTCTTATTTAATGCTAGACTATGCAAGTTATATCTACTAATTTCAAAGAATTCATTTATTAACTGCTCTAGTCTATATGCTTTTTCTAAAGCTACTGCCGTATATTTATTTCGCTGCTCGCTTGGTAAATCTTGAGCATCGTTTAATAAGTTTAGATAACCGATTACTGATGCTAAAGGTGTTTTTAAATCATGAGCTAAATAAGTAATTAAATCATGTTTTTGTTGCGTTTCTTTTTTTAATGCTTCCTGTTGCTCTCTTGTTTTATTTTTTATTTTTAGCATTTGAAAAGCAATTTCTGAATAGTTATTTGGAAAGAAATTTTCATCAGTGTATTCATTATCCATAAATACCTGTATGCGATTAGAAATAAATTCAATTGTTTCTCTTTCTTTTCTTTTATTCAGGAATCTGGAAACTGAAATAATAATCGTCAGACTAATAATCATAGCTACAAGAAACATTACTTGCGAAAAGAATTTAAATGCGGGCCAATTAAATTCTTTTATTTCAGCACCTGTTTTAGCATTATCATAAGTTGAAATAAACGTTTGCTCTGCCCAATTTCCAAGTAAAACATTGCCATACAAACTAAACCAATAAAATAAGACAACAATCAAAACTATACCCAATATAAAATAAACTTTTTTATTTTTGAGCATCGATCATATACCCCACTCCCCAGACCGTTTTTATATAGCCCATGTCGCCTTCTTTTTTATTCATTTTTTGTCTCAAATGTCTAATATGGACCATAATCGTATTGTTTGCACAATCGTAATATTTTTCTCCCCAAACTGAATAAAAAATATCTTCTGAGTTGATAACGATTCCGCGTTTACTTAATAATAAAGATAAGATTCCGAATTCTTTAGGAGTCAGTTCTAATTTTTCATCATTTATTGTTGCTTCATGACTATTCGTGTTTAATCTAATATCTCCAAATTGAATACTGTCTTGATTTAAATTATTTAGACTATCGTCACTATCATCATTGTAGTCTTTATATCTTCGTAAATTTGCTTTTACCCTAGCGACTAATTCAAGTGGTTTAAATGGCTTAGTAATGTAATCATCTGCCCCTAATGTCAACCCTTGAATTTTATCAATTTGATCATCCTTAGCAGTTAAAAATAAAATGGGATACTTAAATGTTTTGCGAATAAATTTACAAATATCAAAACCACTAATATCTGGGAGCATGATATCCAAAATTGCTAAGTCAGGAATTTCGGTTTCAAGTATTTTAAACGCTTCTTCTCCACTGTAAGCCACAAAAACTTCATATTGTTCCCCAGCTAAATAAAGTTGTATCAGTTCTGCAATTGCTTTTTCGTCTTCTACGATCAATATTTTTCCAGACATACAATCAGCCCTTTCATAATGTGACTACTAACTATTTGTACTAATTATAGTTCACTTTTGTTTATTCATCAATTTGTATTCGTAGGAACTCAAAATAGTTTATCAAAAATAAACCTAGTAGATATTAACGAATTTGCTATTCGTTAATAGTAATGATAACTTTTGTCGCTACAAACTTACTACCAGCATAAGAACCATATAAAAGGACTCCTGTATCAACAATTACATCTGCTCGACTTCCTTTTTCTAGTCGTCCATCTTTTTTATTTTTTATAAGTAATTTTTTAAATTCTGTCTTCTCGGTAAATTCAACAGTTGTTTTTACTCCATCTTTATTAGTAGCAGCTATACTCTCACCTTCTTCGTTAGTCCCTTCATCATTAGATTCATTTATTAATATACCAGTAGAGGTTATTTCTGCAACGCCACCAGATAAATCTGGGTTCTCTATTTCATTATCAACATCGTTCGCTTCATTCCCTTTCTCCTTTACATTCTTATTTCCTTTTTCTTGATTATTCTGTGGCACATCAACCGCTTCGGATTTTTCTTCATTATTGCTACATGCGACTAAAGAAGTAGAGATTATTAGTGTAATAATGAGTAATGCAATTTTCTTTGATCGTTTCATCGTGATTCCTTCTCTCCTATTTTATTCATATCTTAATGCATCAATTGGACTCATTTTTGATGCTCTATATGCTGGTGTAAAACCAAAAATAATACCTACACTTAGTGAAAACGCAGCACTTATTACAATTGAAAAGTACGAGATTAAAAATGGATATCCCAAGTAATAGGTGCTTATCTTACTGATTATCAATCCCAATACTATTCCTATAAGTCCACCTAAAACAGTTAAAACAATCGCTTCTGTTAGAAATTGTTGTAATATAATTTTTTGTTTTGCTCCTAAAGCTTTTTTTAGACCAATTTCTCTTGTTCTTTCGGTAACACTAACTAACATTGTATTCATCACTCCAATGCCTCCTACAAGTAATGAAATACTAGCGATTCCTCCTAGTAACACCATATTTGATTGATTAATCTCCTTCGTTGTTCGTCTAATATCATCAGAATTTTTAATTGAAAAAATATAGTTAGACGGTGGTACTAACTCAGTTAATTTAATAGATGCTAGCTTAGCAGCCACCTCTAATTCTTCTGAAGTATTTGCCTGTAGTAAAACAGTCGGTTTTTGATTGTATTTCTGTTGTACAATCAAAGCAGTTTCACTCGGTATAAAAACTTTTTTCTCCGATTCTTCTTCTGTTTCTGAAGTGACAACACCAATAATTTTGAAAGCAACACCAGAGATTTCAATGAATTGATTGATTGGATTTTCAGTTTTTAATTCTGAACGTGCAAAGTTAGTTGAAACTAAACAGACCTGACTCATAATTTCATATTCATTCGCTAGAAACAATCGCCCTTGACAAAGTTTATAAGGGAGTATATCAAAATAGTGATCATCAACTGCCAATACATCACTATCAAACTGTTTATCCTTTACAAAGAGATAAAGATGTTCTTGGTAGAAAACACTAGCATTGACAACATTAGGAATCATTTCTAACTGTTTTAAATATTTTTTTGTTATTTTTGGGGTGTAATCTGGCTTCTTTTCTTTATCCCCTTTGGTAGTTCCGCCTAAAAAAGTACTTCTGGTTCCATATTCAATTTTCATTGAATTGGTGGCACCACCAATTATTTGCCTTTTCATATTTTCAGTATTCCCATTAATGATACTAAAAATTACAATTACAGCACCTATTCCAAAAATAATCCCAGTCATAGTTAAAATCGAACGCATTTTATTGGTAATAATAGACTGTAAAGCCATTTTAATATTTTCTTTCATGGATTATCTCTCCTCAATAATAGAGCCATCTTTCAATCGTATTTGCCTTTTAGCACAATTAGCAACTTCTTTTTCATGCGTTATTGTAATAATTGTTTTGCCACGATCATTCAACTGTTGAAAGATTTCCATAATACGTCCACTAGCTTTTGAATCTAATGCTCCTGTAGGTTCGTCTGCTAATATTAATGGTGCTTCAGTAACCAATGCTCTAGCAATAGCTACTCGCTGTTTTTGACCTCCTGAAAGCACTGTTGGTAAAAAATGAAGCCGATCACTTAAATCTACTTGTGCTAGAGCTATCTTTGCTCTCTCTTTTCTTTCTTTTTCTGGAACTTGTGCATAAACAAGTGGAAGCATAACATTCTCAAGAGCAGTTAAGCGAGGCATCAAGTTAAAATTTTGAAAGACAAAACCAATCAATTGATTACGAGTTTCAGAAAGTTGATTATCATTTAGTTGGCGAATATCTAATTCGTTGAACAAGTACTCACCAGAAGTTGCTTGATCTAAACAACCGATAATATTCATAAGTGTAGACTTGCCAGATCCTGAAGCACCTGTAATAGCAATGTAATCATTTTTCTGGATGCTTAAATTGATGTCTTTTAGAACTCTAACTTCATTTTCAGCTTGTTGGAACGATTTACTTACATTAATTAGTTGAATCAATTTTCGGTACCTCCATTCCTTCAGATACCTTTGAACTTGGATAAACAACTTCAATACTTTCTGAGAGTTTATTTTTTACAGTGTAGCGCCCATTATTTTCCTTGTTTTCTTCAATTTCAATTGCTTGTTTCTCTACTTTTTTATTTTTCACTGTCCAAATGTAATACCTTTTTTTATCTTTTATTACATATTCCTTTGGTATCGTTAATTCTTCTTTCTTGTTCATGTTATCTAGTTCAGCAAAACAATGTAGTCCAATTTTTGGTGGGCTATCTGTTGGATCGATTGTTGCTTCAAAAGAAAACTGAGAAAGGTTAGGATTTCCACCTTGTTCTTCATCAACTACTCCGCCTGCAGCTAAGTTACCAATCTGAGTAATTTTTCCTTCCCATATTTTTGATGAATCATTTCTGTCTATCATTTTGACTTTTTGATTCACCGTCAAATTTTTCTTTCTATATTCATCTACTTTTCCCCTTAAAAAATAGACACTAGTATCTACAATAGACAAGAAAGGTTTATCAGGTGCTTTGTCCGTCACAGTTAAATTCAATTGAGATTCATCAAGATTCATAACAATTCCGTCTATGTCTGATATAATTTCATGATTTCCTTGAATTTCTTTGATTTTATTCAATTCTAAGCTTGCTTTCTCAACTTCTAATTTTGCATTTTCAATTTCTGCACTAGCTGCATTAGTTTCTATCTCAGCCTGAGTTACTGATGCTGTCAATTCTTCTTTCTTCTGAATTAGCTCCTTTCGTTCTTCTTCACTTTTGTTATCTGCTAAATTTTTATCAAGCTCCTGTTGACGTAAAATTAAAGTTTGATATTGTTGGGCCTTCAAATTAGATTCTATCTCTTTTTGTTCCACAATCTTTTCACTGTTGCTGACCGCTAATTCTGCTTCTCGAATTTCCATATCACCATCTGGATTCTTATATACGTATAAGACCTGGCCTTTTTTTACTTCATCTCCTACGTTTACTTTCCGTTCGCTAATAATGCCTTTGTTTTTATCCAACTTGTAGTCAATTATGTTTTTGGGTTCAACCACACCTGTTAAATAAAACTCTGAATTATTTTGTAACTCACTTAACTTTATTGACTTAATCGACAACTCGTTCTTATTTCGATTAATGTTTGTATATGCAGCACCACTAATGATTAATATGATTACTAACATGACCAAATACCTTTTGTTTATTCTCATATTTACAATTCGACTCCTTTCTAGTACATAGCTCAGAGAATTTATCTCTTAAGAACATTTAACCAAAAATGAAGTCTCATTTTTTAACTATTTCCTTAGATTCACCTTATTTTTTCCTTAATAAAAATTTCTATAAAACAAACATTTCATATTACAAAAAAATCATTGTAAATAGATGTTGCTTTTTTCATGTCAAAAATCATCTTATTTATGAGTTACAAAATTTAACCTGTTCTTTGACAATCAAATAAAAGCATCAAGTACTTTCCTCTTTGTATAAGCATTTGTGAGTACTACGCCAAGATCCGTTTTTAAAGCGAAAACTAGACTCACTAAAATGAGGTTGTTCCTCATCTGCGGCAACATACCAAGAGCATAATGATACTTCCGTAAGGCTCGCCATAAACTGGGGAGAGGTGAAATTCCTATGTGTTTCCTAACAAGAAACAACTTGATGTTTAAGTTGAAAATCGACAAGTACAAGAGGCTTGCAAATGTAAGTCTTTTGGTTTTATGCAATAATATTATTCAATTAGAATAAAGTAAAAACAACACATAATTACAATTTCTTATAGGAAAAAAGAGCAGAACGGATTATAATCTAGTTATAGTATTTCGTTCTAGCTCGCAAAACTTGAGGTAATACTTTATTTTCATACAAAGAAAGGATGAATCAGCCAACAATCTAAATAGTAAACAAAGGAAGGTAATTTCATATGAATACGCCTAATAATCCGTCACTAATTCTTGGAAGATATGTTAATCAACAAACTCTAATGAAAGAATTGCACATTGGTTATGAAACCTTAAGAACGCTTCGTCTCAACGGATTAGAAGTCATTATTATTGGTAGGCAACATTTGTACGATATTGAAGATGTAAAGGATATTTTCAATCAATTAAAAAATGATTAACCTAATTAAAACCTCAAATATTAAAATCTTGCTAAAGACAAAAATATCCTAATCCAATGAATGAATTAGGAGGAAGATTTATATGTCTGTTTCTTTTAAGCAATACACCAAGTACAATCAAAAACTCTGGAAATTTCAATGCTATTTTGGAAAAACTGAGTTTGGAGAAGAGATTCGCACAACTAGGAGTGGCTTCCAAACAAAAAAAGAAGCACAACAAGTATATAGGCAACTGCAACTAGATTTTGATAAGAATCTACTGAAAGTGAGTGGTAATATCACTTTTAAGGAGTTATATGAGGAATTCATTGAACAGTACCGATTAAAAGTCAAACCATCTACTATCATGATTACGAGAAGAGCCATTGAAGATCATGCGCTTGAATATTTTGGAGACAAAAAATTGAATGATATTTCAGTACGTTTCTGTACTCAGGTCAATCGTCGTTGGATAAGAGATGGATACAAGCAAGCTTATTACTTTCGTCGCGCAGTTGCTCAGATTTTACAATACGGTGTTCAACAAGAACTTATCAATGAAAATCCCATGCGCAAAACTGAAGCTATTAAACGTCAAGAAATTGATGAAAATTTAGTGGCTACTGAAACAATGAGTGTTTACACTCCAAAGGAGCTTGCTATCTTCTTGGATTGCTGTAAAAAGCATGGAAACAAGAAAATCGAAACTTATTTTCGAGTCTTATCCTATACAGGTGCTAGGAAATCGGAAATACTTGCTCTTGAATGGAATGATATTAATTTTGAAACTAAGAAATTAATTATCAGTAAAACATTAGCTGAGGTCGAAAGTGATCCTAATACTAAAATAACCAAAGTAGCTAGTCAAAGTGCCAAAACAAATGCTGGTAAAAGAACTATTTCAATTGATTCAGAAACAATGGCTATGTTACAGGAATGGCAAACTAGACAGCAGTTCGAGTTTAAAGTTTTAGGCATTAGAGCAACGAACAAGCATCAACTAGTTTTTCCTAACAAAGAGAATAAATTTTGTCGTCCTGGTCAAGCGAATGATTGGTACGATGTCATCGCGACTAAATACAAATTAAAGAGAATTACGCTTCATGAATTCCGTAAAACACATGTCTCACTTTGTGCAATGGCAGATATGAACTTAGAGGATATTATGTACCGTGTCGGCCATAAAGATTCCAAGATGACTCGACAAGTATATAACTACTTCTACCCCGAACGTGAGGAGCGTAGCGCTGACCAATTCGCTCAGTTTATTGAAAAGGAAAAATATCTTTTCTAAAAGAAATTGTAGTTAGTTTTGTAGTTAGTTTGCTTTCCCGAAAAAAAGAAGCACCAGAAACATTGATAAATCAACGTTTCTAGCGCTAAAAAAGGTTTTACCCCACACTGCCTTCCATCTCATAAGAAATCAGTCTATTAAGTTCAACCGCATACTCCATCGGCAATTCTTTCGTAAACGGCTCCACAAATCCCATAACGATCATCTCAGTCGCTTCAACCTCAGTCAACCCACGACTCATCAAATAATAAAGCTGCTCTTCCGAAATCTTCGAAACCTTCGCTTCATGCTCCAACGCCACTTGACTGTTATGAATCTCATTAAACGGAATCGTATCAGATTTCGACTTATCATCCATAATAATCGTATCACACTCAATATGTGAAATCGAGCCCGCACTATCTTTCCCAAACGTTACTTGACCACGGTAATTCACTTCACCGCCGTCTTTGGCAATTGATTTAGAAACGATCGAACTTGATGTGTTTGGTGCGTTATGAATCATTTTCGCACCTGTATCTTGAATTTGGTTTTCTCCAGCAAATGCAATTGAAAGCATTGTGCCGCGAGCGCCTTTCCCATCTAGATACACACTTGGGTATTTCATCGTTGTTTTGGCACCTAAGTTCCCATCGATCCACTCAACTGTAGCACCTTCATAGGCTTTGGCACGTTTTGTTACCAAGTTATAAACATTATCAGACCAGTTTTGGATGGTTGTATAACGTGTGTAGGCATCTTTATGGGTAAAGATCTCAACGATCGCTGCGTGTAAGCTATTGCTTGTATACGTAGGTGCTGTACAGCCTTCTACGTAGTGAACACTTGCGCCCTCATCCACGATAATCAGCGTACGTTCAAATTGTCCTGTGTTTTCCGCATTGATTCGGAAGTAGGTTTGTAATGGCACATCCACACGAACGCCTTTTGGTACATAGATAAACGTTCCACCAGACCAAACTGCTGAGTTTAATGCTGCTAATTTATTATCTGTTGGTGGGACTAATTTTGCGAAATATTTTTTGAATATATCTGGATATTCTTTCAATGCTGAATCAGTATCGGTAAAGATGATTCCTAATTTTTGGAATTCTTCTTTCATATTGTGGTAAACAACTTCTGATTCATATTGCGCTGAAGCTCCCGCTAGATACGCACGTTCTGCTTCTGGAATCCCGATTTTTTCAAAGGTTTCTTTGATTTTATCTGGTACATCGTCCCAATCACGAGCGGGTTTGTCACTGGCTCTTTGGAAATATTTGATTTTTTCAAAATCGATATCCGATAAATCCGGTCCCCATTCTTGCATAGGCATTTTGTGGAATTGTTCTAATGATTTCAAACGGAATTCCAACATCCATTCTGGTTCTTCTTTCTTACGTGAAATTTCTCTAACAACTTCCTCTGTTAGTCCACTTCCCGTACTGAAAATCGGTTTCACATCATCATGAAAACCAAATTGATATTCTTCTAACTCAGGTACAGTACTCAAATTATCTCACGTTCCTTTCTTAGGTTGAGAATCAAGCGTTTAGGTTCGAGCTGTTGGACTAAAATAAGCACAATCCGTTTTTTGGATTTTGATTATTTTAGGAAACAGCCGAGAACCTGCTTGAATTCTCACTGATTAGTTTAGGTTGAGAATCAGGTGCTTTGATTTGAGCAACTGGACCTAACAGCTTTAAATCCGCTTTTTGGATTAAAAGATGGTAGGGAAGTTGCCGAAAATCAGCCTGACTTCACACCGATTCGATATTATTCTTCGCAGTGTAATTGTCCTGCGGTTCCTTGTCCGTCATTTTCAACTGCTTGTTCTAACGCTTTCCAAGCTAATGTTGCACATTTGATCCGTGCTGGGAATTTTGCTACACCACTAAGCATCGCTGCGTCACCTAGTTTTTCTTCTTCCGGTACATCATTTCCTTGTACCAACTGAGAAAAATCTTCAGCCAACTGTTCTGCTTCGGCTAATGTCTTCCCAATCACCGCATCTGTCATCATACTAGCACTCGCTGTACTAATCGAACAGCCACTTCCACTGAAAGCAATATCTTTAATAACATTGTCTTGGATAGCCACTTGCAATTCGATCACATCGCCACAAGTTGGGTTATTCATTTCGATTTTCTTGCTTGATTCTGCCAATGTCCCATGATGATGAGGATGACTTGAATGATCTAAAATCACTTGACGGTATAAATTATCTAATTTAGATAGAGCCATGTTGGAAAAACTCCTTTGTCGCTAAAATTGCTTCGATCAATCGATCCGCATCTGCTTTGGTATTATAAAGATAGAAACTCGCACGAGCCGTCGCTGGAACGTCTAAATAGTTCAGTAATGGCTGCGCACAATGATGTCCTGCACGAACTGCCACGCCTTCCATATCTAACGCTGTCGCTGTGTCATGAGGGTGTAAGCCATCTAAATTAAATGCCAAAACACCTGTATGATGGGCTGGATCTTGCGGTCCGTAAACCGTCAAACCTTCAATCGCCAATAGTTTTGGCAACACATAAGCCACTAATTCTGCTTCATGTTGATGAATTTCTTCTAAACCAATCTCTGTTAGAAAATCGATTGCCGCACCTAGAGCGATTGCTCCAGCAATATTTGGGGTTCCTGCCTCAAATTTCCAAGGCAGCTCTTTCCATGTACTATCATATAAATTCACGAAATCGATCATTTCCCCACCAAATTCCACGGGTTCCATTTGATCTAGTAATTCACGTTTTCCATATAATACACCAATTCCAGTTGGACCACACATTTTATGCCCACTGAATGCATAAAAATCAGCATCAATTGCTTGAACATCCACTGGCATATGAGGAACAGCTTGAGCACCGTCGACAACTATGACAGCACCGTGACTATGAGCTAGCTCTGCCAACTCTGCCACTGGATTGATTACACCTAAAACATTTGATACATGGGCGATAGAAACAATCTTGGTTTTATCCGTGATTTGTTGTTTTGCACTTTCCATATCTAAAAAGCCATCTGCTGTGATATCGATATATTTCAAGGTTGCGCCTTTGCGTTCCACTAGTTGTTGCCAAGGAATAATATTAGAGTGATGCTCCATGTAGGAAATCACGATTTCATCCCCTGCTTCAACTGCTAAATCGCCATAGCTTTTTGCGACCCAATTTAAACTCGTCGTTGTGCCTCGGGTAAAGAGCGTTTCCGCTGTTTCTTTGGCATTGATAAAGGCTCTAACTTTTTCACGAGCGGCTTCATAATCTTTCGTCGCACGTTCTGCCAACGTATGCACACCACGGTGGACATTGGCGTTATCATGTTCGTAATAATAAGTCAGTTTATCTAAAACTGCTTTAGGCTTTTGAGTTGTTGCTGCATTATCCAGATAAACAAGCGGCTCGTCATTTACTTCTTGAAACAAGATGGGAAACTGCTGCCGAATCTTATCTGCGTTTATCATGCATTCAACTTCCCTTCGATTACGTCTACAAATTCTTTTTGAACATCCTTAACAGGAATCGCTGTGATCACTGAACCTAAGAAGCCACGGATAACCAAACGTTCCGCATCATCTTTACGTAAACCACGGCTCATTAAGTAGTACATTTCTTCTGGATCAACACGACCAACGCTGGCTGCATGTCCTGCAGTTACTTCATTTTCATCGATCAATAAAATCGGGTTCGCATCGCCACGGGCTTTATCAGAAAGCATTAAGACACGACTTTCTTGTTGGGCATCTGCCCCTTTAGCTCCTTTTAGAATATGACCAATTCCGTTGAATGTTAATGTTCCACGCTCACGGATAACACCGTGTTGTAAAATGTGACCCACGGAGTGAGACGCTTTATTGGTTACACGAGTGTCGATTCCTTGTGTTTGTTTGCCGGCACTGATTGCCACAACTTTCACTTCTGAATGAGAGCCTTCGCCTACTAAATCAGAATCAAAATCAGCAACTACGTCACCGTCATTCATCACACCTAACGCCCAATCAACAGACGCATCACGCATGATATGACCACGACGGTTCATATACGTTGAAACATTTTCGCCTAATTGATCCACAGCAGAGTATTTCACTTTTGCACCAGCTTTGGCAATCACTTCAACCACGATATTCGCTGAAACTTTGACTTTTTGATCGCCAATTGTTTGGAATCGTTCTAAATAGCTGAATTCACTATGTTCGTCCGCTACGATCAATACATGTTTGAAGAACGATTCTTCACTCGCTGAATCTTGAATAAAGATTGCTTCGATCGGTTCTTCGATCACAACATTTTTCGGTACATATAAGAATACACCGCTATTCATAAAGGCTGTATGGAAAGCTGTTAATTTATCTTCATCCATTTCAACCGCTTTATTCATATAATATTCTTTGACTAAATCACCATGTTCTTGCATCGCTGTAAACATATCAGTGAAAATCACACCTTGATCGGCTAATTTTGCTGAAAGTTGTTCAAACGCTGTAATCGATCCTTGTTGCACGATCACGGGATTGTCTTTCATTGCGTCAAAGCTTGGGATATTCATCGTTTCAGGTGCATACTCTTCAGTATTCACATTAAACAAAGGCCAGCGGTGAAATTTCACACGTTCGATCTTTGGTAATTCTAAGTTTTCAGCTTTTTCTAAAGCCGCTACACGTAAGTCAGTCATCCAAGTAGGTTCTTCGTTACGGGCTGAAAAAGCTTTGACGTCGTCAAGATAATTTGCTGTTGTTATTTCTTTCATTTATCTTGTCCTCCTTATGCTTCTTCTTTGTATTCAATACCTAATTCTTGGCTGATTCCAGCATAGCCTTCTGCTTCTAAACGTTTCGCAAGTTCAGCACCGCCAGTTTTAACCACACGGCCTTCCATCATGATGTGCACCACATCTGGTGTGATGTAGTTCAATAGACGTTGGTAGTGAGTGATGATCAACGCGCCAAAGTTTTCGCCGCGCATTTCGTTTACGCCTTTTGATACAACTTTTAAGGCATCGATATCTAAACCAGAATCGATTTCATCTAAAATAGCAAATGTTGGTTCCAACATCAATAATTGTAGGATTTCGTTACGTTTCTTTTCTCCACCAGAGAAGCCTTCGTTTAAGTAACGTTCAGCCATTTCTTCTGGCATATTTAGTAGATCCATTTTTTTATCTAATTTTTTGATGAATTCCATAACTGAAATTTTGTCGTCTTCATCACGTTTGGCGTTGATTGCCGCACGCATGAATTCAGCATTTGTGATTCCTGGAATTTCACTTGGATATTGCATTGCAAGGAATAGACCTAAACGGGCACGTTCGTCCACTTCAAGTTCTAATACATTTTCTCCGTCAAACAAGATTTCGCCTTCTGTGACTTCGTAATTAGGATTTCCCATGATCGCAGCAGATAAGGTAGATTTACCAGTTCCGTTAGGCCCCATGATTGCGTGGATTTCACCTGTTTTCATCGTCAGGTTAACCCCTTTTAAAATCTTTTTATCTTCGATTGATACGTGTAAATTTTTAATTTCTAAAACGGACATGTACAATTCCCTCCAACTTAAAATAAGTATTTTATCGTTCTCATTCATTTTATCCTAATTGAGAATGATAAGCAATCTCTTTACTAGAATAATTCTTATTTAATCTAGGTTTTGTTTGTGAAAAAACGGACTTAATTAGAATCTTTCTAAAATGGCTATTATTATTGATATCACTATACACGCAGTTTTTTGAAGAAAATAAATTACCAACCACCAGAAAAGCCACCGCCTCCTGATGAACCGCCATCACCAGAAGAATCACCACTAGAACTTGAACTATTATGATAAGAATCTGAGCCACTACTGAATGATATATTACTGAAATCAATGTATGAAATGATACTTAGGCGCTTAATGTATTTATAGTTTGATAAATCAATACCTGGAAGAGTTGTGATAAAAAGCATATCGTGAATATCTTTGTTTGCTTCTCTATAGTATGAAGCGTCAATATTTTTAATTTTCTTTTTTGCTTTCTTGTAAGCTTTAGGAATTCTATCTGACAATTTTTCCGTTAATCTATCTGAAAAATCTAGTGCTAATGTGTTCTCATTTAATAGTAAAAAATAAGTCGTCAACATGATTAATAGCAATTCCTGTTTAGGCTTTTTAAGTGTCTGTGTCTTAAAAAATGTTTGAACAAGAGTTTTAGTTTTAAAAAAATTCTTACGCGCCAACAAAAAGCTATCCAATACTTGTTGCATCTGTTCATAATTTTCCGTCAATCGACTTTTAAGATGCTCATTTGCCTGTTCTAAATGCGTTTGGTCAACTAAAATATCCTTAGTTTTCAGATAATAGTCTGGCCAAAATGGAGTCGCAAGTTCTATACACATTTCACAATAGGTTTGTCTATTTTTTTGTGGCATTTGTTCTAGTTTTCTTTTGCCAATACTTCTTGCCAAATCGATTATAACGTCTTCAAACAAGCATTCGGATATTTTCTTTTGCACGCGTTCATATTTATTAAAATGAGCAAAAAGCATTGGGACTAAATAACTCCCGTCGATTTTCTCAAATATTGACACTTTTTTTGTTTTGCTCACAATAAAAATCTTTTTATTGCGCATTGGAGCCATTAGTGAGCTATCTTTAGCATCACTTTTTATCAAATAAACTGATCCTACATAAATCACAACGACTAGTATAACTAAAATAATTAGATAAAATCCCCATTTTACGACTAAAGTAACATAATCGAACAGGCTTTTCTTTGGTTCTTGATAAGTATTAATGTATTCATTTGCTTTTGCTACTTCTTGTTTGGAAATATCATAACTTCCATATCTTTGTTTCACTGTAGTAATTACATTTTGACTAATTTTTCGGATTCCTTCATCATACTTTTCTGCTCTGAAAAGTTTTTCTATCTCGAAAGGAATGATTTCTCTTTTCATACTATCGGTTATAATTTCCTCTACGCCATATCCTACTTCCAATCGATATTTTCGATCATCAAGTGCAATGACAAATAAAAAACCGTTATCCAGTTCCTTAGTACCTATACCTAACGCTTCAAACGTATCGACTGCGTATAACTCAATCGACTGATTTTTCGGTAGATGTTTAATTGTTTTTACAACAAATTGCGGACTACCGGTCAGTTGTTGAAAATCTTGCTCATTGGCACGGATAATCAACTCTTTTGTTTGTTCAGATAAAAGCTGTGCCTCATCATCGACATAAAAACTTTCCGCCACAGCATCTTCCCCAAAATATAATGCAACAATCCCTAATGAAATCAGTAAAAATATAAATCTTTTGATCATTTTTATTTGTTTATACTTATAGTTATTTTTCATCCCTTAAACCCCAATATCTTTTTTAGACTCCCTATCATTCAATTATTCCATACGCTTTTATAAACTTCAATATGAATCGACAGTCTTAAAATCATTCGTCTTTTGATTTTCCTCAATCTTTGTGAGATAATTTACAACGATTTCAGAAAAATTTTGACTAGAACAAAAATCATTTTGTCCCAGCCATCCGAAAAGAGGTTTTTTAATGTCTAAAAAAGGAATCATCATTGTTAATTTAGGTACTCCGGATAAACCGGAAACGAAAGAAGTTCGTGCTTACTTAAAGCGTTTTTTAGGTGATAAACGAGTAATTGATACTAACCGTTTAATCTGGTTACCTGTTTTACATGGAATTATTTTACGAACTAGACCGAAAAAATCAGCTGCTTTGTACCAAAAAGTTTGGCAAGAAGCTGGTTCACCGTTACTTATTTATACTCAATCACAAACGGAACAGTTGCAAGAACGTTTTCCAGATCACATCGTTCGCTACGCTATGTCTTACAGTAAACCTTTGATTCCAGAAGTTTTAAAGGAAATGCATGATCTGGGTGTTACCGATTTAACGATTATTCCATTGTATCCGCAATACTCAACAACGACTACTGCGCCGATATTCGATGAAGTAGCCAAATTTTATTTGAAAGCTGAAGCGATTCCTAGTTTACATTTTATTCAATCATTTTACGATGAGCCATTATATATTGAAGCTTTAGCCAATCAAATCAAACAAGCATTAGCTGAAAAAGAGTTCGATAAGATTGTTTTCTCTTATCATGGTATCCCGGTTTCTTACGTGGAAAAAGGCGATCATTATTTAGAGCACTGCGAGCAAACGACTCAAGCTGTAATGAAACAAGTTGGTGATGTTCCTTTCATTAGTACGTTTCAATCAAAATTTGGCCCAGCTGAATGGCTGACTCCAGCAACTGATCAAACGTTAAAAGAGTTACCTAAACAAGGGGGTAAAAACATTTTGATCATCACTCCTGGGTTCGTTTCTGATTGTTTAGAAACAGTTGAAGAAATTGAAAAAGAAAACTATGGCTATTTTATGGAAAACGGTGGCGAACATTTCCACTATATTCATCCGTTTAATGCTGACCCGATCTTTGTTGATATTTTAGAGAAAATCATACAAAAATAGTAAAAAAGACAGAAAAATCAATTAAGATTTTTTCTGTCTTTTTTTATTATTTATCTACAGGTTTTACAGATCCATCCCATTTTTCAAGGATCCAATCTTGGATTTCTTTACTGTGTAATGCATCTACTAATTTTTTGATTTTATCGCTATCTTTGTCTTCTGAACGAACAGCCACAATGTTTACGTATGGTGAGTTATCTTTCTCAAGTAAAATTGAATCTTTCAACGGATTTAAGCCAGCTCCATAAGCAAAGTTAGCATTGATTGCCACAAGATCTGCTTCATCATTGTTGTAAGTTGTTGTTAGAACTTCTGGATTGATGTTATGGATAAATTTCAAGTTTTTAGGATTTTTATCGATATCTTCAAATGTTGCAGTTTCTAAATCTACACCTTTTTTAACGGTAACTAAATCAGCATCTTGTAAAATCGTAATAATACGACCCCAGTCAGATTCAGAGTTTGATGTAATAATCGTTGCACCATCTTTTAAATCTTTGATATCTTTGATTCGTTTTGAGTAAAGACCCATTGGCTCGATATGAATACCGCCAGCATTTGCGAAATCATACTTGTTTTCTTTGACTTGTAAATTAAAGTAAGGGATATGTTGGAAGTAATTAGCATCGATATCGCCTTCAGCTAAGTTTTTATTTGGTAAAATGTAATCATCGAATTGAACGATTTCTAGATCAATGCCTTCTTTTTTTAGAATTGGTTTAACTTGTTCTAAAATTTCTGCATGAGGTGAAGCGGATGCGCCAACTTTTAAAACGGAAGAATTTTTATCTGATCCTGCCGATTTACTATCATCTGTTTTATCCTTTGCTCCACCACAAGCGACTAATCCAAACGTAACAACTGCCAATGCTGCTAAACCGAATAATTTCTTTTTCATATTTATTTCCTCCAATTATTTTCTATTTTGATTGTTTATCGTTTGTCAGAACGTTTCACTAATTGATCGCCGACAAATTGAATGATAAACACAATAACCAAGATTAAAACTGTTGCGACTAATGTAACGGTATTATTGTTACGGCTAAATCCTTCTTGATAAGCTAGGCCACCAAGTCCGCCACCACCAATGATCCCTGCCATTGCAGTGAAACCAATCATCGTAATTGTCGTAAGCGTCACACCCGATAGTAACGCTGGGGTACTTTCAGGAATCAATACTTTAAAGATTTTTTGGATTCTAGAAGCGCCCATTGCATCTGCCGCTTCCAACACACCACTGTCAACTTCACGAAACGCAATTTCAACTAAGCGAGCGTAAAATGGAGCTGCTGATACGATCAACGACGGAATTGCTGCTTTTGCACCGATTCCTGTACCCACTAATTTTCTTGAGAAATCCATCAACAAGATAATCAAGACAATATATGGGATAGAACGAAAAATATTGCTGACAACGGATAAAATGCTGTAACAAACTTTTGCATAAGGTGATTTGTTACGGCTCAAGCTATAAAGTAATAGACCTAGTAAAAATCCAATGATAATAACAAAAACCATCGCAACAACCGTCATGAATATAGTATCGATCGCCGCCTGCTGCATTGATTCTGGATTCACCCGACTAAAATTTAAATATTTTTCTACAAATGTCTCATTCGCCACGGTGAATCACCTCCAAACCAACTTCTTTTTCTTTAAAGAACGTTAATGCTTTGTCTACTTCACTTGCTGATCCAATAATCATAACAGTTAGGGAACCAAACGCGCCTTCTTTAGCTTGTTGAACTTGTCCTTGAACCACATTGATATCTACAGCAAACTTACGGATTGCTTGAGAAATGACTGGTTCATTCGCATTGTCACCACTAAATTGAAGAGTAGCTACTAATCCAGCTGGATTTTCTTTGATCAATTCTTGTAATAATTCTTCTGTATCTTCTTTTGGTTCTAATTCTTGTTGCACAAAACGTTTTGTAACAGCTTGTTTCGGATGTCTAAAGACTTCTAACACATCGCCTTCTTCGACGATTTGGCCTAATTCCATGACCGCAACTTTATTACAAATTTTACGAATAACATGCATTTCGTGTGTAATCAATACAATCGTTAAGTTCAATGTTTTATTGATTTCTAATAATAAATCCAATACTTCATCAGTTGTTTGTGGATCCAGTGCGCTAGTTGCTTCGTCACAAAGTAAGATTTCAGGATTATTAGCTAAAGCTCTAGCGATCCCTACACGTTGTTTTTGTCCACCGGATAATTGACTTGGATAAGCATCTCCACGCCCTTCTAATCCAACTAAATTTAAAAGTTCCTGTGCACGTTCTTTTCTCACATTCTTTGGAACATTTGCTAATTCTAACGGTAACATGATGTTTTCTAAAATCGTTCTTGACCATAATAAATTGAAATGTTGAAAAATCATCCCGATTTTTTTACGAAATTGACGTAGTTCTCGGTTTGCCATTTTCGCGACATTTTGCCCTTGGATGATAACTTCACCTTGTGTTGGTAATTCCAAGCCGTTTAATAAACGAACTAAAGTACTTTTACCAGCACCAGAGTAACCAACGATTCCGTAAATATCCCCTTGATCGACGGTTAGTGAAACATCGTTAACCGCTGTTACTTGTCCGCTTTTTCCGGAAAATTGTTTTTGTACGTGTTCTAATTCGATTAGAGGCATTTTTTCCCCTCCGCTTTCTTTGGTTTTGCTTCTGTTTTATTATACTACAGGATACGTGTCATTGTGAGTAACATCTTGTAGATTAGTTCTTTTTGCATGTTCAACATCAAGTTACTTTATAACATGATGTTGAACATGCAAAAAGCTTCCGCCCAAATGTCTGAATCTGACATAAGGACGAAAGCTTGTCTTTCGTGTTACCACCTTGATTTACCATTATTTCACAATAATAGCCTTATACAGTACTTGAATTCGCATACTGTCGTGCTATAACGGGCACTCCCGTAATAAGTTCACCTCTGCTCACTTATTCCGCTCAAAGACCATCTTCCATCTCAATCATGTTGCCCATTTCCAGCAAACAAGGCTCTCTTCAAACACTTTCGACATGTACTCTTCTTTTCAAAGCTTTTACTTTTATTGATGAAATTATAGCAATATCCAAATGGCTTGTCAATTATTTTTACGCTTGGTTCAATTCTGACTCATCAACATCGGTTAAAATAACAATCCAGGCATTTGTTTGATCTGCATCATCTAATACACTTGGATCTTGTTCAGCCGCTTCATTGATTGTAGCAATCGTTCCACTGATTGGTGAGCTAAACTCACTAACCGCTTTTTCCGCTTCTACTTCAATTAATGAATCACCTTTTTTTAATGTTTGACCGACTTTAGGCATCGTTGCAAAGGTTATATTGCCTAAGTCTTCTTGTGCTTCATTCGTTAAACCGATTTTATAGCCATCGTTCGTTTTTAAAACCCATAGATTATCGATTACTTTCAATTCTTCAGCCATTATTTAATAGCTCCTTCATAATCAGATTCTTTAAATCCATTTGCTAAAAATTGATCTCCTTTAACAAAAATTGGACGTTTAATTAGCATACCGTCAGTCGCTAATAACTCGCTTGCTTCTTTGATTGAAAAATCATTGACTTTATCTTTCAGCCCTTGTTCTCTATAACGAATACCGCTTGTATTAAAGAAACGGCGAACTGGTAAATCACTTTGCTCCATCCAGCTTGCTAATTGTTTTGCTGTTGGAGGATTTTCGATCATATCAATTGTTTCGTATTTTACCTGTTTAGCATCTAACCAAGCTTTTGCTTTCTTACAAGTTGAACATTTTGGATACCAGAAAAATGTGTACATTTTAACGCCTTCTTTCATTTAATATTCTTCGATCGTTGCTTCTTTTTGATATTTCATTGACATAATCAATCCTACCCCTAGCATGTTGCCTAAAATCGAGGAACCACCTTGGCTGATAAATGGTAACGGAATCCCTGTTAAAGGTAATAGTCCAATATTAGCTCCAATATTTTCAAACACGTGGAATAAAATCATCATGATGATTCCTGTTGCAATGTAGGCATAAAATTCATTATTCGTCTCGAAACAAACACGAATCATGCGGTAAATCAAGATAAAGTATAGCAAAATAATAAAACATCCGCCAATGAACCCAAAGTTTTCACCTACAACAGTGAAAATCATATCCGATTCTCTAACAGGTACATATACATCGCTGACATTAAATCCCTTACCAAGCAAACCGCCAGAACCAATCGCTGTGATTGCTAAAGCTGGTTGGAAAGAACGATCCGGGTCATGATGGAAAGGATTCATCCATAAATCGATTCGGTCAAACTGATACGGTTTAAAACCAACTGAATACAAAAATTCACGTCCAGTAGTCGTTGTTACTAAATAAATCGTACCCGCTCCCAATAATAATGCCGCCAAAAACGTTGGCAAAATAATTTTCCAAGAAATCCCTGACATCAAGAACACACCGCCAAAAATAGCTAAGAAAACTAACATTGTTCCAAAGTCATCTTGAAGTAAAATTAGGATGATCACTGGCATTGTGACCAGCAACATTTTTCCAATCAACCAAAAATCAGATTTGATCGTTCGGTTGATATTCTTCACGTTGTGCATCGTTACAACATAGGCCAGCATCAAAATAAAAGCCACTTTCATTAACTCTGAAGGCTGAAAAGTTGTTCCACCAATACTGATCCAGTTTTTAGAACCCGTTTGCGCTTCTAAATATGGGTCATAAAACTTTAAAAGCAATCCCATCATGATCAAACCAATTACATAAAACACAGGGGTTAACCGCCAGAGAAGTTTAGAGCTAAAATTCATAACAATCACAATACTGACACCACCGACTAAATACCATAGGCCTTGTTTCATTAACATATTGCCGATTTCTGGTCGGTTTGGATCATTACTTAAAGCTACATAAAGTGACAGTATACCGATGATCGAAAGAAGGAACACAGGTAAGATTACACCATAATCAATTCTATTATCTAAGTTGCGCATTAATTTATTTTTATTCATTCGTCATCCCTTTTCCTTAAATCATACGCCTTTTATTATAACTTTCTATAGGAAGAAAAGAAAGTATAGACTTGATGATTTTGGAAAAACTTTAGGGAAATTATCAATTTGAGTTTATTTTAATTACCAATTAAAGAGTGAGATAATCAGAAAAAATCATTATTATCTCACTCTTTTTAATTTATAAAATTTTATATAGCTACTCCTAATCTTGCAATCTAACAAAAATAGCCGTTTTTAGGCCACAACTAATTATCTGTCCTGTAATATTAGTTTCAATCGTTGCTCCTAAGCGATCTCCTTTTTTTAGTCTACCATAATAAATTCCAAAACCATCATTTCTATTCTTCCAAGCATTTGATCCCCAACCTGCAATTCGATCTTCACCGCCTGCTCTCACACCATTTTTAACAAAATTATAGTACCAATAACCATCAACAGTCCCTGATGGTTGACACCAAGATTGAATCAAAATTGCATAATACCCATCTTTATTAACAATGGCTTCATGCGTTGTTTTGTTTACTGTAACAGGCGTTTGCCCAGATGCTCCCAAAAGATTACCAACAGTATTACCAAACCCAACTATCTTCCCATTCAAAGCTGTACCCGATAGTTGCCCTTCCTTTCCATCTACAACAGATAGCTGAAAATTACCTTCATCTAATAATTTCATCCCTGCAAATAAAGGTGCTTGAATAAAATTCTTAGACCCTGTGATATCTTGATCACTTGTTTTTGTTACAGTGTTTTCAAAATTACCCTGAATCGTTTCTGCTCCATTTTCCATTCCTCTATAAATCTTTTCTAATTCCATCTTTTTTCCCCCTTCTTATTTACGTAGTTCAAACATAATCGAACGTAGATTCTCCTCGTCAACGAGCATATAATTCAATTCATCTATCATCATAATTTTTGCATCCGTTTTATATTCAACTGGTAGCGACACAATACTTTCACTAGCACCAACATGTGTAATCTGACAAGGTATAGACTGACTTGCCGAACCTCCGAATAGTCCTACAGGTTCTGTTCCTATATCCATGACTCCAATTCCATGTGTCCATGTTCGAACGTTGATTTCTGGCTGTATACCCAGATCATGTTGAAGAGTTATATCAAAACCTATTGGTAAGAATTTAACAAGTAACTGCTCAATATTTTCTAATCGATCATCCAACACTGGAAATTTCCCATACAGTTCACTGCTTCTCGCATTAATCAATTCACTATCTACCGTTGCATTCTGTTGAACCTCTCTAAATTGATCTTCTATTATCGTTTGTCGCTGTTCAACTTGAGTTTGTCTTTTTTCAGTTTTTTCAGCAATTTCTTTGATTCGATTAAATAAAACGCTAGAGTATTCCGAAATTCTAGCAATAGCTTCCCTTACATGACGCCGCCACATTTTGGTTCTTACCCACAATGCGTATTTTTGCGTTAATGGATCTATGACACCGAATTTAATAGCTTCTTCGATTTCGTCTACATCTGTAGGATCTTTGTAGTCGACCTCATGATTTTCACCTGTGGGTTGAGTGTCATAAAATTTTTGTTCCGGCATTTTTCCACCTACTTTTTCTGTAATTCTTTTACTAATGTATAGAGTTCTTCTATTTTCTTTTGTTGTTCTGTTAATTGTATTTCTTGTGTTTGAATCCTTTCTTTTTGCTCATTCAACGTATTGGATTGTTCTTGTAATCCTTCTTGTTGTTGATTTAAAGTTTGTTCGACATGTGGTAAAATAGCGGTCTGATTTTCTAACTGTTGCGCTTGTATTTTTAAGTTATCAATTGTTCGACTGCTTGCTCCGACGTTTGTCTTTACTGTTTCTAATGTTTCCCGCATTCCTTTATACTCTAACTGATATTGGGAAAATGTCTTTTTTCCACTACCAATCGTTAATCTGATTTTTTGCGGATTTAAAATATCGATTTTTTTCTCGATTACTTGCAATGTTTCTTTTTCGTACAAATAAGGATTGGATACTGGATATGAATTCCCCAACTTAATGATTTCATAGCGATTGTCTAGTAAACCTAGTTCGACTACTTCTGCACTCCAGGTAACCAGCATCAAACGTTGATTGTTGAGATATTCCTGTGCTCTAAGTTTTAAAGTATTTTTATCGGTTATATTAGGAAAGTCGACGATTGATTGAATCACGCCAAATTTTTTAACAAGTGATGCATCTTCTAAAAAGTTTTTGCCATCATTGACACTCTCAATCGTAGTTTTAGGACGAAATTGATTCGTTTGCGCATCTGTTGTACTGTCTGTTTCTAAATCTTTACCTGTAGGTACGATTCTCGTAGCTAATTCCGAAATATCGATTTCACGGCTAGCACTTTTTAAATTACGGGCGATTTGTAACGGAGTGTTAGACGTTGAACCATAATCTGCTAAATAATCTAAATACAATTGGTCATTTTTTTCTCTAAGAATCAAATATCCGCCTAAACGATCAAGCAACTGATTTTTAATCACTTCTGCTGTTTTACCATAGTCTGAACCACGGTAAATTTGTTCAGAATCTGTGACAGTTACAGTCCCTATATAAATCTTTTTATACGATTCTACTTGAGTATTGTGTTCATTCAATATCTTTTCTAAAAACTGACGAACAGTCATTACTTTAGATTTCATATATTTTTGCGTACTGTCATACAGAAATGCTTTTTGATCTTCACACAATATTTTTTCGATAAAATGGCCTTGACTGTTCATCACATTAGAAATTTTTGCAACTCTTCCTTTGAATAATTGGCCATTTCGATCAGAAACCGTGACTAAATTAACGATAGGCTCTGCTTTTCTATATAAGGGATTATTGACATTGATCGAAAATTCAAACGTACTGATCCCTAATCCTTCCAAAGAAAGTTCCAAATCACCTGAGTTCACTTTATTTCCGAAATTGGCTGGTTCATGTATCACTGTTCCTTTTTTATCTTGAGCATCCTTGAAAAGCGTTACCCGGTACATTACACCATCACCTCAGTCTCAGTAATAAATCGAATATGGCCGTTTCCAAGAATCGTGAGGCGATTTTCTCCTCTTTTTAATTTAAAGAACAAATCTTGGTTTTGCCCTTTTTGAATATCTAATGATTCCCCAGCTTCTGTAATCAATTGCATTTTTTCAGTTGCCGTAATAATTGGGCTCGTTGCATTTACACCTTCATTGATCAACAAAATAGTTCGTTGACCTTTCACCCAAAAACCAGTCCACTGATCTACGCCGTCGACAAAACAATCAACATCGAATTCGTCAGTATATCCGGCAGCATCTTTCAAAGCAAATGGATAACAATCAAAGCTTAACGTTAATGTCAGTGAATTTCGACTCTGATCGTCCTCTGCACTTACACTTGTACATTTACCTAACCAGTGACACCCATCCAACCATGAATCAGTGATTGCCGATATGTCATTTAACATCAACTGTTCTTTGGCTTCTTGTTCTAAACGCTTTCGTTCCTCATAATTTGTTAACGGACGATATAATTTCACTGTGAGCTTGCGATTATCAAAAACACGTTCACCCAATAACCTTGAAAAATCATAAATCCCTTGCATAAAAGGAACACTTTCAATAATTTCTTGTTCATCTGGACTGGGGGCATCGTGTTCTAAAACATAATAACCAGCATCTTTACTATTGAAGCGACCCATTTCGATATATTCATTTATTTCAATGGCCATTAGCGATACCTCCCTGTAAAGCCTGCTTGATTTCCTAAAAAGCCGTCCATTTGATTGCCAATTCCGCCAACCAAGGCACCACTTTCTAAAACGACTTTCATATTTTTGATAGTTTCGATCATCTCATGTATTTGATTGACCATACTATTTTGCACATCATGTTCTACTTTTACTGTTGCTGTAGGTGTATTGGCATTGGTATTTGATACAGCATTTTGAATTTCAGTGACCATATTTCTGGCGCTTGCAACTGCAACGTCTGTATCTTCTTCGATGCCGACTGCCACACCTTGTGCGATAAATTTACCCACAGTATCTCTAAATAGTCTTGAAGGGGATTTGATTATAGCTTTTTTCTTCGCTTCTTCGTTTACTGCATTTACCAATTGACGCATCGCTTCAACAGCTGTTTCTCTTCCTTCATTTATCCCTGCAGCAACACCAGCTGCCATATTTGAGCCTACTGAATTAAAATCTACTGATTTTGCTGCATTACTAGCAGCTATCCCAATTTCACGCCCAGCACTTTCTGCTTGATCTTTATGTTGTACAACCCCTACGGCATAAGCACCTGTATTACCTCCACCGGCTGCATTAAATTGGGTATCTCTTTGTTTCAATGTATCCGTTGCAGCTGTTGAAATTAATTTACTTCCAGTTTGAACATCTCCGATTTTAGAAGCTGAACCAGTATTCATTGAACTAATCAACAATGCCCCGACCTCATTAGCATCTAGCTCTCCTGATTTCAATCCCTCAATCAATTTATTCTTCCCAATATCACCTTGTAGAAATAATTCATCTGGCAGGCTACTGATTCCAGCTACTGCATTTTGACTTAATTGTGCGCCAACTTGAGTCAGATCACCACTTTGTAAAGCTGTTACAAGACTGTCATTAGCTTCAAGTCCTCTACTTTGTAAAATCCCAGCAAGCACGGTCATTTGATCGTTGACACTATTATTTGATTCACCATATTTGCTTACAATATAGGCCAATTCTTGCCCCGTCATTTCGCCCATCCCTTTTAGACCATTAGAGACTGTTTCAGCTTTTAGCTGTTCATTTTGCTGTAACATCGTCAACATGTCGACACCAGCTTGAGTTTGTTGCTCTTTGGCTTGTTCATTGTGTAATGATAAAGCTGTAAGTTGCTGATTTAAATTTGCTTTTTGTACTTCATCAGATGTTTCATTGATTTGATTTTGTAAAGAAGCAATTTCTTCTTCATTCGTGACCATCTGCTCTTTTCTATTTTGATAAAGAGCTTGCGTAGCACTAACTGTTGCTTGTAGTTCAGTTTCACTTAGTTGTTGGCCTAATTTCAATTTATTTTGGCTTGCTTCTATGAGTAATTGTTGTTGTTCCATTAAACCTTCACGAACTACGTTATTTTGCTCTTGTAGTGTTTTCCGTTGTTCTTCGGATAGTTCCTGACCTTCAAGAGTTTTATTGCTTAGCAGCATTTCTTTGTTCGCATTTGCAATGGTCAACATTTCACTAGAGCCGATACTAGCTTCAGTAATCATCATTGAATAGGCATTACTCTGTGCAGCAATTTGTTTTTCACCTGTTAATTCATCAGCTTTTGCAAGTTCTTCGCCAACTTTTTCTTTCATTGATTTCATAGTATCAGCATGTCGTCCCATGATTTGTTCTGCTGCTTCATAACGGGCTGTTGATTGTTCCATTCCTTCACCTGAAAAGGCTGTAATTGCTGCTTGTCCAACTTCGGAATATTTAGATTTTAAGCTGTCAATCCTCGTTCCAGCTTCATCTAAACTTGTCTTGTAGGATTCACCCATTTCTTTGACTTGCTCACCTGTGATGGCGGCTTCTTTTCCAAGTTCTTTCGTTGATTCAGTCAATACACCTTTAACAGCTGAATTCTCGCCTAAATTTTTGAAATCGTCGACAATTCCACTGATACTATCTTTGACTTTACTAAATTCCTCATCAGCACCTTTGAAATCACCCGTTAGAAGTTTCCAAACACTCTTTCCTAGTGTTAATAGTGTCATAAAGCCATTCACAACAGACATAACAGACACCACTAAAAATCTGAAGGCGTCAACTACCGCTGCTGCCGCAACCACTAGAGTCTCAATTAAAAAAGCGCCCACTGGTTTTAATACAGACATTAGCTGATTAAAGACAGGTGCTAAACTTGTAACCGATCCCTTGATAACGTCAAAGGCAGAAGAGACAAACCCTTGAATATTATTGAAGTTTGATTTCCAAGCAACTGTCATTGCTGCAACGGCGGCAATAATCAAAGCTAGCCCAAGTCCAATTGGATTACCTAGTAGAAAAGCTCCAAGTGCTTTAAAGATTCCCATTGCCCCAGTAGTCATATTGGCAATCTGAGTTTGAAAAACGGGCATGATCCCTCCTGCATTTGCAATCGAAAGTTTGAAACCAGTCATTCCGATCATGGCTGATTGACCTATATTTTTCATAGAACCTATTGCACTTGTTGCCATATTTCCAAGTGTACTTTGAAAGAAGGGAACGACTCCGCCTGCCTCTTTCATTGCAGCTCCTAGACTACTCATTGAAGATGTGACAAAAGAACCCATACTTCCAAATAATTCAGTTGTACTTGTAGCCATTCCACTGATTTTATCTTGAAAAAAAAGAATAGATCCACCAGATTCTTCGATAGTAGAACGAAAGTTGGACATTGCTGTTGTTGCTGATGATTCAATGTTTGAGAAAAATTCTGAAATCTTACTCCCTGTACTTGAAATACTATTTAAAAAATCACTACCAAGTGTTTGATTCAAAATCACTAAACCATCTTTAACATTACTAAAAGTCTCTCTAGATTCCCCATATTCTTTTAAAATATTCGATACTAAACCAGTTGAAGCACCTAGCAAATCCATAGATCCTGCAACTGTTCCTATATCATTACCTAACTGAATACTTACCTGACTAACCGATTGTGCTGTTTTCGAAAACGCCTCTAAAAATTGAGTTGTCTGGGTAATCGAACTTTTTAATTCGTTTGTTTTTTCCATTATTTACCTCCTCCCTTGTTCTTTTTTGCCACTACTTCTTTTGCTAGTAAAAGACGTTTACGCATTTCATACAAATCTTCAGTATTCTCCTGTTTTTGAATACTTTTTTGTTTAAAATCCGCTAAAATCCTTTGCTCATTTTTCTCGTAATCATAAATACTTTTTACATCTTTTATAGCGAAACGTCCCTTTTTCTCCGCCTTAAATAAACGATTAGCAAAAGCGGTCGCATATACTCTTCGTTCTTTTTCATTTTCGTTCAGTAAATAAGCTTTCGTTCTCAATGAATATTCCCAAGGAGTCATTCGCTCGATTTCTTTTAATGTTATATCTGAAAAATAACGAAAACAGCTAAGAACTATTTCGTCATAGCTTGCTCCAAACCGGCTTTGGCTTGCGCTTCGACCGTTTTCATCATTTGTTCGATCGTCGCTTTGATCTTCATCGTTCGTTTTTTCAACAACGGCGCCGATGTTAAGAACTCGATAAAATTTTCAAAAAGTACTTCAACCTCATCTGACGTTTCTAAGTATTCAATGATGTCACGTTCGTCCAACTCATCATACGTGCTTAAACTTGCAATTAGAACTAATTTTAATGCGTTAGGATCACCATCAATCAATCCACCGATCAATAGTGTTAAATTATCTACTTGTTCCGACTCTTTTGGAAGTGCATTGATTTCATTTAAAAATTTGAATCCAAAAATCAAAGGATATTTTTTGTCTGCGATCGTTACTACTGCTTTCGTTGCTTTTTTAGCCATGGTTATTCCTCCAATAAGTTTTTTAACAATGAGAGACAAAACTGAACGAGTCTTGCCTCTACATCGTCATGTTTGATTAAATCAATATTTATTCAGCTGGCGCTGTTGGTGTTGTTTGTGGCTCGTAAATAGCTTTGGGTTCTTCTGGTTTAGCATCTACCACAGTATCGTAGAAGAATGCTTTCGCTAGCTCATCATTTTCAGCGTCCACTGTCGCTTCTCCATTCACTAATAAACCATTTAGATTTAACATCGTCGAAACAGATGCATTACTTTCAGCTTCTGCAGCATCTGGGAAGTTTCCTAAGATACCAGTACCGTATTGCGCTTTATACTTACGTTTTACACCTTCTACTGGATTGTCAAAGAAAATTCGCCATACTTCGATCTCTTCACCATTTTCATAAGCATACTCTAGCATACTGAAAACCTCTGTATTTGTTTTTAGAAATTCCATTTCGATATTTGATTCGATACTGCCGCCGGTAGCTACACTTCCATCTTTAGTCGCTTGTGTTTCTACGTTTGTTTCGCGGTTATACGTATGACTCATTTCTAATGCTAGTAACCCCGCTTTTTTGTGTGCACGTTCCTTTAATAAACGAAACATTAATTTGACATTTTTACCATGAATTGCTTTTTCCATAATTGATTCTCTCCTCTTGATTGCTTATTTTTTATTGCAGCTTAGCTACTTTACCAGACCTTTTTACGTGGATAAATGCTTGCACGTTTCCATTGCTTTTTATGTCATCAATGCTTGGACGGTGAGTCCTTCGATCAAACTCTTTCTTTACTTATAGAAGAAACAAATTTTACAATTGCTTGTGCATTTTTTTTAGTCACTTCCACGCTCTCATTAGCAACACACTCAATAATATCTATATCCAAGGGTAGATTATTTTTAAAAAAAATAGCGGCCGCTTCGTTATATGAAGAAGACGGTTTTTTCTCTTGGTTTTTATAAATATCTTTTGCTTTTCTCCTTTTTTGCCAACGATGATGCTTTTGTTTGACGATTCTATCTACATCAGCATCTGTATACTTATATTCTTGATTTCCCCCGATTTTAACTCTCTCCCTTTTGCAAGTTTATCTCGGCAATTGCTATGAACTAATATTAATTTATTTTATGGGAAGCTACCGTTCACAATCCTCCCATTATTCTTTCACCTTTCTATTGGTAATTTTTATTCGTTGAAATAAATTCGACAAAAAATAGGCCATACAAAACTAAATTCATTTTGTATGGCCTATTTATCTAAAAAATTATTTTATACGGAACATTTTTGCATGACCTTAATTATTTTACAATATCCAAAACTTTTTCATAAGCTTCGATTTGTGCATATAAACGTTGGACCTGCAATTCATTTTCAATATAATTGATAGAGTTTCCAAGACTTTCTTGACGTTTGTCTTCTAAGCGCTCGACTTCTTTCTTTGCTTCATTGGCTAATTTATTGATTTTATCAATTTTTTCTGACATGATGCATTCCTCCTATATAATTAGTTATAAATTTAGTGTAGGCTCTTTTTTGTAAATATACAAAGATTATGAATAGATTCTCTTTATATAGATGGAAAATAGTTAAAAAAACTCAAAACCTTCAATAAGTACGGTTTTGAGTTTACATTTTATTTAGATAAAATATCTCTGAAATAACTTATCCATGATTGTTCCTGTTTTTCCTCTTCACTAATCCTATCCAAAATATAAGCACGCACATAGTTAGCACATTTCCAAGTATCATTAATACTTTTGAATATTGATTGTTTTCACCCAATGGCGGAAATAGCGTGGTTTTTTGTGCAGGTTTAGTGTTTGATTGATTATTGGTCATTGCTTCTATCTTTCTTTCATAAACATACGTTACAACCTGAACGTTATCTGTAAAAGCTCCTTTTGCTATTCCTCGAACTTCTTTAAATGTATAGCCATCAAATTCTCTTTGTTCAGTGGTATATGAATCGCCAATTACTCCAATTTTCACCACTTCGGCACTTAAATTATTTCCATCGGTATCTTGATATTTTACTATTACATTCGATATCTTAGATGGATTTTTTTCATAGATATAAATTACTGTTTGAGCTTCATCCATGAATATCCCTGTAGTATTTCCCTGAACCTCTTTAAATGTATAACCATCAAACTCTTTTTGTTCTGTAGAATACAAATCGCCAATGTTTCCTGTCTTAACAATCGCATCCGCAAGGCTTTTTCCATTTGTATCTTGATATTTTACTGTTACATCTGCTGCAGCAACGGGATCTTTACTATATACATATTTTACGCTTTGTTTTTCGGCGGTAAAAAGACCTATGGCATTAGCTGGAAGTTTATTTTGATTTAAGGTATAGCCTGGAATGACCAATTTATATTGATCTGTAGTAGCATCATACATATCACCAATATTGCCCTTCACTAATTGAGGCTCATGAATTACGGTGCCATCTTCCTCTTCATAAACGACCTGAACATCTTCCCCAAGTATTGGGATATTAGTAAAATGTACCCCTCTTCCAAATCTCCAATCAATATAGGTACCATAACCACCCGAATCATATCCACCGCTAAAAGGAACAATATCTTTATTCAAGGCATTATTTTCAAGAATAAAGTCTCTTTTTGGCGTCATTGTAAATGAAATAAGTAAATCCGGCTCTCGGTTGTTTCCATCATCTGGATGGACGATCGCTTGCGTAAGCTCCATCTTATAACCAACTAGATCATTTAAATCGGGTAGTATATCACTATAATTTATTCCGTCTGTGGTATACGTTAACTTAGCATTCCCTTTAGTGACTGTAGGATACGAGGCAAATTGAAACCAAGAATCTCCTGTGCTGTCTTGGTTTGTAAATTTTGCTAAATACTTCGTCATAGTTCCGTTATTGACTGTTAATTCTTGTTGGAAATAAACTAACTTATTTGTGTTTAAGTCTATTTCCGTCGGTTCAGAGAAAATATCATGAAAAGCCTTTCCCACAAGAACATAGTCTGTCCCGTCATCAGAAGTTTTCATTCCAGAACTAGATACATTTCCTTGTGCAAAAGCTGATGAAGAATAAAACATCAAAGCTCCTATTACTAGGAATCCTATACAGTGCAAAATTTTTTTCATCTGTAACCTCTCACTTTTCTATTATTTTGTCAAAAAGATCGTAACACAGTATTCTCTTCAATCCTGTTTTTTTATTTTAATAAAATGAAATAATAGAACACTTTGTTTTAGTTAACATAAAAATAAAACAGACATACCGAAAGTTCAAAAACTTTGATATGCCTGTTTCTCTTTTAATTAATGCCAGCTGTAGGAATCGAACCTACGACCTACGCGTTACGAGTGCGTTGCTCTACCGACTGAGCTAAGCTGGCGATACACTCAAAATTATAAAACTAAACCTACCTTTTGTAAAGGTAGAAACTGTTCCTTTTTTAAAATAAAATTAGTTTTCTGAAATTTTTCTTCATTTATGGTATAATAGAGTTAGTTAAGAAAGGAAGTTTTTTTGAATGTCTAATTTCGGTAACTTTAATCGTCCTGTTGAGCCTTCTGCGGAGGGGGATTTATTCACTGTTGATACTCAGGTCACTTTCTTGATGCATGGTCAGCCACAAACTGGAATTATCACTAAACAATTAAATAATTCTGCTGTTGTGGAAATTGATGAAAACTCTGATAACACAGATTTAATGGTTAAAAGTAATGGTGTGATCGTCATCAATTACAAAAAACTAAAAAAAGTATAGCTTCTTCCATCCATTATTATTGGATGGATTTTTTGTTTATAAAAAAATAGCTGATCAGAAATATGAAACTATTTCTGATCAGCTATTAAATCGTTTAATTATTTTGTTCCAAACAAACGATCACCAGCATCCCCTAAACCAGGAACGATGTAGCCATCTTTATCTAAATATTCATCTAATGCTGCAGTATAAATATCGATATCTGGATGAGCTTCTTGTAAAGCTTTCACACCTTCTGGCGCTGCAACTAAACAAACAAATTTAATGTTGCTGCCGCCACGTGCTTTTAATGCATCGATCGCCATAATTGCAGATCCGCCTGTTGCTAACATTGGATCAACGACGAATAATTGACGTGCATCGATATCTTCAGGCATTTTCACAAAATATTCAACTGGTTCTAATGTATCATGATCACGGTATAAACCGATATGTCCAACTTTTGCTGCTGGAATCAATTCCAAAATACCATCTACCATTCCAATACCTGCGCGTAAAATAGGCACGATTGCTACCTTTTTACCAGATAATGTTTTTTGTGTTGATTTGCAGATTGGTGTCTCAATAACAACGTCTTCTAAAGGCATATCTCTTGAAACTTCATATGCCATAAGCATTGCAATCTCATTCACGACTTCACGAAAAACCTTTGTACCACAATCCTTATCTCTAATGATTGTTAATTTGTGTTGGATCAGTGGATGATCAATAACTTGGAATTTTCCCATGCTCATTCTCCTTCAATAATTTATTCCTTCCTATTGTAAAACAAAATCGAGCGATTGACTAGTCAATCACTCGAAACTTTTACTTATAAAGTGGATATTTTTTTGTCAGCTCACTAACAGAGGCACGAACCTCAGAAAGAGTTGCTTCATTTTCATGATCATTTAAAGCTTTCACGATTAATTTAGCCACTTCCACACAATCGTCTTCTTTAAATCCTCGAGTCGTGATTGCAGGTGTACCAATACGAATACCACTTGTTTTAAAAGGACTAAGCTGTTCAAATGGAATTGAGTTTTTATTAGCCGTGATATTCACGCTATCTAAAATCGCTTCTGCTTCTTTTCCGTTTAAACCAAAACCACTAACATCGATCAATAATAAATGATTGTCTGTTGAACCGCTC
The DNA here is from genome assembly GCF_017377505.1 of Enterococcus sp. DIV0212c. Lineage (GTDB taxonomy): Bacteria > Bacillota > Bacilli > Lactobacillales > Enterococcaceae > Enterococcus_L > Enterococcus_L ikei. Next base: position 50,368 of record NZ_JAFREN010000015.1, on the reverse strand, counting down.
ACTAAACGAGCTTCTGGTGTTTGATTGAAAACTTTGGTCATCGCTTTAGCATTTTCAATGACTTGTTCGCTATATTCTTTAAAGGTAATGTCTAGTGCTTCTTTAAAAGCAACTGCTTTACCGGCAATGACATGTTCTAATGGTCCGCCCTGAATACCAGGGAAAATATTGCTATTGATTTTTTTCGCTAAATCTTCGTCATTTGTTAAAATAAGTCCACCACGAGGTCCGCGTAGAGTTTTATGTGTTGTTGATGTTGTGATATCAGCATATGGTACTGGATTAGGATGTAAGCCAGCTGCTACAAGCCCTGCAATATGAGCCATATCTACCATTAATTTTGCGCCGACTTCATCTGCGATTTCACGGAATTTTTCAAAGTCGATCGTACGAGAATACGCACTGGCTCCTGCAACGATCAATTTAGGCTGATGTTCACGCGCTAAAATACGCACAACATTATAATCGATCACTTCTGTTGTCGGATCAACGCCGTAGCTCACAAAGTTATAAGTTTTCCCACTAAAATTGACTGGTGAACCGTGAGTTAAATGTCCTCCCGCAGACAAATCCATCCCTAAAACGGTATCCCCTGGTTCAATCAATGAAAGATATGCAGCTGTATTCGCTTGAGAGCCTGAGTGAGGCTGAACATTCGCAAATTTTGCACCAAACAATTCTTTGGCACGGTCAATTGCTAAATCTTCAACGATATCAATAAACTCGCAACCTCCATAATAACGTTTGCCAGGATAGCCTTCTGCATACTTATTTGTAAGAATACTTCCCTGTGCTGCCATAACACCTTTAGAAACAACGTTTTCTGATGCAATCAGCTCCAGATTGTTTTCTTGACGATCATTTTCTTTTGCAATTGCATCCCATAAATCAGGATCAAATGTTTTATAATCCATTAAACAAGCCTCCATTTCATTTGTTTGTACCGATTGTATCATACTTAAAAGCTCTCTACTCGAAAATCGAATCAATTTTTAAAATATTTTGGTTTGCAGCTTTCTTCAGTCGATTCATGTAAGCGATACCCAATCCAGTTTCTGGAAACGCTTGGGCAAAAATTATGTCGATATTTTTTTCATCTAACGATCGAAGTCCAGCAAATAATAGCTTAGTTGCCTGTTCAACCGAATCTTCTCCAAAAGAAAAGCCTTCATCTATTTCATCAGAAAATGCTGATATAATTTGATTATCCGCAAATAAACCAATTCGTTGGTTTTTGTTTTTAGCCCATGTTATCGCTTTTTCAAATACATCCAGATTGCCATCAACAATCCATACAGGAGTATCTGGGGAATAATGTTTATACTTCATCCCTGGTGCTTTAGGGGCTTCTTTTTCACTGATTAAATGCTGATCTACACGTACCTTACCGACAACTTCTTCCAAACTTTCTTTGGTGATTGCTCCTGGTCTTAAAATAACTGGAACTCCATCTGCAGCGGTTAAGTCCAACACCGTTGATTCCACACCAATCTGAGTCGCTCCGTCATCTAAGATACCCGCGATTTTCCCATGTAAATCATGAAACACATGTTGAGCTGTTGTTGGACTCGGTTTGCCAGAAGTATTAGCGCTTGGACCTACCAATGGCACGCCAGCTTTATTAATCAGCGCTAATGTTTTATCATTTTTAGGCATCCGAAAAGCAACTGTTTTTAGACCGCCAGTGACAGTAGATGAAAATGTATTTGGTTTTACAGTGAAGATTAATGTTAAAGGGCCGGGCCAAAAGGAATCCACTAACGCTTTGGTGTTTGAGGGGAAATCAGTTACATATTGTTTAACCATCTCAAAATCGCTGACATGAACAATCAGCGGATTATCGCTGGGACGTCCTTTGACTGCGTAAACTTGTTTCACGGCATGCTCATCTAATGCATTTGCACCAAGTCCATAAACTGTTTCAGTTGGAAAAGCGATCAATTCTCCTTTACAAATCAACGCTGAGGCTTGGTCGATCTCGTCACCTGTAAATTGTTTTGTCTCCAATTTTTATCCCTCCTCTTTTTTATGAAATGATTACCATTCGATCATTTCCCGATAAGTCTTGAGCAACGCGTACTTGTTTTTGCGGGAATGTTTGCTGGAAAATCTTCTTTACAGATTCTCCTTGTTGAAAACCAATTTCTAAATAAATTTTACCGTCGGGATTCAGTATATCTTTTGCTTCTTCGGCTAGTTGCTGATAAATCGCTAAGCCTTCATTTTCTGCGAAAAGTGCCGTTTTCGGTTCAAATGTCCGAACACTTTCATCCATTAAGTCCCATTCAGTATTACTGATGTAAGGAGGATTTGAAATCAAGATATCGATTCTTTGATCACTCATTGGTTTTAGTCCATCTCCATGAATAAATTGAATCGGCGCTTCTAAAAGCTGGGCATTTTTTTCTGCAACCTTCAATGCTTCTTCTGAAATATCGATTGCTGTTATTTGCCAATCAGGTCGAGCGAATTTCAAACTGATTGCGATTGCCCCTGTTCCAGTTCCCACATCAACAACATTCAGCTGTCCGTTAGGATCTTCTTTTAAGCAGCGGTCAACTAATTCTTCCGTTTCTGGTCTAGGAATCAATGTATGCTCATTGACTAGAAAACGATGGTCATAAAAATTGCTATAGCCTAATAAATATTGCGGTGGATAATTTTCTGCAAGCCGTTTTAGGTCGTTATTAAGTTGTTGCTCATCTTCTGGTGAAATTTCTTCTTTTAGATGAAGCAGCCAATCTGTTTTTGTCCAGCCTTTTCTTTCAAGGAAAACGAATAAAATACTATAGCCTTCTTTGCCTTGTTTTTCTAAAAAAGAAGAAGCCCGTTCAAGGACTTCAAAATAACGGTTACCCATTTTGCATCTCTTCTAATTTTGATGTTTGATCGTATAAGACTAATGCATCTACGATTTCATCTAATTTCCCAGCTAGAATTTGGTCTAGTTTTTGGATCGTTAAACCAATGCGGTGATCCGTTACACGATTTTGTGGGAAGTTGTAGGTGCGGATTCGTTCAGAACGATCGCCTGTACCAACAGCTGATTTACGATTTGCATCGTATTCGCTTTGTGCTTCTTGTTGCATTTGATCGTACACTCTGGCACGTAAAATTTTCATAGCTTTTTCACGGTTTTTGATTTGCGAACGTTCATCTTGCATCGCAACAGCAATTCCAGTTGGTATGTGAGTCAAACGAACAGCAGAAGCGGTTTTATTGACGTGCTGACCACCAGCGCCACTTGCATGATAGATATCTGTACGTATATCTTTATCCGCAAGATCTAGTTCTACTTCTTCAGCCTCTGGTAAAACAACCACAGTAGCTGTTGATGTATGGATACGACCTTGTGACTCAGTTGATGGAACACGTTGAACGCGGTGTGCACCACTTTCATATTTTAGCTTAGAGAAAACGTTGTCTCCTGAAATCATCATGATTACTTCTTTGTAGCCGCCGATACCAGTGATGCTAGCTTCCATCACATCTGTTTTCCAGCCTTGTGATTCCGCATATTTTTGGTACATCCCAAATAAATCACCAGCAAATAAAGCAGCTTCATCGCCGCCTGCTGCTCCACGGATTTCCATGATGATATTTTTGTCATCATTTGGATCTGTTGGCAATAGTAAAATTTTGATTCGTTCTTCTAACACTTCTTTTTCTTTCTTTAATTCTGAAAGTTCTTCTTTGGCCATTTCAGCCATTTCAGCATCTAGTTTTTCACCTAGTAATTCTTCGGTGTCACTGATTCCATCGACTACTTGCTTGTAGCGACGATAAACGTCGACTGTTTCACGAGTATTCGCTTCTTCTTTGGATAATTGCATAAAACGTTTTGTATCACTAATAACTTCTGGATCGCTTAATAACTCGCCCAATTCTTCATAGCGATCTTCGATTGATTGTAACTGATCGTACATAGTTAGTTGCTCCTCTTTTTATTTAATAGGTATCGTTTATTTTTCATTTTTTCTTAGCTAATTATTTTTTTCCTGTTCACCGTCAATTGGTGGATGGAAATAGTGATTGCGACAGACTGGATAATAGGCTTCATTGCCGCCGATTTGGACTTGTGTTCCTTCATAAACAGGTTGACCATTGATATAATGCAGATTCATCGTAGCTTTTTTGTGGCAGAACCAACAAATCGTTTTTAGTTCTTCTAGTTTATCTGCATAAAGCATCAAATATTTTGAGCCTTCAAATAGTTCATTACGAAAATCGTTCTTCAAGCCAAATGCCATGACTGGAATATTCAATTCATCCACAACCTTGGCAAATTCGATCACATGTTTTTTTTCTAGAAATTGTGATTCATCTACTAGGATACAATAAGGCTGATAGTCTAAATTTTGGATCAGTTCATAAACATTTGTCTCTTTAAAGATCGGTGTAGCTTCTCTTCTAAGGCCGATACGGCTGGAAACGACACCAATACCATCTCTAGTATCAAGTCCGCTTGTCATAATCACAACAGGTTTGTCTTGTTCTTCATAATTGTGCGCTACTTTTAATATTTCAATCGTTTTACCACTGTTCATTGCGCCATACTTAAAAAATAATTGTGCCATTTGTCCGTCGTCACCTCTCGTTTAGTTCCTCTCGTATTTTACTATATTTTCAACAAAAAAGCAGTATTTTTGAAAAATTGCTTTCTTAGTTTTTGATTATAGGTCTATTTATGTATAAAAAGAAACCAATAGACAAACGCAGACGTTCAATCTATTGGCTCTTTTAAACTCATTTATTTTTGTGCTGACGCAAAATTTGCTGCTTCAGTTCCAGATTGGCGACCAAAGATAATGATGTCTGCTACAGCGTTTCCGCCGATACGGTTTGCACCATGTAATCCGCCAGTAACTTCACCCGATGCGTACAATCCTTTGATTGGAGTTCCATCTTCTTTTAGTACTTCTGTCTTAGTATTGATTTTCACGCCACCCATTGTGTGGTGAATACCTGGTGCGATTTTGATTGCGTAGTAAGGACCAGTTGATAAATCGTTGTCCATTCCTGTTTTGCGGCCAAATTGAGTATCAGATTTAGCTGCAACATCTTTGTTCCATTGATCTAAAGTTTCTTTTAGTTTTGCTTCTGGCATATCGATTTTTTTAGCAAGTTCTTCGATTGTTTTTCCCTCAACAACAAAGCCTTGTTCATCATAAAAATCGATAGCTTTAGCACGATCACGAACACCTTGGTCAAATACCAAGTATGCTGATTTTTCAGGTAGTGCTGTAATTGCAGCAGAAACTTTATCGCGAGTATCCATTTCATTGACAAAACGTGTTCCTTCATGTGAAGCTAAGATAGCACCTTCGCCACGAACCACTTCACCGATTAAGAATGATTTGTCTTGTTGAACGGTTGGATGAATTTGAATTTCTTTCATATCAACAGTTGCGCCGCCTAATTTTTCGATCATCTTGATACCGTCACCAGTTGTACCTTCTTGGTTTGTTGTTACGTAATCTTTTAATTTTGGATCGTATTCTTCAAGCATTTCTTTATTTGCACCGAATCCGCCAGTTGTAACGATAACTGCATTGGTTTCGATTTCTTTTGTTTCTTTGTCGTTTAATTTTACTTTAACGCCATCTACTTGACCATCTTTTTCAAGTAATTCTGTCACGTCTGCATTAACAAACAGAGGAATTTTTTCTTCTTTGACATTACGGACCAGTCCATCAACTAAGTAGCCGCCAATTGCAGAACCGTCTGCTGGACGATGGGTACGTTTTTCACTCATTCCTCCAGTGATCGTTAGATTGCTAAGAACAATGCCTTTACTGTCTAACCAATCGATTGCATCTGCTGAATGATCAACGAAAAAGCGTAGTAATTCTTTATCATTTGTGCCTTTTCCGCCTTTTAATGTTTCTTCAAAAAATTTGTCATTGCTGTCTGTGATGCCGTCTTCTTTTTGGAATTTAGTTTGTGATGCGTTCATTCCAGAAGAAGATTTGATCGTATTTCCACCAGCAACTGGCATTTTTTCTAAAATCACTGGGTTCATGCCTGCTTCTTTTGCTTGTAAAGCTGCTGTCATACCTGCACCGCCAGCACCAACAATAACAATATCATATTTGTCTTTTAATTCACTTAAATCTGTATAGCCATTGGCTGACGCACCTGAAGTAACTTCAGTGCTTTCTTTTGATTCTTTGCTTTTCTTGGTTGTTTTTTCTTGATCGCTCGTACAACCTGCTGCGACTCCTACAAATAAACTTAATGATAGTAAACTCATGATTACTTTTTTCATCTTTTTCCCACCTCTTGTACATTTTAACCAAAACAAACTTTTTTATTTTTCAGTTCAAATCAACTAAAAATGTGAAATTAATCACATAAGTAATTAAGCCCTAACAATCTGATTACAAGCTTAGATGTTATTCTCCTTTCAATAAAATAGCATGTTCCGTTTGATTTGTGCTATATTCTCGCTTTTTTTAATCAATTTCTTATTTCCTTTAAGCGTTTATTCTTTGTTTGCCCATCTTTTATTTTCTGCTATACTTGATTTAATGATATTCGGGAGGTCCGTTATGAATCAAATGCGGCTTTTATGGTTGGCTCAACGCAAAGGAAGGCGTTTTATTTCCAATAATTTTTCTTCTATACAAATTATTGTTTCATACTATATTATTATGACTGTGATTTCTTATCTACTCTTTTGCCTACCATTTTTCAGAGAACCAGATTCTCATGTGGGTTTTATCGACATGTTGTTTATGGCAATCAGTACGGTAAGTGTGACTGGTTTATCAACGTTTGATATTAATTCTGTCTTTAATGATCGTGGGGTCATTTTGATGGAAGTTCTTTTTCAAATCGGTGGTTTGGGGATCATGATGATTTCGACAGCTTTTATTATTCTGTCAAAACGCAGAATTTCTTTAAAGCAGCGGCAATTGATCATGACAGATATGAATCAGCCTAAATTGAGTGGTATTGTTCGTTTGATTCGAATCACATTTACGATTATTTTATGGTTTCAAGTGATTTTCGGAACTTTTTTTTCTATCTATTTTTATTTTTCTGGTTATTATAAAAGCTGGTCGCAAGCGATTTTCTTTGGTTTTTATCAATCCATTTCAGCTGTGACTAACTCAGGATTCGATGTTACTGGTGATTCAATCATGCCTTTTGCTAATGACTATGTTTTTTTGATCGTGATCATGTTTTTGATTTTTGTCGGTGGGATCGGGTTCCCTGTTTTGATGGAATTTCGTGAATGGTTGTTTTTTAAGAAGAAAAAACGTGGTCTGCCGTTCCGTTTTTCACTGTTCAGCAAGATTGCAGTATTGGCATTTGTGATTTTGTTTGTTGGCGGAACGATTTTGATTTATTTATTGGAAAAAGATCATTTATTTGTGGGAATGGGCGAAGTTCAGCGCTGGATCACGTCAATGTTTTATTCTATGACAACTCGGAATGCTGGTTTACAGATCAATGATTTAGGTGATTTTCAAGTGACTACATTGATCGTATTTTCGCTATTGATGTTTATCGGCTGTAGCCCTAGTTCAGTCGGTGGCGGAATTCGGACAACAACGGTTGCGATCATCGGTTTATACTTGTATGCTTTTTTGAAAAGCGAAGACAAGATCAATGTCTTTGGTCGACGAATCGATGATGATGATGTAAAAAAATCAATTGTTGTCTTTATGCTTTCACTGATCATGTGTTTCTTTGCGGTTTTATTTTTAACAGCTACTGAAGATCATCCGCTGATTGCAATTATCGTTGAAGTTGCTTCCGCCTTTGGAACAACTGGTTTGTCTTTAGGCATTACCTCTGATTTAACAACGGTAGGTAAATTAATGATCGCTCTTTTAATGTTTATTGGACGTATCGGTATGTTGTATACCTTGATGTTATTTGTACCGAAAGAAACACGTGATATTGGGTATGAGTATCCTTCTGAAAAAATTATTATTGGTTAAAAAATGCACGGTTGGAGCAGAAGGGATTGCTTCCGCTCCAACCGTTTATCCGGATTCCATGTAAGTGGGATATGACTCAAAGAGTTATGTCCCACTTACTTATTTATTAAATCAGTACATTAACAATCAAATAAATCAAGAATAAACCTGAAATAAACCACATTGGTAGCGATAGTTCTGATTTTTTCCCTGCAACCCATTTTGTTAATGGATATGCCACAAAACCAAAAGCCATACCATCAGAAATATTCATTGTAAATGGAATCAAAACAATCATCAGCATCGCAGGAAAATAGTCACTGAAATCTTCAAAATGTAGTGTTTTGATCTGTTGAATCATCAAGAACCCCGTTATAATAATCGCCGGTGCCAACGCCGAATCAGGAATGTAGGAAAGAAACGGTAAGGCTAATAACGCTAAAAAGAAACAGATACCACTAGTGATCGATGTTATGCCTGTTTTTCCGCCTTCTTCAATACCTGTTGCACTTTCAGCCGCTGCCACAGTCGGGCTTGTCCCAAAGATGCTAGATAGTAACGTAATAAAACCTGTTACACGATAAGCGCGTAAATATTTTTTCTCGTCTGCTTCTGGCATCAATCCTTTAAGCAAACCCATCGATTCAAAAATCAAAATCATCGATAACGCAAACACGCCTAGTAAAAAGCTCTTAGAAAAAAAAGTGCTGAAATCTAATTGTAAAAAAATATTAGAATAATTGCCTAGCCCGCTCAAGGAAAAATGTTCCGTTGGTGTTACCATTCCAAAAAGGTTAGCAATCAGAGTTACGGCTACGATACCAATGAAAAAGCTCCCTTGAATCCCTTTCACAAACAGAATTACAGTCAAAATCAATGAGAATAAAGTTAGCATAGTTAAACTATTATTTAAAGAGGCAAGCTGCAAAAAAGTATGCTCTCCTCTTAAAATCAAATGCCCTTTTTCCAAACCAATCAACACAAGAAAAAAACCAATTCCCACAGTGATCCCAGTTTTTAGCGTTTCCGGCACAACTTCTGCAAATAATTTACTTAGCTTCGTAAAAGCAACTAGTAAATAAACTATACCTGCGCAAAAACTAACAGCTAATGCTTGCTGCCAAGTCAAACCTAATGAGAGCACTAATGTGTAGGTGAAAAATGAATTAACACCCATCCCAGTTGTCAGTACAATTGGCGCATCTGCAACTAATCCCATCAAAATCGACCCGATAATGGAAATAAAAATCGTACCAAAAATCGTTAATTCTTTTGGCATCCCCGCCTCAGCTAAGATCACTGTATTTACCATAATGATATATGAAATGGCGAAAAATGAAGTTGTCCCTGCTAGTATTTCTCGTTTTAACTCTTCTTTTTTAAGCTTTTTCCAATGAAACATGAACGTCCTCCTTAAATTAAAAGCTGAACAGGCTCGCCCGGCTTTGACTAAAAATTAGGTGAAATAGATTGTGATGCTTTTTGTCACAGGCAGTTTTTTTATACTTTTCCTGCGTAGCTATATAACCCATAGCACAATGAACCAGAGCAACTCTGATAGAAAATAAATACATATACCTAATAAAATTATTTTTTACCTAAATTGTAACACTGTAAGAATAACATATTGGAAGCGCTTTTTGTAATTTCTGAACATTTTTTTATTTTTTACATATAAAAAGCAATTGAAATCAACTAACGACTAGTTTGATTCCAATTACTTATTTTCTTATTTCTTGCTTTGGCTCACTAATTTAACATAATTATCTGATCGATCTTCTGCATCATCTTTGGTTTTCGTTAAAAGATGTTCAACGACTTCTTGATTGTCCTTGATTGTATGAAGGGCAGAGAAACGAGTTTGTTTTTCAAGGAAATCGCGTATTTTTGAGAAATCAGCTTTTTTGTAATCGATCACCATTGGATCTTTGCCTTTTTCTATCAATTGCGGATTATAACGATATAGTTGCCAATATCCTGACTCAACCGCTTCTTTTGCTAAAGAAAGTGTTTCGATCATACCGCCTTTGACCCCATGATTGATACAAGGTGTGTAACCAATGATCAGAGAGGGACCAGGGTAACGCTCGGCTTCATCGATTGCTTTGATCGTCTGCATTGAATTGGCACCTAAAGCGATTTGAGCGACGTATACATTTCCGTATGTCATCGCCATCATCCCTAAATCTTTTTTAGATGTTTGTTTACCGCCAGCAGAAAATTTGGCGATAGCAGCGGCTGGAGTGGCTTTGGATGTTTGACCACCAGTATTCGCATACACTTCGTTATCCATAACAAAGATGTTTACATCGGCTCCACTTGCTAAAACGTGGTCGATTCCGCTAAAACCAATGTCATACGCCCAACCATCACCGCCGACGATCCACTGACTCGTTTTCACAAGTAAATCACTTTGTTTGTAGATTTGTTCTAAAAGTGGATCGGATTGATACTCTCCACTCAAAGCAGCTGCTAGCTTGGTTGCCCGTTGCTGCGTGCCATCACCTTCAAGATAATGTACCAGCCAATCTTGCATCAATGCTTGAAGTTCTTCTGATCCTAAATGTTTATCTACAGCAACTTGTACTTGATCTGCTAGGTATTGTCGTTTGGTCTTATTCGCTACGTACATTCCATAGCCATATTCAGCATTATCTTCAAATAACGAATTACTCCATGCTGGACCTTGTCCACATTCATTTGTCGTGTATGGAGTTACAGGAGATGAGCCGCCCCAAATAGATGAACACCCCGTTGCATTAGCCATCATCATTCGATCGCCAAATAATTGAGTGAGTAACTTGATGTACGGTGTTTCTCCACAGCCTTCACACGCACCAGAAAATTCCATTAATGGCTGATTGAATTGAGATCCTTTCACCGATAATTTTCTGACTGGATTTTCTTTTTGCTGTAAGGTCATCGCAAATGCCCAATTGATTGCTTGTTCTTTTTGTTCTTCATAAGGTTTCATCAAAATAGCTTTTTCTTTGACCGGGCAAGCTTGGACACAAAGACCACAGCCTGTACAATCCTCTAAAGATACTTGAATCCGGTACATCAAGCCATCTGCGCCACGCATTTCTCTTGCAAGAAATCCTGCTGGAGCTTCTTCCATCTCCGCTTCGTCTGCCAAAAATGGTCGAATTGCCGCATGAGGACAGACAAAGGCACATTCATTACACATTGTACATTTATCCATCTGCCACTCGGGAACCTCTAAGGCGATTCCACGCTTTTCATAGGCTGCAGTGCCCATCGGCATTTCTCCAGTCTTCATGCCATTTTCGATCAAATCCCCTACCGTTAACTCATTTCCTTCTTGACGATTGATTGGCTGTAAAATGTTGGTAATGTATTTTGGTAAGGTGGAATCTTTTTCCTCAGGTTTAATAACAAGTGCTGCCCATTCAGATGGAACTTCGATTTTTTGTAACGAGTCAAATGTCCTATCGATCGCTTGGAAGTTTTTTTCTACGATCTCCATTGATTTTTTCCCGTATGTTTTTTGGACCTCAGCTTTTAATAACGGCATATATTCATCGCGCGTCATAATATCTGTCACTTCAAAAAAGGCGGTGGACATCACTGTATTGATTCTACGGCCTAAACCAATTTCTCGCGCCAATTCTACGGCATTGATGATGTAAAATTGAATAGCGTGTTCTGCAATATATTTTTTTAGTTTAGCTGGAAGTAAACGATAGACCTTTTCTTTATCCCAAATGGTATTCAATAAGAAGGTTCCGCCATCTTTCAAGCCTTTTAGTAAATCATAATTATGGATATAAGAAGCATTGTGACAGGCAATAAAATCAGCTTGTTCTACTAAATAAGTGGATGTAATCGGTTCTTCACCAAAACGTAAGTGAGAAACAGTTAAGCCCCCTGATTTTTTAGAATCATAGCTAAAATATGCTTGGGCGTATAGATCAGTATTGTCTCCAATTATTTTGATTGCTTGTTTATTTGCACCAACTGTTCCATCTGAGCCAAATCCCCAGAATTTTGCTTGGAACGTTGAGTTTGGAGTTAAATCTAAGATTTCTCCTTGTGGTAATGAACGGTACGTCACATCATCTACGATACCAATGGTAAAGCGTTGTTTTAATTCAGCAAAAGGCAATAGTAAATGATCATAAACTGCTTTGATTTGATTAGGCGTCACATCTTTTGAACCTAAGCCATAACGTCCGCCGATCACAATTGGACGATTGGAATGTTGATATAATGCACTTTGAACATCTAAAAGCAATGGTTCCCCATCTGCACCTGCTTCTTTCGTTCGATCTAAGACAGCAATTTTTTCTACTGTTTTTGGTAATTTTTCTAATAGATTCTCTGTTGGGAATGGACGATATAAATGAATATTGATCAGTCCGACCTTTCGCCCTTGTTGATTTAAATAATCCACCGTTTGTTGAATAACTGGTGAAGCTGACCCCATTGAAATAATGACTTCTGTTGCATCTTCTGCTCCATAGTAATCCGTTAAATCATAATTAGTGCCGCGTAATTCATTGATTTGGTTCATGTATTTTTGAACGATTCTTGGCATTGCTTCGTAATTTGCGTTAACTGTTTCTCTTTGTTGAAAATGGATGTCTGGATTTTGAGCTGTTCCTGAGACCGTTGGGTGATTTGGATTCATTCCTCTATTTCTAAATCGATCCACCGCATCTTGGTCAAGCATTCCTTTTAGATCATCATAATCAAGCACTTCGATTTTTTGTAATTCATGACTCGTTCTGAATCCATCAAAAAAATTAACGAATGGTAAACTGCCTTCGAGGCTCGCTAAATGAGCTACTGCAGAAAGATCCATGACTTCTTGGACACTAGATTCTGCTAGCATACAAAAACCTGTTTGACGAGTGGCCATCACATCTCCATGATCGCCAAAAATACTCAAAGCGCTGGTTGTGATTGCTCTAGCTGCTACGTGGAAAACAGCTGGTAAAAGTTCTCCTGCTATTTTGTACATATTTGGAATCATCAATAACAAACCTTGTGAGGCAGTATACGTTGTTGTTAAGGCACCTGTTTTTAAAGAACCATGAACAACACCTGCGGCTCCTGCTTCTGACTGCATTTCAATGACTTGGACTTTTTGTCCATAGATATTTTTCAGTCCATTTTCAGCCCATTCGTCTACCAATTCCGCCATTGTGGAACTTGGCGTAATTGGATAAATCGCCGCTACCTCTGTAAAGGCGTAGGAAATATAAGCTGCTGCGGTATTTCCATCCATTGTCTTTGTCGTTTTCATTTCTTCTCACCTTTTATCTTTCCTCAGACTTTTGTTGTTACGGGCGTTTTCTCTTTTTCTCGCACATAATTGTCGATCTCTACAGCAGCAACTTTTCCAGCACCCATGGCCAAAATCACTGTTGCTGCGCCTGTAACGATATCTCCGCCGGCAAAGATGCCGGGAATCGATGTTGCTCCCGTTTTTGGATCCGCCTCAATGTAACCCCATTTTGTTAATTTAAGTTCTGGGAAAGTGGATAACAACACTTTATTGGACCCTTGACCGATTGCTTCGATCACTGTGTCAGCTTCGATAATAAATTCACTATTTTTAATTGGAACAGGACGGCGCCTTCCTGATTCATCTGGTTCGCCTAGCTCCATTTTGATACATTTCACACCATTTAAATCACCATTGCCGTTGTTCATATATTCAATTGGATTTGTTAGCCAATAATATTCGATCTCTTCTTCGACAGAATGATGATATTCTTCAATACGTGCCGGCAGTTCTTCAAGCGATCTGCGATAGACAATACTAACTTTTTCTGCACCTAAACGTTTCGCTGATCGTGCTGCATCCATAGCAACATTTCCGCCGCCGATCACAACAACATTTTTGGATCGTTTGATTGGTGTATCATAGTTTGGAAACTCATAACTATGCATCAAATTGATTCGTGTCAAATATTCACTAGAAGAATAGACTCCATTCAAAGCTGTTCCGGGAATCCCCATAAAGTTAGGCGCTCCAGCTCCAACAGAAATGTAACAAGCATCAAATTCGGTAATGATTTCTTCCATAGTGATTGTCTTTCCAACAACAACATTGGTTTCGATCGTCACACCTAAAGCTTCAATACTCTCGATTTCTTTTTTTACAATTCTTTTAGGCAATCTAAATTCTGGTATGCCATAAGTCAAGACACCACCAGATTCATGTAAAGCTTCGTAAATGATAACTTCATAATTCAATTTGGCTAAATCACCTGCAACTGTCAATCCAGACGGACCGGAGCCAATCACAGCGATTTTGCCGATTTTTGGCTGATCACTTTGGATAAGTTTAAGTTTAGAAAAATCTTGATTTTCTAAAGCCCAATCAGCCACTAAGCGCTCAAGTTTACCAATCGCTACTGGTTCAAAATTTTTAGCCATTCCTAATTTACAGACTTTCTCACATTGCTTTTCCTGAGGACAAACTCTCCCGCAGATTGCTGGGAGATTGGTATATTTGCCTAAAACAGCTGCTGCTTCTTTCATATTCCCTTCTTTAATCGCTACTATAAATCCTGGAATATCGATCATCACTGGGCAGCTAGCAATACATGGTGCGTTTTTGCATTGTAGACAACGAATTGCTTCAGCTTGTCCTTCTTCAATCGTATAGCCTAAACAGACTTCGTCAAAATTAGATTTTCGAATTGCTGGTTTTTGTTCAGCGATTGGTGTTTTAGTTCTGCTTCTTCTAGCCATGAGAGATCACCTGCGCTTTTTGATAATCTACCAAGGATGTTTCTTCTTCGGTCGCATATTGTTTCATTCGACTGATAAATTCAGCCCAATTGACTTCTGTTCCTTTAAATTCTGGACCATCAACACAGGCAAATTTGATGGTGCCATCAATAGTTACACGACAACCACCGCACATCCCAGTTCCGTCGATCATGATTGGATTCAAAGAAACATAGATTGGTAAATCATGTTTGGTTGCAGTCATTGTACAAAATTTCATCATCACGCTTGGTCCAATCGCCCAACTACAGTTGATCGATTCTTTTGCAATCACTTGTTCCATAGCTTGCGTTACAAGTCCTTTCATTCCTAGCGTGCCGTCATCTGTTGTGATAATCAATTCATCAGAGTATTGACGGCATTCTTCTTGAAGAATAACTAGTTCCGAAGTTTTGGCACCGAGAATTGTAACCACTCGATTTCCAGCTTTTTTCAAGCTTTTTAAGATTGGGAAAATCGCTGCAATTCCTACGCCGCCTCCTACGATCATCACTGTACCGTAATTTTTTATTTCTGTTGGCATGCCTAGCGGTCCAGTTAAATCTAAAATGGAATCGCCTGTACTAAGTTTGCCAAGTTCAGCTGTTGTCTTGCCGATTACTTGAAAAACCAAACGAATAATTCCTTTAGAAGGTTCAGTATCTGCGATCGTCAATGGAATTCGTTCGCCAAGTTCATTGATCCGCAAAATAACAAATTGACCTGGTTGAGCTTTAGCAGCAATTCGAGGGGCTTCGATCCAAAAATCGTATTCATTTTTTGAAAGTTGCTCACTTCGGGTTATCTTATACATATGGACTACCGTAAATGAATGAATGCATTCACATTTCCTTCTTTCATACGACTTTAGCTTCTCTTTACAAACCCGCTGTTAATTCTTTTACAAATTTTTTCAGTGCATCAATGTCTTCTTCTTCTGCATTATTTTCGATTTCAACCGTTTCGGCTACTTTTTTCGCTCCTGTTTTCTCCAATGTTGCCACAAAATCATGAGCAGATTTACAGAATAAATCCCCATATTCACGATCACCAGACCCAACAACACCGAATATTTTTCCTGCTAAATCTTTTTCTTCTAATTCATCATAAAAATCTTCAAACTCAAACGGTAATTCACCGTCACCATAAGTATAGGTTGCGATCACACATGCATCAGCATCATCAAAAAAATCAACATCTACTTCAGAACATTCTTCTCTTTCTACATCAAATCCTGCTTCTTGGACAGTATTTTCCAAAATTTCTGAAATCTCCTCTGTATTTCCAGTCATACTTGCATAAACGATTTTTACTAGTGCCATATTTACTCATCCTCTCATCTTTTTTACAAAATATTTTTAAGAATAAAAAGGTCATTTGTAACCCTTTTCATTCTTTTCATACTTATTAGCAAAAACTCTTTAACCTGAGAATCTTTGAAAGACGTTCTCTATTCAAATTACCTTTTTCACATATCAGAGAATAAAAAAACGCTTTCTTTTTTAAAAAACAGTATATTCATAAAACTTCACTTACACTATACCATACATTTATCCTCAGTAACAATATTTTTTAGGTAAAAAAAATAATTTTTAGTTTCTTTTTTTAATAGTTAAATTCTATATTTTTTAAAATAACTTTTTCTGCCTGCCTAACATGAAAACAGCTTCCAAAACTGCACCACCCAATGCCCTAGCTTTATCTGATATCGTAAAGCAGTCGACTTGTTCGGCCGGCCGTGGATCTACATCACCACATTTTAAGCCTTCTGAACAATTGACTTGATCTGAAATCAAGCCTCTTAGAACACCATCCAATGGAGAGTGAACGGCCATTTGATCAACATAACAAAGCACTTCCCCTTTTTTGACGACATCGCCAATCTTTTTAGCATGTTTGACATTGCCTGATGCTGGTGAGTGAATGACTCGTTCTGCACTTTTTCCGCCAATTTCTCCAGGAATTCCAGTATTAGGTATAGCTCCACCCTCAAAATATAAGCGCCCTAAGTAATGTCCTCTCATCGTTTCAATCACGACATCAACATCTGTTGGTGCTGAAAATCCTGGTCCTAAAGCAATTGTGATAGGAGCCATTGATTTTTTTGTACCTAAATTTTTTTTAGCTAAAATTGCATCGACTAAAACTAGCGGGTTGAGCATCGCTAGCGAATTCGCATTGGGATCGATCAGCACCGGAACTTGATTCTTTCGCCAACTCTCATAGCATTCTTGAACGGAGGTAACTAAAACTGCTTCTAGATCTTCTACTTGCTGTTTATTTTGAAAGACAGCATTACATAATGCTACAGTTCGACGAATCGCAAGGGGTTGGGCTGTTTCTAAAACGACTACTTTAAAACCTACGTGAACTAATTTTTGGATAACGCCCGTGGCTAAGTCTCCACCACCGCGAACAGCAATGATCGTGTCAGATATTCCTGATTTCACCTTTTCCATAAGATTGTCCCTTCTCCTGACTGAATATTACAAGCTATCACTTTACTCAATCGTTTTAATAACATATTTGGAAGTAAAGAAAACACTTTTTTTGCCTGAAATAGTTGTTCGGATGTTTCTACTTGATTGATACATAAAATGCGCTGCCCTTGGCTTTTTGCAAATAATCCTGTAGGGCTGGAAATGATTTCTGCTAACGTTTCCTCTTTGATTTTTTCGCCAGCTTCGATGCCAGTTGCTCGTGTAAAAAGTGGCAATCGATGAACCGTTGTTTGGTCAACTGTCTTGCCTAAAACTGAAATTGGAAGTAAACCGACCGTTACAGTTGTTTCTAGTAAAATAACAGGTTCGAAAGTCTCCCAGCCTTTTAACGGCAACTGCTTGGAACCATCTGCTTCAAGAAAGACCTTGTCAAATTTATGAAAAGATTCCTGAAAATCAATGGGTGGTGCGCTTAATTTATATTTATTAGCTGTATACGCTCCTGCTAATGTAATGCCTTGCCCATCTTGACCCATGTTTGAAAAATTTTCACTATAAAAATAATCATACGGCCGATCAATAGGATATCCGATTTTCGTGGTTGTACTAACCAAAACTTTTTCTTTTCGATAGCCATTAGCTAGATACCACATTAAGCTTGTTTTTCCCCCACTGCCAATCAATGAAATGACATGATGTTTTTGAAATTCAAAACAGTCGATCAAAGGAGACATGGCGTATACGTCCTTTCATTATTTCTGCTCTCGATTTTAAAAATACCTTCAATCGGTACATTTTCAGCTTTCAAACATTCACACCCAACGGCTAAATCTTGCGCCGCTAACCGTAGACAAATCCCACAAAAATCACCTAGACTAGCTGGTAAAGCCATCACCGAAACAGAAATATTTGTATTCATTAATGTTTTTTCACCATGAATGGCGTAATGAGTATTTTGAAAAGTTAATAGATAATCCATTTTTTTCACCTCATTAAAAATTAATAACTTTTTTTGCTTGTGCCATTACTTCTGTGATTCCATACATATTCGTTATTTCTCCAATAGCTAACGTTTCTTTGAGCTGGTAAAAGTCCAAACAAGCACCGCACGTACTTATTTGCGTCCCCTTTTCCAACAAAACCTTTAAATCGTTCAACACACTAGAATGTTGATTCGTTAAAAACGCCCCGCTATTGAAAAATAGTAAATGTTCTGGCGGCGTATCTAATTCCGTCAAAGAATAAATGTAGCTCTTTAGTAATACTTCCCCTAAATTTGGATCGCCATCACCCATTGTTTTTCTACCAAAAGCAATCACTATTTCACTTGCAGTATTTTCTGGTCTGTTTTGTTCTTGTTCATTTGGTACTGTTATTTCAATCAAGATTTCATTTAAATCCAGCGTCTCATGAGTAGTTTTTAGGCCTAATCCCGTAGTCATTTTCTCAATATTTTTAACAGCAACTTCATTATCAACTAAAATTTCTACAGTTCCTCCAATGCTTTGTATCTCTCGAATCGCTTTTTTGGCTTCGATCACAGGAATTGGACAAGGTTTTCCTAGCGCATTGATCTTTTTCATCTTGGTTCCTTCTTTCTCATAAAATAATGATGGACTGATTGGATTCTTTTTCGCAAACTTCCCCAATGATCGTCGCTATTGGATCATCTTTTTGGATGGATTCAAGGCATTCTACAGCTTGTTCTGCTGGAATACTTAGCAATAAACCACCCGAAGTTTGCGGATCGAACAACAGCTCTTGGAAAGCTGGTTTAACATTAGTTAAATCAATTTTTTCTTCCATAAATTGACGATTTCTCTGTCCTGCAGCAGTCGCTAAAAATTCTTCCGCATACATATATGCCTCAGGTAAAAGTGGTAATTGCTCTGTATCAATTACAAAGGTGACTGTTTCTCCAGCCATTTCTGATGCATGTACCAGCAGACCAAATCCAGTAACATCTGTACAAGCATTGACAGAAAACGCACGCATCTTTTCTGCAGCATATTTATTTAACCGCTCCATAGAAGCAATTGCGGCTTGTTCTGCTTTTCGGGTAGCCACTCCGCCTCTAACTGCAGACTGAATCAACCCAACACCAAGTGCTTTGGTAAGAATCAAAACATCGCCCACTTTAGGCGTATTATTATGAATTATTTTTTGAGGATCGACTTGACCTGTCACAGCTAATCCATACTTAGGTTCATGATCATAAATCGAATGTCCGCCAGCTAATGAGGCTTGTGCTTCTTTTAGTTTTTCAGCCCCTCCATAAAGAATTTCTGAAAGAACCTGTTTGTCTAGCTTTTCTGGAAAACACACAAGATTTAAAGCAAAGAGCACCTCGCCACCCATCGCATACACATCACTCATTGCATTGGCTGCAGCAATTCTACCAAATGTGCGCGGATCTTCCACCATGGGAGAGAAAAAATCTACCGTAGAAATCAAAGCCAGATTTTCAGATATTTGGTAAATGGCGGCATCATCTGCTGAATCAAAATCTACTATAAGTTTGTCATCTGAAAATTTAGGCAATTTGCTTAAAAAACCAGCTAATTCATCGGGGCCAATCTTAGCTCCACACCCGCCAGATGTACATTGAGATAAAAAATCCATCTTTTTTCTCCTTTACCGATTTTCTAATAAAATGTCTTTTAATGCTGCTAATGTATAATCGATTTCCTCAGTCGTTGTTTGCCAACCAAAACTAAAGCGAACAGCCCCACTTTGTACGGTGCCAGCTGTTTGATGTGCTAAAGGTGAGCAATGTAACCCCGATCTAGTAATGATTTGATAGCGGTCAAATAACAACTGAGCTAGTTCTCCTGGATCAATATTTGGGACTGTGACCGAAACCACAGGTACAGAATTGATTGCATTCTTCCCACCTAAAATACGAATTGGTAATCCTTGTAACCCAGTTAAAAATCGTTCTGTTAATGTTCTTTCATGCATTGCAATCGTCTTTAACCCAATATTTTGAATCTCTTGAAGTGAACTTTTTAAGCTTAAAATTCCTAATGTATTCAGTGTCCCTGGTTCAAATTTATCAGGTAAAAAATCAGGTTGCCTAAAAGATAACGAAGCGCTGCCTGTTCCGCCACTCACCCAAGGATCGAGTAAGTTTTCTACATTTTTACCTAAAGCAAATCCACCGATACCAGAAATTCCCATCAAACTTTTATGTCCTGTGAACGCTAAAACATCAATAAACATAGCTTCCATATCTATCGGCAAAAAACCTGCTGTTTGCGCACTGTCCAAAACGGTTAGGATGCCATGGAACTTCGCTATTTTAAAACACTCTTTCACGGGCAAAATCGTTCCTAAAACGTTCGAAGCATGAGTCATCACCATAACTTTGGTTTCTGGACGGATCATCGATTCGATTTGTCTAGGATCAAGCTGTCCATCTGTTTCACAAAATAAATGTGTCACAGAAACATTATGCTCAGTTTCCAGCAAATACAACGGTCGGGCAACAGCATTATGCTCTACCGCTGTCGTCAAAACATGATCCCCGGATTTTAATAAACCATTTAAAATCATGTTTAGCGACATCGTTGCGTTTGCCGTAAAAATAATATGTGCTGGATCAGGTGCGTTGAAAAACTTGGCTAAAGATTGACGAGTTTCAAAAATCAATTCAAGTTCATCTATATTTTGTGAACTACGATTTGGATTTAAATTGTTATTGGTCACTAAGTATTGGCACAATTCATTGACTGTCGCCTTAAATTTGTGGTTTGACGTGGCTGCATGATTTAAATAAACTGGCTGCTTCATTTCCATTTCCTTTCCCAGCATTTTGATCGATCAATCGTTGATATTCTTCTGGTGTATCGATATCTATCAAGTATTCAGGAGTTTTTACTTGGATTTTTCGCCAAGCTTCTGGATGATTCTTACGAACACAACGTCCACCGGCACTTCCAGTGACCTTAAGTAATTCCGAGCGAAACTTTTCACCAAAGAAAATTGGGCTGCACGGAGCATCTAGTTGATCCACAGGAAAAACGATCGTCTCTTTTGAATACGCAGAAAAAAGGGATTCAAGTAATTCTTGATTTAATAACGGCTGATCGATTGGAAGATAGAGATAGCCCTGTCCTGAAGCAACTTTTGTTCCTAAACGAACACTTGAACTTTGCCCTTTTTTTGCTTCTGTATTTTGAATAACTTTTAGATCTTTAGGCAGAGTTAATCCCTGCAAATTCTCAGGTGAAATGACTAAAATTCGTTCAAAAAAAGCAACTTCTTTCGTAAGTTTTAGTGTGCGCTCTAAAAAGCTTTCTCCTTGATAATCAAGAAATAGCTTATTTGTCCCCATTCTTGAAGAACATCCTGATGCCATGATGATTGCACTTATTTTCAGCATTCGTCTGCTCCTTTGATTTATTCAATCATTATGATAAAAACGCACCCAATTTTATTTTAATCGGATGCGTTTTTTGCGCCTTTGTGCGTCGTTTTTTAAGCGCATCACAGAATCGTTTAGTTATTTTTTCTTTTTTTGGTAGAACGTGTCTTCCATTGGTAATGTAGGTCTTAATTTTCCGTCTAAAGCATAGTAAGCACCTGCTAAAGCTGGTGCAGTCGGAATCGTTGCCAATTCTCCTACACCTTTGATCCCATAAGCTAAACCATCATGAATGTTTTTGGCTTGAACTAAAATTGTCTCGATTGGTGGTACTTGGGCCGCATTTAGTAGACCTAACGTAGCATATTTTGCCTTAACATACCCATCTTCCATAACAAATTTTTCTGTTAAAGCATATCCCATACCCATCACGATTCCACCTTCGATTTGTCCTTCTGCGGCTTTTGGATTAACGACTTGACCCATATCATAAGCGGCAACAAATTTTTCGACTTTGCCTTTTTCATCTAATATTGCCACTTCAGCTGCATATCCATAACCTGCGTGACTAACGGGACTTTTCTTATCATTGATCAATGGATCTGTCTTAGCTGAATATTCTCCGTAAAATTCTTGTCCTTCTAAATCAGATAAAGCACGTCCCATATCTAGCTCATAGCGCAATTGCATCGCAGCTCTTCTCGTTGCTTCACCCGTAAACAAGGATTGTCTAGAAGCTGTTGTTGTACCAGAATCTGGTGTTCGACGCGTATCTGGTGCTTCTGCAATGATCATTTCTGGTGGTAGATCCAATGTTTCACAGGCAACTTGTGTTGTTACAGTTGCCATGCCTTGACCGATACAAGCCGCACTGGTTCTTACGTGGACTTTACCTTCTTCTACTGAAACAATACAACGACCAACATCAGATAAACCAACACCGATCCCGCTATTTTTAAAGAAACAGGAAATTCCAGCAATCTCAGTATTTTCATAGGCTTCTTTAACAGCTAATAACGTTTCTTTCAACGCTGCATTTTTTGAAACCAACTGACCATTTGGTAAAGAATCACCTGGTTCAACTGCATTCTTATAACGGATATCCCATTGAGAGATCCCGACTTTTTCTGCTAACAAATTGAGATTACTTTCAATCGCAAACGCAGTTTGGCAAACGCCGAACCCTCTAAAAGCTCCCGCTGGCGGATTATTCGTATATACAGCAAATCCTTCCACGTCAATATCTTGATATTTGTACGGACCGGCCGCATGTGTACATGCCCGTTGAAGAACTGGACCACCTAAAGAAGCATATGCCCCAGTATCAGCATAAATCACAGCTTTCATCGCAGTTAAATTCCCTTCAGCATCACAACCTGTAGTAAAGTCCATTTCCATGCCATGCCGTTTAGGATGAATCATCAAGCTTTCTTGACGACTAAGTAATACTTTCACTGGCTTTTGCAAACACCAAGCTGCAAGTGAGGCATGATGCTGAACACTCATATCTTCTTTTCCACCAAAACCACCACCCACAAGTTTGGCTTGAACATGAATGTTTTCTTTTTCGACACCTAACATCCGAGCAACTTCCCGCTGTTCATCATAGATACTTTGACCTGCGCTATAAAGTAAAATGCCCGATTCACCTTCCGGCATTGCAATTGCACACTCCGGTTCCATGAATGCGTGTTCATTGATTGGAACGGAATAATGTTGGGTCACCACATGTTTTGATGCGGCCAACTGCTCGTCAGCATTTCCGCGAGTAAGATGCTCATGAGATAAAATATTGCCTTTTTCATGGATCAATGCCGCATTTTCTGCTAAGGCCTCTTCACATGTGATTATTGGTGTCAGCTCTTCATAATCAACTTCCACTAGCTCTTTGATCTCCTCTAAAGCTTCTTTACTTTTTGAAACAACTAATGCAATTGCGTCACCCACATAACGAGTGATTTCGCCTTCTGGTATCATGACGTCCCAATCAGAAATGAACTCTAAATGACCAATTTTATTATTTCCTGGCACATCTTTAGCGGTCAGCACTGCCACACATTCTGGATGTTCTCTAGCTTTGCTTGTATTGATCTTTAAGACTTTAGCTCGTGGATATTCACTTCGGACAGCTGATGCATGAAGCATTCCTTCAACCGTGATATCATCCACATATAGCCCTGTGCCTAACGTTTTTTCAACTGCATCTACTCGTTTGAAATCTTCACCTAGTTTTCCATTTGAATGCTCGTCTGGAATGCTCAACTCTTCACGAAACATTTTAGCAGCTAGCTGAATGGCTTCAACAATTTTTACATAGCCTGTACAACGGCAGATATTTCCACGAATGGCTTTTCGGATTTCTTCATCACTAGGTTCTGCTTTTTTATTAAGCAATCCATGAGCTGAAATCACGATCCCAGGAATACAATAGCCACATTGAACAGCGCCAGTTTTAGCAAAAGCGTAAGCATACACATCTTTTTGGCGCTGACTTAGCCCTTCGACCGTGAGAACTTCTTTACCTTCTAGTTTTTCTAAGCTGAATAAACACGCTTTGGAAACCCTTCCATTTATCAACACCGTACAAGCACCGCAAGAGCCTTGATTACACCCATCCTTGGTTCCAGTCAACCTTAAATCTTCACGAAGAAAGTCCATCAGCTTCTTATTTGTACCACAAGTTTCCGTCTTCCCATTTACTACTAATGAATACATTTTTCTTTACACCTCAATTTCTGTTATAAGTATAGCTTTTAATCACTATGATTATACCATAAAATTTCAGTCTAAAAATTATTTTTTAGTGAAAAAACTTTTTTTGTTGAATACCAAGCAATGCAGCTCCGATTGCACCTGCATATGGTGAAAGTTCTTGGTCATAGTATACTTCTTTTTGGGTATATTCAGCAACTAGTTCTATGATTTTCTTACTGCGGGATAAACCTCCTGAAAAGAAGATTGGTCCATGATCAGATTTGATTTGTCTATGTTGATTACTGATTCGAGTAGCAATCGAATGTAACACGCCTAAGGCTATATCTTCTCTTTTTTCTCCTTTTCCAATCAAGCTGATAACTTCTGATTCTGCAAATACAGTGCACATGCTATTGATTTTTAAGGGTTTTGCTAAAGCAACAAAGGAATCAATCTGATCAATTTCTTCACCCAAAGTCTGCATCAAGACTTCTACAAAACGACCCGTTCCAGCTGCACATTTGTCATTCATATTAAAATCCAACACATGTCCGACAGTGTCCATGCAAATAGCTTTACTATCTTGTCCACCAATATCGATTACATTTTGAATCCCTGGTCTCAAATAAGAAGCTCCCTTAGCATGACATGTGATTTCAGTATATGCTTTATCGGCTTTTAATAACTTGCGACCATAGCCTGTTGTAATTACTTTGGACTGTTCATTGCCGCCTAATGCTGTCAGAACCTGGTTAGCTGCTCTTTTGGGATCACCTGCTGTTAGTACCAAAAATTGTTTTACCAGTTGATTTTGTTCAAAGAGAACTCCTTTTGTCGTAGTCGATCCACTATCTAGACCAATAACGTTCATGATGATCGATCCCCCAACATTTCTATAAACGCTGTCACTCGGGTATTGATTTGTTCGTTATCTGCCGTAGAATAATCAGTCTCTAAATACAAATAGGGCACATTTTTTTCTGATTGACAAAATCGTCTGACTTTTAACGCTTCGATCGAATATGGATGGCACGATTGTAACACCATGTCTAAGACTCCATCTACTTGATACTCGTCAATCATTTGGCTTAACAAATCAAAACGGCTAGTGTTATTGGACATACAAGCACAACCGATATCGATGTATTTTTCTGCTAACGCTTCATAAGCATCTTCTTTTTTCTCATCGACTAATCGTTCAACGGCTTTAGCAACCGTACAATTTTCAAAGCCAACAATCGTGCCGCCATTTTCTTCGATGGCACGAATAACTTTTTCGGTTACGCCGCCCATTGGTGAGCCGGTGATCAAAATTCTAGGTTTACCCTTTGGCTGATGTTTTTCAGGGTATTGTGCTAAAATTTTTTCTGTTGTTTCATCTAATTTTTGGATCAGACTTTCCTTATCAAAAGTATAATTTGCACCGTACATGACTTTGAAAATTTCGGAGCCTTCGATTGCAGGTGGATTTAGTTTGCCCAGTCCATAAAAGTTTTTTCTAGCAGTTCGTTCTCTGTTTTTTTGGCGAATCGCTTCACGTATTCTCTCTTCTGTAATCGTTACATCTAGGAATGTTTCTACTTTTTCTTTAAAACGGATGATTTCATCTTTCCATAAGGTAAATGCTGCTGCCGAGTTGCGGGCATTCGGTAAATTCATTAAATATAGCGGCTTAAATTCTTCCATATATTCATACATTTTTTTCTTGCCATCACACGTTGTTTCTCCTACCACTAAATCAGAAAAATAGAAGAATGGGCATTTATCAGTTTTCCCGAACCCGTAACTGGATTTAATCAATGGGCAAAGATTTCTGGGTAGATCCTCTTCTGCTGCCAAAATTGTTTCATCAGAGGTTGAGCACAAACTAATTTGGATCGCATCAGCTGCTAAGATAATTTCTTCCGGCATAAATGTACAATAAACTCCAACAACTGGCACTCCTTGTTCTTTTAGTTCTTTGACTTGGATAAATCCCTGACGTCTCGCATCATCAAACTCGGCAAAAATTTCAGGTAACTCTGTCTTGATTTTCATAAAATACCTCCCATTAATAGGTAAATTCTATTGTGCATTGGTTAGGGTTATTTTAACTCACTTCTATTTAGTCCGATTTTCTTTTGATAATTCTGCTCTTTTTTTAATTAATTCTCCAGCAACACTGATTGCAAGTTCTGAAGGCGTTTCTGCTTTTATTTTTAAACCGATCGGCATATTTATTCGCTCAATCTCCTTTATCGAAAATCCACTTTCTTTTAAGCGGCTGATTTGAACAGCGATTTTTTGTTTACTACCCATCACGCCAATATAATGAGCGTTTGTTTCCAGCAATTGTTTTGCCAAGACAAAATCAAATTGATGTCCTCGCGTCATAACAATTGCATAATCTGCCTCGGTTATTTGGATCGACTTTTTGATATTGGCTAGGTCAATCATCAGCCGCTGATCTGCATCTGGAAAAATTGCTTCAGTTAAAAATTGTTCGCGATCATCTAAAACAACACAGTAAAATTCTAACCTTTTCAAAACTGGTACCAACGCTTGTGCCACATGCCCGCCACCAAAGATAAAAACTTTCCCAGATTGGAGTACTGATTCAACTGAATAAATTCGACCCTCAATTTCTACTACCGATTGCCCACTTTTAAATATTCCCTCCTGCAGCTTAGTAGTTATGTTCCCAATTAGTCCTTTTTCCAAACTATACAAGCCAAAACCGTTTTCTCCTTCAGCACTTAGTTCTGTAAACAACCAGCATTGTTGATTGCATTCAAAATGTCTTAAGATTTCTTCACAAATATCGTGAATTACTGGATCTTTCCAAGTAATGTATTGAAAAAAGAGTTCCACATTTCCGCCGCAGATCATCCCAAGGTCAGCAATGTCATTTGGCGCTAAAATAAATTTTTCTGCTTTTGACTCTTTTTTTTCCAAGACTTGTTTAGCGATTTTTTCAGCACGAAACTCAATAGCACCGCCACCGATCGTTCCTGCTAGACGGCCAGATTTCCCAACTAACATTCGAGCTCCCGCACTTCTTGGTGTAGAACCAGAACTTGCTGTGACGGTAACTAAAACTGTCTCTTCATTTTGTTTGATCGCTTCATTCAATCGTAGAAAAAGTTCTCTCATTCTCTTTCCTCCAACTCTACTGATTCTGGATGTAATTCATCACTGAAAATTTCTGCAAAATATTGGTTCGTGATTTGATACGTCTTTTTTTGAAAAAGTAGAAATTTTTCTGTCAAATGTTTGCCTTGACTCGTCACCGTGGAACCGCCACCGTTACTGCCGCCAACACTTTTATTGATTAGTGGATATCCAAGCTCTTCTTCGGCTTTTTTGATCATCCGCCAAGCTTTGTTATACGACATCCTCATTTGCTTGGCAGCAGTATTCAGTGAGCCAGTTTGTGAAATTCGTTGAAGCAACTCGACTACGCCTGGTCCAAAGAAAATTCGATTCGTCCGTAACTTCAAATTAAGCGTATAATTAAATGCTTCTTGCGCCTTCATTTCATAGCCTCCTTTCGTTATACTCAAAAAAGATAACGATAACCAAAAAAATATTTCTTAATAAAAATAATGCAAAGTGGGGGGGACAAAAGTAAAAAGCACTTTTTTTTCACACACTAACTACGAATAAACGGTGGAAACAGAAGTAACCTCTTCGGAAATAAGCTGAAATTCACAAAAATTTAAAGAGCAATTTTCGTGAATTCCCTCTTATTTCTCGAGGTTAAACACTTCTGTCCCATCCTCTTTGCATCTCTTTTAAGGAAAAATTCATTCCTTCTATTCGATTGCCAAATGCTTCTCTTCTTTAAGCAAAACATTCAAAATAACTGCAACGATCGTAGTCAAAATAACTTCTGAATTACCAAAAATAGTGGTTACCCAAGGTGGAAATCCGCTTAAACACCCAACAGACAACGTGATGCCAATGCCAAATGCCAAGGAAATTCCCACAACACCAGTATTTCTAGGCGTCAATTCCTGAGAAGAAATCATCCGTACACCAGTCATTGAAATCGAAGCAAAAACAGAAACGGTTGCTCCACCAATCACCGCATAAGGAATCGTGGTCAAAATCGACGCAACTTTAGGGACAAAGCCGGCCACTAGTAAAATAACCGAAGCAAATACCATGACATACTTATTGATTACTCTAGTCACTGTGACTAAACCGACATTTTGCCCAAACGTTGCGACAGGAACTGAACCAAAGAAACTGCCGATAAAGTTGGAAAGACCGCTCCCCATAATACCACCGGAAAGTTCTTTATCTGTAGGTTCTCGATCCATTGCCCCAACAGTTGTGGCAGTAAACTGACCGATTGCTTGGACTGCATCAACAATAAACATTACAACTAACGTCAAAATCGGTACGATTTGAAAATCCAAACCAAAGTAAAGCGGTGTGATCACTTGAAAAACAGCTGCTTCTTTAACTGGAGTAAAATTGACCATACCTAAAACTAAAGAGACAATATAACCAATAATCATCCCATTTAAGATGGATGACAATTTAAGAAAACCTTTTGAAAAATAGTTAAAATAAAACACTACGCCAAACGTCAATAATGCGACTAACCAATTTTGCGCTGATCCAAAATCTGGACTTCCAGCTCCACCAGCCATATATTTAATCGCAACTGGAAAAAGAGACAAGCCAATACTCAAAATAACCGTGCCCGTCACTAAAGGCGGGAACAATATTCGAATTTTCTTTATTGATAATCCAACTAAAATGACTAAAATACTGCCAACTAACTGTGCGCCAAAAATCGCTGCAATCCCAAAATCGCCGCCAATTGCCATTAAAATCGGCACATAAGCAAAACTTGCACCCATCATAACTGGCAACCTTGATCCAACTTTGCCGAAAATCGGAAACAGCTGAATGAATGTTGCTACGGCTGAGAAAATCAGTGACGTTTGAATCATGATCGTCGTATCGGCAGAACTTAGATTGCAAACTTTGGCAATCATGATACCTGGCGTGACAATTCCCACTACTGCTGCTACTACGTGCTGTAAGCCCATTGGAACGGCTTCTTTGATCGATAACTTGGCATCGTAATCAAACAATGCTTTTTCTTCTTTTTCACTCATAGGCAAGTTTCCTTCTTCACTTTTTATTTTAAAAAGGACTGCACTTATCCGAGTAATAAAATCCGCAACCCTTTTCTTGGCTCAGGAATTTCTCAAAAATTAATTATTGACTGCAATAGCTTCTACTTCAAAAAGTCCATCCTTAGGTAATTTGCATACTTCTACACAAGAACGAGCAGGAAGAGTGTTTGAGAAGTATTTCCCATAAATATCATTGATTTTACCGAAGTCTGACATGTTTTTTAAGAAGACTGTTGTTTTAACAACATTGTCATATGTCATACCTGTTTCTTTTAAGATTGCACCTAAATTGATCAACGCCTGTTCTGCTTGTTGTTCCACTGTTTCTTTCATCTCTCCAGTAACTGGATCTAATCCCAATTGACCTGAAATATACTGTGTTTGTCCAGCCAAAACCGAATGTGAATAAGGTCCGACCGCTGCTGGTGCGTTTGTTGAATTGACCATTTTGTTTGTCATCGACTCACTCCTTCTCTTATTTATTTTGATTTATTGCTCAATGATCGTTCCCGTTTTTCCAACGATTCCGTCTTTGGCTTTTTCTAATAAGGTGATCAACGTCTTACGTCCCGGTTTTGATTCTGCAAATTGAATCGCAGCTTCTACTTTCGGCAACATTGAACCTGGCGCAAACTGACCATCTGCTGCATGTTTTTTCATCTCACTAGTTGAGACTTGGCTTAATTCTTTTTGTGTTGGTTTACCAAAATCGATACAAACCTTTTCAACAGCGGTCAAAATGATCAATAAATCTGCATCGACCATCTCAGCTAATAATTCACTACAAAAATCTTTATCAATTACGGCTGCGATTCCGCTTAAATGATTGCCTTCTTTGGCAACTGGAATTCCGCCACCACCACAGGCAATTACTGTTTGACCTGAATCAATCAGAGAAGTGATCGTTTTAATTTCAATGATTTCTTTCGGTTTTGGTGATGCCACAACTTGACGGTAGCCCCGTCCTGAATCTTCAACAACGGTTACTTGTTTTTCTTGTACAAGTTCGTCTGCTTCTTCTTTGGACATAAAACGCCCAATTGGTTTTGCAGGATGTTCAAAAGCTGGATCTTTTGGATCAACAGCAACTTGTGTAATTACTGTTCCAACGGCTTGTTTGAGATTACGACTCACTAATTCTTCCCGTAAAGCATTTTGTAAATCATAGCCAATATAACTTTGACTCATCGCCACACAAACGGACAATGGAATCGTTGGATATTTAGTTGGATTACTTAACGACAGCTCTTCCATCGCCAATTGAATCATCCCTACTTGAGGACCATTTCCATGAGACAAAATAACTTCGTATCCTGCTTCAATCAAATCCGCAATGGCTTTTGACGTTTCTTTGACTGCTGTCATTTGCTCTGTTAAATTATCGCCTAAGGCATTGCCACCAAGAGCGACTACAACTCGTTTTACCATTCAGCTATTCACCTCAATTTCAACTTTATTTTTATTTTTAACAATTGATTATTTTAAAAGTAAGATGCTTTCTCTTCCAATAAATCACGTTGATGTTCGTTAAGTTAAAACTAAACATTGCATGAAGTCGTCAGAATCTGTGGACAGCAGATTCATTTTAAGTCAGTCTTATTCTTAACGGACAGTATCCATAAATGGACTTGGAAAGGTCTTATTTATCATTTTATATTGTTTGATTTTTAAAAAGAGAATCACTTATTTTGTCTACTGCTATCATCAGCAATCGAGAAAGCATCTCACTTCATGCCTAATTCAGCACACCTTTATTTTACTTCTCGTGGTGTTGCTTTTTTTTCAAGTTCTTTTAATGTTGCTTGCGGGCTTTTCACTTTGCTTAAGAAGATCATTGCCGCAATGATATAAGGTTTATAACTAGCTTCTTTATAAAGTTCAACACGATAACGGTCAAAGACAGAGGCTGAAACTTCACCTTCCTCACAGCTAACACCAGTAATATCAGCAGGTAAGCAATGCATGTACAAGGCTTTTCCATCTTTCGTTGTTTTCATTAACTCTTCTGTACATTCCCAATCTTTATGGTTGGTATTTTGAGCAAGTAATTCTTTTTCTAATTTATCGATACCAGCTTGATCACCTTCACCATATAATTGCGTGCGTTTTTCCATTGCCGCAAATGGGGCCCAGCTCTTAGGATAAACAACATCCGCATCTTTAAAGGCTTCAGCCATGCTATTGGTTTTGGTAAATGAACCGCCAGCTTCTGTTGCATTTTTCTTCGCAACTTCTTCAACTTCCGGCATAATTTCATAGCCTTCTGGATGGGCTAACACAACATCCATCCCAAGTCGTGTCATTAATCCGACAATTCCTTGCGGTACTGATAATGGTTTACCATATGACGGTGAATATGCCCAAGTCATTGCTACTTTTTTTCCTTTTAAGTTTTCAACTCCACCAAATTCGTGGATTAAATGTAATGCATCTGCCATCGCTTGAGTTGGGTGATCGATATCACATTGTAAATTAACTAACGTTGGACGTTGTTCTAACACGCCATCTTTATGTCCTTCTTGAACGGATTCAGAGACTTCACGCATGTACGTGTTACCTTTACCAATATACATATCATCACGAATCCCAATAATATCTGCCATGAATGAAATCATGTTCGCTGTTTCACGAACGGTTTCACCATGAGAAATTTGACTTTTTCCTTCATCCAAATCTTGTACTTCTAGCCCTAAAAGATTACACGCAGAAGCAAAACTAAAACGCGTTCTCGTTGAGTTGTCTCGGAATAAAGAGATTCCTAGACCGCTGTCAAAAATCTTTGTTGAAATATTATTTTCTCTTAAATAACGTAACGTATCTGCTACAGTGAAGACTGCTTCTAATTCATCACGTGTTTTTTCCCATGTTAAGAAAAAGTCGTTTTCATACATTTTATCAAATTCTAATTTGTCCAATTTTGCAATATAGTCATTAAAAGTTTCCATGTCATTTCTCCTCTATATGAATAATACGATAGCCGATATCCTAATGTCCTTTACCCATCAGAATATCGGTTCGTTTTTACCTGATGTTTTTAGTAATGATGATTAGTTATTTTCACAATATACAGTTGGCAATGCGGCATATACTGCGGCACAACGTACTAAATCGTCTTTCCATGTTTTTTCATTTGGTGCATGTGCTTGTGCTTCAGCTCCTGGTCCAAAGCCAATACAAGGAATCCCATTACGGCCCATGATCGATACACCATTTGTTGAGAATGTCCATTTATCTAATAGTGGACGAGCTTTACGCATATCGATCGTTTCTTTCGATCCTTTACGTTCTTCGCCATATAGATTTCTATGGGTTTCCATCAACGCTTTTGTTACACCATGTTCTTCTGGAATCACCCAAGTTGGGAAGTAACATTCGATTGGATACGTTAAACCTGTATAAGATGGACGATCATAGTCATACATTGAGACAACAACATCATCTCCATACTTTTTAACAGCAGGTAATTGACGAATTTCTTCTAAACAGCTTTCCCATGTTTCACCAGCAGTCATTCGACGGTCTAATGAAACCGTACAACCATCTGCTACCGCACAACGGCTTGGTGACGAATGGAAGATTTGTGAAGCTGTCACCGTTCCTTTTCCTAAGAAACGTGCTTCTTTCCATTCAGGGTTATATTTTTCATCAAGCATACGGACTAAGCCTCTAATCACTGTGCTTTCAGTATCGCCATTATTGTTTAATGCACGAACATCTTGTAAAATATCAGCCATTTTATAAATAGCATTGTCTCCACGCTCAGGAGCTGATCCGTGACAAGAGACACCTTTGACTTCAACTTTAATTTCCATCCGACCACGTTGACCACGATAAATTCCGCCATCCGTTGGTTCAGTTGAGACTACAAATTCTGGACGAATCTTATCTTCTTGAATAATATATTGCCAGCATAATCCATCACAATCTTCTTCTTGAACGGTAACAGTTACTAGTGCTGTATATTTTTCATTTAGCAGTCCTAAATCTTTCATGATTTTCGCACCGTAAACAGCAGAAACGATGCCGCCTTCTTGGTCGGAAGTCCCGCGTCCGCCAATTTCAGTATCCGTTTCATAGCCATCATATGGATCAAATTCCCAGTTGCTCATTTCACCAATGCCAACTGTATCCATGTGACCATCAAATGCAATCAATTTTTTACCTGTTCCCATATATCCTAGTAAATTTCCTTGAGGATCGACTTCGATTTTATCAAAGCCTAATTTAGTCATTTCGGCTTTCGCACGATCCATTTTTGCGCCTTCTTCGGCACTTTCTCCTGGAATTTTGACTAAATCACGTAAAAATTTGATCATGTCCTCTCTGTAACCTTCTGCTGTTTTGTTAATTTCATTGAAATCCATTTATATTACCTCCATAAGATTTTTTTATAGTTATCTGGATCTGTATCGCCTTCTGTTGAGAACATTAGAACAGTTGAATTTTCATCAAGTTCCAGTGCATCACGTAACTCTTTATAGTCAGGATCTTGCATTGCTGTTGCCACTAAGCCCATCGCTACCGCTCCTGATTCTCCTGAAATGACTTGCGGATCCCCTTTTAATGGTGCGCCAAGCATTCTCATCCCTTTTTCTGAAACCCAGTCTGGTGCTGAAACAAAGACTGATGTATGGTTTTCTAAAATATCAAATGAAATCGTATTTGGTTCGCCACAAGCCAGACCTGCCATGATCGTCTGCAAATCACCTTCAACAAAGCGAATCTTGCCATCTTTTTCGATTGCCGATTTATACAAACAATCTGCTGCTTGCGCTTCAACAACGATCATTTTTGGTGGATTATCAGGATAAAGATTAGCAAAATAGCCAACAACAGCTCCCGCTAAACTCCCAACACCCGCTTGAACAAAAACATGTGTAGGACGTTCTTTATCAGCTTCTTTTAGTTGTTGTGAAGCCTCTAATGCCATCGTTCCATAACCTTGCATGATCCATGTTGGAATTTTTTCATAACCATCCCAAGCCGTATCTTGCACCATGACACCGTTTTCAGTTTCTTCAGCCATTTTATTAGCCATGCGCACACATTCATCGTAATTGACTTCTTCGATGGTCACTTTTGCGCCTTCTTTTTCGATATTTTCTTTGCGCGTTTGTGTCGAACCTTTCGGCATCAAGACCACTGCTTTTTGTCCTAATTTATTCGCTGCCCAAGCCACACCACGACCGTGATTGCCATCTGTGGCCGTGAAGAATGTCGCTTGGCCAAATTCATCTCGAAGTTTATCAGAAGTTAAAACATCATAGGTCAAGTCAGCAACATCTTTCCCTAGTTTTTCGGCGATATAATTTGCCATAGCAAACGAACCACCAAGTACCTTAAATGCGTTTAAACCAAAACGATATGATTCATCTTTGACAAAGAAATCCTTTAATCCTAAATGTTCAGCCATATTTTTTAATTCAGCTAATGGCGTCTGATTGTATTGAGGGAAACTACGATGAAAAGCTAAGGCTTTTTCGATTGTTTCCTTTAACATCAGTGTTAAATACTGATCATTTGTTTTGGGCATTTCATTTGCCGTCCATTTTATTTTTTCCAAAAAATTTTCCCCTCCATCTATTTATTTAAATCAACACAGGTTGATTGATTCCTTTTGTTAATTAGTAGCTATTTCCCGAAAAATAAATTTCCCTTGTTTTTCTACGATAACCTGACCATGTTCAGCAACTTTTTGACCTCTTAGATACACTGATCTCGCGCTGCCTTTGGTCTGCATGCCATCATAGGGTGTATAATCGACATTTTGCAATTGCGTTGTCGCTGAAATAACACCTGCCGTCTGTGGATCCCAAACAACGATATCTGCATCACTGCCAACTTGAATTACACCTTTTTGCGGATATAAAGCAAATTGTTTGGCAATGTCTTCTGAAAGCAGTCCTACCATACGTTCCAAACTGATTTTTCCAGTTGTCACGCCATAGGTATAAATCAACTCTGGACGAGTTTCTACGCCAGGCATACCATTTGGAATTTTGCTAAAATCATCTTTTCCAATCGTTTTTTGTCCATCAAAATCAAAGCTACAATGATCAGTTGAAATCGTATTGACTTGACCATTGATTACACCTTCCCATAAAGCATTTTGATCACTAATACTACGTAATGGCGGTGAGCAGACATATTTTGCCCCTTCAAAATCAGGTCCATCATATAAATGATCGTCCAAAACTAAATATTGCGGACAGGTTTCCACATAGACTTTTTGATTATGCGCTCTTGCTCGTTTTACAGCTTCTAAAGATCGTTTCGTACTTAAGTGAACAATATTAACTGGTAAACCTGCTAAATCGGCGATCATTAAGTAGCGTTCAACAGCTTCTGCTTCGACTGAATCGGGTCTAGTCAAAGGATGATAATGAGGCGACAGTTTCCCTTCCGCTACAAATTTTGCGATCATCTCATTGACCATATCCCCATTTTCGCAATGAATGCCTAGCATCCCTTGATACTTCTGGATTTCTCTCATCGCTTCAAAAATTTCAGCATCGGTTGTTCTTAAATTGTCATAAGCCATATACATCTTAAATGACGTGATTCCAGCTTCAAGCATTTCTCCGATTTCTTTTTTTATACTGGGATTCCACTCAATGATCGACATGTGATACGTATAGTCACACGAGCTATTACCACTAGCCAGATGATTCCATGTAGCTAGACATTCCTTTAGTGAACTGCCTTTACTTGGTGTCGCCATATCGATCACAGCAGTTGTACCTTTAGCGACAGCTGCTTTGCTTCCTGTGTAAAAATTATCTGCAGTGCCCATTGATCCTTTGCCATTATTTAGCTCTAAATGAGTATGGGCATCGATAAATCCTGGCAGAAGAAAACATCCTGAAACATCTTCTTCTCTAGAATCTTTTGCTTTTAAATTAGTACCTACTTCAACAATTTTTTCGCCATCGATTCTTACATCTACTTGACGGCGACCATGGACGGACACAACGACTCCGCCTTTTAAAAGAATAGACATTTTTTAACCTCCATCATTCAGAAGTTGTTTTTGCGCAACTCATGTCTTGTTACATTTGCATACAGTATTCATATTCTTCGATCATCGTATCCATTAAATCAATAATATCTGCCGGAATATCTACTCCTTGTTCATCTAAACAAATCGTTGATGTATTCCCCCATAAACGAACCAAACATGTTTTTTCTCTCGTATTGATTACATAAAAACCTGAATTCGTACTATTTTCAAAATCAACTTCTGTATTAAATAATGTGAATTTGTCTTTGTAAGGTGCACTTGCATACGGACAGAAGGTCTCACAGTTCCCACATTCATTACACATCCGATCAATATGGACGATCTGCGGTTGCCCTTTGACATTTACAACGATATTCGCTCGATTTGGACAAACATCCATACACGATTCACAAATCGTTGAACATTCTAAACAGTTTCCAGCTTGTCCACAAAGTGCTTCGTTGGTTTCTAAGATGCCTCGTTTATTACGAACAGATGCTCTATCATCGTTAAGATTGGTTTGTTCATAATGATTGTTGTGGATTTGACAAATATTATCAGCTGCTTTTGTTGCGTCTGCAATAGCTTCAACAATCGTTGCTGGTCCTAGATTTGCATCACCGATCACGTAGACATCTTTTAAGCTTGTCTCTAAAGTTTCATGATTTGATACGACTTTTCCATATTGATCCGTTGTAATGCCGATTGATTGGTAAAAATCAGTATCCACTTTTTCACCAACTGCGGCAATCACTGTATCAGCGGGAACTGCTGTAAATTCACCAGTTGCTACAGGTTTACGACGACCAGAGCCATCACGTTCACCTAAGCGCATTTTTTCACAAGTTAGGCTACCATTCTCTAATTTAATCGGTGACAGTAATTCTAAAAATTCTACACCATCTTCTAAAGCAAAATACAATTCTTCCTCATCTGCTGGCATATTTCGTTTATCTCTCCGATAAACTACGGATACTTTTTTAACGCCTGGTAACGTAGTTGCAGCTCTCGCACAATCCATTGCTGTATTACCGCCACCAACAACTATGATTTGCTCTCCATAAGGATTAACTTCTGGATTCTCACGATTTGCTTTTAGGAATTCTAATGAGTTTAACGTATCTCCTGTTTCTAATCTTAGTTTGCCGTGTTTCCAAGCACCGATTGCATAGATAACGTTGGTATATCCTTGTTCACGCAAAGATTCGATACTTGGTGCCGCTTGTCCAGTCTTAAATTCAGCGCCCATAAATTTAGCCATCTCAACATCGTTTTGAACCGATTTCATTGAAATTCTAAATTCTGGTACAATTTGGCTGCAGACACCGCCAATCGTTTCGGCTTTTTCAAATACAGTGACAGGCATTCCTTCACGAGCAAGTAAGAATCCAGCCGAAATGCCTGCTGGGCCACCACCGACAACTGCTGTTTTAGGCGCATTTTCTTTCCGAATTGGTTTTTCCATTGTAGCCATCAATTCGTCAAAGGCATGTTCAGCAGCTTCAAGTTTAGCTTCACGAATTTTGATTGATCCTTCATAAAACTGGCGTGTACATTTTGTCATACATGGATGGGCACAAATTGTTCCAGTAATAAACGGCAACGGATTTTTATCCACAATCACTTTTAACGCCTCTAAATAATTGCCTTCGCTCACATAACGAAGATACGCAGGAATGTCTTGGTTGATTGGACAGCCACCATCACTACGGCAAGGCGCTGTATAACAATTCGTCAAGGGTACCGTAGTCCGTAATTTGGGACTTTCAGGTAATTTGATTGATTTCTTATAGCGAGCTTGACTCTTCGCTTTTTCAACAATCGTCGTAAGCTTTTCTAAGTTAACTTGAACTTGGTTCGGGTAAGCTGAGTCTCCAAGTAAATTGGCTACTTGATTCATGCGCTGATACCCACCTGGTTTCAATAATGTTGTTGCCATTGTGATCGGCCAAATTCCAGCATCAAAAATTTCTTTAATATTAAAAATATCTGCTCCGCCTGAATAAGAAATTTGCAGTTTCCCATCAAAAGCGTCTGATAATTTTTTCGCTAAGGAAATACTTAGAGGAAAGAGCGAACGTCCTGACATATACATTTCATCGCCAGGCAATTCTTCTTCAGCGATCCCCACTGGAAATGTATTAGTGATTTTCACACCAAAGCTCAGGCCTTTGCTATCGGCTAGTGCTTGCAAACGTGTCAGCATTGGAACTGCATCTTCAAACTGTAAATCTTCTAAGAAATGATGATCATCAAAAACCATATAATCAAAACCTAAGTCATCCATTGTTTGACGTGTATATTCATAACCCAGCATCGTTGGATTGCATTTGATAAATGAATTCAAGCCTTTAGTTTCCAATAAATAAGTAGTAATTCGTTCGATTTCATCTGATGGACAACCATGCAATGTTGAAAGGGTAATTGAGCGGCAAACTTTTGGACTGATCGTTTCTATATATTCTTGATCGATTCGTTTAAATTGAGGTAGGAATTTATATGCTGCTTTTTTACATTCTTGCCAAATCGGTGTTTCTTCGGCATTTTGCATATCTGTAATGTATTTATCTACTTTTGGTGATTGAATCCCTGCTAAATCATAGCCCACACTCATATTGAAGATAAACCCATCAGGATCACCTAAGTTCAGTTCTTTACTTAGCAATTTCAAGATAAACCATGCCTTTACATATTCATCATAGGCTTGAGGCACTCGTAACTCAGTCGACCATTCTACGTTGTAACATTCATCAGCTGCCGTAATACAAGGTTTACTCACCGGCAAATCTTCGCCATCGATGATCTGAACGGTTTTAACTTCAAAAAAACGAGACCCAGTTAGATAAGAAGCAATAATATTTTGTGATAATTGAGTATGGGGACCAGCTGCGGGGCCACATGGTGTTTCCATTTTTTCGCCAAATAAAGGAATCGTTTTTGTTCCGTCTGCTTGATAAAATTTTCTGACACCAAAAATAGTTGATTCATTTTTATATTCGTTTAAAATCCAGTTCAGTAACCCGTCGATCGAGATCGGATGCATGATGTCACTCATGTTTGTCACTCCTTTTTTATTTTTTCTAGTCTATTAATGTGACTAACCGTTGATTCTTGTCCAAAGTGATTGCGCTTGAGCTTGAGCATCCTTCCAAATTTTTTCCTCATCTATTCCTTGTACTTCTCTATTTTTCATGCGGATTTCACCATTGATAATCGTATCAGTAACTGCACCGCCATTCATTCCGAAAAGTATATGGGAATTATAATTATCTTTGTTCATTGGTGTTGGTCCTTTATAATCTAAAACAATCACATCTGCTGCAGCGCCTGCTTCCAGCACACCTAATTTTGTTTTGAAATAACGATTAGCCATTTGTGCATTGTTAGTAAATAGCATCTTAGGAATTTCTGCCCAAGCGGCGTTAGGGTTTGCCAGGTGATGCTTATGAATGATGTTTCCTACTTTATATGATTCAGTAATATCATTGGTATAGCCATCCGTTCCAAGTCCCATCAAAATGCCATATTCATTCAACATGCGCATTGCTGGTGGACACCCTACTGCATTACCCATATTCGATTCTGGATTGGTCACAACCATTGTATTTGTGTCACGTAAAAGTTCCATTTCATGTGGACCGATATGGATGCAATGCCCTGCCATTGTTTGTTTACCCAAAATACCTAAGTCGTACAAACGATTAACGATTGGTTTCCCATATTTATCCAATGAATCATATACATCCGCAATATCTTCAGCAATATGAATGTGATAACCAATGCCTTCTGGTGTATTTGCTGCACAGTATTCCATAGATTTATCTGACAAAGTAAACGCCGCATGCATCCCCATCATAGCTTTTTGCATATCATCTTTTCTGGCACTGCTCGTTTTTATAAAATCAGTATTTTCTCTCACCGCTGCCTTCATCTTTTCTTCACCATCTCGATCAGAAACCTCATAACACAAACAAGTTCGAACGCCTAATTCATCTGCCGCATTAGATAATTGTGTTAAGCTGCCTTCGATTGCTCCATAACTGGCATGATGATCAAAGACAGTAGTCACGCCATTTTTGATACTGTCCAAGTAAGCAATTTTTGCACTGTGATATGAATCTTGCAAATTCAGTGTTCGATCGATCCGCCACCATTGTCCTTCTAAGATATCCATAAAATTTTTAGGATGATATCCATTGATACTCAAGCCTCTGGCAAATGTACTGTAAATATGGTTATGCATATTGATGAATCCCGGCATGATTACTCCACCTTTAGCATCAATAAAATCAGCCTCAGGAAATTCTTTACGCAAATCAGCAGTATTTCCAACACGTGTAATTAATTGTCCTTCCATTGCAACACAGCCATCGTCATAAAACGTGCCTTCACTATCTCTGGCAATCAGCCGTCCATTTCCTACTAATAACATCATTGACCCTCCTATTTATTTCGTTTTTATTTTCCAACCAACATAGAAATCGCTTTCAAATATAGATAGTTCAATTATTCACTAAAGCGGATGTTAGATAACTTAAAATACTTTCATCCGCCCGTGAATAAAGCGCTCTCAATATTAGTTATAGTAGTAATTTCCTTTAACTCGAGTAAATTATACCACCTAACCTAAAAAAAAACAATGCTACCTAAAAAATATTTTTTAGTGCAGTGTGCCCATTGTCTTGTATTATGATTTATCGCATGATATCATTACACACAAAGCTAATTGATAAACTAGCTTCTTTCTGATATGACATATACCTGTTTTTTTGAAAGAACTATCAATTTAACTGTTTGATCAACCTCTTTTAGAAAGGAGTGAACCTATGCTCTCAGATGAAAAATTAAACTTTCTTACTCAAGTAGCCAAAGCTTTAGCAGGCCAATTCGGCGATAATTGTGAGATAGTCATCCATAAAATCAATGAAAATAATGTCAACAATACAATCGTTTCTATTGAAAACGGTCATGTTTCTTCTCGTCAACTTGGAGATGGACCGTCTCAAGTCGTTTTAGAAGCATTGAAAAAAGATCCTGCTGATTTGATCGATCATATTAATTATTTAACACGAACGCATGATGGTCGTATTTTAAAATCAAGTACTGTTTACTTCAAAGATAAGTCAGGTAGTCTAGATGGTATTTTTGCAATCAATTATGACATCACTGCACTGATCGCTGCTGAATCAACTTTAAAATCACTTATTACGATCGATGAAGATGATGATAACAAAGAACCAGATTATATTCCTCAAGATATCAATGAGCTCTTAGATGATTTAATTGAAGAATCCGTTAAATTAGTAGGCAAACCAGTGCCTTTAATGACCAAAGACGATAAGATCAAATGTATCCAGTTTTTAAATAGTAAAGGTGCTTTTCTTGTAACCAAATCTGGCGATAAAGTCGCTAATTTCTTCAATATTTCCAAGTATACGTTATACAGCTATATCGATGCAAAATAAGCTTTATTGTTCTATGATGATTGAAGTAGACCCTTGCGTAAAAAATGCAAGGGTCTATTTTTTTATAGCTTAAACATAAAATCTTCATAATATAGTAAGAAAGAGTAAAAGGAATTAATTTTTTTTTTTAATTGTGGTATTATAGATTGAGTTTATTGTTGATTATAACAACAATAATTGATGGAAATTGGAGGGCACTTTATGGGAATCAGAAGTCAAGTAGCAATCATGGCTGGTAAAACTTCTCAATGGGTATTACAAACTTTTTTCAAAGGCGGCAGCAGCTACCCAGGAAAATTAGCATTAAAAATCGATCCAAAGAT
Source organism: Enterococcus sp. DIV0212c (assembly GCF_017377505.1). GTDB lineage: Bacteria > Bacillota > Bacilli > Lactobacillales > Enterococcaceae > Enterococcus_L > Enterococcus_L ikei. The sequence goes on along the minus strand of NZ_JAFREN010000015.1, from coordinate 8,269 downwards.
TTTGGATACGTTAGCAAAAGATTATGAAATCGTGGTGGTTACTGGTACCAACGGTAAAACATTGACAACGGCTTTAACGGTTAATATTTTAAGACAAGAATTTGATCATGTTTTGACAAATCCAACTGGTGCTAATATGGAACAAGGAATCGTTTCGACCTTCTTATCTGCTAAAAACAATGGAGCAAAGAAAAAATTTGCCGTTTTAGAAATTGATGAAGCTAGTTTAAGTCGTGTCACAAAATATATTGAACCGAAATTATTTTTATTTACGAATATTTTCCGTGACCAAATGGATCGATATGGTGAAATTTATACCACATATAAGTTAATTGTTGATGGTGCTGCAGCAGCGCCTAATGCACCGATTCTTTGTAATGGTGATTCACCGATCTTTAACTCAGTTGAAACAATCAATCCTAGGAAATACTATGGCTTTAACCATAAACCTGATGAAGAACAGATGGCTCACTACAATACAGACGGCTTACTTTGTCCGAAGTGTCATCATATTTTACATTATAAAATGATCACTTACGCTAATCTTGGAAAATACTATTGTCCTAACTGTGGTTTCCATCGTCCTGAGCTAGATGTTCAATTAACAGAAATGGTTGCAATGGACAATGTTTCTGCTGAATTTGTGATTGACGGAGCTAAATATGGGATTGCTGTTGGCGGGATGTACAATGTGTATAATGCATTAGCTGCAGCCTCAGTTGCTGAACATTACGGCGTTGCACCTGAGAAAATCCGTGCAGGACTAAGCTATGATGAAAAAGTTTTTGGACGCCAAGAAACGATCAATATCGACGGTAAATTATGTACCTTAATCCTAGTTAAAAATCCTGTTGGTTTAAATCAAGTCATCGATATGATGGGCCATGCCCCTTATTCATTCTCTCTTGTATCATTATTAAACGCAAACTATGCTGATGGAATTGACGTTAGTTGGATCTGGGATGGTGATCATGAAGCATTCGCACAAATGGATATTCCAGAAGTAATTGCTGGTGGTGACCGCCATACAGATATGGCATTACGGATGAAAGTTGCTGGAATCTCTGAAGATAAATTAAGAGAAATCCCTAATTTAGATGATGTGATCACAGCAATCAAAGAATTACCAACAGAACACGTTTATATTTTAGCCACGTATACAGCAGTGTTACAATTGCGTAAATCATTAACTGCACAAGGTTATATCAATAGCTAAACGGGTTTATATTGAGGAGGAATCAACAGTGCCTAAAGAATTAGTTGTTTGTCATTTATACGGAAATTTACTGAACACTTATGGCGATAATGGAAATTTACTGATGTTAAAATATCTTTCTGAAAAAATGAATGTGACTTTCCGTTCTGAAATCATCAGTATTTATGAGCCATTTGACCCAAATAAATATGATTTAGTTTTTGTTGGAGGCGGTCAAGATTTTGAACAGTTGATCATTTCAGAAGATATCCAAACAAAAAAAGAAAGCTTAACTGAATATATTGAAAATGATGGTGTCATGCTGGCAATTTGTGGTGGTTATCAATTGTTAGGTCACTATTATATGGGCGCAAAAGGTGAAAAAATCCATGGAATTGGTGCTTTAGATCACTATACGCTCAGTCAAGATAATAACCGCTACATTGGCGATATTGTTATTCATAATGAAGAATTTAATGAAACGTACTATGGTTTTGAAAATCATAATGGTCGTACCTTCTTGGGCAAAGGAGAACGTCCTTTAGGCAATGTGGTTCAAGGTAAAGGAAATAACAGTGAAGATGGTTCTGAAGGTGTGATTTATAAAAATGTCTTTGGTTCTTATTTCCATGGACCAATTCTTGCTCGAAATGAGAATCTTGGCATCCGATTGATCAAAACAGCTTTAGAAAAAAAATACAACGAACCATTAGATGTACCCAAAGAAATGTTAATTGTTGGATAAAATAAAAAAATGAGTGCTGGAAAATTTTTCCTACACTCATTTTTTATTTTATTCTAAGCTTTTGCTCCAGGTTCAGAAGCAATAATCGTCAAGTCACCTTCAACTCGCCATTTAGTAATATCATTTGGCAAAATAAAGCTGGTACCTTTAGTCAATTCATAACTCTCAGAATTCACTGTCTCACTGTCTTCAATAATTAGATTACCAATACCATCTATAACCGTAGCTAAAGTATACGGAGCATTTTTTTTCAATTTCAATACGCCTTTGACCTGCCATTCATACACATTGAAAAATGGTGTTTTCAAATACGTAACAACGCTTGATTGTCCTTGATTTTGCTGTTGAATCGATAATTCAGCATTCTTAGCTGGAACTGTCGTTACATCCACTGATTGCTGGATATGCAATTCTCTAGTCTGACCTTGATCATCTTTTCTATCATAATCATACACTCGATAAGTTGTATCACTGCTTTGTTGTGTTTCTAAAATCATGATCCCTTTACCGATCGCATGGATCGTTCCACTCGGCACATAGAAAAAGTCGCCTTTTTTTACTGGAACTTTCTTCAACAAATCATCCCAGCGCTCTTCCTTGATCATCTCGTGAAGTTCTTCCCGACTTTGAGCATTATGACCATAAATGATCGTAGCTCCTGGTTCAGCATCGATAATATACCAGCACTCAGTTTTACCAAGCTCGCCTTCATGAGCTAAACCGTAAGTATCATCTGGATGAACTTGTACAGATAAATCATCTTCGGCATCTAAAATTTTGGTTAACAAAGGAAAAACATCCCCTTCGACATTACCGAATAGCTCACGATGGTTCGCCCATAGCTCGTCTAACTTTTGACCAGAAAATTCACCATTTTCTACAACACTTATCCCATGAGGATGCGCGCTGATCGCCCAGTCTTCACCAATCTTATTACTTGGTAGATCAAAACCGAATACAGTGTGTAAACGATCGCCACCCCAAATTTTTTCTTGGAATACTGGTTTTAAAAATAAAGGTTGCTGCATAGTTTAGAGACTCCCTTCCATTTATACTCGTCAATTATACCACTAAAAAGAAAGCGATTCATCTTTGTTTGTTATTTTTTCTTTTAAATATATTTCAATAAGCTCGTCTCTTTTTTTGATATATTCTGCTCTATTATCATTTGGATGAACCCGGTTGGATAAAAATACAAACCCTTCTTTTTCCAAAGGATCGATCAATAAAAAAGTACCTGTATAACCTGTATGAAACAACAAGGGGCTATCGGTGAAATCACGTTTCAAATCCCATCCTAACGAACGCCGCCCTTTTCCGTTTGGTGTTTGATCTCTTAATAATAAATCGATCGTATTCTTCTCTAATACTTGATTTTTATTGTATGATCCTTCATTCAAGTACATAGATACAAATTTTTTCATATCCGTTAAATTGGTGAACAAGCCAGCATTTCCCGCATGTTCAGCTAGGACAAACGCTTTTGGATCATGAGTTTGACCACGGATCAATCCTCTCACAGGATGGATTTCAGTTGGAATAGTTTTTAAAGGATCTTCAGGTAAAAAAAGACTGTCTGACATTCCTAAAGGTTGTAAAACTCTCTCCTCAAAGATCTCAATGGCCTCTTTTCCAACTAATTCTTCCAACATAAATCCAAGTAAAATCGTCCCTGTATCTGTGTAAGCAACTTGCTTTCCTAACTGGTCACCAGATTTTACCTGAGAGTAGGCCGCGCGCAATTCATCTTTTGACAATGAATCACGATTTTCAATGTAACTTTGAATATCCGCTGTATGCGTAAGAAGGTGCCGAATCGTTATTTTTTCATCTTCAAATATTGGATAATATGTTTTGAACGGCTGGTCAATGTCTATGATTTCCGTTTCCATCAACTGTAAAACAACGGTTGTCGTACAAATCACTTTAGTCAAAGAGGCCACATCAAATAGCAGCGAACAATTCATAGGCTCGACTGCGGGTAATATTTGAGCATTCCCCCAAATATGATCTTCAACTTTGTCTTTTGTTATAAAAGAAAAACTAACACCTGGAAAAACTCCCTCATTCATCAATTCTTTGATTTTTTCTGTCGTCTCTTTATATATCATTATTTTTCCTCATTTAAACCTTATGTCAAGATTTTTTAAATCATCGAAATTATTTCTTAATTTCTGACAAACCACCATTCGATTTTACTAGGATCATAGATGGTTAAAATAGTTAATTTTTTATCTACAAAAAATTCTTGTTTTTGCTCTTCTAAATGCTGCTTCAGCTTTTCCATCTCTTTTTTATGTCCTATTGTCAAAACAAAAAAGTCCAAGCCTAACGCTTCTTCTTCAGTTGCTTTTTCACTACTTTCTTTAACCCAATCATCTAAATGAATCGAAAAATTTCCTTCATTCATCAATAATTTATCGGCTGTTTTCCCCTGAGAAGTCATCCCTAATATACTTTGATAAAACTTATGATGCTCCGCTTTATCTCTCACACTCAGTTTGATTCGATCAAAACGTACATCTGCCGAAAGACTTGAATACAAGACGTTGCTTTGGCGTACAAGTGCGTCGATATCTAATCGTTCAATTTCTTTCATACTTTGATCCGCTGTACCTTCTTGATAACAAACTTCAAGTTCATTGCCTTCTGGATCTTTGAGAAATACACTTTTTCGCTTCCCCTGCTTTATTGCTCTGTCAATTGGATAGTTATGTGTTGTGATCCGCCTTAAAATACTACCAAATTCTTCCTTAGTTGGAATTAATAAAGAAAAACAAACAGCCTTCTCAAAAAAGCTCATTTGATCTTCTTGTGAGTCGGTTTCTTCTAATATGAGCAAGCGGCTATCTTTTTTCTGAGAGCCAAATAATGATAAATTATTTTCTTCTAACTTTAAAATAAACCCTAACACATTCTTATAGAAGCTAACCATGCTATCTACATTTTTCACTCGAAGCGCAATCGTTTTCACGTATACATCTTCTGATAGTTGAAACTTTTCCATCCGTCTTCCCCCTCCGAATGTCTCCCTCTATTTATTCTAAACATCTCTACTGATTTCGGCAAGCAAATGCTCTTTTCAAAAAATGAGGGCATACAAGAAATCTTTGAGAATTATGGATTTTTCCACCTATACCATTTGACTGAATAAGTTCTAACATTTATTCATGTCTGTATCCATTTAAACACATATCTCAACGAACATTCAATGTACTGCAGGTTTAATCAGACAAAACGAGATGATCATTTTATTCGATGTTTTTTTATGTTACGCTTTTAGACGATTAAGAGACTTATTGACTATCAGGTAACAGTCACAGCTCACATTTTATTTACTAACGCCATTTTCTAACCAATTTAATTTTACTTTAAAATTATTGATAAGTTCCTCAATATCGTATTCGGAATCTTTTTCCAATTGTCGATACCCCTCTGTGATCGAGGAAAAGATACTATTCATAATCATTTGCATGAGCATTTTAAATTCTAGTTCATTATTAATCTTCAATTGAGTAAAATCTATACGCGCATAAATCTGATGCCCGTGTCTTTTTTTCTGGTCTTCTGATCCTTTTTTACTACTTGTAATGAAGCGAGGAGACACGCGACTGGTTGATTGATCATCCATATTCATAAAAAAATTCTTATAAAACAATGCATGCTCTCCAGTTAGAACCTCAGAAATAATTTTTGAAAAATATATCCTTATTCCTTCAAACAAATTCCCCTCTGCTTTTTGAATACATTTTTCAATATCCTTTTTACTATCTTGTCTTAGTAATTCAAAGTAATAATAGTAAAGATCTTCTTTGTTTTCAAAATATTGATAAAAACTTCCTCTTGGTATTTCAGCTAGCTTTACGATATTAGCAATTGAGGCCTCTTTTAATGATGTTCTAGAAAATTCGTTTTTCGCAGCGTTTAACAACCTGCTCTGTTTTTCTTCAGATAAATGAAAAAAAGTAGTTTTTGGCATCTCTTACATTCCTTTCCAATACATAACAACTTAAATGTGACACGTTGTCATCATACCATTGGAAAATTAAAATATGGAAAAATAATTGGATTTTTTTATTATCTTTTTACATCCATCTATTAAATCAAAAATGGAATAGACATTATTACAACTTGGCTCATGCTCTGCACTTTATCATGCGCTCAGCTTATTTACTGAGTCTTGCATTCTTGTGGAGTTTCAACTATTTATTTTGAGCACTTCATCTACTGCTTGTTTTACATCTTTAACAACCTCTTCATACGATTGATTTGCATTTATAAGATAAGAATTTTGATAGTTCATCACTTTGTCTTTATTTTGATATTCTTGATCATACAAAGCAGAACGTTCTTTAATAATCTCATCATCATCTTCACGAGATTGCAGCCTTGTTAATACATTTTTTTTAGATACTTCTAAAAAAATGGGAATAACCATGTTTCCAAATCTTTTTTCTATGTCTTGAAAACCTTTTATCGTTAATACATCATACGCATAATGATTACTTGTTTTTTGAAGTAACTCGTCAATCCCTACACCATATTGATTTCCATGATAGGTATCATGCTCTGCCAAAGCATTGGTTCTTACTAGCTCTTGAAACTGCTCGTTCGTCTTAAAATAATAATCAACACCATCTTGTTCTTCTTTACGCATCTGACGTGTTGTGTGCGAGATCACCTTGTATGCTGCAGGAAAAACAGCTTCTGCCACCTTAGTTTTCCCAGAACCGCTTGGGCCGATGATAACAAAGAATGGATGGTTTAATTTTTTTCTTTCCACTCTGCATTCCCCCTTACCAGCCACTATACAACAACTAGAATCCAGCTTCAACGATAAAGAAATAGACAACCATGATATTTATTTAAATCATGTCTGCCATTAAGTATTTTATTTAGTTTTGATAATTGATCAAACGAAATTAATTTGCAAGCATATTCATTATCACCTTGTAAAAAACAAATTAAAAAAATGGTAAAAAATAACTTCCCTTTTGTAATTCATATGATATAATCATATAAATGGTATTTTATTAGAAATACTGTTATGCATCTTCTAACAGTGTTAAACTTCCCCAAGCTTTGATATGTTAGGAGATGCATGTGTTTTTATGTTCCGGCAGTGAAAGCATAAAGACTAAATAATACAACAGCAATACTTAAAGACATTTTTACTCCCCCAATCTATAAACTATTTATAAAAGTTAATTTATATAATAAAACTTCTATAAGTAAACCATAACAAACTTAAAGAACAAAATAAACAACTACTTAATTTTATTGCATATAAAGCAAATAATAGACGCATTTTTTTTAATATTTGAGTTTTGTCTAACAATTCTCATTTTTAATCTCATACCTGCAATTTTTAGGAGTGAATCATATGAATATCGGTGAAACTTTACGTTTTTTCAGAAAAAAACTACATCTTACGCAAAAAGAAATGTTGGATAATCATCTAGATCCCTCATCTTATTCTCGCATTGAGCATGGAAAACAAATTATACGAATTGATACATTGGCAGAAGTTTTAAATAAATTGTCACTTTCACCAGAAGAATTTTTTTCTCGTGTGTCTTTAGATAAGGAACAAAAAAAATTTAGAGCATTATTTTACTACTGTGCGGAACATTTAAATAATAAATCAACAAAACAAAAACTAATTGATTATTATCAAGAGTTGGCTAAATTTCAGTACAATTTAAAAGAGCGTTCAAATTACATCGTTATCAAGGTTTATTTTTCTCAATTTTGGGAAGAAATCCCCCCACTAACCGAGAAAGAAATTAAAGAAATAATAGATTATTTATTAAAAAAAGATTATTATCAACAATATGATTATCTGATTCTTTCAAACACAGTTAGATTCTTCAACGAAAAACAACAAGATTTAATTCTTATGCGAGCTATTCCAATTGCGGATGAAGATCTGAGGGATGCAACAACTAAAAATTTTGCTTATAATACGATTACGAATTTAATTACTTCTAGAATACATGCGAAGGATTACGTTGGTGCAAGAAAATATTTAGCTATTGCTAAAAAGCAAGATAAGGATGGAAAAAATTATAACTACCGTATGAATCTTCAATATTTAAATAACTTGCTCGAATATCTATTAACGGGTGAACATCAATACATGGAGTATATTTATGATTTTATTAAATTGCTGGAAAATATTGGTGACGTTCATCAAGCTAAAATATTAAAAAAAGAGGTAACATACTTGACCCACAGTAACTTCACCGTTACCAATAAAAATGATTTTCCCACTGGTTTATTTAAATACTAACATTCTTTTCTAAACTAGAAAATAGAGCTGTAAATCA
>NZ_JAFREN010000014.1 GCF_017377505.1 Enterococcus sp. DIV0212c | reverse complement strand
ACAGGTTATTTTAGTCTTTATTTAAATTCCTTGTGACTGGAATGTGACTCATGGAGTTATATCTCAGTTGTTTTTTTTGTTTCAGCTCACAAATATTCAACTAGACCAATTTATGTTTTTTATAAAAGTATTGACATTTATATTTAGTTAGTTGTATTATTAATACAGTTTCTATTTGATATAAATAAAAGGAGGATAGTTAGACCAATAACAGGATAGCGCCAGGCCTGAGCATTTAGGTGACGAGGAAAGAGCCTATCGAAAGATTCGGCGGATAGCTCTAGGGACTGCACTCTACAAGCTGGAAAGAAAAAATAATTGCAAAATTATAACAAAAGTCCAGCTACGCAGAATAGAAACCAATGATGAAAAGTCAGGGAAATTGTAATGTTGATCATAAAAAATCAAAAGCTATTTTAACAGGAAATAGCGACTGGTTCTTTTGTATTTATCAACTTCTTTTTTCCTGATCAATGACCTAAGACAATTGAGAAAGTAGGAAATAGACAGTATGTGTGGAATCGTTGGAATTATTGGAAAAGAAAATGCAACAGATATTTTGGTACAAGGATTAGAAAAATTGGAGTATAGAGGATATGACTCTGCAGGGATTTTTGTAACAGGGAATGACAAGCAAGATTATTTGGTAAAATCTCTTGGAAGAATTGCTGATCTACAAGCACGAATTACTCCAGAAGTTCAAGGAACTGTTGGGATTGGGCATACACGTTGGGCAACGCATGGCAAACCAAGTGAACGAAATGCACATCCTCATACATCAAGTAATCATCAGTTTAATTTAGTACACAATGGTGTGATCGAAAATTTTGAAGAAATAAAACAGGAATTTCTTCAAGAAAAGCAATTAGAAGGTGAGACGGATACTGAGATTGCAGTTCATTTAATTGAGTATTTTTCAGAAGCAGGAATGTCGACAAAAGAAGCATTTAAACAGGCGTTAACAGTGATCAAGGGTTCTTATGCATTTGCTTTGATTGATAAAAATGATCCAGAAACAATTTTTGTAGCTAAGAATAAAAGTCCATTATTAATCGGTCTTGGAGATGATTTTAACGTTATTTGTAGCGATGCTATGGCAATGCTTACACAAACCAATCATTTTGTAGAAATTGCTGATGGAGAAATGGTAACGGTCAAAGCTGATAAAATTGATATAGAAGATGAAAGTGGCAATCTGGTTTATCGTGAATCTTATGAAGCACAACTAGATTTAAGCGATATCGAAAAAGGCACATATCCTTACTATATGCTAAAAGAAATCGATGATCAGCCCACAGTTATGCGTCGAATTATTCAGGAATATACGAATGCAACTGGTACGACGTTGATAGATGAGCAAATTACAAAAAAAATCACTGCTAGTGACCGTATTTATATTATCGCTTGTGGGACAAGTTATAATGCCGGCTGGGTAGGAAAAGCGATTCTTGAGAAGATGACCAATATTCCAGTTGAAGTTCATCTTTCAAGTGAATTTGGTTATAATATGCCTTTGCTATCAGAAAAACCATTTTTTATTTTCTTGAGTCAAAGCGGAGAAACAGCAGACAGTCGTCAAGTATTAGTGAAGATCAATGGACTTGGACTACCGTCACTAACCTTGACTAACGTAGCAGGTTCTACTTTATCTAGAGAAGCGAATCATACGTTACTTCTTCATGCTGGTCCAGAAATTGCTGTTGCTTCAACAAAAGCATACACGGCGCAAATCGCTGTTTTAGCAGTTCTTGCAAAGGCTGTAGGGGATAGAAGAAAAAATCCAGAATCACTTGATTTTGATATTGCTCATGAATTAAGTGTAATCTCAGCAATCATGGAAACAATCATTGATGAAAAGATGGTTATCAGTCAGTTAGTAGAAGACTATTTATCAGATACCAGAAATGCTTTTTATATTGGTAGAGGGGTAGATTACTATGTATCAATGGAAGCATCTCTAAAGTTAAAAGAGATTTCTTATATTCAAGCTGAAGGCTTTGCTGCAGGAGAATTAAAACATGGAACGATTGCTTTGATTGAAGAAGGGACACCTGTTTTTGGTGTTATTACAGATCAGTTGACAGCAGCACATACTCGAGGAAATCTAAAAGAAGTTGAAAGTCGTGGGGCGCATAATCTTGTTATTTCATTGGCCTCATTGGCAAAGGAAACAGATCAGATAATTATTCCTGATGTTCACCCATTACTAACACCTTTAGTGAGTATTATTCCAACCCAATTGATTGCATATTTTGCGACATTACAAAGAGGCTATGATGTCGATAAACCGCGTAATTTAGCGAAAAGTGTAACAGTGGAATAAACGATCCAGATAATAAAAAAACAGATGAAATCATTCCGGGAACGGATGACTTCATCTGTTTTTGCTAGTTCAAGGGAATTTTAACATAAAAGATAGTCCCTGTTTTTTTGTCACTGTCGACTGTCAAGATAAAGTGATGTCTTTCAGCTATTTCTTTTGCTATCGCAAGTCCTAGTCCGGTTCCATCTAATTGTTCTTTTGAATGGGCTTGATGGAAGCGTTGGAAGATCTCTTTTTGTTCTTTGATAGAAATATAAGAACCAGGATTATGAATACTGACAATCATATGCTCGGTTTTTATAATGGTTTGAACAGTAATGATTGACTGATTTGGAGCAAATTTGATGGCATTTTCAATTAAAATGACAAATAGCTGACGGATTCTACCGTAATCTCCGTTGACTATGATTGGTTGTTTAACTAGATTTTCCAAAAGCAGTTGTTGTTCTTTCTCTGCTGTTTTTATGCGTAAACTTCTCAAACTATCCGTTAAAATATCATTGATTGCCACAGGTTCCATTGTAATTGTGAACTCAGGATTTTCTAGTCTAGATAATTCCAGCAAGTCATTGACAAGTCGTTCTAAAACAATGGATTCAGCTAAAAGCTGCTGGTGGTATTGTTTGATTTTTTCTGGCTGAACGATCAATCCGTCATTCAACGATTCAAGTGAGCCTCGAATGACTGTGACTGGTGTTCGTAATTCATGAGATATCGTAGATAAGAAATTCTTTTGCGCTTGCTCTCGATTTTCTCTCTGAAATTTTGCTTCAGCAAGTCGGTTCTTTAAAACAGTTAATTTGTCTCCTAGCTGACCGATTTCATTATTTTCAACAATATCCAAGGATTCGTGATAGTTTTCTACAACAAGTTCTTCAGTAAAGGTACTCATTTTATTGATTGGAGCGATGAATTTTTTTGATAATAGGATTGAAAGTAACAGTCCGATGATCCAGGCAATCAAAATACTAATAAACAGCAATAAATAGCCTTGATTTTCTTCTTTATGAACACTGGATACAGCGGAATGAAGTAAGACGACCGCTAAAACATCACCCTTGTCATTTTTAATGGGTGTACCAACAGTAACGGTGGGTTCTCCAATAAAATTACTAAACGCATTACTGGTAGTTGTTTTACCAGCATAGACTTTTTTTATGACGTCTCGGGCATTTGTTGGTAATTCATTGTATTCTTTATTATGCATACCGTGCCCAACTGTGATGGTATCAGCATTTTCATCTACGATCCAAATATCATCCATCGCTAATTGATCCATGAATTTAAGAAAAGACGAATAGCCCATGTTCATTTTCATTGAGGAACTGGAGCCCATCATACCATGCATGGAGGACTGACTATCTTGGGTCGATTCTTTTTGTTCAGAAAAGTAATCAGTTAAAGAATCTGCGATAATGACTGCACGTCGGGTCATTTCTTCGGTATGAATAGTGACTGTTTGTTTAGAAAATAAAAGTCCGAATGCAATACCGATCACTAGTGAAAAAAGTAAAAGTGTAAGAGAAAAGTAAAGGATGAGTTTTCTAGTTAATTTATTTTTCATTTTTTCCCTCAAACTTATAACCTTGTCCCCAGACTGTAGCAATCTCCCAATTTGGATGAGCAACTTCATCTAATTTAGCACGCAATCGTTTGATATGAGTATCGACTGTTCGAGCATCGCCATAATAATCAATGCCCCATAAACTATCTAATAAATTATCTCTGGAAAACACTTTTTCCTGATGAGCTAAAAGCAGCCAAAGAAGTTCCAACTCTCTTTTCGTCAAAGCAATTTCTTGTTGTGCAATCGTTACTTTTTTTTCTTCTAAATAGACAATTAAATTATCATAATTCAATTGCTCCATCGTATGTTGATTTTCTTCGGTACGCTCGATGCGTCTTAAAATAGCTCTGATTCTTGCCATGACTTCACTTGGAGAAAAAGGTTTAACAATGTAGTCATCGGCACCAATATCCAGCCCCATGATGCGGTGATAATCTTCACCTTTGGCTGTAATCATGATGATCGGTACATTTGAGGTTTCTCTTATCTTTTTACAAACGCCAAATCCATCTAGGTTTGGCAGCATGACATCCAGTAAAATCAGCTCGATCGAATGAGAAAAAAATTGGTCTAAAGCGGCTTGTCCATCATGTGCAATGATTGGCGAGAATCCTTCTTTAATAATATATTCTTTTAGGACTTCTGTGATTTGCAAATGATCGTCAACGATCAAAATATTTTTCATACTATTTCCCCCTATTTTCTCTTCTTATTATAGTCAATAATCTTGAGTTTAGGGAATTTTTTTTCGACACATATTTGACACAATTAACAAGTAAACTAAAGAAAAGTCAGGAGGAATGAAAATGAATAAAAAAATTATTAGCGGAATATTGGCCCTATTATTTATAGGCATTTTAGGAGTTGTTACAGTCACGGAGGCTGTAGGAAGAGAAGATAATCGATTGGGTATGGAACAACGCCATAAAAGGCATATGGGACTTACAAATGATGGATTGGCTGAATTAACGAAGGAAGAAACAACTAAGGATCAAAAAGAATGGAAAAATTCAAGAGATTCTTCTTTTAATAGAAGAGAACATCGCAATCGCCATGGTAGAATGAATAATTCTTGTTGGTAAATAACAGAAAAATCGCCTAAAAAAAATATTCCCCCATCAAATTGATGGAGGGAACACAAATCAAATTACACACAAGAATAAAATACCACACTTTCTCATAATTCTCAACAATTTATTGGTGTTTATAAAAAAATGAGAAAAAGTTTATGTTTAAAAAGTGTTTTGTTGAATAAATTATCTTTTTTGTTATATATAAATTGTTTTTACTTGAATGTATTTTATAAGACGCGTATAGCAAAATCTGGAGCATAAGAAGCAACTGTTGCAACTTGTACGACATCTCCAGGAACAGGTGCATGAATATATGAACCATCACCTGTTGAGATACCTACATGATAGGTTCCGCCGTGGCTACCCCAAAAAACTAAATCACCAGCTTGCGCCTCTGACACTGAAATAGTAGCGCCAGCTGTTTCTTGGTCAACCGTGGTTCGACCCAAAGAACGTCCAGCAGTAGCAAAAGCAACTTGAACTAGACCAGAACAATCGAAAGCATCAGGTCCAGCTGCACCATAGACATAAGGCTTACCAAGATGTGTTTTTGCAGCAGTAATAATTGCTGTACGAGTGTCTTTTTGTTGTTCTTGTACAGTTTTTTGTTGTTTTGCTTGGGTTATTTTTTCAGAAAGTTGACTCTCTTGTTTAGTGACTTCTGATTGCTGTTTTGTAATTGTTTCTGTTTCTAAGTTTAAATGATCAAACTCTTGTTTTAAATCCGCTAAGTGCGCTTTTTTTTCATCGATCGGATGGGCTGTTTTGTTATCTTTAATGCTGATTGATGAAAATTCTATGTAAAGTGGAGCTGTTTGATTTTTATCTTGTTCAGATGATTTAGCAATCATTCCAATTGACTCGATTTCTTCTAATTGATCAAGATCTATTTGAACATTTTTTATTTCGTCTTCTAGAGTTGCTAACTGGCTCTTTTTTTTGGTTTTTTGTTCTGAAAATTTCTGTTGGACTTCTTTTAATTTTGATATCTTCTGTGAAGAATCAGAAATAATTTTTTCTGAAGTTGTTGTTTGTTCAGCTGGGGTTGCAAAGGCTTGATCGCCTAGGGATAAACCAGCAGAAAGAGTAAGGAAGCTAAGTAACAATGAAGTAATGAATGTATTCTTTTTCAAAAAAACTCTCCTTAAAAGTTAAAAATTTTGTTTAAAAGTTAGTTGGTATTTTCTAAGACCAACTAGTATTTAAACACAGCTAGCCTGATTAGTCTGTAAAAGGGAGGTTAAATGTTTATTTCCTGGTTTACAAAAAACGATCATTTATTTCAAAAAGATCGTCAACTGTAATGTAAACGTTATTAGATTTCAATAACTGTAGTTATCCAAGTCAATTGACATCGAATAGTCATTAAAGAAGTGTAGACTAAGGTAAACTGGTTTTGTACTAATTGCTTAAGTCACTATCTTTTTTCATGATTTTGCTTTAAAATAGTTCTTAAAGTCAAAAAACGTAATCATGTGAGAGATTGGGAAGGAAGGGTAGACCGTGAAAAAGGAAAAAGTTTTTGATGTGACTCATCAGTTGATTTTGGAAACTGCGAAGGAACTTTTTTTAAAAAATGGCTATAAAAATACTTCGACTCGCGATATTGCTAAAGCGGCAAATATCACACAACCAGCACTGTACTACCATTTTTCTACTAAAGAACGTTTATTTATCGAAATCAATAAACAAATTGGCAGTCAACTAAAAAGTGAGATGGAACAAATAGCAAAAGAAGAAAATCCCATTGAAACACAATTGATCAATTGTACAAAGGCCTTACTAAATGTCTATCACAGAGATATTTTTTCTTTTATTCATCAAAGTGCGGCTGAAATGGAACAAGATAACAAACAACAGCTCTTTTATATATTGAACGATTATTATTTAAAGCCATTGCAGGCAATTTTTGAATTAAGTAAAGATCCGCTAAGCAGCAAGGTTTCTTCTAAAAAGGCAGCTCAATTTTATCTTATGAGTTTGTCATTGTTGTTCGCAACAGTCCACCAACTTTCTACTGAAAAAGAGCGATCAGAGCAAATTACTGATTTGATAGAAATGGTTTTACACGGAGTTATATCATAAAAGAATTAGCAGTATTTTATCACTTGATAAAAAAGTTTGCTAATTCTTTTTTTTATGGTAATATTTTATCAAGTGATAAAAAAGTGTTTTTTTTGAATGTTTTTTTATCGATTGATAAAAAAGAGGTGGAAGCGATGTTTTTAGGATTAGAAGAAATGAAGTATTTTAAGCTTCGATACACATTGGTGATTGGTGTTATCGTGTTAGTTGCTTATGTTGCATTTATGTTATCTGGGTTGGCAAATGGACTGGCCCAAGGAGTACGACAAGGTGTTGATAAATGGGAAGCAACCAGCATCGTTTTATCAGAAGATGCGAATAAGAGCTTGAATGCTTCCAGCTTAGTGATGGATGATTTAAATCATGTAGACGCAAAACAAAAAGAACCGCTAGGACAATACGCAGGAGCTTTAAACAAAACTGGACAAAATAAAGAAACGGACAAAATCAATATCTCTCTTTTTGGAGTGAACAAGGATAGTTCGATCAGACCTAAACTGATTAAAGGTCGCTATTTTGAAAATCTAGGGGAAATTATCATCCCGAAAAACTTAGTCGATAAAGGAGTAAACTTAGGTGATACTGTCAAAATCGGGAAACTTGATAAAGAGTTAAAGGTTGTCGGCATAACAAATGAAAACAGTTTTAGTATCGTACCATTGATTTATACATCTATTGATCAATGGCAAGAACTTAAATTTGGCAAGATCATCCAAGGAAATCAAGCACCGATCAATGGAATCATCGTGCGAAATACTCCAACAAAAGATATCAAGTTGAAAATGGAGAACAATGATTTAGCTAAATACGATATTGAAGATTTTATTCAAAAATTACCTGGTTATAGTGAACAAAATCTCACGTTGAATGCGATGATTTATTTCTTGTTTGTGATTACGGCTGCGATCATCGGGATTTTTATCTACGTAATGACCTTGCAAAAAATTAGTTTATTCGGCGTCATGAAAGCGCAAGGTATTTCAAATGGGTATATTATAAAATCGATCATAGCTCAAACCTTTATTTTAGGAGTAATCGGAGTAGCGATTGGTGTAGTTTTGACCTTGTTGACAAATCTAATCTTGCCAGCTGCGATGCCTTTTGCATTAGATAGTAATAACTTAATGATTTACAGTGTAGTCTTGATTATTGTTGCTGTTTTAGGCGGTGTTTTCTCGATTCGAACAGTGACTCATGTTGACCCAATGAAAGCGATAGGAGGATAAAAAAATGGCTGATATTTTAGTAATGGATAGTATTCGTAAAACTTTTGGTAAAGGGCATGCAAAAGTTGAAGCTTTAAAAGGAATTGATTTGAAGGTTGAAGCTGGAGAATTTGTCAGTATCATTGGTCCTTCTGGCTCAGGAAAAAGTACCTTTCTAACAATCGCTGGAGGTCTACAAACACCTACATCAGGTCATATCGTGATCAACGGGAAAGAGTTTACTCATTTAAATGAAAAAAAACGCTCAAGACTTCGTTTTGAAGAAATCGGCTTTATCTTACAGTCATCTAATTTGATTCCATTTCTAACTGTGGAAAAGCAATTCACATTAGTAGACAAAATCGAAAAGAAAAAGTCAGAAACACAACGGATGGATGCATTATTATCTTCTTTAGATATTTCAGAATTGATTCATAAATTCCCAAGTGACCTTTCTGGAGGTGAACGTCAACGAGTGGCGATTGCTCGTGCGTTGTTTAATGAACCAAGCTTGATTTTAGCTGACGAACCAACGGCCAGCTTGGACACCGAACATGCTTATGAAGTTGTCAAAATTTTAGCAAAAGAAGCACATGAAAAACAAAAAGCAACGATCATGGTTACTCATGATCCGAGGATGATTAAGTGGAGTGACAGTGTTTATCGTATTGAAGATGGCGAATTAATAAAAGAATAGTTCAAGATGGAAAAAGAGATTGGGTCAGAAGTGTTTAACTTCAAGAAATAAGAGGGATTTACTTCTGTTTCCACCATTTATTCAGATTTCAAGAGGTTGGGATGTGACTCATTGAGTTATGCTCCAACCTCTTCTTTATAATTTTAAGTGTTATAAAAATAGATTTTAGGTTATGATGATAGTGGAGAAAAAGTAAATGGTTAAAAAAGTATTTGTTTATTGTCGTTGGGGTAAAGCAATAGTGAATCAAACAATAGAAAGTGAGGCAGTACAATGGATAATCGCGTAGAAGTAATGACCTTTTCACAATTAAAGAAGATTGTGGCAGAGTTAGAAGCAAATGATACCATCGAGGATAATACAAAAGTATTTATTGATACTGGATGGGAGAGCGTTCAAGAAGTTGAACCAAACGCTTTTCACGTAGAAGACGTTGCAGAATTTAAAGTACAAGATGAGTTGACAAAAGAATTTTATGTTGGCTATACATTGATAGAAAAAGCAGAACAAACGCAAGGACAACCTGAAACAGCTATCATTATTAGAAACCTATACTAGTAGTCAGCTGTATTTTTTAGGGACATTTAGTTTCAGGTAAACGTTTTTCCTTTTTGACGTATACACACTATTTCTTTGTGATACCACTTAAGCAGACAAGTGTTTTATCATAAGAAATAATCATTAGGAAGGTGGTGCTTCTTTTGACAAATAAAATTCCATTTCCAAAGAACTATGAACGGTTTATTGAGTTGGGACAAGAAGCTGTAAAACGAGATAATTTGATTGAAGCAGTTGATTGTTTTGAACAAGCTTATTCGATTCGGCAAGATTTTCCACTAAATTTGGTTCTTGTAAATACGTATTTACAAGTGGGTGAAAATGAGCAAGCATTGTCTTTAGCTTCAGAAATGAAAGAAAAGTATTTTGCTTATCTAGACTACATGGAGCTTTATATACAAGTATTGATCAAAAATAATATGTTTATTCAGGCACATAGCATTATTAATGAGCGGATTTTGATGGAACAAAGTGGTGAAATGAGAAAGTTGATTTCTTTAAAAAAGAAAATTCGCCACGTTGAATTGATGTATCAGCAATTTGAAGTTGGGAAAATCAAAGAATTAAAAGAGGAATTAGATTGTTTAAATGCACATAATTACTATGAACAATTGGCAATAGTAAAAAAGGCTGGAAAATTACCGCAAGATGAATTTATTATGATTGGTAAAAAGATTTTATTGGATGATCGGGTACATAATCTAGTTCGATCGTGGATATTAGAAGAACTTGCCAACCTTCACTTCAAAGAAGAAGTAGAATTTTTGTGGAGAGACAATAAAAAATACACAGTTATTCCAGCAACGGTCGGTACACCGCTGGACAGTGCAGCTTATCAAAGAATTTTACTATTTTTAGAAAAAGAATTGATCAATGATGACCCGATTTTATTGGTAGATATCATGGAAGAAATTAGATTGCATTTTGCATTGTTGTATCCATTGGCAGATGAAATCATTGAAAATCCAAGGTTATGGGCTGTAAGCTATATTATTTCCTACAATCATTCTATCGCACAAAAATACCAAGTGGATGAAGACAGATTAGAAATCGAAAATATCCAAAAATTACAAAGTAAGATTCGTTTTGAACTTGAGGCGATGGTTTTATAAAAGGAAAAAAGAGTAGAGGGCATAAAAATCCCTGTACTCTTTTTTTAAGAGCGTAGCTATATATTTTATTTTTTATTTTTGTGATTAATAAATAATAGCAGAAGAAATGAGAGTAGGAAATATAAAAATATACTTCCTTGGATAAAAGTGATGATTTGAAAGCAAAGTTGATAATCAATAGCTGTAATTTGATTAAAATAACGATAAAAACTAAATTCTGTGAGAGCTAAAAGAAGTGAAATAACTAATAGCTTTGTGTGACGCTGACTCATTACTACCAACTACCTCATTAAAATATTTGTCAAAGTATATAATAACATAAGCAAATGATAGCTTTTTATCAGTTTTTAGATGAAACGAATAGAAAAATGATAAACTCTGAGAGGGGTTAAAGAAATATATCTTTTTTTGAAACCAAAAAAAGACATAAGCTTCACCTCAATTAGGTGTAGCCTATGTCTTTGAAATCCCACTACTAAACGAGATAATCACTGTTTGAAACGTCTAAATCACTTCGATTCAAATCATCTTAATTATGTAATAAATTATGGATACATCTACATTTAAATTATGCTATAATTTTTATAGGTAAGAGGCTAAACAAAAAGATGCGCCCTGAGCGCAAATAACCTATTTGCTCTATCCCTTGTCACGTAAGGGGTAAAGCTTTTTTATTTTACTTTACACCCAAACCGCACCTATAAACCACCTTCGATACTCTTCAAAAAATCCTCAGTAATTCGTTTGTTTTTATCTCTAATTTCATTGTTTAAGGTACTGTAATATTGTAGTGTGACTGATGCATCTTTATGACCTAATTGTTTTTGTGTATAGATCATATCACTACCAGCAAGAACTAACAGATCCACTCTAGCATGTCTAAATGTATGAGATGTTATCTTTTGAATATTCGCATGCTTACATTTTTTACCAAGATATTTATTAATAGCTGCATTAGTAATTGGTTCGCCTTGATCATTCGTAAAAAGATAATCGTTTTTAGGAGCGTGCAAACTGATTACTTTTTTTGATTGTTCTAATTTTGCAATATATTCACGCATAATCGTTTCTAAGTCAGATGGTAAATCTACTACTCGAACTGAGTTAACTGTCTTTGTAGTGGTGTTTTTTTTCGTTCTCTTATAGTCGAAAGCTTTATTGATAGTCAACTTGTAAGTGTTTATGATTCAAAAAGAAGCAAGGGTAATAAAGCTTTCATTGCTGGATGTGCCGCTAAAGTTAAGCCGCCAGTTCCACTAGATTGTGATTTAGAAGTTGAAATTATTTTTTACAGGGAGTTACTTAAATCATTTTCAAAAAAGAAAACCGAGCAAGCTCTAGCAGGTCAACTTAGACCAAACACTAAACCAGATATTGATAACTATGTAAAAGCCGTTTTTGATGGCATCAATGGAATAATTTGGAAAGATGACGCTAGGGTGGTCGATTTGAAAACATCTAAATACTATTCGGATAAACCGAGAACAGAAGTAATAATTAGAACTTTATCTGAACAACAGGAATCACTTTTTTAAGCGTCTTATCCTTGGTGGTTTTTTCTCATAAATAGTCAGTTCACCATCAAAATATTTATTCTTGAAATCTTTTATCTTGTAAGGAATTTCATAAATCGAAAGAGTCAGGGTAAATACAGTAACAAACCATGAATATATTAAAATTGTTTGGCTATATTGAAGAAATTCTGTTGATTCTGAATCAGTTGCAGACATAGTTGCAACAAACATTAAAAAAGTAAAGAACAGTGAAATAGGCGTCATGAAGTTTCTGAATAAAGAGATAAGATCCATAAGAATTTTTTCATCAGTTTCAATATTTTTAATATAAATATTACAACCCATTGCTACAAAAAAATAGGAAATCAATGCAATCAATATGGTAAACAATGTAAAAGTAACAAATGTTAATTTGAAAAAAGATTGATATAGTATAGCGATACCTATACCTGTAACTAATCCAAACAAGGCACAGGCAAAGAGTGGCAAGATTGTTGTAATTAGAGCAATATATGCGGATTTTCTTTTCAAGCTAATCACCTCAAATAGTTATTAAATAATATCTTACTAAAAGAATGGAGAATACACAATGTCAAAACAAATTTCATTTAGACCAGAATTAAAGAAAGCTACTTCAAAATCAAACGGAAATATCGAGGTATTACTCGTTGTTAGTAATGCATCATTAAAAGGCCAATATGATGATCTTAACGACCTTTTGGGAGCAACCATTGATGTTGTATTCTAGCCTGAAAACTACACTTACAAACAGGAAATTGACAAAGTTTCTAAGAAACCAGTCATGCAGCATGTGGTAAATCCAGACGGAACTGTGGATGTTATCAAAGAAGAGCAGACAGCTCTAGAACTAGGTGATGGAGTAAAAGACACCGAAGTTATCGAAGTAAATGTCAGCAAAGATATCATCGATGAATTTATCAAGAAAGCAACCTCTCTTGAATTTCCTTCGAGCATTTCTATCAATCCAAGAGACGTATTATGCCGCATTGAAGATAGCGAATCTTTAGGAGACATTGCCGAAACTTATGAAATGTCAACAACAGCATTACTAAACGAAATCGAGATCGCTCGAAATCATTTCGCACCTTTCGCAGATTCTTGGAACAAATACAAAGAAGATATCGTATTTGAAGAAAAAACAGAGGTTTCAGACGAAGAAGAAACAGCAGAGGATAATTACTCATCAGAAGAGAAAAACGTTACAGAGGACGAAAACGAAGAGGTCGAAACGGGTGAAGATGATGCCGAAGATGGAGAAGTTGATCCTTATTGAATCGAATAATTATTTTGGAAGATCAGAAATTCGATTGGACGCAGAAAGAAATTGATCAAGCTATTGGACTGTTTAACAGTGGTATAAAGCCCACTGATGTGGCAGAAATTATGAACGAGAAGGTCATCAACATTGGCCTTCTGTTCATCCATTTGGCTGATAAAGGGAAGATAAAAAAACAGACTAACGACTAAGCGTTAATCTGTAAAGTTTTTAGCGGATAATCCAACCTAGGTAAAACATGGAATCACCCTTTCCGTTAGTTAGTCTATGTTTCTAATTATGCCGTGATCCATTCGATGTAAAACATGTAAACAACCCCTTTATTTTTATGTTACCACAATTGATCGACTTAAAGTAAGAGATATTTTGAAAAACGAGGTGGAGTAGATGTTGGTTAGGGAATTAAAAGAATTGCTTGATATTATGCCAGATGATGCATTTGTATTGGTGAATTATGTACCTGAGTTAGATTTAATTGATGTTGAGAAAGCTTTATTGACAACATAATGCCGTAGTTTCTTTAGAGACTAATAGACAACTGACTAAGGAGGACGCAACACATGCGAATAATTGAAAAACTAGAGAAATTTATTGAGGATAATGCCGATGGATATTTTGCGCATCCAGGAGATAGATTTGTTAATCGGAATGCATTGCTCGGATATCTCGAACAGCTCAAATCATCACTATCAACTGCAGAAATCACAGAATTACAAGCGTGGAAGAAAATAGCAGAAACAACAGATACTGATGAACCAACATTTAATCCAGCTGATTTTTATCATGATATGAGAATTTTATTTAAACATGCAGATCTCAATGTACCAGTACGAGGCGATAAAACACTTTATGATAACGGCTATCGTATCGTGCATAAATCATCGCTACCAACCCAACAGGACAAGGTTGTGGTGCCAGAGTTTGTGGCTGATTATTTGGATAAAAGAAAAGAACAATTTCCAGTTGGTGGTTTAGGAGTTGCTATTATGCACGCAATCGACGGCAAAGAGTCCCCTAAATTATTTAATTGGATGAATCAAAATACAGAAATATTTTCTCGTGCTTGGCTAGACGGCTACACCGTGGGAAAAAAGCCTAAAGTCCACGACATTAAAATAAAACCTAATTTTTTTGCTGATGTTGTTTCTGGCATTAAAACTTTTGAAATCCGTAAAAACGATCGTGGCTATAAAAAAGGTGACATTTTAAATTTGCAAGAATACAGAAGTGGTTTGTATACAGGTAACGAGCTTAAAGTTAAAGTCACTTATATTCCTGATTTTCTTTTGCCTGATGATTATGTAGTGATGGGAATTGAGCCAGTAGAAGACGACAAAAAAGCCTAGAGAATAAACTCTAGGCAACCACGCTTTAGCACTCAAGAGTGCGAGCGGTGATCGCTCAATAAATAGTGTATCAAATGTGGAGTATGATTACAAATGATTTTTTATATAGGAGGAATGAAATGAAAACAGACGTTACTAGTCTTCTTGCAATTCGTCTGTCTCTGTGTCGGCATCCAGATCTGTTTTCAGTTCCTCGGGCTCTTGATAAAGCAAGGGTTTACCGTCAGAATCCAATAACGGACTAAAACTAGATACCGTTGCACTATCACCATAATAGATATGAGTTGAAGTATATTGAACTAGCGTGTATCTGTCCACATAAGTATGGACTTGACCAAACGCCTTAAGGTGTTGGGAATCAACTAAAAAAAATCTATCAGGTGTACGTTCTTTCTTTTTTTCTTTTTTGCCAAACATTTTAATCATCCTTTATAAGTTTTTAATTAGATTATATCATAACAGGAGGAATCACAATGACAGAGAAAACAAGGCTACTAGAATTCGCAATAAGCGAGATCGATAGAGTGCTGCTTGGTAATAAAAGTCCAGATGTGAATGAGGTTTATTTAAATAATGCTAAGAGATACATTAGGGAGTCGATGACAGACCACCAATCAGTGTTTACGGTCGGGGAGTATTATTTTGCGGAATATGAGGATACGCAAAGAATTTATAGGATTGAGAAATATAATGTGTCTGACGGAAGATCAATTGCAATCAAGGCGTATGCTGCTGAAAAAGGTGAGCTTATTACGTTTAATTGGGGCATTGATCAAATGATAGACGACAAACCAGCTACCGCCGAACAGATAAAAGAATTTAAGCTTGCTGAAGCGATTGAAAAAAGTGGGCTTACACCAGAGCAACATAAACAAATGCTATCTGACGGGAAAATGAATATAGGAGTATGGTTGGCATTACAAACAACAGCCGAAGAACTGCAGGAGGTAGAAAAACCATGAAAGCATGGGTTTTAGAAGATAGCACAAATGGAGATAAAGGTTTTTCATTAGTATTTGCTGATACTCGATCAGGTGCGAAAAAGCAAGCGAATAAGGATAATGGATTGATTTATCAGCCTTGTTTAGATGTGGATAGTTATGTCGACATCAGAGCAACTAGAGCGTCATACGCTGATGATAAAGAGAATCTGAAAGAAGATGATCTTGCTAATCCAAAATGGCTGGTGGTTTACTATTGGCAATAAAAAATATGATAAAGATAATCTGCAAGAACTGCAGGAGGTAGCAGACAATGAATAAACGACAACAAAAGAAACGTTTGAAAAAAGCATTAGATGTTTTGAATGAAATTGAGCTCATCGATTCGGATTATGAATCAGAAGGAGTTTTATATATCAACATCGAAAATGATGGATTCAACCGTGCAGTTCTTGAAGAGTTCTGAGGAGTGCTGGGAATTGATAAAAAGAAATTCATCAATTCATGCAGTGAGGATGTGGACGACAAAGACATTCTTGATTTAGTCAACATTTGGCTGTTTATCACAGAACCTAAGGGCTATACAACATATCACAGCCCGTTAGATGGATTTTTGCTTGAGCGTTACGAAGAAAGGAATGAGTAGGGGTGGCAAACGAAATCGCAAATTTCATTTCCGCGATTAAGGGCAATGCTGATTGTCAGGACGAGAACACAAAGCTTATTGCTGATTTTATCGAAAAATATGCAACTGACGAAATAGAAGAACAGTTCACTAAAGAACTCGAAGATTTAATTATTAATATTATGTAATGAGAAAGGAGTGGAGGTTTGTCGGCCGACACTAAAAAGCTTTTTATTGATTAAAAAAAGAGCTTTACAGCTCTTTAGAAAGGTGTGTAGGTTTTATGCGGGAAGTAATAGTAGTTAGTTTTTTAGTTTCATTATTAGTGAATATTCATATTAATCGGAAAGGCAAATAGAAGCAAATTGTTTTCCTAGAGGAGTTAATTCCATCAACCCTTTTTTTAAAACAACTTTTTTCTTCGCAAGACGAGCTATGTGTTCCTGAATATCTATTGGGGTATTGTAGAAATTTGGAGATGCTACAAATTCTTTGTGCCGTTCGTATTCTAGAACTAAATCTTTATAAATAGAGCAAGACTCAATTGTTTTATATGATGAATCGTTTGTAAGGTGGCTTTGATAATCAATAGAAATAATTCCTAGTCTCTCTAAATTAGTTAATGAAGTAGCTACCAATGACGGATCCTCTGACACTTCACTGTGAGCGAATAGATTTGTAAAAACAGTTTGAAATCCTTCGTCAACTTCTAAACGGACCTCAGCTACAGGAAAATTGGGAAAGGGAGAAAAAATTTTTAATAATTTAGCATCAATAGGAGCCATGTTTTTTACTATCTCGACAAAAGATTGATGAGCTATAGAATCTTTTGTTGAATCCATCGAAGCTGCAATTAATTTAGCAAACATTTCTCTAGTATGTTTTTCACTACCATAATTGTTTAGAGCTGAGATAGCGGGTCTAGCGATATTTTCTCTAGGCTCATGTAGATTTTCTTCGAGAATCTTCGCGACTTCCTTTGCAACAGATTTCGCAGTTTCAACAGATTTTTGATTTTCCCTAAGCAAGGCACGTTTTTGACGTTCATCCAAAACTTTTTCATGGAGATTACCAATGCCAGAAAGGTACCACAAATCGCTTAATGTTTGAATTGGTCCGTTCTCTCCTTTAGATAAATAAGTTGTACCTAATGCTGTTGCTGCTGAAATAATCAATGGTTGGATATCTGGAGGTATTAATTCAAATGGGTTCATTAGTAAGGACTCCTTTATTATATTTAACAATATTTTAACAAATTAGTAGTTAATAGTATACATTCAAATATTAATAATATACATGAAAGCAGGTGACCGCTAGTGTACGCAATATACAAAGGTGATGACCTAATCACCACAGGAACAAAACAAGAATGTGCTGAGGTGCTAAACGTTAAACAATCAACGATTGAGTTTTGGACAACTCCTAGCAATGTAAAGCGTGATAAAGGCAAGAGGACGGTTGCTGTTAGATTGGATGGTGATGGCTGATGTGTGAGTATTGCAGAGTTGACAAAGCTGACAATCCTCCGATTATAGAATGTGCTGTAGCAAGATCATTTCCTGATACAGGGGTAAAGTTTTGCGCTGCGAGCATTTCGGGGGACTTATTATTTTTAGACTCTGACTTTGAGTATAAATGCAGAAAGATTAACTACTGTCCGATGTGCGGCAGAAAGCTGGAGGAGGTAGAGGATGATACCTGATTGGAGATGGCCAGCAGTAATGAGCAATCTAATATATACAGGTATGACAGCAGAGCAAGCAAGCGAGAGTATAGCACGGATGTTAAGCAGGCGTTTGGTTGATTGGTCAGGAGGCTATCAAAAAAAGTTATTATCGTTTTACCATTTTTTTTCGAAATAGTGTGATATCCTTCAGCTTTTAGAGTTGCTAGGCCGCTTTCAATTTTACTATTAGAATAAATTTCAAATATGGCATCACTTTTGTGAGCAACAAATTTATTATTCTCGCTTTGTTCAACTCTTGACCTCATATCTGATACAAAATTTTGCATATATAAACCTCCGTATTAGTTTATATTGATTATACTAAATTCGGAGAACGAAAATCAACTTTACAAAAAAGCAACAAGAATCGACTTACCGCTCTATCAATTACTCATTCTGATTCTCTTGAAGATCCAATTCTCTAATGCGTTGTCGTAGTTCTATATCTTTTTGATCAAGTTCTCGTTGTTTCAGTTCATACTGCAACTTCATATTTTCTCGATTGATTTGATTAGTTTCATATCCGTTGTATGCGATGGTTAGTGTCGAAAGTGCAGCAATAATAGCCGTCCATAATTTAATAGAATTGCTATAAGTATCTATTTCTTTTTTTGATGGTTTTCTTCTTTTTTTAGGTACTGATTGTGGACCAGCGCCTCTACCTGTCAATAATGATAAGTCATCAATATAAAATAAAATTAATTCTTTCTCCGTTGTCGACAAAGATGACTTAGCAACTAGCTCTGATGCTGATAAATTTGATTTTAACAACCAGGCTTGTAAGTCACCATTTTGATTGACCAAGTCAAACATAGGCTGTGCTAGTCCTTTCATTTCTTTGTCTGTTAAATATGCTAAAACGGCCCACATTGCACTATCTCGCTCTTTAGTAGTCAAATCTTTTAAATTTGAATTCATTTGAGAAATAAGATCTATATCAATTATACTTTCCACGGTAATCTCCTTATATGTTTTTAACTAATTGTACCATAGATGTGAATCATGGATAGATTTTGATTAAAAGAACAAAAAAAAGCCGAGATTCCTCTCAGCCCGACAGCTTATTATATCATAACAGGAGGAATCAAGGAAAATGGTGCTTTTTGATGTTAATAGATACGAAATGCCAGATCAAAAGGACGTGGACATGGATCGAACAAGGCATAATATGGGAGTATTCCTTTCAGCTTATCTTTCCGCACGTTGTAGGGTGGGACAACCAAGGGAACCAAAAGTTACAGCAAGTTTATCTTTGATTCCTCCTTCAACCGTTGACAGTGGTCCAGAGGCTGAACAGATTTTGATACAACAAGAAGAAGCGAAAGAAGAATTTGAGTATTTACACAAGTTGTTTGTAAGAGGTTATGCGACAATACAGCATCCTTTTAAACCGGATATCACAGAGCGAAGAAAGAAAATATTTTATGATCGGTATATCAGTGGTTATTCAGTATATGTAACAGCAGAAAGAAGTAATATCAGTGAGGATCTAGTTTCTCAAGAGTCATCAAAAGCTATGATTCAATTTGCTTCGGCATTGGAGCTAGTAAAATTCCGCTAAAAATCGGGTTCTTTTCGATGCTTTATACTGAAAAGATACTGACAACATGCTGATTATCCATTGTATTATGATAGTGTCGAAAGATAAGGGAAGAGATCAGCAAACACAATTACACGATTAGTCAGTGACCTCCTTTCTTTATCTTTTGAAATTAATCACCTGCAGGCGAACAACAAATAAAAATAAGGATGGTGACACTCTCCCTCATAGAGTTTATTTCATTCTTGCCTGCGGTGTTTTACATTATGCTTAAAAAGGAGAAATAAAATGAATGATCAAATTGAAAACAACTTTAAATACCACTCACCAAAAGAAGGACAACCAGAAAAATATGACAAATTAAGAGCTAAGGCGAAAGAACTTGCGTATTTAATTGATGAGCTTTGTCCGAGCAGTCGCGAAAAATCTTTAGCGACAACAAAACTAGAAGAGTCTATTATGTGGGCAAATACTAGTGTAGCAAGAAACAAAAACTACATACAGAATTTTGAATAGATCCTCATGACCTGTATACTTTTTTTTAGCTTTTAGTAGTGACTCTGTTATAATAAAGTTATCATAAATGGAGGTGCTATAGTGTTAAATGAGAGTGAAGAGGAAATTAAAGCTAGAATGCAAGAAGATGATTTTGTGGGTTATGTAGATGAAATTTTACAAGCAGGTCAATTGATTGATAGCCCGGCGTCGGTTGGTATTGCTAAACAGATTATTTCTAATGATGGAATTGAAACATTATCTTTAAGTCAATTAGAAACTTTCATTAAATATGGAATTGATACAGACCAAAACTATTTGAGAAGATGCGATCGATGTGACAATGAACTGCCATGGAGTGAAATGAGTTATGGAGCTTTTATAGGATTGTGTAGTTATTGTCAACAAATGGAAAGTCATGATTAAATAAAGACTCTAAAGCCATCGCATACCGATGGCTTTAGTCTTGATTGTAAAACAAATAAGGATCTAAATGTACGAATACGTACAATTTAAAAATGAACTAGCTTTGCTGAGATACTCATCTTATGTTATTAAAGTTCTTCAATGCTTAAAATATTGTCTGGATTTATCATTACTCCTGTTTTAGTGGAAATGACGGAAGATGACGAGATAGAATAATGGTTATTAAAAATAAAATCAAGCAAATCGTCCAAAATGTCTATCATTCTTTTTTTATTTATATTCGCATCAGATAATTTCATTTCAATAGTTACTAGATTTAATTTAGAATGATAAAAGGCCTGTTCGAAATACGAGTAAGTATTAGTTACCTTTCCAATGTCAAATAAAATTTCTGGTGTTTTGTGTATGACAGAGTACTCATTACCAGTCAATGGTTTTGTATAGAAACAATCAACTCTATGATCTCTTTCTACTCTGTTGCACAAGCTGATGTATTCATATTTCGCGCCAAATTTTATAGATTTGTATTGACAGTCCAATGGAATGCTCTCATTTGAAAAGGATAAGATTTTTCTTCTCATATCTAACTTAATATTTTGACTCGCTAGAAACCTACTTATTTCTGAATCGTCATTGTCAAGTACTTGGGAAATTGGTAATAGCCCATTTCTTAATATGTCATCATGGCTACACTTGGTAATATGATAAGTAACTAACGATTGCATTTTAAATTCATCAAATGTTTTTTCTGAAATATGGAGCTCACTATCTAAATATCCTTGATCATTAATAAAATTATTTTTTGTAAATGTATTCAATTTAAATAGACGTTTTAAGAATTCTATCGAACTATTTTTATCATGGAAATCAATAAGCATTTGGGTGCTCCTTTCATTTACATACAAATTAACAAAGAATTGAATCTATATCAAGAAAATATGTGAAGGTTGAAATTTAACTAAAGGCAAGATAGCCTTTTGTAAGAACAAACAGAAAGGTTGAATTCCGATGGATATACTGATTACATCAATAATCAGCATTTTAACAATAGTTACATCAGCGTATATAACTCAAAATACCAACAAAAAGACGATAAGGGCGAACATCCAAACAAAAACAAATATTGAATGGATTGATCAAATTAGAAAGATTTCGGCTGAACTTATCTACAACTATGAGCTGATTATTTCGTCAGCAAAATTTTCTTATGGAAATAAAGTGGCTATAGCAGTAAACGAAGCAGAAATAGAAAATCAAATTAATACAGCTTTAAATTCCGGAATTTTAAATGGGTATCCACAAGCGCAAAAAGAAGCACTTCTCAAGTCCAAAAAAGGTCATGATGAGACATACAATGAGTCTGTAGCTACTGCTAGCTTGCTAACAAATCAGCTCCTTCTATATTTTATTGATGAGAAGAAAGATGCTTATATAGTAGAAATGATTATGGGTCTTAGATCAGTAAATAGTAGGATTGCTGATTTCTCAAGAATTCAAGTAGAAGTGGGAGAGGATATGTCGTATTATCACGAAAAGACCGACGAATTTTTAAGCATATCTGGAGAACTAGACAGTGCAATTAATGAATTTCGAAATGCGATAGCATCATATTTAAAAGTTGAATGGGAAAATGTAAAAAAGGAAAACAGATAAAACGAAACTCAACAAAACAATGATCGTGAGGTGGTGTGATATGGATGGCTAGACAGCGAGATCCAAAACGCGCGACCAAGCGTTGGAAATATTTATAGAACACAATGGAGAGGTGACTAATAGAAAAGTTGCCTCTCTTTTAAGTGTTCCTGAAAAAACCATTTCAGCGTGGAAGTCTCGTGATAAATGGAGTGAAGTACTACAAAATAATAATTGTAGTACTTCAAAAGAAAATTGTAGTACTACGAATAAAGGTGGCGCACCTCCAGGCAATCAAAATGCCAAAGGAAATAAGGGGAATCAACATGAAGCACCTCCAGAAGGTAATAAAAATGCGGTTAAGACTGGGGAATATGAAACGATATTTGCAGAATACTTATCCGATTATGAGAGGAACATTTATTCAACTATGAGTGATGATCCTTCTTTTATTATGTCCGAAGAGGTTCGTTTGTTGAAAATTAGACAACTAAGAATGTTGAGGCGGATTCAAGAAGCTGAGAGCGGACTAAATCAAAGTGAACAGCAAATCCTTTATGAGTTACGAGGTCGTAAAAAAGTATTGGAAAGAAAAGGGAAGTCTATTGAGGTTTCGTTACCTGAACTTCAAATGACCGAGATAAAAGAAAAGACTTTCCGTAAGATTAACGATATCTTGGCTATTGAAGAGGCGCTAACTCGAATCAGTAATCAGCTTACTAGGTCCATTAAGCAATTGAGCGAATTAGAAATCAACACTAAACGAATAGAAAATTTTTCCGCTCAGTTAGACGAGAGTAAGCGTGATCGAGTGGTTTTGCATCAGCGCATCAACAAATTAGACAAGCGGGTCACGATTTTAGAAGAGCGAGATTCATGGGAAGATACCCACAGAAAGGATGTTTAATAAATGGACAATATTTTAGCAGCAGCAACAACAATCATTGCTTTTGTACTAGCATTTACACAATTAATCAAAAAATACACTGGAGCTGATAGCAAATGGCTACCGGTTTTAAATTTATTGACCGGGCTATTTTTAGGTGTTGCGTGGAGCTTGTCTTTTGCCCCTAATCAAATGATTATATTTATTTGGGGTGGAGCTATCGCAGGTTTGGCAGCGGGTGGCTTCTATGACTTAGAAGCCAATTCACTGAGAAAGGATGATGAAAATGGAGATCAAACGCCAAATTAGAGCAACACCTCAAGTGGGATATGCGCCATACAAACAAGTGCATGCTCATAGTACAGGAAATCCAAGAAGTACAGTTCAAAATGAAGCAGACAACCAAACTAATAATAAACCAGTAGCATTTTTTACTCATGTGGTTGGTAATGGTCAGATTATCCAAATTGCAGAGGTAGGGCGCGGTGCTTATGATGTTGGCGGTGACTGGAACTACGAAACATATGCTGCGGTTGAATTAATTGAAAGCCATGCTAATAGAGCAGAGTTTGATCGAGATTATCGTTTATATGTCGATTTGTTAAGGCAGTTGGTCAAAGACACTAACTTACCATGTACTCTTGATTCCAAAGATTTAGCAGGTATCAAAACCCATATGTTTTGCACATACAACCAACCGGGGAATGCGAGCGATCATATTGATCCATACCCGTATCTAAATAAATGGGGTGTCACGGTTGATCAATTTGAAAGAGATTTAGCTAACGGCTTCGGAAGTAGTAACGGCAGTAACAGCAACAATGAAAAACCAAATAAACCAACACAAGGAAGAGTATCAACTATGCAATGTTTATATCAAAGACCGATTAATAGTAAGACAGGAAAATTAGAAGATAACGGAGACCATTGGGCAACATTTTTTTGTAATGGAGTGACGTGCAAAAGAATGTATCATCCAGATGAAATTTATATTATCAAAGAACTTTATCAAAAAAAATAACGGTCATGCTATTCCGGAGCACATTGAAAAAGACTGGCCAAAAAAAGCACCTTGGTATAAACGATTAGAATCTGTATTTCCAGTTGCAAAATAAAAATAAAAAAGCTCTCCTGAATTAACAGAAGAGCCTTGAATTTATTATGTTTTGGCTAACAGATTTTTACACCCAAAATTACACCTAAATTTTTATTTTTACACCCAAATCCACCCAAAAAGTTAAATAAATAATCATTATGAAAATATGTTATAATCAGTTTTAGAACTGATATATCAGCGAAAATCATGAAAAAACTATATTATTAAAAGCTTTTAAAATCGCGCCCTGAGGGAATCGAACCCCCGTCTCAAGAACCGGAATCTTACGTGATATCCACTACACTAAGGGCGCAAGCACGCTTATTAGTTTAGCTGATATTTCGATAAATTACAAGTGGGAGGACAAAATTAATGAAATTTGAACAACATTTATCACAACAACAAAAACAAGTCCAAAAACTTGCCATGACCCAACAATTACAGCAGTCTATCCAGATTTTACAGTATAATTCAGAGGAGCTTTATTCATACATAGAAGCGAAATCATTGGAAAATCCTTTGATTGACGTTCAAACGGACACTAATTATAGTGATTTTCCAAATACAGGAAGCCGGACATACACCAATGAAGAAAATAATTACTTAAATCAGATTCCAGATAATCATATGTCATTGTTTGAATATTTAATTGATCAGATTCACTTAAACTATCGCGATACATATCTTCGAACGCTGGTGTTGTTTTTGGTTGAATATATTGATTTGAATGGTTATTTAATGATTGATTTAGATGAAGCCGCAGCAAAGACAGGTGCCAAAGCGATCGAGATGTTAGATGCCTTGACCTTGATCCAGCAGTTAGATCCAGCTGGTGTGGGTGCGAGAGATTTGCGTGAATGCTTGTTGCTGCAGATTGAACGTGATGATACAGCGCCAGCATTAGCTTATATCGTCATTGAAGAAGAGTTTGATCACTTGGCTAATCGTAAATGGGCGTTGATTGCTAAAAAGTTTGAAGTAGAGTTATCAGAGATTCAAACGATTTTTGATTATATTCAAACTTTGACGCCTGCTCCTGGAAGTATTTTTGAAGCCACTACAGGACTTTATATCCGTCCAGATTTAACGGTACGAATCAAAGGAAACCAAATAAAGATTCTTTCCAATAAAAACGGCACACCTACAATTCAGTTTCAACAAGCTTATTTTGAACGAATGGAAGCGACAGAAGATAAGGAAGTTCAAGAGTACATCAAGGAAAAGAAAAATGAATTTGAATGGTTAGAAAAAACAATTATTCAACGTGGTGATACAATTTTAAGAGTTGGTACAGAAATTGTTCAACGCCAGCAGGAATTCTTCTTTAACGATGAGCGACCGCTGAAACCTATGACTTTAAAAGAAATTGCTGAAGCATTGAATATTCATGAATCAACAGTTAGCCGTACAGTAAATGGTAAATATTTAGAAACAGAATTTGGTGTTTTTGAGCTGCGTTCATTTTTTTCTCATGGATTATCAAACGAGAGCACTGGGGAAGAAACCTCAACTGGTAGTATAAAAAAACAATTGCAAGCCTTAGTTGATAATGAAAATAAAGCCAAACCTTTGTCTGACCAAAAATTGGTGGATTTATTAAAAGAACAAGAAATCGAAATCTCTCGCCGAACAGTTACAAAATATCGAGAAGCTTTAGGAATCCCGTCCTCTTCTAAGCGTAAGAGGTATGATTGAGTGTATTTTTGGTAGAATAAGTTGGATAGTTAACGATAAAGCTGTTGGATTTAGAAAAATACTTTCTAAATTCAACAGCTTTATTATAAAGTAAAATATTTAAACTTTTATATGTTAATAACCTGGTATTATTTTTGTGAATATTTTTTATTTTGCAGTACATACTTTGCGCCATAAACGTTAAATTATAGGTTCTCTTTGAGATTCTCCGCCAAGGATGTCTAATATTTTTTAGAAGCATGGATAGAAAGAACGACTTGTTGGGATACTTGTTTCACTTTTCAGTTTTTTGCTGAATAAGACAAATGAAAAATAATATAGTTTTTAATTAAAAAAGCTCCCTGAAGAATCCGCACTCTTCAGGGGTTTATTGTATGAGTGAATTATTTGTAAAGTAATTATATCATGCTTTTAAATAGTGTTTTTCAAACTATGAACCAAATAATTACCTTTTTGACCAAATAGTCAACGTATCGTCAGAATAAGAAAATAATTTTTATATCTGATGAAAAAAGAGATATATTTTTCCAAAAACTTTCGCTATGATAAAGAAAGGAGGGATCATATGTTAAAAGAAAAACTGTTAGAATACTTAAAAAATCAAACATCTTTTTTCAACCCTGAAAATGTAAGCGATATTTTTTCGGCAGCTGATATCGCTGAAAAGTTCTCAATCAAACGAAATACAGCGAGTCATTATTTAAATCAACTGGCAGATGAGGAAATCTTAGTCAAAGTCAATACACGCCCCGTCTACTTTTTTCATAAAAAAACGTTTGAGCTACAAAACTATCCGCTGAGTAATTCTTTTTACCAAAACTTATCGGAGATTGAAAAAGAAAAACCAATATTTGATAAGAAAATCGATTTTTTTCAGAATGTGATTGGAAATCGTGGCAGCCTAGCTCAAACGATCGAGCAGTTAAAAATGGCAGCATTCTATCCGAACGGTGGCTTGCCGCTGCTTTTAACTGGGGAGAGTGGTACAGGGAAGAGTTACCTGGTTCAGTTACTCTATCAATTTTGTTTAGCCAATGATTTATTAAATAGTGACGCACCATTTATCACAGTGAATTGCGCTCAGTACGCAGATAATCCGGAGCTGTTGACGAGCCATTTATTTGGTCATGTGAAAGGTGCATTTACAGGCGCAGATACTGACAAAATAGGAGCATTTGAAGCTGCAGCTGATGGTTTTTTATTTTTGGATGAAGTGCATCGATTAAGCGCAGAGGGACAAGAAAAATTATTCACTTTTCTAGATCAAGGAATTATTTATAAAATGGGTGAAAGTAATCAGCCAATCGCTGTTCATTGTCGACTAGCTTTTGCTACAACAGAAGAGGTGAGTAGTACTTTTTTAACCACTTTTTTAAGACGAATTCCTGTTCAAATCAAGATTCCAGCTTTAAATGAACGGACTCAGGCGGAGCGAAAACAATTGATTATTCGTTCTTTTTTTGAAGAACAGCAAACCATTTTAAAACCTTTGATCGTGTCACCACAAGTTATCAACATCTTAGAAAATCGTTCATATAAAGGCAATGTAGGGGAATTAAAAAACCTGATCAAGATCATTACAGCAAAAAGCTTCACTGTAAATCATGAAAAAACACAAATACCAATTACCTTGCATTCTTTACCTAATTATTTACTAACAGAAAACCAGGAGACCACTTTTTCAGAATCAGAATCACTTTTAAAAATCGATGGTCAAAGCAGTTTGGACTATTTACTTGAAGAAAGCGAACCGGAGCAAAAAAGAATCATCCAAAGTTATGAAAAAATCCTCTTGACCTATGTCAATAATCAATCAGAAATCAACGCTTCGGTCGGTTTGATTTCTAAGGAAATTGATTATCTTTTTGATTACTTATTATTTGAAACAAAAAGAGACCAAAAACATGAAATGTTATTGTTTATCACACAGCATGTGCGGCAGATGTTAGAAAAAATCGAATTGGCTTATCAAATTAGCTTCAATGGTAGCTTGGTTTATGCGGTCAGTCACTATTTATTCCAACGACGTTATGTGGAATGGTTACCAGAAGTTGAAATGGTTCACTTGATCGAAACCTTGTTACTTGATATTAAAGCCAAGCTACCAAACAGTTATCGTTATGCAGAGCAGATTCTAAATTTAGTCAAAACGTCACTGGATATTGAGGTTTCAAGTATGGATCGAATTATTTTATCCGTTTATATTGATAATTTAGGTTATACCAAAGAAACGTCTTATCCTAAAGCATTGATCGTTGCCCACGGCTATGCAACAGCTAGTAGTATTGCTAATGTGGCCAATCGAATGTTGAATGAACTGTTGTTTCAATCTTTTGATATGCCATTAGATGTGACACCAAAAAAAATTGCAGAGAAAATGATGCAGTATATTGAAAGAAATGATACGTCAAATGGATTGATTATTTTATTTGATATGGGGTCACTAAAAGAAATTCATCGCTATTTCTCTAAAGAAACTACAGCGCCAATAATTTTGATGAATAATGTAACGACTAGTTTAGCAATTGCTGTAGGGGAAGGAATCCAAAGGCAACAACAACTTGCTGAAATTCCAGCCAAAGCGATAAACAGCCATCATTACCAATGGGAAATCATTAAGCCGCAAACAAGAAAAGAAAAAATCATTATCACAACATGTGCTACAGGGATTGGAACAGCGGTTCAAATCAGTAACTTACTTGAAAAAAGTTTACCTGATAATAGTGCAGTAAAACTTGTTCCTTGTGAATTCCGTCAACTACGCAACCCCGCTGAATTTGAAAAAGCTTTTTCATTATATAATGTGCTTGGTATTGTTGGCACAGCGAACCCAATCGTGGAAAGTGTGCCGTTTATTTCATTAGAAGATTTGATTGCAGGGATTGGGATCGAACGTTTATTGGAATGGCTAAAAAATGATCTAGTATTGGATTCTCAGGAAGATTTTAGTAATCAGCTGATTCGTAATTTTTCGTTGGATCGTGTGATTCAATCTGTGACGATTTTGGACACAGAAAAAATTATTGAACAGATCGAAGGGTTTATGAAGCAGTTGGAAGAGCGTTGGGGGCATCGGATCACCAATGATCGAAAATTAGCTCTCTATGTCCATGTAAGCTGCTTGGTAGAACGATTGATCCGCAATGTACCAATCGAAATCTACAGTGGTTTTGACATGTTGCAGGAGTGTCATGAAAAAGAGCTGAAGGACATCAAAGAGGCGTTTAGTGTCATAGAGAAAGTGTATAGTGTCAATATTCCAGATTCAGAGCTTTCTTATGTCCATGATGTTTTGTTTGAGAATACTGAATATATCAGTGATGAAAGTGATTTTTAATAAACAGACGAAGGGTGCCACTAAAGTTGGCACTCTTTTTGCTATTAATAAAGTGTAAGTGAGGTGAGCAGGATGGCAAGAAAAATTATTTTGGCAACACATGGGAATTTTGCAGAAGGTATTAGAACGTCTTTGGAACTGATTTGCGGCCAGTCGAAGAATGTTGAAGTTGTTTGTGCCTATATGAAAGAAGAATTTGATCTGGGGCAAACAGTAGAAATGATTATTAGTGAAAATCAAGAAAATGAATTGCTGGTGATCACGGATATTTTTGGCGGCAGTGTGAACAATGAGTTTTTTAAGTATGTTGAATATCCAAATGTGCATTTAGTTTCTGGATTGAATTTGTCTTTATTGATTGAAATGTATACCCAATTAGAAAATGCAGTCTCTTTGGAAAGGTTGATTATACAAGCAATAAAAACTTCTCAAGAAACGATTCAGTATTGTAATTTATTGAAAGTAAAAGAAGAAGAAGAAGAATTTTAAAATAGGAGGGAAATCAATCATGATTAAATTAGTACGTGTGGATCACCGTTTATTACATGGACAAGTAGCCTTTTCTTGGACACAAAGTTTGGGTGTAGATTGTATTTTGATTGCTAATGACGATGTGCCGCAAAATGATATTCGCAAAACAACTATCAAATTAGCAAAACCTGCTGGCGTAAAATTAGTGATCAAAAATATTGAGGATTCAATCAGTGCGTTGCAAAGTGGCGTAACTGATAAATATAAGTTATTTATCGTGGTAGAAAGTGTGGTGGATGCTTATAAATTAGCTAAAGCTTGTCCAGAAATCAAGCACATCAATCTAGGTGGAATGAAAGTTAGAGAAGGGACACGAAATATTTCTAAAGCTGTAAATATTACGTCTGATGAAGAAATATTAGTCAAAGAATTAGTAAATACAGGTGTTGATATTGAAATCAGACAAGTGCCAAATGATAAAAAAGTTGCTGCTTTAGATGCATTTTAGAAAGGAAGATCAGAATGATTGTACAGGCTATTTTGTTAGGAATCATCGCATTTATTGCTCAGTCTGAATACGCGTTAGGTACATCACTTTTATCCCGCCCAATTGTGACTGGATTATTTGTAGGAATTGTTTTAGGAGATATTAAAACAGGCATTATTATGGGCGCAACCTTGGAATTAGCATTTATCGGATCATTTTCAGTTGGTGCATCGATTCCGCCAGATGTCGTTACAGGTGGTATCTTAGGAACAGCTTTTGCGATCACTGCAGGTGCTGGAACGGAGACGGCGTTGGTTTTAGGGTTGCCGATTGCAACGTTAACGCTGATTTTGAAAAATGTCTATCTAGGTTTAGTGATTCCTACAATGAGTCAAAAAGCGGATAACTACGCGGATGATGGTGATTACAAAGGGGTGGAGCGGATGCATTTGGCAGCCGGATTTGGTTTGTCATTGATGCTAGCGTTGATTGTTTCGATCTCATTTGCGGTCGGAAGCAACACGATCAAAGGTTTATTAGATATGATTCCTGAATTTGTTCAACATGGCTTATCTGTTGCGACGGGAATTATTCCAGCACTTGGTTTTGCAATGCTAGCACGATTATTGATCAACAAACAAGTGGCACCGTATTTCTTTTTAGGCTTTGCTTTGATGGCTTACTTAGAAATTCCAGTTACAGGCATCGCAATTTTAGGTGCAATCACAGCTGTGATCGTAGTCAATATCATGAATCACACGAAAGGCAAAGAAATGGTCCAAACATCAAACGGGGAGGTTATTGACGATGACGAAGACTTCTAAAGAGCAAACTGAAAAGTTGATCACTAAAAAAGAATTGAACAGTGTTTTCTGGCGGTCTTTCCAAATGGAATTCTCTTGGAACTACGAGCGGCAGATGAATATGGCGTATGTTTTTGCGATGATTCCAATTTTGAAAAAACTATATCCTAAAAAAGAAGATATGGCTCATGCCTTGAAACGTCATTTAGCTTTTTTTAATACGACACCACATATTGTGACATTGATTTTAGGAATCAATACGGCGATGGAAGAAGAAAATGTGTTAGATGAACAATTTGATGTAACGACAATCGATAGCATTAAAACGTCCTTGATGGGACCTTTAGCAGGTTTAGGTGATTCATTTTTCTGGGGAACCTTACGTCTGATCGCAACTGGTGTGGGAACGTCACTTGCTTTACAGGGAAATGTTTTAGGTCCAATTTTATTCTTGCTGATATTTAATGTCCCGCATATTATTTTGCGCTATCTCTTTACTGGCTGGGGGTATAAATTAGGAACTGGATTTTTGAAAAAGATCCAAGCTAACGGGATGATGGAAAGTTTGACGTTAGGTGCTTCGATTATTGGATTGATGGTGGTTGGTGCGATGACGGCTTCAATGATTGATATTTCAATTCCGGTGACGATCAGCGGCAGTGGTGAAACAGCGGTAACAGTGCAAAGTATCTTTGATGATATTATGCCGAAGTTATTGCCATTGGCAACATTTGGAGCTGTTTTCTATCTGTTGAAAAAAGAGGTAAAACCATTAGCGATTTTGGGTGGTATGGCGGTAATTGGGATTTTAGGTTCGTTAGTAGGAATTTTTTAATCCAGTTTAGGATATAAGCGAAGGTGGGATGTAATGGAAACGATGTTGGATTATATCAACGAAGAACAAGAAACGTTGGAACATATCTTAGAGTCATTTGATGTCGCGCAGATTGATGTGAAAAAGGTTAAACACTGTTTGATTTTAGCGACAGGCTCTTCTTATAATGCCTGTTTATCAGCAAAATATTATCTAGAGCAGACAGCGCCTGTGTATATTGAGATAGAGGAACCATTTAACTTTCTGCATTATGGAAAAGTCGATCCGAGTATTGATTTGATCATCGCAGTTTCGCAAAGTGGCAAAAGTGCTTCAACGATTCAAGCAGTAGAAAAACTGACCCAAACCAGATCAATCAAAACGATTGCAGTAACAAGTGATGTGAAAAGTCCGATTACAAAAGTAGTAGATGAAGTTTTAGATTTAAATATGGGAATCGAAACGGTCGGTTTTGTCACGAAAGGCTATTCAGCAACCGTGCTGAATTTGATGTTGTTAGGATTACGTTTAGGGTATCAAAACGGTTCTATTGATCAACGGCTGTTAGAAAACGAATTAACGGAATTAAAGAATGCTATCCGTCAAATAAATCCAGTCATCGAAAAGACAAACGATTTTTGGCTAGAAAATCAAGCAGATTTAACGGCAGGCGAACGTTTTATTGCGATTGGATATGGACCGAATGTAGGGACGGTTAAAGAATTTGAAACGAAATTTACTGAAACGGTACGTTTACCTTCTCAAGGTTTTGAACTTGAAGCATATATGCATGGACCTTATTTAGAGGCAAACCGTAACCATTCACTATTTTTTATTGAAAATGACAATTTACTGAATGAACGAAGCCAAGCTTTAAAGCATTATTTAAGTGAACATGTTGCTGCTTGCTACACGATTTCGACTGATTCAAAAACGGATTCAAAAACATTAGGTCTATCTATAGAAACCCCAGAAAAAATCAGTCCGCTTTTACTGGTGATTCCGTTACAATATTTAGCTTATCAAATTGCTACAACCAAAGGAATTGATTTAAGCAAACGGATTTTTGATGATTTTGATCAAGTATTAAAAAGTAAAATTTAAGGAGAGTTAATCATGTTAAAATTTAACGAAACAAAGCAAATCGAAGATATCAAAGGGGCTTTAGTGCTACGCCCAGAAGTTGAAAAAATTGTTGATGAAGTCTGGGAAAATGGGTTTGATTCCATCTATTATTTAGGCATTGGTGGAACATACGCGTCAGCAATGCAAGCAGTCACATATATCAATGGAAAAAGTGACTTACCTGTTTACGTTCAGCATGCAGCGGAATATTATACAACTGGGAATCGTCGTCTGACGAAGGATTCATTAGTTATCCTGTCTTCTGTGACTGGGACTACACAAGAAGTTGTCAAAGCGGTAGAGGAAATTAAAACAGTCGGTGCGACATTGATTGGTTTTATTGATGCAAAAGACAGTATTTTAGCAGAAAAATGTGATTACGTTGTGACCTATCCAGCGCCAGGAACTGAACAAATCAAGTTCTTTATGTTAGCCGATCGGTTGATGAAAAATAATGGGGAATTTGCTGATTATGAAGAGTATTATAAAGAATTAGAAGAGTATCTGCCGCTCGGATTAGTAGAAGCAGAAAAACAAGCAGATGACTTTGGTTTAACTTTTGCGCAAGCACATCGACATGATGACATGCATTATTTTATCGGTGCCGGCAATCAATGGGGGGCGGTATATTCTTATGCTATGTGTTATTGGGAAGAGCAAAGCTGGTTACGTTCAAAATCGATCCATGCCGCTGAATTTTTACATGGTACTTTAGAAATCGTAGATGAAACAACAGCCGTAACGGTATTTATTGGTGAGGATGAACAACGCTCCTTAGCAGAACGAGTAGCAAATTTATTGCCACGGATTTGTGCTAATTATACAATCATTGATTCAAAAGATTATCAAGTAGCAGGAATCAGTGAAAAATATCGTGGACGGGTTCTGTCATTCTTGTTGATGCATTGTGTGACACAGCGCATTGATGCTCATGTAGAAAAATTGAATTGTCATCCATTAGATATTCGTCGGTATTATCGTCAATTTGATTACTAAAAGAAAAATCGAGACAATCGCTTATAAACGGTGTCTCGATTTTTTCTTTTAAAGTTATTTAACAATCTCCAAGCCATGTTGTGTTACTTTGTAGGTAGTTGTTAATCCTTTTTCAATTGTTTGTTTATCAGAAGTAATAAACAAGCGATTTTCCCATTCTTTATGCATCACGGTTATAGTGTCGTTCAATTCAAAAGTAAATGATTTTTTAGAAGCTGAATAAGGAACGTTTCCGATAAATTCTTGTCTATATTTCATTTTACCTGCGCTAGATTTAAGCAAAATAGAAGCATAGAAAGCATTAAATCCAGAGTGAGGCATCATATTATTTTGTTGAATAGTTGCTTTTTTGCTATCTAAGTTAACGACCATTGTTGCGAACGTTTCCTCATTATCTCCTTTAAACGTGAAATTTATCACTTCATTTGTGATTTCAGGCTCCCTGATTGGAGGAGCAGTCGCTTTTACTAAGCCTGTTTGTGTTACTTGGTACGTCGTTGTTTTATTTGTTTCTAATACTTGTTTATCAGGTTGCTGAATCATTTCTAAACGTGTTTGCCATTCTTCATGAGTGATAGTGATGTAATCATTTAGTTGAATGGGTGTTGTTTCAGTTTCTTGTAGGTAATTCTTTCTTCCAATATATTCTTTGCTGAAACGTTTATTTCCAGCGTTGTCTTGAATCAAAATAGAAGCATATTGTTGTTCAAAATACCAGTGAGGCATTGTCTGTTTTGTTTCGATGACAGCATTCTTTTTCTCTAAATCGATAGCCATTGTTGCAAAGACTTCATCGCTTATACCTTTAAATGTCACGTCAATTTGTTTTGAAATTTCAGGTTTGTTGATTGGTGGAAGCGTTGGAGCGGTAGCTTTCACTAAGCCATTTTTAGTTACTTGATAAGTAATGATTTTGCCTATTTCTAAAGGTTGTTTGCTAGGCTGCTTTGAAATCACTAATCGATTTTTGGCTTCTTTGTGTGTTACTGTAATGTAATCGTTAACTTTCAGTGGAAGTTTCTCTACCTGTTCCTGAATGTCTTGATTCCCAACATATTCTTTTTTAAAGGTAGGTTCACCTTTTTCATTTTGAATCAAAATCGTACTGTATGCTTCACTAAAGTAAGAGTGCGGTATTCCTTTGTTCGTTTGTAAAGTAGCAGCTAAAGTCTCAGTGTTTAGGTTCAAAGAGGCAAATAATCTATCTGCGTAGCCTTTGAATTCAAAAGTATAATCTTTCTCAGAAACAGTGGGCGTGTCAAAAATTTGTTGATACTTTTGTAAATAATTCTTTTTAGTTGGTTCTTTCAATAATTGAATTGCTGCCCATAATTGATATTTAGCGGTCGATTGTTGAAATGGTTCCAGTTCTGAATTTTTTAAGATTAATTGAGCGTAATTGTCTATTTTTTTTATTAGATTTGTTTCAGGATTATGTTCAAATGTTGTATTTTTTAGCCCTTGCTTCGTTAAAATAAATTGATTCGTTGTTACTTTTTTGTTGATCAGATTATCTGTAGAAAGTAAACGAGTTTTTCCTTCTGCATGGTAAATAGAAAGTGTATAGCCTTCTTTAAATGGAATGGTTACTTTTTTTACTTTTTCGTTGGTCCCTTTAATTGTTAGGTTTTGAATAACTGTTCCTTTTTGATCTTTCACTTGTAAAGATGCATATGTCTCATTCGGAAAATAGGAATGAGGTGTGTCAGTAAGTAATTCAAATTGAAGTTCTTGCTTGTTACTTTGTGTTTTCGCTGTGGCAAAAATAGCATCGCCAAGTCCTGCAAAATTGATTGTATCATCTACGACTCTACTAGAATGTGCCTTGTTCAGAGTCAATTCAAGTAGGTTGTTTTGTTCTTTCACGAAAGCATAGTGTTGTTCTTGGACATAGGGTTCACCATTTACAAATTGAGGGGCTTCGATTGTATACACGCCATTTGGTACGTTATTGAAAGTAAGTGTGTTGCTTGTAATGGTTGCTTCTTTAATTACTTTATTTCCTTCTTTTAAATATATTTTTTGATTGTTAAGTGAAGCTAAACTAGTTGTATTAAGTTTAATTGTAAGAGAGCCTTTCAATCCTAAGGCTGCAATTTCCTGATTAGTGACCATTTGGAAATTAGAATTGATCAACATAG
The DNA here is from genome assembly GCF_017377505.1 of Enterococcus sp. DIV0212c. GTDB lineage: Bacteria > Bacillota > Bacilli > Lactobacillales > Enterococcaceae > Enterococcus_L > Enterococcus_L ikei. The sequence continues at coordinate 58,250 of NZ_JAFREN010000014.1, read as the reverse complement.
AAGAATCAGTTAATTTTCTAGCCGCTGGTAACTGGTTTTCTGGCACAAGATATGCTAAAGGTGCAAAAGAGGTATAGCCTCTTGCGCGGTTAAGCTCACTTTGTAATGGAGAAGTTTCTAATTTCCATTTTTCTAAAATCGGTGATGCATCAAGTTTGTTGGTTTCACTGTAATATTTTTGCATTAATAACGGATACGATTGAGAATTTGCAAATTCTTGGTCATTTGCAGCAAGCTCTCTATATTCTCGATAAAGAGTTGTAAACGCCTCGTCGCCAGCTTTTTGCTTCAAAAGAGTCAGCATTAATAATTTTAATCGTAAATCCCCGATTTCATTATAGCTTTTGTTTGTTCGAACGAGTTCTTGATAAAGCTGATTGTCTACTCTGTTTCGATTACCTTGGTCAAATAACCATCCCTTCTTATCAGCTTGCTCTTTGCCCAATTTTTCATATTGATATTGAACTGCAAATAAGTTGTTACTGACTTCGCCAGTATACATCCCGTGATTATCAAATTTTGCTTGGTAGCCGTGAGCGATCTCGTGTAAGGTGCCCCAGTCATTTTTCATCAACCACATTTCAGCAATTTCATCTTTACTTAAAGCGGTCCAAAAAGAACCATAGTAAGCATATCCTGGTCCGTTGATATCTGCTTTAATAAAATAGCGTGTATTTGGTCTTTGATGAATTGCTGATGTGTTATCCAAACCAATTAATTGGTCATTATAATCAAAAATACCATCTAAATAGTGAATCAGTTCGTTTAAAGAAGAAAAATCTTTTAAGTACTTCAGCGAATATTTATCTTTTTTAGGTGCAAACATCTGAAATTGTTTTCCTTTGATCAAGGCATATTCCGAATCTTGCTGATCCCATGTTTGGAAAAAAGTTTGTGTATTGTTGTTTAATTGATAGACGGGTAATTTTTTTTGCGCCTGATTACTGTCAACTTGATATTGAATGGTTGCAGCCGTGTCACTAAAAGGACTATCAATAAATGGGACTAAATCACTTGGTGCAGAAATCGTCGTCCAGTTTTGTCCAACTTTCAGTTCCTTTTCTACATTACTATCATTTCCCAATAGCCTTAAGGTTAAATTCTCTTTGAAATTTGGATTTGATTGGCGAATCTTTAATACCGTATTTTTTCTTAAAATAAATCCTAGATCTTGCCGATCATGTAAATGACCTCTTCGAATCCCAGCGTCGATAAGCCAAGTGGGTTCTTTCACTCCAGTAATTGTTTGTTGTTGCAAAGGTTGTGCGGCTTCATTTTTTTCTGAAAAGCCGATACCAAAAAACAATAACACTAAAAATATACCTACCTTTTTCATTTGTGCCCTCCATTAATTAAATTTATATTGTTATTTTTATACCCGTCAATAGTACACAAAAAAATTCAGTAAAAGAAATCTATTTTATGTTCCTTCTCTACCTTTTTTGAATTTTTAGAAAGAAATTTTATACTTTTGTCAGCTAAAGGATCACCGTATTGAACCGTTTACTGGGATTACCCGTGATCCTAATGATTTTTTCTAACCAAAAAGCGCCTTTTTATATAGAAGAAAGACAAAAAACGTAAAATAGAAAAAGAAATTCGAAAAAGCAAGAAAATAACTGGATAAAATCGCAATTTATATAAGGACTTCTCATCTAAAATGTTTACATTTAAGTGGTGATGGTGTACTATTTAAAAGTATGCATAACATAAATTCATGTATAAAACTAAATTATTCGGAGGGAAACAAATGTCTGCGAAATGGGAAAAAAAAGGCACCAATGATGGTGTGTTAACTTTTTCAGTTGATCAAACGCTAATTGAAAAAGGCTTGAAACAAGCATTTGATAAAGTCAAAAAAAATCTTAACGTACCAGGATTCCGTAAAGGAAAAGTGTCACGTCAAGTATTCAACCGTATGTACGGTGAAGAAGCATTGTTTGAAGATGCTTTGAACGCAGTTTTACCAGAAGTTTATGAAGCAGCGGTTAAAGAAGCTGGAATTGATCCAGTATCTCAACCTAAAATCGATGTTGAAAGCATGAATAAAGGTGAAGATTGGGTCGTTACTGCTGAAGTTACTGTAAAACCTGAAGTAAAATTAGGCGACTACAAAGACTTAACAGTAGAAAAACAAGACCGTGAAGTAACAGATGAAGACGTAGATGCACGCATCCAACGTGAATTAGAATCTCAAGCTGAACTAGTAATCAAAGAAGACGAAGCAGCTGTTGATGGCGATACAGTCGTAATCGACTTTGAAGGATTTAAAGATGGAGAAGCTTTTGAAGGCGGAAAAGGTGAAAACTATTCTCTTGAATTAGGTTCTAACTCTTTCATTCCAGGCTTTGAAGAACAATTAGTTGGCAAAAAAGCTGGCGAAGAAGTTGAAGTGAAAGTAACCTTCCCAGAAGATTACCAAGCAGAAGACTTAGCTGGTAAAGAAGCTGTTTTCCAAGTGAAAGTTCACGAAGTAAAAGCAAAAGAATTGCCAACATTAGACGATGAATTTGCTAAAGACGTTGATGATTCAGTTGAATCATTAGACGAATTAAAAGAAAAATACCGTAAAGAATTAACAGAATCTAAAGAAGCTGCTGCAACAGAAGCAAAAGACGAAGCTGCAATCCGTCAAGCTGTTGACAATGCTGAAATCGTTGAATTACCACATGTAATGGTACATGATGAAGTTCACCGTTCAATGGATGAATTCTTAAACAACATGCAACGTCAAGGTATCGCTCCAGATATGTACTATCAATTAACTGGAACAACTGAAGCTGACTTGCACAAACAATTTGAAGCAGAAGCAGAAGTTCGTACGAAAACAAATCTTGTGATCGAAGCGATCGCTAAAGCTGAAAATATTGAAGTATCTCAAGAAGATATGGATAAAGAAATCAACGAATTGGCAGAACAATACAATATGCCAATCGACCAAGTTAAAAAAGTTTTAACAGAAGACATGTTAAAACATGATATTCGCATGAAACGTGCAGTAGAAGTAATCACTGAAACTGCAACTGAAAAATAAAAGCAATTTAAAAGACATTCCTGAGTGATCGGGAATGTCTTTTTGTATTTTATTATAATGAAAGATAGTAAATATGTTAAAATCAAGTAGTAGCTAATATGTTATCTAACCATTCAATCAGCGCATGATAGACACGAATTCCTTCACTATTCGTTAAGTCATTATCAAAGTCGTGAGGAAGTTTTTCGACTTCTTCATAAGTAACGTTAGGAATTTTGCTCAAAGCAACTTTGGATGCTTCAACAGGAACATCTTGATCAGCTGAGCTATGAGCTAGAAAAGCAGGAGGCAGTTGAGCAACTTCAACTTCAGTTAGGCTAAATGATTCTTTTTCACTAGGATTTCTGAGTAAATAGCTCAACCAATTACCAAATTGTCGGCCAGATAAATAAAGTGAAAACCGTTCATTAATAGAAATCGCGGTCATCGGTTTAGATTGAATCATTGTTTGAGCGGTCATAGGAGCTATTTTAGGAAATTGATTGTAATAACTGCTAGGTTGATTGAATGCTGGATCAGTTAAATCATAGTATCCATAAAAGCTAATCAAGCCTTTTTGCTCTGGAACATGATGGCGGGCAGATAGCAGATATGTCAGAAAACCGCCAGCAGAACGACCAAACAAGAAATAATCTGATTTTTCTAGTCCTAGAGAGGTTTGATGATTCGTCAAAAACCAGTCTATTGCTTCTGTTAAACACTGATAAATAGTTGGAAGCTTAACTTCTGGTGCTAATGGATAATCAATGGTTAAGATGTTATAACCATTTTCTACTAAAAGCTGACAGTAAGTTTCAGGCAGGTCATCACGATCGCCATAAAGTAGTCCTCCGCCATGAAAGTAAATAATTGTTGCTTTAGATGCAGAGACTTCTTGTTGAGAATAAAATGTCATAGAAAGTTTTAAATCACCAAGCTGGTTGTAATCAATTATTTTTTTTAACATGAAAGTTCCTCCTTATTCTATAGATAACAACATTTCGTATCGCTAAATCTTGTACTTTTCAACTTCAGTTCACTTTATTTACTACGTTTCAAAGCAAAAGCGAAGCGGGCTCGCTTAACTTCAACAAAAATATGAAGGTAATATTTGTTACCTCATTCAGATTTTATCATTTTTCTGAAGTTCTAGCCCGTAAATTTAGATAGTTTCACTAACTTATTTCTATTTTAACCCAAATAGCCGTAGTCTTTATGTTTAATGCGCACAAAGATGGGAGTTAATTTGTGAAATGTGGATAGTGTATGAAAGTCGGCAACCGCTTACAATGGTTATGATAATAAAAGAGGGAGATGTATCAAATGGATTTAAAAAAAGTTTTACAGGAAAATATCGATCAAATTTCTAATATTGGTAACGATCCAACAGGTGGAATGACTCGTTTATTGTATTCTGATTCTTGGTTGGAAGCGCAAAAAACTGTGAAAGAAAAATTGGAAGCAATTGGTATGACGGCTTCATTTGATGAAATCGGAAACCTCTTTGGTAGAGTAGAAGGAACAGAGCATCCAGAAGAAACGATTTTATCAGGTTCTCACATTGATACCGTTGTTAACGGCGGAAACTTAGATGGGCAATTTGGTGTGATCGCAGCTTATGTTGCAATTCAATATTTATTAGAAACTCATGGTAAACCAAAACGTTCATTAGAAGTTATTTCAATGGCTGAAGAAGAAGGTAGCCGTTTCCCAACTGTTTTCTGGGGTAGTAAAAACTTTGTCGGCGAAGCAAAAAAAGAAGATGTTATTGAAATCGCTGACTTTGAAGGCTTGAAATTCGTTGAAGAAATGCAGCGCCATGGTTTTGACTTTAGAGATGAAAGCAAAGCTGCTAGAGATGATATCAAAGCATTCGTAGAAATCCATATTGAACAAGGAACAGTTCTTGAAAAAGAACAATTACAAATTGGTGTTGTTAATAACATTGCAGGTCAAAGACGCTATACAATCGTGTTAAAAGGCGAAGCAAACCATGCTGGAACAACTCCAATGGGCTATCGTAAAGATGCGGTTTATGGGTTTGCTAAGATTTGTTCACAAGCAATTGATCGTGCATTAGAAGTCGGTGATCCATTAGTATTGACTTTCGGTAAAGTTGAACCTAAACCTAATACAGTAAACGTAGTACCAGGAGAAGTTTTGTTTACAATGGACTGCCGTCATACAGATAGCGGAGAACTTCATGCATTTACACAAGAAATTGAACAAATGATGAAAGATATCGCTGCAGAACATGGCTTAGAAATCGACATTGACTTATGGATGGATGAAGCACCAGTGCCAATGAATGAAGAAATCGTAACAGCTATTGAAACAGCTGCTAAATCAGAAAATATGAAATATAAAGTAATGCATAGTGGTGCCGGACACGATTCACAAATCATTGCACCACACTTCCCAACTGCGATGATTTTTGTACCAAGTATCAACGGTATCAGTCATAATCCAGCGGAAGCAACAGATATTGATGACTTAGTTAATGGCGTAAAAGTATTAGCCAGCGCATTATATGAATTAGCTTATAAATAAAAGAAAGTAGGAAAAGTAAAAATGGGTTATAAAAATAATCAAACAGGTTATCTAGACGGTTTATTATCATCTAGAGCTGTAATCAAAAAAAATAATTATGCATTGATTCCACATGATGGATTAGTAAATAACGTGATTCCTGGTTTTGAAAACTGTGATTGCTCGATTTTAGGATCAAAACAATTAGGTGCAAATTTCGTAGACTACATTATTACGATGCACAAAGATGGTAAAAATCAACGCGGTTTCGGTGGCGAAGGCGTTGAAACAATTGTTTATGTGATTGATGGTGTTTTAAAAGTCAATGATGGAACTGAAACACATGAACTGACAAAAGGCGGCTATGCATATTTACCAGCTAGCACATTGATGTATTTAGAAAACGGCCAAGATGCAGATACAGAAATTTTCTTATACAAAAAACGCTATCAACCGTTAGAAGGCTACGAAGCACATAAAGTAGTCGGTAATGTCAATGATATGGAACCAATCGAATATGAAGGCATGAAAGACGTACTTTTATGGGACTTTTTACCGAAAGATTTAGGGTTTGATATGAACTTCCATATCCTTTCATTTGAGCCTGGAGCAAGTCATGGCTACATTGAAACACACTATCAAGAACATGGTGCTTACTTACTTTCTGGACAAGGAATGTACAACTTAGATAATGAGTGGATGCCAGTCGAAAAAGGGGACTATATCTTTATGAGTTCATACGTGCAACAAGCAGCTTATGCTGTAGGTCGCGACGAACCATTGATGTATGTATATTCTAAAGATTGCAACCGTGATCCAGAAATTTAATTTGAAGAGGAAGTTTAAGAATGAATGAAACTGTTGTAGTGAAACCAGAAGAATTGCATGACTTGATCGAAAAAAAATTAACAACAGCTGGTTTAAAACCAGAACATGCAGATGAAGTGGCGACACATTTGGTATTTGCAGATGCGTGCGGAATCCACTCACATGGAGCCGTAAGAGTAGAATATTATGCGGAACAGATCGATAAAGGCGGAGTGACGCTAGATCCCCAAATTGAATTCGAAGAAACAGGACCAAGTTCAGGAATTGTTCACGGTAAAAATGGTGCCGGACAATTTGTTGCTGACAAGGGACTTAAGTATGCGATCGATATGGCGAAAAAATCAGGCGTAGCCGTTGTTGGAATTTCAAAGATCAGTCATAGCGGAGCATTATCTTACTATGTTAAAAAAGCAGCTCAACAAGATTTGATCGCAATTGCAATGTGTCAATCAGATCCGATGGTTGTACCATTTGGCGGAAAAGAAAACTATTTCGGTACAAATCCAATTGCCTTTGCAGCACCAAGAAAAGGTCATGAACCAGTCGTATTCGATATGGCAACAACCGTACAAGCTTGGGGCAAAGTGTTGGATGCCCGTTCTAAAAATAAAGAGATTCCTAATACTTGGGCAGTTGATAAAGATGGCAAACCTACAACTGATCCGCACAAAGTAAACGGATTATTACCAATTGCCGGACCAAAAGGCTACGGTTTGATGATGATGGTAGATATTTTATCTGGTATGTTATTAGGCTTGCCGTTTGGGAAACATGTTTCATCTATGTATGATGATATAAAAAAAGGCCGCGATGTAGGTCAAATGTATATCCTGATTGATCCAAAACGTTTTACTGATCTAGACATGTTCAAAGAGTCAGTTGACGGGATGGTAGAAGAATTGCATGCGATTCCAGCAGCAGATGGGTTTGAGCAAGTATATTATCCAGGTGAAATCAATCAAATCAATTATGAAAAATCATTGATTGATGGCATCGACATCGTCAAAGATATTTATGATTATTTAAAGAGCGACACACTTCATTTTGATCGCTATGAAAATACAAATGCCTTTGGTGAAAAAAAATAAAATTTTTCAAATAAAGGAGTGTTTTACAATGAGAGTAAAAAAAGCAGAGTTACATCAGCTGATTAAAAATAAAATAGCCAAAGCTGGATTGTCACCAGAACATGCAGAAATCGTAAGTGATGTTTTGACGTTTGCAGATGCAAGAGGAATACATTCTCACGGTGCGATGCGTGTGGAATATTATTCAGAAAGAATCGCTAAAGGCGGCATCACAAACGATCCTAAATTTTCTTTTGAACAAACAGCACCTAGTTGTGGTATGTTTGAAGGAGATAATGGCTCTGGTTTTGTTGCAGCTGAAAAGGCAATGGATCACGCGATTGAAATGGCGAAAAAAAATGGTGTAGCAGTTGTTGGTGTACGTAATATTTCCCATAGTGGAGCACTTGCTTATTATGTGGAAAGAGCGGCAGAACAAGATATGGTAGCCCTTTCTGTTTGCCAATCTGATCCAATGGTTGTACCATTTGGAGGAAGCGAGCCGTATTTTGGAACAAACCCAATCGCTTTTGCAGCACCAAGTAATGATGATCGAGTAATTACCTTTGATATGGCTACTACAGTTCAAGCATGGGGGAAAATTCTTCATGCCCGTTCTAAAAAAGAAGCCATTCCAGACTCATGGGCGGTAGACGAGCAAGGAAATCCGACAACAGATTCTACAGCCGTTAACGCGCTGTTGCCAATTGCCGGACCAAAAGGCTACGGTTTAATGATGATGGTAGATATTTTATCAGGAATTTTATTAGGCGTGCCATTTGGCAAACATGTTTCTTCTATGTATCATGATCTATCTAAAGGTCGTGAATTAGGTCAGCTGCATATCGTGATTAATCCAGATTTCTTTATTGGATTGGACACATTCAAAAAAAATATTTCAACAATGTTGGATGAGTTAAAAGAAATCAGCCCAAGTCCAGGATTTACAGAAGTTAATTATCCAGGAGAACGTGGTCGGGCGCGTGAGAAAAATTATGAAGAAAATGGAATCGAAATTGTGGATGATATCTACGAATATTTGATCAGTGACGATATTCATTATGATCGTTATGATCATAAAAATAAGTTTGCAGAATAATCTTTTTGCAAAAGATAGAAACGAAATGTGACAAAAAACGGCATAGTCGATTTTTCTTATTTTTCAGTCGAAACATAATAAGTCCGTTACACTTTTAAATAAATGGAGGAATTTCAATGCTGCACACAATAATTAAAGCGAATAGCTATCAAGATTCTATCGTATTGATGTTATTAACCAACAAATTAAATACAATCGATGGCGTTCATAATGTTTCAGTTATGATGGGAACACCTGCAAATAAAGACATCTTCAAAACAGGTGGTTTATATACTGATGAGCTAGAAAAAGCTTCTTCAAATGATATGGTAATCGTATTAGACATTGAAGATGACTCATTGATCGACCAAGTTTTATCAGAAATCGATGTATTTTTAGAAGAACAAACTAAAGGCGGCGGTGACACTTCAGGTGAAGAAGTTGTTAAAACGTGGGATAAAGCCTTTGAGCTTGGCAAAGATGCTGGCGTAGTTGTTTTTTCTATCCCTGGTACACATGCAGCACTTGAAATTGAAAAAGCTTTGGATGAAGGCAAACATGTTTTTTGTTTCAGTGATAACGTAGCGATCGAAGACGAAAAACGCTTAAAAGAAAAAGCACATGATGCAGGACTTTTATTAATGGGACCTGACTGTGGTACTGGAATTATCAACGGAATTCCGGTTGCGTTTACGAATGCTGTTCGTAAAGGTAAAATCGGCGTTGTTGGCGCATCTGGAACAGGTATTCAAGAAGTGACTACCATCATTCATAAATTGGGTGGCGGTGTAACGAATGCGATTGGTACTGGCGGACGTGATTTAAAAGCGGAAATCGGTGGAATCACATTGAAAGATAGCATTATGACGTTAGAGAAAGATCCAAACACAGAAGTGATCGTTGTCATCTCTAAGCCACCTGCACCAGAAGTTCGTGATGAAGTGCTAAACTTATTAAGAAGCGTTTCTAAACCGGCTGTAACTATTTTCTTAGGTGAAAAACCAACATCTCATGAAGAGAATCTTTATCGTGCGTATACGTTAGAAGAAGCAGCACAAACAGCTGTTCAATTATTGAATAAAGAAGCAGTTACTGCTGTGAAAGAAACATTAACAGTTCCAGCGCATTCTTTCAAACCTGAACAAAAATTTGTCAAAGGCTTATACTCCGGCGGTACACTTGCTTATGAAGCAGCGATGCTGATCAAGGAAGGTTTAGAGCTAACTGGTGACGAACATGCGCCAGAAGGATTTATCTTACAAAATCAAGGACATGAAATCATTGACTTAGGTGACGATGTTTATACACAAGGAAAACCTCATCCAATGATCGATCCTACTAAACGTAAAGAAATGCTAGAAGAAGCTGGTAAAGATGCTGAAACAGCGATCATTTTACTAGACGTGGTATTAGGTTACGGTTCTCACGCTAATATGGCACAAGAATTGGCACCAACAATTAAAGAAATCAAAGCAAAAGCAACTGCTGACGGTAGAGAATTATTCGTGATCGGTACAATCGTTGGAACAGACGAAGATCCTCAAAATATTCATGAACAAGAAGCAATCATGAAAGATGCTGGCGTGATTCTTTGCGATAGTAATGCTCAAGCGGTTCGTTTAGCTTTAGCTATTTTAGATCATCCATTAACTCAAACAGATAAAGCAATCGAAGCAACACCAGCAGTAACACCTGTTGCAATTGAACCATCAGAAGAAATGTTAGCATTATTGACAAACCAAGGCTTTATCAACGTTGGTTTACGTAGCTTTTCAGAAGCGATCATCAATCATGGTGGTAAAGTGGTTCAATATGACTGGCAACCAGTCGCAGGCGGAAACATTACACTGCAAAAAGCATTACAGTTCTTAAATAAAGTAGCATTAGCTAAATAAGGGAGAATAAATCAAATGGCATATAAAACAATCGATGAAGCAAACCAAGCGGTAGCAGCAAAAATCGTTGCTGGTTCTCCTTTCTTATTAGATGTAGTCCCAGCAAAAACAGTAATTGAAGAATTAAATGATGGAAAAGTCCTATTACATGCAGGACCTCCAATCACTTATGATAAAATGGTCGATCCAATCCAAGGCGCTTGTGTCGGTGCAGCATTATTTGAAGAATGGTGTGAAACCGAAGAAGAAGCAAGAAAAATGCTAGAATCTGGTGAAGTAAAATTGATTCCATGTCACCATGTGAATGCCGTTGGACCAATGGGCGGAATCACTTCTGCAAACATGGCCGTTCTAGTTGTTGAAAATAAAACAGACGGCAATCGTGCTTTTTGTACAATGAATGAAGGAATTGGCGCAGTATTACGCTTTGGTGCTTATTCTGATGAAGTAATCAATCGTTTAAGATGGATGAGAGATACATTAGCACCTGTTTTAAGTGCTGCATTAAAAACCAAAGAAGATGGCTTAAACATTAACGTATTGGTTGCTAAAGCTATCGCCATGGGTGATGAATTCCACCAACGTAATATTGCTGCTTCTTTAGCTTTCTTAAAAGAAATGGCGCCAATTATTGTTGGTTTAACAGAAATCGACCAAACAAAACGCGAAGAAGTTGTTCAATTCTTAGCAGATACAGATCAATTTTTCTTAAACATCATGATGGCGTCAGCAAAATCTGTAATGGATGGCGCAAGACAAATTCAAGAAGGAACAATCGTTACAGCTATGTGTAGAAATGGTTATGAGTTTGGTATCCGTATTGCAGGAATGGGTGATGAGTGGTTTACAGGTCCTGTTAATACGCCTCAAGGATTATATTTCTCAGGCTTTAGTGAAGCAGATGCAGCTCCTGATATGGGAGATAGTGCTATTACCGAAACATTTGGTGTTGGTGGTATGGCAATGATCGCAGCGCCTGCTGTAACTCGTTTCGTTGGTTCAGGTGGTTTCTATGATGCCTTAAATACAAGTAATGAAATGACAGAAATTTGTATTGATACGAATCCAAATTTCCCAGTTCCAACGTGGGACTTTAAAGGAATCTGTTTAGGAATCGATGCCAGAAAAGTTGTTGAAACAGGTATCCTTCCAGTGATCAATACAGGGATTGCAAATAAAAAAGCTGGTCTAGGTCAAATCGGTGCAGGAACAGTAACACCTCCGATCGATTGTTTTGAAAAAGCAGTTTTAGCTTATGCGAAAAAATTAGGTTTTACAGAATAAAAGGTGAAGATATTGTTTGTTAATGCTAGTTTTATGGATCAAGTTCTTTTAACGAATACTTTTGAAGGAAAAAAATGGCATGTTCATAGCAAATATAAGAATAGTTTTAATATTCAAGATGAGGGGAAGCAACAGTTAGTGGTCATTACGACCACTAACTATCCTTTTATGCCGAATGGGATTTATGTGCAAGCAAGTGATTTTTCACCCTTATTGGCAACAATTGAAGTTGGTGAACCAATCATTTGGGAGCAAAAGTGTTTGCATTTTTCTAAAAATCATCTACTGCTGACACATGGGAAACTCTATTCATCAGTCATTGAAATAACAGAAGATGTTTTGGTAACAAGTCAAAAAGAGCTGTTTTCATACGCAAATACGCTGGTAAACAAAACGGGTAGTCAGCATACGTTAGCTCAGTTTTTAAACACTCAGCATCCATTTAATGAAGCTATTCAACAGCTATGTTCTGAAGATAACTCGCAACAAAAATTAGGACTCACTTTTCTTTTAGGAAGAGGGATGGGACTAACGCCATCAGGAGATGACATGATAGTCGGACACCTAGCTGCAAGATTACTGATGAACGAAGAATCGTCTATATTAAATCAATTATTACTTACTGAACTGTTATCAGAACGGTCTGTGACAACAGATATTAGTAAGCACTATTTGTTATGCGCAATATCACAGCGTTTTAGTGAACCTGTCATCCATTTAATTGGACTATTAACAACAAACAGCAGCAAAGAACAGATTGAAAAAGCAGTTGAAGCTGTTGTGAAAGTAGGTCACACATCAGGTGTTGATTTATTAGCAGGCTTTTTAACTACAATCAACTTATTGAATAGTAAATGAAGGAGGATTTTTATGGCAAATCGTGTCGTGATCGCATTGGGAGGCAATGCAATTTTAAAACCAAACCAAGAAGCAACACTTGAGGTACAATTAGATAATGTGAAAGTCAGCGCAGAGCTGGTTGCAAAAATAGAAGAATTAAATTATGAAATCGTTTTGACTCACGGAAATGGTCCACAAGTTGGAAATATCCTAAGACAAAATGAAGAAGCAAAAGATGTGGTACCACCGTTTCCATTGGATGTTTGTAATGCTGAATCACAAGGCTTCATTGGATATATGTTAGAACAAAGCTTGAAAAATTCGTTGGAAACAAAAGGATTAACAAGTAACGTCATTACTTTGTTAACTCAAACAGAAGTTTCTGCTGAGGATGAAGCATTTGCTAATCCAAACAAACCAATCGGAATTTTTTACTCTGAAGAAGAAGCAAAACAAATGGAGCAAGAAAAAAATTGGGTGATGATGGAAGATGCGGGTCGTGGCTATCGCCGCGTGGTTCCTTCTCCACAACCAAAAGCAATTCATGGTGTAGATTCTATCGTTAAGTTATTAAACCAAAATACGATTGTTATCGCCGGCGGAGGCGGAGGAATCCCTGTTGTTCGCAATGAAGAAGGTTTATTAAAGGGAATCGAAGCTGTTATTGACAAAGACCGTACAGGTAAAAAATTAGCGGAACAAATCGACGCTAGTGTATTCATGATGTTAACAGATGTTAGTAATGTTTATATCAACTATGGTAAAGAGAACCAAGAAAAATTAGAAACAATTTCTGTGAAACAAGCGCAGCAATACATGGACGAAGGTCATTTTGCTGACGGCAGTATGGGGCCAAAAATGGAAGCAGCGATTGCATTTGCTGCCCAAGGCAAAACGGCTATCATTTGTTCTTTAGAAGAAGCTGACCAAGCATTATTAGGTAGAGCTGGAACAAGAATCACTGGGTAAAAAAATAAAAAAGAAGTTGAAAGAACAATCTAGTGTTCTTTCAGCTTCTTTTTGTTATTGTTGTTGATTAGATCGTCCAGACAGTTCCAAGGCTAAACGTAAATTCAAACTATTCGTGGGATCTTGAATGTTTTTTCCTAATAATTTGGCGCAATGATCAATTCGATATTTAATCGTATTTCGGTGTAAATACATTTCTTTTGCTGTTTTTGAAATTTCACATTGGAAACTTAAATAACATTGTAACGTTTTGCGAAGTTCAATAAATGAATCTTCCACAGGATAAGCCAGTTCTTTTAACGTTGTTTCACAAAAATAATGAATATCCTCAAGACTCATTTTTTCAAATAAACTCTTCATTCCTTTAGGGTGATACCGATGAGTCAATGGCGCGTTTGTCATCGTCAGCATCTCTTCATGAGCCGTTTTTGCTTCAATAAAGGAATTAGCAATTTGTTCGGTCGTCTCATATAGATTTCCTAAAGCAAAAGTTAACCTGATCGGTAGTTTTTCAGATAGCTCTAAAGAAATTTCACTTAAAATTTTATCCAAATCATCTACTTTACTTTGAATTAAAATTGCTAGATGATTCGTGTTTTTTACTTTGAAGATGCTGATATGCTTAACTTTGAGCGGCAAAGTTTCCTGTAGCCATTGAAAGGCAACGTCGCTTTCTTCTTGTTGGTACTTGATTTTTGTTGCAGTAGCCGTTGTTTGACTGCAAATAGCATATACAATTTGATACTGTGAACTTTTCTTTAAGCCATAGTTTGCGCCTAAATCCAGCCAATCTCGTTTCGATTGGTGAGGTGTTTGCTGGTACTCGATCAATTGTCCTAAAAAGTCGCTTTTCAGAAAATCCAGCGATTCTTGGACCTTTTGATTTTTATACAACATAAAGGACAATACTAAACAAGCCTGCTCCACAGCAAATTCCGACATCGGATAGGGAACTTGTTCTGGATTTAAAATCAATAAATAATGTGGGAAGTAGCTATTTACCGTGACTGAAAATCCAGCGATTTGCAAAGGTGTTTGATTTAAGTCTTTGATCATAAACGAGGCATGATCGTCTTCAATCCAACTATCGTACTTATTAGCAAGTTGCTCTACATAATATTCGGCAGGTTTTGAAGCCTGGGTAAAATGTTTAGAATGAGCAATTACTTTACGGTAAGGGCTTAATAAAATCACTGGAGTATTGATCATTTTACCAAAGTCAGCGACAAATCGTGCGATACTTACGTCGTGGATCAGCAAATCTGAAAAACGTTTTTGAATATCTAAAGCATAACTTAATTGTTCGGTTTTGGTATCCCATAAAAAGTTCAGTAACTGATGCAACAAAGCGCCTAAAGGCTGAGAGCTTGGAACTTGGACAACTGGAAAATTGATTTTATTTGCATAGGCCACAACCTCTGGATCGATAGCTTCAATAAAACGACCAACTTTAATCCCGATACCAGCAGCTTCTTGTTCTTTTAAAGAATCGATCAAAGAGATTAAGTCTTGTTGATTATTTTTATAAACCATTGCAGTTGTTAAAAGGAAAATCTTCTTAGGAATAAAATTTGCCACATCAGGCGTTTCAGAAATTTCGATACTTTCAACAATTGTGTTGGCTTTAGTAGGATTCGTTAATAATTTTAAATCGGAAAATCGTGGGATTTTTAATAAATCTTCTAATGTAGTCAATGAATTTCCTCCTAATTTTAAAAGCGTAATGAGCTCGTTTAACCTCGACAGAAAAATAGGAAAATATGAATGTGACGCTTTTAGTCACAGGCAGATTTTATCTTTTTACCGAGAGGGAAGCTCATGAAGCTAGATAATAAAAAAGCGTAATGAGCTCGTTTGTCCTCGACAGAAAAATAGGAAAATATGAATGTGATGCTTTTAGTCACAGGCAGATTTTATCTTTTTACCGAGAGGTAAGCTCATGAAGCTAAATAATAAAAAAGCGTAGCAAGCCCGTTTGTCCTCGACAGAAAAATAGGAAAGCATGAACGAGTTATTTTTGTTATAATAAGGTGTTAGCTTTTTTAAAAGAGATGAATATCTCTATTGTAAATGATAGCGCATGCAGATTCAAGAATGGTTTGTGCCAAATAACCGAAAATTCAAATTATTTATTCAAAAGTGACAATGATTTATTTTATTATAAGGGTAGGATGAAATTAAAACGGAAAAGAGGAATAGTTATGTTTTCAGAATTAACAGTACCAAGTAGAACAATCATGACTCCAGGGCCAGTAGAGGCGCATCCAGCAGCGCTAAGAGCAATGTCTGCTTCTATTTTAGGGCAATTTGATCCAGCCTTTCTACAAATTATGGATGAAGTAAAAGAAATGATCAAGATTCCTTTTGGCACGAAAAATGAGCAAGCTTTTGCGATCGATGGAACTTCCCGTTCTGGTTTAGAAGCAGCACTGATTGCTTTGATCGAACCAGGTGATAAAGTCTTGATCCCAGTTTATGGTCGATTTGCTTATCTTTTAGGTGAAATTTGTGAGCGTGCTCAAGCTGATATTCATTATCTTGAAAAAGAATGGGACGCACCTTTTGAACAAGAAACAGTAATTGAAGAAATCAAAAAATTTCAACCAAAAATTGTAGCTATGGTTCATGGCGAAACAGCCAACGGTCAAATGCAGTCGTTAGAAAAAATCGGTGAACACTGTAAGGAAAATGATATTTTCTTTGTTGTAGATATGGTAGCAACCTATGGCGGAGTGCCGCTTGAAGTTGATGCGTGGGGTGTAGATATTGCTATTGCAGGCACACAAAAGTGTGTGAGTGTTCCTTCTGGTTTGTCATTAATCACTTATAATGACCGCGTAGAAAAAGTTTTAACTTCTCGTTACCAAAAAGAATTAGGATTAAGCAAAGATATCCGCAATGCCAATCATATTAGCAGCAATTACCTTGATTTAAGCCAATTACAGCGTTATTGGAGTGAAGAACGAATCAATCATCATACTGAAGCGACAAGCATGATTTACGGCCTGCATGAAGGGTTAAGAATGCTGATCAAAGAAGGTATGGATAATGTGTATGCACGTCATGCCCAAAATGACCAAGCGATCGTTGCTGGTATCAAAGCAATGGGATTAGGCTTTTATGGCGATTTAACAACTAAAATGCCAACAGTTACACCGATCATGATTCCAAACGGTATCGATGGTGAAAAAGTTCGATCATTGATGTTGGATGAATTTGGGGTTGAAATTGCTTCTTCTTTCGGTGCGTTACAAGGAAAAGTTTGGCGTATTGGAAATATGGGATATAGCAGTAGAAAATCAAATGTACTTCATGTGTTATCTGCACTAGAAGGAGCGCTTAATTATTACGGCGCAGATATTGCCAAAGGTGAAGCAGTTAAAGCTGCATTAACCGTTTATAAAAAATAATAACGAAGTCAAATTGTTTGTGTGAAAGAACATCCGATTGTTCGCTTTGCACAAACTTTTTGACAAGTTTGTGAAAAATAATGATGCGTGAAAGTTTGCTACCGCTTACAATTAAAGCGAATAAGAAGTTGTTTGATTATGTATTGAAATGAAAATTGCACAAACCTTTTTTCATTCAAACACATAAATGAGGACATTGGAGGAAAAGACATGGATGCAAAAGTTAAGGGTTCAGGAATGGATTATTGGAAAAAAATTGTTATTTTGTTATGTGCCGGTTGGGTAACGATATGGGTGTATCGCTCAGCTTTATCACCTGCTTATCCACAAATCAATGAGTCACTTGGCGGGAATATCTCTGATACAGCTTTAGGTTTTATTTCTACTTGTTACTTTTTCGGTTATGTTGCGATGCAGATTCCAGCAGGATTTTTGGTTGATAAGATCGGTAAGAAAAAAGTATTGATTCCAGGATTTGTTGTTTTCGGAATTGCCGCTTTCTTGATCTCTCAAGCAACAAGCATTTCAATGATTTATTTTGGTAGTGTTTTAGCAGGGTTAGGTTGTGGATCTTTCTACGGTTCAGCATATTCTTTAACTTCTCAAAACATTCCGCAAGAAAAAAGAAGTTTTTCTACAGCTATCGTAAACAGTGGATCAGCAGTAGGTTCAGGATTAGGCTTGATTTTATCTAGTTTCTTAGTGGTACAATTACAATTCCCATGGCAAACAATGATGTACATTTCAGTAGCATTGATCGTTGTGATGCTAGTAGCGTTTATTGCAATTATTCGTAACAATAAAGAAGATGCTGAATTTTTAGCACAAACTGAAGCAGCAGAAGTAGCTGAGGCTGAAAAAAATGATGCTCCAGTTGTGGAAAAAGAACATGTTTCAGTGAAAAAATTATTCGCACCAAAAATGTTATTTGCTTATATTTTATACTTTGCTACTTGTTATGCGTATTATATGACAGTTACATGGTTGCCTAACTTCCTTGGAACTGAAAGAGGATTTGAAGGCGCAGCAATCGGATTTTCTGCTTCTCTTGTAGCCTTTGCTTCAATTCCAGGAGCATTATTCTTTAGTCGTTTAGCTGATAAATTTATGCACAAAAAAGTACAATTTATCGTGATTTTAGAATTCTTAGCAGCAGTAATGTTACTGTTGACTGTTCAAGCAACAAATTCAACAATTTTATTAATTGGTTTGATTTTGTATGGTTTCTTAGGAAAATTAGCTGTAGAGCCAATCATTATTTCATGGTTGGGTGAAAATGCCCCTAAAGTTGGTATTGGTACAACACTTGGCGTATTCAACTTTTTCGGAATGATGTCTTCAGTTATTGCACCAACATTGACAGGTTCGATTTCTGATGCAACTGGTTCTAAAGAAATGGGCTTTTATATTTCAGTTATTCTACTTGTAGTCGGAACAACATTGTTCTTACTTGCTAATTTGAATAAAAAGAAAGCAAGTGCTGAATAAGTCCTTGTACTAAATAAAGAAAAAAATAATGATGTGTTTAGCTTCTGAAACGAAATATAGTGGACAGAATTTAAACACATCATATTTTTTATCTAATTATGCTATAAGTGTTACATAAAATAATAGTTTATTTGGAAACTCAACGCATGAAAGCGCTTTAAAGGAGGCGAATTAATGGAAACCCAAGATTATCAAATCACGGAAGACGAACTTCAACGATATCGAGAACGTGGATACAATGAAGATCTGCTGCCAAAATCGTTGTCAAAAAGAATGATGGGAAAAATGAATTATTTTACGCTATGGATGGGCTCTGTTCATAATATTCCCAATTACACTGCCGTAGGAGGTTTTCTATTTTTAGGACTTTCTCCAATTAATATTATGTTAGCTTTGGTACTAAGTGCATTAGCGGTTGCTTTGTTTATGACCTTTAATGGTCGTGCAGGGTCAAAATACGGAATTCCTTTTGCCATTCATTTACGCTCGACTTATGGAGATATCGGAGCGAAACTACCGGGATTTCTAAGAGGATGTGTTGCTGCAATTGCTTGGTTTGGTTTGCAGAATTATACAGGTTCATTGGCATTATTGATTTTGATTGGTAAGATTTGGCCAGGCTTTTTGACACTTGGCGGAGATACGATGATTTTAGGCATTTCTATTCCAGGGTTGATCGCTTTTACGCTTTTTTGGGCGGTGAATATGCTTATCGGTTTTGGTGGAGGAAAGATTCTTAACAAATTCACAGCTATCTTGAGTCCGTTGATTTATATTGTTTTTGGTGGTATGGCGATTTGGGCGATTCAAGCTGCTGGAGGCTTGGGCCCTATTCTTTCGTACGATGTCACTGGAGCAACACATAATATTTCGCCAGTATTTGTCTATTTTATGATCATTAATTCAGTTTTAGCTGTTTGGGCTGCTCCAGGAGCAAGCGTGTCAGACTTTACTCAAAATGCAAAATCAACAAAAGATCAAACAATTGGTCAAACGGCTAGTTTCTTAGTTGGTTATGGGATTTTTGCTTTTTCAAGTGTAGTGATTTTGATTGGCGGCTCCATTCGTTACGGCATTCAAGAATGGAATATTCTAAATATCGTTAATCGTTGGGATAATTCATTTGCAATTATTGTTGCGATGCTTGTATTCTTATTAACAACAGTTTCTACAAATGCAACGGGGAATATTATTCCGGCTGCTTATCAGTTATGTGCATTATTTCCGAAGAAGGTGGATTATAAAAAAGGTGTTTTGTTAGCCAGTGTTATCAGTTTTCTGATTATGCCGTGGAAGTTAATGGAAAATTCTGCTAGTATTTTTATCTTCCTGAATACGATCGGTGCAGTATTAGGTCCAGTTGCAGGAACGATGATCGCAAATTACTATTTTGTTCAGAAGCAAAAAATCGATCTGAATCAGTTGTACATGGATCAAACGGCAGACAATAGCCATAACATCTATAAAGGATTGAATAAACCAGCGTATGTTGCTACAGTTGTTGCGTTGATTATCTGTTTAAGTGGTAATTTTATTCCTGCTCTAAAAGTGGTCTCAGATATTTCTTGGATCGCTGGCTTTGGCTCAGCATTTTGTTTATATTTAATACTAAGAAAATTTTTTGACAAAAAGGAACAAGCTTAATGAGTTCGATTCATTCAACTTTAAAAAACTAGCTTGGTAGGTTAGCCTGCTGCGCTTTTAAATTTAGGAGGAAAGCAAATGAGTTATGATTTAGTAATCAAAAATGGCTTAGTGATTTTGGAGTCAGGAGAAGTTAAAACTGATGTTGCCGTAAAAGATGGTGTGATTGCAGCAATTGGTAATGACTTAGGAGAAGCTAAAAAAGTAATTGATGCTTCAGGTTTAGTTGTTAGTCCAGGGATGGTTGATGCTCATGTGCATATTACTGATCCTGGCGGCGGTTATCGTGATCAATGGGAAGGTTATATCACAGGAACTGCTTCGTGTGCTAAAGGTGGCGTAACGTCGTTTATGGAAATGCCTTTAAACCAAGTCCCAGCAACCGTTGATGGTGAATCGCTAGAGATAAAATATACTGCTGGCAAAGGGAAATTAAAATCAGATGTAGGCTCATTTGGCGGTTTAGTACCCTTTAATCTTAAAGGTGGCATTCAAGAGTTAAATGATGGTGGCGTTGCAGCATATAAGTGTTTTATGGCAACGTGTGGTGACCGTAGCATCGATGGCGATTTTATGAATGTAGATGATTATTCTCTTTATGAAGGAATGAAACAAGTAGCTAAAACAGGTAAAGTTTTAGCAATTCATGCGGAAAATGCAGCAATTACAGATAAATTAGGAGAAATCGCTTATAAAAATGGTGAAACGACTCTAAAAGCGTACGTTGCAACTCGTCCTGTTTTTACTGAGGTAGAACCAATCCGCAGAGCAATTTTATTTGCTAAAGAAACAGGTTGTCGTATCCATATTTGCCATATTGCTTGTCCAGAAGGTGTGGAAGAAGTGACTAAGGCAAGAGAAGCAGGTGTTGATGTAACCTGTGAGACATGTACACATTATCTTTACTTTGATACAGATGAATTAGATGCGATTGGTCCAGTCGTAAAATGTTCACCGCCGATTCGCGACAAAGAAAATCAAAACGGCATGTGGGAAAAAGTCTTATCAGGAGAAATTGATTTTGTGACATCTGACCACTCGCCATGTACACCAGATTTAAAAGATAAAGACAATGCATTTGAAGCATGGGGCGGCATTTCTGGTGTTCAAAACAATGTTGACGTTCTTTTTGACGAAGGGGTTCAAAAAAGAGGAATGTCATTAAAACAATTTGCTGATATTATTGCTGTAAATCCAGCTGATCGCTATGATTTAGATCAAAAAGGCCGTATCAGTATTGGGAAAGATGCCGACTTTGTTTTGATCAAACCAAATGCACCGTACACATTAAAAGCTGAAGATCTAGAATATCGTAACAAAATCAGTCCTTATATTGGTCGTGAAATCGGTGCACAAGTGATGCAAACTATTTTACGAGGTCATCTTATTTATGATAAAGAAACGGGTGTTTCAACAGACTTTGTAGGAGCGTTTATCAAGAAATAAAAAAATTAATAAAATAGCCAAGGAACACTCAAACATAAAAATAATTATTTTTATTGTCTGAGTGTTCCTATTTTTGAATGAAATTCAATCAATTCTCATATTATTCTTGGAAAAAAATTAAATGGAACTACTCATTTAATTGGTGTAACTTGATAAAGGAGAACATAAATATGGATGTAATCAAAGAAAAAAAGAGACGAATGCCATACTGGAAACAAATTATCTATATACTAACAATCGGCTGGATCGTTATTTGGATCTATCGAACAGTTTTGACGCCTATTTATCCAATTATTAGTGATTATTTTGGTGGTGCAACCGATGCTCAGCTTGGTCATATATCAAGTTTTTATTTTTTAGGCTATGTTTGTATGCAAATACCTTCAGGATTACTAGTAGATAAATTAGGAAAAAAACAAATTCTGATTCCTGGTTTTTTATTGTTTGGTTTGGGTGCATTAGTTGTTGGTTTAGCGCAAAATATCAGTCTTGTGTTTATTGGAAGTATTTTAGCTGGACTAGGTTGTGGCACGTATTATGGTGTAGCCTATTCTTTGACTGCAGAATATGTGCCAGTTTCTAAAAGAAGTCTAGCGACAGCAATAGTCAATAGTGGAACAGCGATCGGCAGTGGTTTAGGCTTGATTTCTTCCAGTTATTTAGTAGGAACAGGTCTGCTGCCATGGCAAACTTTGATTTTTGCTACAATTGTCTTGATTTTATTATCGATCATTATGTTTTTACGTTATATTCGCTTAGAAAAAACAAAAAAGCCAGTTGTTATTAATAAAGACGCTGAGGTGAGAAAACGAACGTCCATCAAAGCGCTATTTAAACCACGAATGATTTCCGCTTATATCCTGTATTTTTCAACATTGTATACGTATTATTTGATCGATACGTGGCTGCCTAATTTTTTAGAAACGGAAAAAGGTTTTTCTGGAACATCAATCGGATTAGCTTCATCCTTAGTCTTTTTTACAGCAATACCCGGTGCACTTATTTTTAGCCGGATTGCTGATAGTCTGCCTAACAAAAAAATTCAGTTGATTATTTTACTTGAAGTACTAGCAGCTAGTGTGTTGTTTTTAACGGTAACGACCACAAATCAAACGATTTTAGTGATCGGAATTATGGCATATGGATTTTTCGGGAAGTTAGCGGTTGAGCCGATCATCATTTCTTGGCTAGGAGAATCTGCGCCTAAAGGTAGTGTTGCAACAATGTATGGAGTATTTAACTTTTTTGGAATGTCGGCTTCAGTGATTGTGCCATCTTTGACAGGAACGATTTCTGATTTAACTGGATCAAAAATTTATGCCTTTTATTTAGCTATTTTAATTATTGGCGTGGGGACCTGTTTATTTTATTTGATCAATCGAGTGATTGGAGAACAAAGTAAAATTGAGGACTGATAGAATAAATGAAAAACATTTTGTTTTTTTCAAGAGAATTGAAAGAAATAATGTGTTTTTTAGTTTTCTTTGATAGGTTACCAAAACGACCAGTTTATTTTGAGTTTTTTTAAAAATAATTATGAATTCAGTTTACTTTCGTGATTCTAGAAGTATATTAGATGAAGTCTGTCTTTTTTTTCGTTATACTTATCTAAAGGAACGAGGTGGAGCAGATGAAAAAAACAGAGAAAATATATCTGGTAGTTCAACGGGCTAGTTTTTCTTTAGATGAGTTGAAACAGGATGTTTTGGATTGGTTGAGCTTTTTACGTATTGTCACAATACCTGAAAGCTATCGTTTTGGTGATGAAAAAGAAGAGCTGTTTGATATAGCGATAATTACGCATCAGATTCAACAACTTACAGAAGAAGATAATCTTTGGATCAAAGTAAATAGTCAAGGTGGGGAGTTTCAGCTCCATATCGCTAAGTTAAAGCTTCATGAACGGACGATTTTAGATGGCCCGATTTTTTGGGACTATCAAAAGCTGATTGAAGATTATTGTGATACCAGAATGGCTAAAAACGGAATTTTTGGGTATATTCGTTCCTTTGATGAGTATCTATATAATAATGTTGAAATGATTGAAAAAAGAACATTTGAGTCGGATACTGAAATTCGTAAACTGCCTAAAAGGTATAACGATAAAAAAATGGTGATTGTTGATTGCAACCAACTGGCGGGATATGATATTTATTTTAAAGGGTTATGTTTAACGTCATGTTGGAAAATGTATTATTCAAGTTTGTATTTTCAGGTTATCCCTAAACCAATTTTTTTAGAAATCCAGCAAGTACAATCAGTAGTTGAATTAGATAATCAAGTAATCAAAGTGACGTTATTCAATAATCCATTTAATTGGGAGTTGCCGGTCAATCAAAAATATCAACGGTTATTTAGAGATCAGATGGGGTATGACCAACTAGCTTGGAATAATGGAACGGGTATTTTACGACCGCCATATATTGAATATGCTTTTGTTAAAGATATGACCCAAACCGTTCAATACCAAAATAGTTATTATCAACCAGTTGAAAAGAAAAATGCTACCTATTTTGTGACTAGAAGCTATGATAATATCCGTCAAAAGTATATAGAAAAACGTACTAAAGGAATATTAAACGCGCAAGCTTATTTTCCTTGGATCGATGAAAAAAGTCGTAAAATGATGAATTATCGTGTTTTAGATCCAGAAATGGCAATTGATGGTGGACTTTCAGCGTATGAATTTTATATACGACAGTTCCTGGAAATTGATGTTTTGGATAATAAATATGAAGACTTTGTTTCTGTGTTGCGTTTTTATTTGCCGAAAGAAGCAATCAAAGAAGTTCCTTTAGAGGCTTTGTGGGATAAGTTATTTGATGTGAATATCAGTAATTTAAAACAAAAAGAAAGCTCAACACGCTTTGATTTGAAAAAAGCGAAGAATCATTTACGTGTTGTATTTTTGGACTATAGTTATTTAGAAACGATTAATCAAACAATCGATATAAGTGAATAAAGAAAGACTGAGATCTAACTCCAAGAGTTAGATCTCAGTCTTCTTTATTCACTTACATAGCAATTCTATCACCTTTGATGATTAATTCAGCCCCAGTAACAAAGCTTGCTTCATCACAGGCTAGATAAATAATTCCATTAGCGATATCTTCAGGTTTTCCTAAGTAAGGAAACGGCACAGATTTTTTATAACAAGTATTAATATTTGGAAAAGAAGTTTCAATCATAGGTGTATCAATGGTGCCTGGACAAATTGAATTTACACGAATATTATGTTCAGCGTATTCAAATGCAGTATCAAGTGAAAGCGAGCGGATAACATCTTTAGCTGCGGCATAAGGATGTTCATCTGCTAAATTTACTAAACCTTCAAGAGAAGAAACATTTATGATTGATCCACCGCCATTTTTCATCATCAACGGAATGACTTCTTTTAAGCCATAGGTAAAACTATTTAAATCAATTTCTTGAATTTTTTGCCAATCATCAGCTGATAAATCTAAAACCATTTTTGGAGAAGAAATTCCAGCAGTATTGACTAAAACATCTATTTTTCCATATTTTTTTACTGTATTAGCAAGTACTTTTTGCCAACTGTAGATAGAACGGACATCATGTTGAAAAGCTGAAACAATACCACCAGCCTGTTTTATTTCCGATAGTACAGCGCCTATCTTAGCTAAATTTTTACCCGTACAAACAACAATTGCTCCTTCTTTTGAAGCTAATTTAGCAGTTGCTGCACCAATACTACTTTCACTGTCTGTAATCAACATTACTTTACCTAATAATCTGTTCATATAAAAAAACCGCTATAATGGAAAATCATTATAGTCATCCTTTCTGATTATTCTAAAAAATGATTGTTTTTCTTGCCAAAAAATTTAACCTTGTAAAGAATGTGTCTTTCTTATGTATAATTTTAATATAGATATTTTTTTAAAGCTAATGATATAGACCAAAAATATCAAGATTCTCATTAAATAAAAAAAGTGCGTGAAATAAAAGTAAAAATCACTTTTGTTTCACACACTCTACTTCGTAAAAGACTATTGTTGAACTGTTTTTTTTACAATGCCTAAAACAACAGCAGAAACAACAGCACCGATTGCGATAAAGATTAGATATAACATTGGGTGACTCAATAAAAGAGCGACGAATACACCACCATGTGGGGCTAATAAACGGATGCCGAATCCGCCAACTAAACCGCCGGCTAACGCTGAACCAACGACGAAACTTGGAATTACGCGTAATGGATCAGCGGCAGCGAAAGGAATCGCACCTTCTGTTACAAAAGATAAGCCCATTACTAAGTTTGTCAACCCAGCATCTTTTTGATCTTGTGTAAATTTATTTTTGAAGATCAATGTTGCGATAAAAATAGCTAAAGGAGGGACCATACCACCAGCCATAACAGACGCCATAATGATACTTCCGCCTTCTGTAACAGTTGCGGCAATCGAAGCTGTACCGAATACATAAGCTGCTTTGTTGATCGGACCACCTAGGTCAATAGCCATCATCCCGCCAAGTAATGCACCTAAAAGTGCTGCGTTTGTTCCATCTAAACTTAATAAGAAATTATTTAATCCATCATTGATAACTTTCATTGGAACATTGACTAACAGCATCAAACCACCAGTAATCAGTAGACCAAAAACGGGATAAAATAAAATCGTTTTGATTCCGTCAAGTGATTTAGGTAAACCTTTGAAGAGCTTCTTCAAGAAAATAATGACATATCCGGCTAAGAACCCGCCGACTAAAGCACCTAGGAAACCTGCGCCACCAGTATTCGCTAACGCACCAGCAGCAAAACCTACGATCAAACCTGGTCGATCAGCAATACTTGAAGCAATAAATCCAGCTAAAACAGGTAACATGAAGCCAAATGCAGCAGCACCGATTTGATTGAACCAAGAAGCGACTTCATTATAATTACCAAGCATACTTAATTGATCATGAGGAACTCCGATAAATTGATCGATCATAAATGAAAGGGCAATAGCAATTCCGCCGCCGATAACGAATGGCAGCATATGTGAAACACCATTCATCAAGTCTTTATAGATTCTTGACCCTACAGAACCATCAGCTGAGCTGTCTTCTTCACTTGTATCCGATTCAGAACTATGGAAAGTCGGAGCTGTACCGCTAGTTGCTAAAGTAATCAATTCTTCTGTTTTACGAATGCCATCACTAACAGGTCGATTGACTAGCTCTTTGCCGTCAAAACGATTCATTTCAACTTTTTTATCAGCAGCCACGATTACACCATCAGCACGAGCAATATCTTCAGCAGTCAAACGGTTTTTGATTCCTTCTGAACCATTTGTTTCGACTTTGATATCAACGCCCATTTCTTTCGCTTTTTTCTTCAATGCATCCTCAGCCATATACGTGTGTGCGATTCCTGTTGGACAAGCTGTAACGGCAACAACAAATTTACGATTCGTATCTTGATTGTTTTTAGCGGCTTCTTCCAATTGTTCTTGTTTCTCTTCTGCTTCTTTCGCTTCTTCAGCAGATTGAAATAGGTTTTGAACATCTTCTGGCGTTTTTGTTTCTTTTAATTTTCCTACAAAATCAGGATCGATCAACAAACGAGATAAAGCAGCTAAGGCTTGTAAATGAGTGTCGTTAGCACCTTCAGGAGCAGCAATCATAAAGAATAGGTAAGTCGGCTGTCCATCTAAAGCTTCATAATCAACGCCATTATTACTTTTGGCAAACAAGACAGTTGCTTTTTTTACTGCACTATTTTTAGCATGAGGCATAGCGATTCCGTCCCCAAGACCTGTTGAAGTTTGTGCTTCTCGGGCTAAAATGCCATCTTTATAAGTATCGATATCAGAAATTCTACCGCCATCATACATTTTTTGGACCATTTCATCGATCGCACCTTTTTTATCGGTAGCTTGCAAATCCATGATCATCACGTCTTTGACAAGTAAGTCTTTGATGTTCATTGTTTTTCCTCCTAAGTTTAAAAGCGAAGCGGGCACGTTTAGTTTTTTTCCGAAAGGTAAGCCCGAGTAGCTAGATAATGTAAAGCTAGTTTATTTTTTCTATTTCAACTTCTGAAATCAATTCATTGATTAAGTCAGCGGTTGCTAAATCATCTGAAAAAGCAGTTGCGCTGCCGCAAGCTACGCCCCATTTGAATGCTTCAACTGGATCATTGGTCTGCGCAAATGTTCCGACAAATCCTGCAATCATTGAATCGCCTGCACCAACTGAATTTTTTAAAGGACGCTTTAACACATTTGAACGATACGTGCCGTTTTTTGTGAACAATAAAGCACCATCGCCAGCCATAGAAATGATCACATGTTTTGCACCTTCTTCTAACAGACGTTCTCCAAAAGGCAAGATATCATCGATCGTTTGAAATGAGACATCAAATAATTCAGCAAGTTCATGGTTGTTTGGCTTGATAAGCAACGGTTTATTTGGTAACGCATTTAGTAAATCTTCGCCCGTTGTATCAATGATAAATTCAGCGTTTTTATCTTTAATGATTTGAATCAGCTCTTCATAAAATCCTTTTCGCAGTGTTGCAGGTGTGCTTCCGGATAGAACAACGATATCACCAGCGGTAATCATACCTAATGTTTGTTTCAATTCTTGCATTTCTTCATTGCTGATGGCAGGACCTAATCCGTTGATTTCAGTTTCAGTTTCAGATTTTAATTTGATATTGATACGAGTATCTTCACGAACAGGTGTAAATTTTGTTTGAATTTGTTCTGCCGCAAGCCAATCAGATATGAAATTTCCTGTAAATCCGCCTAGAAAACCTAGCGCAGTCGATTCAGCTTGGATTCTTTTTAAAATTCGTGAAACATTGATTCCTTTGCCGCCAGGTAACTTAAAGTCGTTAGTCATCCGATTTAAATCACCTAATTTTAATCCTTCTACATGGACGATATAGTCTATTGAGGGATTTAATGTCACTGTATAAATCATTGTGCTGCCTCCTTGATCGTTGTTTTTTTCTGAAATTGTTCAAGTAATTCTGGTGAGCAATGGTTGGTAAGAAGTATTACATCTTCAAGCTCAGTTACTTTTGTGAAAGTTACTTTGTTTAATTTTGTCTGATCGATCAATACATAGGCTTCTTCAGCTTGAGCGATAGCTAATCGTTTTAAAGCTGCTTCTTCCGGATCTGGTGTAGTCAGTCCAAATTCAAGGTGAGCGCCATTCATTCCCATAAACACTTTATTGAAACGGAAATGACGAAGTTGTTCCATTGCGGTTGAACCAATAATTGCTTTAGTTGATAATTTTAATGAGCCACCAAGAATGACCGTATTGATATTTAAATCTCCAAGTTTAGCTGCATGATGTACGGAGTTTGTAACGACTGTGATATTTTTACCTGCTAAAAAAGGCAGCATTTCTAAAGTAGTAGAGCCTGCATCCAGATAAATAACATCATCATCGTAAACAAATTGAGCTGCTAATGAAGCAATTGCTTGTTTTTCTTGCGTGTTTTTGACTGATTTTTCGATCATGTCTTGTTCAAAGCCTAAATTTAAAATTCGTTTTGCACCGCCGTGAACACGTTCTAATAAATCAGCGTCTTCTAGTTCTTGTAAATCACGACGAATTGTTGATTCAGATGCGTTAAGAAGCACTGATAATTCTTGTGATTTAACAACTGATTGTTGATCTAATAAACGTAAAATGGCTTGATGTCTTTCTTCTGTAAGCATTTTCACACCTCTTTTCATTGCTTATAATAGCACATTCTATTTGTTGATGCAATCAAAAACGGTCACAAACGATCAAAAGTGATTGTAAACGATCATCCGTGGTAAAAAGAGCTGGAATTTTATCATTTGACAAAGATGTTTATTCTTTGGCTTAATGGGAGTAGGATAAATCGGAGGGATACGTATGAATAATCGTACAATATTGCAAGGATTTGAATGGTACCTGCCAGAAGATGGACAACATTGGCAACGTTTGACTGAATTGGCAGAAGAATTACATAAAAAAGGAATCAATGGCGTGTGGCTTCCGCCTGCCTATAAAGGGGCAAATGGACTGGCTGATGTGGGATACGCACCGTATGATTTGTACGATTTAGGAGAGTTTGACCAAAAAGGAACGATTCCAACTAAATATGGGACAATAGAAGCGTATTTAACTTGTATCAAAGAGTTGAAAAAAGTTGGAATGGAAGTATATGGAGATATCGTTTTTGACCATTTTATCGGAGCGGATGAAGAAGAGGCTGTTTCTGCGATAAAGTACCGAGCAGATAATCGAAATGAAGCAATTAGTAGTGAAGAAGAAATTTCAGCTTGGACAAAATTTACTTTTCCTGGCAGAAACAATAAGTATAATGACTACATTTGGACTTGGAAAAATTTTTCAGGTGTTGATTATGATGATCGCCGAAAAGATCATGGTATTTTTAATTTTGATGGGAAAGGCTGGGACCAAGAAGTAGATAATGAAAATGGCAATTACGATTATTTGATGGGCTGTAATTTGGACATGGAGTATCCTGAAACTGTTGAACAGCTGGATAAATGGGGGCAATGGTACCAAGCGTTGACAGATGTTGATGGTTATCGTTTGGATGCGGTCAAACATATCCAATTTAATTATTTTGTAGATTGGTTATTAAATAGAAGGAAAGAGAAAGGAAAAGATTTATTTGTTGTTGGTGAATACTGGAATGGGGAACTTGAAAAATTGACCAACTATATCGATAGTTCTGGGACGCTAATTTCTTTATTTGATGTTCCGTTACATTATCATTTTTATGAAGCAGCTCATTCAGATGGGCGTTATGATATGCGCAATATTTTTGAAGGAACGTTAGCTAAAGAACGGTCAGAATGGGCAGTGACTTTTGTTGATAATCATGATACTCAAAAAGGTCAAAGTTTAGAATCGTGGGTGGATGGCTGGTTCAAAGTTCATGCTTATGCATTGATTCTACTTAGAAAAGCGGGGACACCTGTGGTATTTTGGGGAGATTTGTTTGGCATTCCCTCTCAAAATGTTGATCCTGTCGGTAAAGATTTAGAGTTATTGTTAAAAATCCGCGAGCAATTGGCTTATGGAAATGAAATGGATTATTTTGATGATCCGAATGTGGTCGGCTG
The DNA here is from genome assembly GCF_017377505.1 of Enterococcus sp. DIV0212c. GTDB lineage: Bacteria > Bacillota > Bacilli > Lactobacillales > Enterococcaceae > Enterococcus_L > Enterococcus_L ikei. The sequence goes on along the minus strand of NZ_JAFREN010000014.1, from coordinate 27,670 downwards.
GATAAGGACTGGAACATTTGATCGGGAAAAATCTGGGTATGCAGTTGTAATGACAAATGCCCAAGCCGGTGAAAAAATCATGACGATCAGTGCTGTACATGCTGGCAAAACATTCATCGATATCTTAGGAAACAATCCAACCAAAGTGACTTTAGATGAAACAGGCGCAGGAAAATTTCCAGTAAACGGTGGAGAAGTTTCTGTCTATGTGAATGAAGAGATTGTGAGTAATTTAAGTAAAGAAATAGGTGAATAGTTTTTCATTAGTTCGTGACTTCCGTTAAAAGAATCATTATACTGGAATGTAAGAGAGTCAGATTTGAGAAATTTCTGGAAGTTTGGTGCGAACCTCAAGTGAACATGAAATCACTGGGAGATCCGCACCAAATTTTAGACCTGAAATAGGGTTGAATCGGTGGTTTTTTAATTGTTTTCTCATTTTCAGAAAAGATTTAAGGTGGAAAGTGACAAATGTGTAAAGCATTTGGTTCTTTTTCACGGTCTCACTCTTTATTGAGTGAGTGGATTGAAATACCTTGATATACTTAAAGTAGAAAGCGAGGTGAACGTCTCACTCTTTATTGAGTGAGTGGATTGAAATTTTTTTAGTCATTGTGGTTAAAAACTGTTCGCGTCTCACTCTTTATTGAGTGAGTGGATTGAAATAAATGTTTGCCGGTCTTTTATCAAAAGATACATCTTGTCTCACTCTTTATTGAGTGAGTGGATTGAAATATAAGTTACTTGTCTATTGTTATTGGCTGCAGTTTGTCTCACTCTTTATTGAGTGAGTGGATTGAAATTAAATAAAAATACGAGGGGTCTCCTCCCCTCTCTTGTCTCACTCTTTATTGAGTGAGTGGATTGAAATACATATTCCACTACAGCAATATGTCCATTTTGTAAATGCTCCTAAATACTCATTTTTTATGAGTCCTTAGGAGCATTTATTATTTTTTAACTGCATTTTATTTTTAGATAACAAGTACCACTAAATCTTTTTACAGGTTATTCATCAAGGTTTGTTCAATCTGTTCAGCTTTTGTGTTTTTTTTGGTATAATGTATAAGATTGAAAAAAGAGAGAGGACGTTGATGATGGCACAAGAAAACGCCTTGATCCAAGGTATGAATCCGAGACAAAAAGAAGCCGTTCTACATACAGAAGGGCCTTTATTAGTTATGGCAGGTGCAGGTAGTGGGAAAACAAGAGTTTTAACTCACCGCATTGCCTATTTAATTCAAGAAAAAGATGTCAATCCATGGAATATTTTAGCAATCACATTTACCAATAAAGCCGCAAAAGAAATGAGAGAGCGGGTTGGAAAATTGATGGAAACTGGCGGAAACGATGTTTGGGTTTCTACGTTCCACTCAATGTGTGTGCGGATTTTACGTCGCGATGTCGATCATATCGGCTATAATCGGAACTTCACGATCATTGATACGTCTGAACAGCGGACATTGATGAAACGAATTTTGAATGAACTGAATATCGATGTAAAAAAATATGATCCACGCTCGATTCTAGGCACGATCAGCAATGCTAAAAATGAGCTGCAGACACCAGAAAAAGTCGAAGAATTACAAGGCACGCCTTATGAGGAAGTCGTAGCAAAATGCTATAAGATGTATCAAAAAGAATTAAGAAACAATCAATGTATGGATTTTGATGATTTGATCATGAATACGATTCGTTTGTTTAATGAACATCCAGATTCTTTAAATTATTATCAAAATAAATTCCATTACATTCACGTAGATGAATACCAAGATACTAACCATGCGCAGTACACGTTAGTTAATATGTTAGCGGCACGTTTTAAAAATCTATGTGTGGTAGGAGATGCTGACCAAAGTATTTATGGTTGGCGTGGAGCTGACATGCAGAATATTTTGGATTTCGAAAAGGATTATCCCGATGCTTCTGTAATCATGTTGGAACAAAATTACCGCTCAACGAAGAAAATTCTTGATGCAGCGAATAATGTGATCCAAAACAACCGTAACCGTCGTGATAAGCAATTATGGACTGAGAATACGGATGGGGAAAAAATTGTTTATTATCGTGGTGATAACGAACGAGATGAAACACAATTCATCGTGGGACAAATTCAAAAAGAAATACGTGAAAAAGACCGCATTTATGGTGATTTCGCCGTTTTATATCGTACCAATGCCCAATCTCGTGTGATGGAAGAAATGTTGCTTAAATCCAATATTCCTTATACCATGGTCGGCGGACATAAGTTCTACGATCGTAAAGAAATCAAAGATATCTTAGGCTACTTAAATATTATCTCTAATTCAATGGACTCACTTAGTTTCGAACGAGTAGTCAACGAACCAAAACGAGGTATCGGTAAAAGTTCTGTTGAGAAACTAAGAAGTTTTGCTCAGATGCATGGTTGGTCGTTGTTAGAAGCTTCGCAAAATGTGGATCTGGCAAATATCTCTGGAAAAGCTGGTAAAGAATTAGGTAGTTTTGGCATGATGATCCAAGATTTGACACAAATGATTCCATATTTAACAATTACCGAATTAGTAAAAGAAGTTTTAGAACGCAGCGGCTACCGTGAAGAATTGGTCAGACAAAATAATTTAGAATCGCAAGCACGCTTAGAAAATTTGGATGAATTTTTAACTGTTACACAAGAATTCGATAAACGTTATGAACGCCAAGGTGAAGAAGAAGCGGATGCACCAGATGAAAAACTGGCTGTATTCCTAAATGATTTAGCGCTTGTTTCAGACTTGGATAATTTAGAAGAAAGTACGTCTCAAGTGACATTGATGACATTGCATGCAGCGAAAGGTCTTGAATTTCCAGTTGTATTCTTGATTGGAATGGAAGAAGGCGTCTTTCCATTATCTCGTGCGATGCTAGAGGAAAGCGAACTAGAAGAAGAACGCCGTTTAGCCTATGTTGGGATTACTCGAGCAGAAGAAATTTTATTTATCACAAATGCTTTTTCTAGAACATTATATGGAAGAACTCAATATAATCGTCCAAGCCGTTTCTTAGATGAAATTGACGAAGAATTATTAGATTTACAAGGTTCGATTGCTGCACCAAAAGCGCCAGCTAGAACCTTTGAACCAAAAGTCTTTAAACCAGCTTATGCCCAACCAACCAAGCAGCCGGTCACTGATAAAGTTGCCAGCGGCGGAGAATCAATGGCTTGGCAAGCAGGCGATAAAGTCAAACATAAAGCGTGGGGAACAGGTACAGTCGTTCGTGTTGGCGGGACTGCCAAAGACTTAGAACTAGATGTAGCTTTTCCTGAAAAAGGTATCAAACGCTTATTAGCAGCATTTGCTCCGATTGAAAAAATATGAATAAGGCAAAATGAATCTTAGTCATAATTTCCTGTTTTTCAGTCGAGATCGAACGAGCACAAATCAATCCTTATGAAAATAGATAACTTAGTAGTGAAACAACGCAGGTTTCAATGCTAAGTTCCTGATTTTCTACAGGATGAAACGATTTGTTCCACTTTTAATATTAGGAGGGATCAATTATGACGCAAGTGCCATTAACATTAGCCGAAGCGACAGACAAAGCAAAAGAACTACGGAAACAGTTAAAACAATATTCTCATGAATATTATGTGGCTGATAAACCGACCGTAGAAGATTATGTGTATGATCGCTTGTATAAAGAACTATCAGACATAGAAACCGAATTCCCAGATTTGATCACTTCTGATTCGCCCACTCAACGTGTTGGGGGCAAGATTTTACAAGGCTTTGAAAAAGTCACTCATGAAGTGCAAATGTATAGCTTGAATGATGGTTTCAGTAAAGAAGATATTTATGATTTTGATGAACGTGTTCAGAAATTAGCAGGTAAACCTGTCAGTTATTGCTGTGAGCTAAAAATAGATGGACTAGCGATTTCATTGAAATATGAAAATGGCAAATTTGTTCAAGGCGCAACGCGTGGAGACGGTACTGTTGGTGAAAATATCACCGAAAATTTAAAAACAGTCAAATCAATTCCATTAGAATTGAAAAAGCCAATCTCAGTTGAAGTCCGCGGCGAATGTTATATGCCAAAACAATCTTTCGTTAATTTGAATAAAGAACGAGAAGAAGCTGGACAAGATGTTTTTGCTAATCCTAGAAATGCAGCAGCTGGTAGCTTACGTCAGTTAGATACTAGCATGGTTGCCAAAAGAAACCTTAGTACCTTTTTATATACAGTGGCTGATTTTGGTCCTATGACAGCACAAACGCAATTTGATGCACTAAACGAATTATCAGAAATCGGTTTTAGAACCAATCCTGAGAAAAAACTATGTCAAGATATTGATGAGGTTTGGGCATATATTGAAGAGTACCATGAAAAACGGATGGAATTACCTTATGAAATCGACGGAATCGTGATCAAAACCAATGAATTTACGATTCAAGATGAATTAGGTTTTACAGTTAAAGCTCCTCGTTGGGCGATTGCCTATAAATTTCCACCAGAAGAAGCACAAACCGTTGTTGAAGAAATCGAATGGACGATCGGTCGCACAGGTGTTGTTACGCCAACTGCTGTGATGCAGCCCGTTCGTGTAGCAGGAACAACTGTGAGCCGAGCAAGTCTGCATAATGCTGATTTTATTGCAATGAAAGACATTCGCTTAAATGATGCAGTGATTATTTATAAAGCTGGTGATATTATTCCCGAAGTCGCTCAAGTATTGACGGAAAAACGAGATGAAAATAGCCAACCTTATGAAATTCCAACCCATTGTCCAGTTTGTAATAGTGAACTGGTACATTTAGATGAAGAAGTTGCCTTGCGTTGTATCAATCCTAAATGTCCTGCTCAAATCAAGGAAGGTTTGAATCATTTTGTTTCAAGAAATGCGATGAACATCGATGGCTTGGGACCTCGTGTTTTGGAGCAAATGTATGATAAGGAATTAGTCGCTGATGTTGCTGATTTGTACTTTTTAACAGAAGAGCAATTGATGACGTTAGACAAAATCAAGGAGAAATCAGCAAATAATATCTATCAGGCGATTGCCGCCAGTCGAGACAATTCTGTTGAACGTCTGATCTTTGGTTTAGGTATTCGTCATGTTGGAGCCAAAGCAGCCAAAGTTTTAGCCGAACATTTTGGAGATTTGTGGGCGATCAGTAAAGCGTCACAAGAAGAAGTTGTAGCATTGGATTCGATGGGTGAAATCATCGCTGACAGTCTAGTGACGTATTTTGAAAATGAAGAAGTCCATGAATTGATGGATGAGCTGAAAAAAGCAGGCGTGAACTTTGAATATAAAGGAATCCGCACCTCCCAATTAGCAGCAGTTGAATCACCATTCAAAGATAAAACAGTTGTTTTAACGGGAAAATTAACCCATTATAATCGAGAAGAAGCGAAAGAAAAAATTGAAAATCTAGGTGGAAAAGTCACAGGCAGTGTTTCAAAGAAAACGGACATCGTTGTTGCTGGTGAAGATGCTGGTAGTAAGTTGACGAAAGCACAAGATTTGGGCATTGAAGTCTGGGATGAACAGCAAATGGTTACCGCACTGGACAATAGTACGAGCGTTGAACCAATTGAATAGACTAAAACGGCAATAAAAAAGAAAATTAAATACTATTTTTTACATTATCAGACTATTTTCTTTAATCTCTATCATAATTTCTTAGAATTTTATGATAGAATAAGAAAAAAGCTGTTTTCTTAACGTAAATAATCGTTTAACAGTATAAAAATGAACTAGTGGACTCATAAGAGCTGTCTTTCAAGTAATAGAAAGTAACAGCTCAGCTGAGTTTTTCTAAAGGAAAGAAGGGTATCCATGGCAATCAGTGAAGAAAAAGCAAAACATGTAGCCAAATTGTCCAAATTGTCTTTTTCCGATGAGGAGTTAAAAGACTTTACAGAGCAATTAGGAAAAATCATCGATATGGTGGAATTATTAGAAGAAGTAGATACAGAAGGCGTTCCATTTACCTCTAATGTAGCACAATCAATCAATGTGATGAGAGAAGACGTAGCAACACCAGGTATGGATCGCAAGGAATTAATGAAAAACGTACCTGAATCAGAAAATGGCTACATCAAAGTGCCAGCGATTATCGACAATGGGGAGGCTGGTGCATAATGGAAAAATTATACGATAAATCATTAACAGAATTGCATGATTTACTTGTCTCAAAAGAAATCACTGCAACTGATTTAACACATGCTACGCTAAAACGCATCAATGAAACAGAAAAAGATGTTGATTCATTCATTACGATCAGTGAAGAAAAAGCCTTAGACTTAGCTAAAGCGATCGATCTTAAAGGAATCACTGAGTCAAATCCATTAGCTGGTATTCCAATCGGAATTAAAGACAACATCGTAACCAAAGATATTTTAACAACTGCAGCATCAAAAATGTTGCATAACTTCAATCCTATTTATGATGCAACCGTAATGGATAAAGTCTATCAAGCAGATATGATTCCTGTTGGAAAATTAAACATGGATGAATTTGCGATGGGCGGAAGTACGGAAACTTCATTCTTTAAGAAAACAAAGAATGCGTGGGATCACTCTAAAGTACCTGGTGGATCATCCGGTGGTTCGGCTGCAGCAGTAGCAGCAGGTCAAGTAGCAGTTTCTTTGGGAACTGATACAGGTGGTAGTATCCGTCAGCCAGCATCATTTAACGGAATTGTTGGTATGAAACCAACATACGGACGTGTGTCTCGTTTTGGCTTAATCGCCTTTTCTTCTAGCTTGGATCAAATTGGTCCATTGACAAGAAACGTTAAAGATAATGCTTTGGCATTAAATGCAATTAGTGGCTATGATGAAAAAGATGGGACATCTGCTGGAGCTTCTGTGCCTGATTTTACTGCTGGTTTAACAGGAGACATCAAAGGCATGAAAGTCGCTTTACCAAAAGAATACTTGGGTGAAGGTGTGGACGCTGGCGTTCGTGAAGCAGTGCTTAAAGCTGCAGAAACGTTTAAAGCATTAGGTGCAACTGTGGAAGAAGTTAGCTTACCCCATTCTAAATATGGAGTAGCAGTTTATTATATTATCGCTTCATCTGAAGCAAGCTCAAACTTACAACGTTTTGATGGTATTCGTTATGGCTACCGTTCTGAAAATGTTAAAAATCTAGAAGACGTTTATGTAAATTCACGTTCTGAAGGATTTGGTATAGAAGTAAAACGTCGTATTATGCTTGGTACATTTTCTTTAAGTGCTGGACATTACGATGCTCACTTCAAAAAAGCTGGACAAGTTAGAACTTTGATCAAACAAGATTTTGATAATGTTTTTGCTAATTATGACATCATCATTGGCCCAGCTTCACCAACTGTTGCTTTTGGACTAGGTGAAAACATCAATGATCCGATTACAATGTACATGAACGATCTATTAACGATTCCAGTCAACTTAGCGGGATTACCTGGTATGTCGATTCCAGCTGGCTTCTCAGAAGGCTTACCAGTTGGCCTACAAATTATTGGTAAAGCATTTGATGAAAGCACAATGTATAAAGCAGCGTATGCGTTTGAACAAGCAACTGATTTCCATACGAAAAAACCTGTGATCTTAGGGGGGAATGACTAATGAATTTTGAAACTGTCATCGGACTTGAGGTCCACGTAGAATTAAAAACAAACTCTAAAATCTTTTCACCTGCACCCGCTCACTTTGGGGCAGAACCAAATAGCAATACAAACGTGATCGACTGGGGTTACCCAGGCGTATTACCTGTCATGAATAAACAAGCCCTTGAATTTGGGATGAAAGCAGCGCTTGCCTTAAATTGTGAAATCTCTAAAGATACACATTTTGATCGTAAAAACTATTTTTACCCAGATAATCCCAAAGCTTACCAAATTTCTCAATTCGATCAACCGATCGGTCACGATGGCTGGATTGATATCGAAGTTGAAGGCAAAACAAAACGCATCCGTATCGAACGTGTGCATTTAGAAGAAGATGCTGGGAAAAATATTCATGGGGACGGCGGCTATTCTTTCGTTGATTTAAACCGTCAAGGTACGCCACTGATCGAGATCGTTTCAGAAGCGGATATGCGTTCACCAGAGGAAGCTTATGCTTATTTAGAAGCAATCCGTTCAATCATTCTATTTACTGGCGTTTCAGATGTTAAAATGGAAGAAGGCTCAATGCGTTGTGATGCCAATATTTCTTTACGTCCGTATGGCCAAGAAGAATTTGGTACAAAAGCAGAGCTTAAAAACCTGAACTCAATGAGTTTTGTTAAAAAAGGTCTTGCTTTTGAAGAAAAACGTCAAGCGAAAGTGTTACTATCTGGTGGAGAAATCCAACAAGAAACCCGCCGTTTTGATGAAACAACTAACAAGACATTATTGATGCGTGTTAAAGAAGGTTCAAGTGACTACCGTTACTTTCCAGAGCCTGATGTTCCTCGTTTTGCGATCGATGATGAATGGATCGAACGTGTGCGTCATAGCTTACCAGAAATGCCAGCCTCTCGTCGTGCTCGTTACATCAAAGAACTAGGCTTGCCAGAATACGATGCAATGGTTCTGACATTAACAAAAGAAATGTCTGACTTCTTTGAAGCAGCGCTAAATGAAGGTGCAGATGCCAAACAAGTATCTAACTGGTTGATGGGTGAAGTTTCAGCATACTTGAATAGTGAAAAAATCGAGTTACCTGACACTAAATTAACACCTGCTAACTTAGCTGGCATGATCACATTGATCGAAGACGGCACAATCAGTTCTAAAATTGCTAAAAAAGTCTTTAAAGAATTGATCGAAAATGGTGGGGATGCGAAAGAAGTTGTTGAAGCTAAAGGCTTAGTTCAACTATCAGATCCTTCACAATTATTGCCGATCATTAATGAAGTATTGGATAATAACCAACAATCTGTCGATGATTTTAAAAACGGTAAAGATCGTGCAGTTGGATTCTTAGTTGGTCAAATCATGAAAGCAACGAAAGGCCAAGCCAACCCAGGCGTTGTAAATAAATTGCTTCAAGAAGAATTGGCAAAACGATAGAAAGCAGCGAAAGATTATGAAAAAAGCAAGAGTGATTTATAATCCAACTTCAGGTAAAGAGCTAGTCAAAAAAAATCTAGCTGATATTCTTTCTGTCTTGGAAGAGTGCGGATATGAAGCTAGTGCTTTTGCCACAACTCCAGATGAAAATTCTGCTAAAAATGAAGCACGCCGAGTTGCAGAATTAGATTTTGATCTAATTGTTGCAGCTGGCGGTGATGGAACGATCAATGAAGTTGTTAATGGCATTGCTCCTTTAGAAAAAAGACCGTCTATGGCGATCATTCCTGCAGGAACAACCAATGATTACGCAAGAGCATTAAAAATTCCTAGAGACAATATTGTTAAAGCAGCAGAAGTTATCAAAAAAAATCAAACGGTTAAAATGGACATCGGCAAAGCCAAAGATAATTATTTTATCAATATTGCAGCTGGTGGACATTTAACTGAATTGACCTATGAGGTTCCTTCAGAATTGAAAAGTATTTTCGGCTACTTGGCTTATTTAGCTAAAGGTGCAGAAATGCTTCCGCGTGTGAAACCAATCAAAATGCGGATGGAATATGACGAAGGAGTCTATGAGGGCAATGCCTCCATGTTTTTCTTAGGCTTGACCAATTCTGTTGGTGGATTCGAACAAATTGCGCCTGATGCAAAACTGGATGATGGAAAATTTTCTCTGATTATTGTCAAAACAGCTAATGTTTTCGAAATTTTACATCTAGCAGCGTTAATGTTAAATGGTGGTAAACATATAGAAGACAGCCGTTTAATTTATACTAAAACTAGTCGTTTACATGCTGAAACATTAGAGCCTAATAGCCGTATGATGATCAATTTAGATGGTGAATACGGTGGGGATGCGCCAATGGAATTTGTCAATTTGCATCAACATATCGAAATGTTTGCCAATGCAGATGCGATTCCTTCGAACGCAATCATGGGTTCTGTGTTAGACGATTATGACGGTGAATCTGATGACGATGATGAATATCTTGAAACAAGCAAAGAGTTTGTAAAAGAAGTCGAACGTTTAACTGAAGAAGACATTGATAATAATGGAAAAATTGGCTGATCGATCAAGAGAATAAAAAAAGTATCTAAGACAAAACAATTACTTGTTGGTCTTAGATACTTTTTTATTTGAGCGGATATACTTACTAAAACTGAAGAAGTGAAATAGCACTACTATACCATATATAGGTTTTAAAAATTAAGAAACACAATATGTTGTATAAAAAATGTCTCATAATCAATAATTGAGAAGGGTTCTCATTGACTTGTGACTGAAACAGAGGTAAATTAAATAAGTCGTCATCTCTGCAGAAAATGATAAATAATTGTAAGTGAAAGGTTTGTTTTATATGCATTCAAATTTTATTATAAATGACTTTAAAGGGTGGGAAAGAAAAAATTATCTTTTTTTATTAATGATGATTTCCGTACAATTAATAGCCTTTGTTTTTAATCCATCTAGTTGGATTACTTTAGTGGGTGGTTTATCAGGTATTATCTGCGTCAATTTAATTGCCCAAGGAAAAGCCAGCAATTATATATTTGGTTTTATAAGTGCGCTGATCATCGGCTATTTTGGCTTTAAAACGCGTGTGTATGCTGAAGTTTTACTTCAAAGCTTTTATATTATAATGGATATCACAGGGCTGTATACATGGTTAAAAGTCAGCGAGGATGGATCTGGTAATGTGACAGATGTCAAAACGTTAAAAGGGATTCAATGGCTGTATGCTGGACTTGTCTGGCTGGCAATCGGTGTAATCGCATATTATCTTTTAGGCTTCGTCAATGATGCGCAGCAAACGCTTGATGCGGTAACTTTTAGTGTATCAGCGACAGGAATGCTGTTGATGATCAAAAGATATCAGTCACAATTTGTTTTTTGGCTAGTAGGAAACGTATTTTCAATAATATTATGGTTTAGAGCAGGTAGTCATGCTGGAGGAGATTATGCATTGTTTGTCATGTATTGCATGTATACAATCAATTCGATTTATGGCATGATCCACTGGTTAAAAATCAAAAAAAATAACTATTAATAGGTAGGGAGTTCGATGGCAGTGATCGTTTTAGCAGGTACAATTGGTGCAGGAAAATCAAGTTTAACAGAAATTATTTCAGAACATTTAGGATCAGATGCTTTTTATGAATCCGTTGAGGATAATGAAGTATTGCCCTTATTTTATGAAAATCCTAAAAAATATGCATTTTTATTACAAATTTATTTTTTGAATAAGCGGTTTGATAGTATTAAACAAGCACTTTCACATGAAAATAATGTATTGGATCGTTCAATCTATGAAGATTCTTTATTATTCCATCTAAATGCTGACCTCGGAAGAGCCAACGATACAGAAGTAAAAGTCTATGATTCTTTATTAGAAAATATGCTACAAGAACTTCCGTACGCAGCTCATAAAAAGCGTCCAGATTTACTAGTGCATATTAAAATATCTTTTCCTAAAATGTTGGAACGTATTCAAAAACGGGGACGCGTTTACGAGCAAGTAGAAAAAGACCCTTCATTATATGAGTATTATAAAGAATTGAATGAACGTTATGAACAATGGTTTGAAGAATACAATGAGAGTCCTAAAATCCAAATTGATGGGGACAAATACGATTTTATTGAAGATGAAGAAGCAAAAAAACAAGTGATCCAGCTAATTGAAAATAAACTAGCGGAAATCTATTAAATAGAAAGATTAATTTTTACGTCTTTTAACCGTAGAAACAATCTCTCTATTGCTTTTCTAGCATTTTTTCATTAGAATGAGAGAAGTGCATTAAAGAAGGAGCGACTTATGAATAATTTTCCAGTGAACAAAAATGAAACAATCGAAGTTGATATTATTGATCTGACACATGAAGGAATGGGTGTTGCCAAAGTTGACGGCTACCCGCTTTTTATAGAAAATGCTTTGCCAGGTGAAAAAGTCGAAATCAAAGTCTTAAAAGTCGGCAAAAGTTTCGGTTACGGAAAAGTCTTGACGATCTTAAAATCAAGCGAAGACCGTGTACCAGTTAAAGATGCAAACTTTACTAAAGTTGGAATCAGCCCATTACAGCATTTAGCTTATGGCGCTCAATTAACTTTCAAAACAGACCAAGTAAAAAACGTGATGCAGCGTGTAGCAAAATTACCTGATGTCCCTGTAATGGATACGTTAGGCATGAATAATCCTTGGGGTTATCGCAATAAAGCTCAAATTCCAGTTAGAAAAATCGATGACAAACTGCAAACTGGGTTCTTCAGAAAAAATAGTCATGATCTAATTCCATTAGAACATTTCTATATTCAAGATCCTAAAATCGACGAAGCAGTTATCAAAATCCGTGATATCATGAGACGTTATAGCATCAAGCCTTACAACGAATCTGATAACACTGGTAACTTGCGCCATATCGTTGTCCGTCGTGGCTATCACACTGGGGAAATGATGGTTGTTTTGATTACTAGAACGCCAAAATTATTCCCAACAAGTAAAATCATTCCTGATATTTTAGAAGCGCTGCCTGAAGTTGTCAGCATCGTGCAAAATGTCAATTCTAAAAAGACAAACGTGATTTTTGGTGACGAGACGATTCTGTTACACGGTGAAGATCAAATGATCGATACGATTTTTGATTTGAAATTTGAAATCTCTTCTCGTTCATTTTACCAAGTAAATCCACAACAAACAGAAGTAATGTACAATAAAGTCAAAGAATACGCAGCGTTGACTGGCGAAGAAGTTGTTGTAGATGCGTATTGTGGAATCGGTACAATTGGTTTAACCTTAGCGAAAGATGCCAAACATGTTTATGGTGTGGAAGTCATCGAAGAAGCAGTGAAAAATGCTGAAAGCAATGCTAAATTAAACAATATTACCAACGCTACATTTACTGCTGGTTTAGCGGAAGAAGCATTACCAAGATTGATCGAAAATGACATCAAACCAAATGTTGTAATCGTTGATCCGCCGCGTAAAGGTTTAGAGGCAAGCTTAGTAGAAACATTGATCGAAACAAAACCTGAACGAATCGTTTATGTTAGCTGTAACCCAGCGACATTAGCACGTGATCTTGCCTTACTAGTTGAAGGCGGCTTTGAAGTGAAAGAAGTTCAACCAGTGGATAACTTCCCACAAACAACACATATCGAGTCTGTTACTCTGTTAACAAAGGCGGTGCAATAATGGATACAAAGAAAAAAATGTTAGAATTGATCAAGAAGAAACAAGGCGGAGGCCGCTCTGAAAAAATGGAGAAGCCTAAAAATGACCGTAGAAACATGCGTAAAGGTCCAAAAATTTATAATAAATAGATTTAGGAATAGTGCCTGAAAACAATTTTTAAAAGCCTATCAAAACTAATAAATAGTTTTGATAGGCTTTTTTTAGTTTCCCTGTACTCTTTTTGTATAAACATCAATTTTATAATCAAGCATGTCAATACCTTCTTGAATCTGCTTCATTTCACTTAAAGCAATCTCTTTTTGCTTCTTCAATAAATCCAATCGATTTTGATTCGTAGAATCTCCTTCATGCCACCAAACCAAGTATTGTTTTAAATCCTCGATCGTCATACCTGTTTTTTTCAAATGCATAAAAAAATCGATCCATTCTTTATTACGGTCATCATAAATCCGAATATTATTCAGATCTCTTTTAACCGTGATCAAGCCCTCTTTTTCGTAAAAGCGCAGAGTATAGGGTGTAAGACCAGTCATTTCTGAAAATTCGTGAATTTTATAAGCCATAAAAAGTTACCTCCTAGATAATTACTTACATCTATTCTATCATGTAAAGTGAACTCTAAGTCAAAAAATAAAATGTAAAATAACTATTAGGATGTATGCTGTTGTATGAATAAAGCATATTGTAATAGCTGATACCATCCGCTAATATGTATAAAATTTAGATAAATAAGACTCCAAAGTAAAATCGTCAGTTAATAATGTGCCTTCTAGTATTAGTAAATGTATATCTAAATAGCTGTATTAAGCCATAATTGAGATGAGGTATTAAAAAAAAATAAGTATAACGTGTGGCATAATAATCTGTTCTTATGTTAGAATTAAATTCAGTTTATCTAGTATGAAACGTTCTAGAGCTGTATGATCTATCTGATTGGGGATATTATATATAGCTACTTCATTAGAGCTTTTCTAGTAAATTATCTTTATATAAAAACAAACAGCTGTTTAACCTTTTGGTAGAGAAATGGTTGGTATGGTTATTTTTCAAAGGAATAGTTGTATGGGATTAAACAGCTGTTTGAAATAAGAGGCTCTGCAAAACCTCCTATTTTTTGTTTGAAACCAAGAATCTGCTTTCCGCCAGTCAGATTCTTGGTGATACTGGCTTACAAAGAATCATTCGCTACTTTTTCCATTCAGTCGGTAGATCTAGAAAAATTTTTGTTTGCATATTTTACTTTTTATTTTTTACGCATTGACGTAGCACACCTTTTTTTAGACTGAACGGGTAGAGTAAGGTGAACGTTTGATTCCAGTAATGCCAGGTTGTAAACACCAAGAGATGAAAAAAATGTGTTAGAAAAAGGAGAACTTGGTGTTTACTATTTATAAAAAGAGCGAAAAAATACGGCATTGGTCACCAACCAATACCGTGCAAAAGTGCAATGAATAATCATTAATTTATCCAAATCATAAAATTTGCAAAAAAACACTAGTATTTCTTACAAATTTTAGGTAAAATGAATAAGTCAATGCGCATTGACTTGGGCAACTTGTATGATCAGTTCGTGCTGATGATACAGGGCTCTGTGAACGGATTTGCTGTCCTTTTACAGAGTGCCTATTTATTTTGTTTTTCGCTCTAATTATCTAGTAGTAAATCCAAAACATAAAAAATGGTATTAGTCAGAAACTAATACCATGAAGCGTTCAGTAAATAAACATTAACTAAATCTATCGAATGAGTAAAAAAGACTAGTAATCTTTTCTTACTTTTAGTACAATAAGGATAGTCAATAACATATTGACGGAGGCAACTTGTATTATTAGTTCGTGCTGATAATACAGGGCTCTGCGGGATGATTTGCTGTCCTCCTGCAGGGCGCCTTTTTTTTATTTAGTTTTGTAATATTATCTTAACTTAAAGAGAGGAGTATAGTCAATATAATTTTTCGAAATAGTTAAAAATAACAGGAAGAGAGTGGAAATTTTGAGGTAGATTACAAGTATAGCTTTGTTTTTACCTAAAGGAATTCTTAATCTTTTGTTCGGTATGTTGATTTAGCAGAAGCGCTACTTCATTTGTCTATACAATTTATTGGAAAAAAAGCTGAGTTGATGGATGAAAATTATTAGAAGGTGAAAAAATAATTCTGGAAGAATAACACTTAAGCGGATAAACTAAGTTAAAATCAATTTCAGATTTAAAGAAGCTGAAATATAACTCTAAGAGGTTATATCTCAGCTTCTCGATTTTTATTTTATCTTTGGGGAAGATAAATGTTCTATTGCTCTATGCACAAATAATAAACTATTTATTATGAAATTACCACTTCAAAAAATTCTTATGGATAATACTTTTTTGAATTAAAGTCTGTCATCTATTCCCGCCAAAATTTTGTATAATGTAGTTTCTCTTGAACGTTATAATCGATTATTTTTTTCAATAATGAAAAATCAATCGGCTGATCCCACGTTATTTTGATAATATTATCGGTGTGTTGATATCCAGATTTTTCAATGTCATCTTTGAAGGCGGCAATTGTTACTGTTTCTGGAGCAATCGAAAGGTGTTTCTTTGCAGTGCTGTAAGCAATAATAAATGTGTCATGATCAGTAAACATCGGTTGATTCCATTTTATGACCACTTTAAACTCAGGATAACTTTTCATTGTCCACTCAAACAGTTCTTCTAAACGTTTGCGATGCTCGGGTTCGCTGATATTGGCGAAGAATTCATTGATATCTTTCATCATTCCGTCCTCTTTTCTTCCTAGTAATGATTTTCTTTATTATAATATAAGAGTAGGATTGAAGAAACTATTTGCTTTAAGCTGAATAGTAGTGAATTGAATCGTGAAAAATAGGAGGGACTAAAAAATGGCAACTTACATTGCTTTATTACGCGGTGTCAATGTCGGCGGTAAAAATCGTGTGGTCATGGCACAACTGAAAGAGCGTTTTGAACAACATGGCTTTACAAAGGTCAGTACATATTTGAATAGTGGCAATGTTATTTTTTCTAGTGAAATAAAGGATATTATACAGTTGACTAAAGAATGCGAAGCGCTGATCGAATCAGAGTTTGGCTTGCAGATCACTGTGACGATTGTACCTAGCGCAATGTTACTGGAAGCGCTGGAACACATGCCGAAATGGTGGAATACAGATCAAGAATCAAAGCATAATGTGATTTTTGTGATTGCACCGACGACAACAGAAGAAGTTATCGCATCCGTTGGTGAAGCAAAAGCCGAATATGAAAAAGTCGCCTATCATGAACGAGTGATTTTCTGGTCAGCACCAATCAAAACATTTTCAAGAAGTCGCTGGTCAAAAATCGTTGGAACAAAAATGTATAGTCGAATTACGATTAGAAATGCTAACACGGTCACTAAGTTAGCAGAGCTTGTACAGAAAAATAAATAAAAAATCTCTTTTCGGAGGTTAGAACGGAAGTGTTTAACTTCGAGAACCACGTAGATATTGTGCAACATCAGTTCATTCCACTTACAGGTTTATACTCTCCTTGGTTAACGATTTGAATTAAAGGTGAGGTGATGTATATGACAATCAAAGAAATGACAGAACTTATAGGTGTGCCTGCTGATACATATATATAAATGATTTTCTTGCTATTATACACCATATTGAACCAAACCAATTTTATGTTTATAATGGACCTTACGTTAAAAAGATAAAAATGTGTTGGGGGAAAAGAAAAATGTGGCAGTTTATAAAAGATAATCTATTTATGATCAAAAGAGCTGGTTTGTTGTATAACTTGAAACCTAGATATACTTTTCTTCTTGCTTTACTTCTTGGTGCAACAGGCATTCCGAGAATATTAAACCGAGATTTTATTTCGGGTGGTATTTTACTTTTCCTATATATTTTTGTTTTTAGTGGTATGGATAGTGAGATACTTATCTGGATCGGTCTATTTGATGCGGTTACAAGCCTTTTTTATAGAGAACCAGAACCAAAAAAGCAATCTGTCGAAGATAAACATAAAGTCACCCGAGCTACAGTGACAAAAGATGTCCAAAAAGAAGTTGCTATTGGAACACAAAATAAAACTAACAAAGTAGGAAATAAAATCTGTTATTTTTGTGGAGCACCGATGCCTTCAAATGAAACAGTTTGTCCATATTGTAGAATGGAAGAAAATACAAAGTAGGAAGTTGAGACAATAATGAATTTAAAAAAAAGTATTAAATTTTTTTTAGGTATTCTAGCTATTTTCATCGCAATTATTTTAGCTTATGTAGGCTATGTTTATTTTAGCTATTCTAGAATCACTGATGACATTTCGATCGAAACCAATCAAAAAGCAAAGGCAAAACAAGCAGCAACAAACAAAGAATATAAAATCTCCACCTTCAATATTGGTTACGGTTCTTATACGCCTGATTATACATTTTTCATGGATGGTGGCAAACAATCAAAGGCGGTCAGTAAAGAAAGTGTTGTCGAAAACATTTCTGGAGTGAGCGATACAACGAGAATCATCAATCCAGATTTCGCCTTATTCCAAGAAGTTGATGAAAAAGCGACTCGCAGCCGTGGAGTAGATGAAGTAGCGCAGATTACGCAGCAATTTAATGACTATTCTAGTGTATTTGCCACAAATTATAATTCAGCGTTTTTGATGTATCCTATTCTAGATCCAATCGGCAAATCAAAATCAGGCATCCTGACCTTAAGTAATAAAGAAGTAGAAGCAAGTACTCGTTACAGCTTACCGATCGAAACGAATTTTAATAAATTTTTTGATTTAGATCGTGCGTTTACTGTGTCAAAAATTCCAGTTGAAAATGGCAAATATCTGATGCTGTATAACGTTCATTTATCTGCATATATCAAAGATCAACAGATTCAAAAAGAACAAGTCCATAAATTATTCGATCATATGGAAAATGAATATAAAAAAGGAAATTACGTTGTTGGCGGTGGCGATTTTAATCATGACTTACTGGATTCTTCCACTGAGACCTTTAAAAATGATACAACAGAAGAATATACATGGCTGCAGCCGTTTCCTAAAAAAGAGTTGCCGAAAAATTTGCAAGTAGCTGAATTAAGTGAGGTAACCAATCCGGTGCCTTCCGTTCGTAATTTAGATAAACCTTATAAAAAAGGGGAGTCATTTGTAGCCTTGATCGATGGATTTATCATTTCAGATAATGTCGAAAATGTGAGTGGAAAAGTGATAGATGCTGAATTTAAAAACTCGGATCATAACCCAGTTGAGATGACGTTTAAGTTGAAAAATTAAAAAGAAGAGCCCGGGACAAAACTAAAAATCAGTTTTGTTTCGGGCTCTAAATGCGAATAAATGGTGGGAGCAGAAGCAATTCCTCGGAGAAATTAGCTTCTGTCTCAACCTATTGGGTTTAACCTTCAGTTTTTACAACAGTTTCCTTGCCATCATTAATGATCAACGCCGTATGACTGGAAACTTTAACGCCATCTGCATCGTAATCAGTATCAGAAAAATTAGCAATCACAGATAATTTCTCACCAAAGTCAGTTTTTTGGACTAAACGATCATCTGTTAAGACTTTAAAATCAGTCATCTCATGTTGTAATGCTGCTTTTTGGAAAGGACTCCAAATTTTGGCATTTTCTGAAATATCTTGTTTATGTTCTTCCCAAGCAGTTTTGTCGATATGCATCATTGGTGGAGTATTGTATAAATACTCCTTCATGCGGCGTTCACCGACTTGGTTCTTAATCTTGTAACTATCCCATTCCCATTGATGAGAAGTGATCACAGAACGGTTGTAAACGAGCTTATAGAGTGGCAAAGAATAAACTGGATCAGTGTAAATTGCTTTATATTCTTCTTTGATCGGGACAACTTTTTTATATTTAGTTGGAATTCCACCGTCTAATGCAGCGTAGCTTCCCACATAATATTCACTTTCTTTGTTTTCACGCATATCAGGATCTGACCACATAATGACAGGTGTTTCGATGCCGTGAGCAAAAACCATATCTTTTGAAGCAAAGTCATTTCCGCCTTCTGAACCGACAACTAAACCATTTTGATTAAAATAATCCATTCGTTTTAAACGTCCGGCAACATCTTCACTTTGTGTCGTCAAGTGGTCAGGGCTGTAGTCATTATAGATTTCACCAGCAGCATCTGTATCTAGAAACCAAGAATTGAATGGAATTTTATTCTGCATGATTCCTGTAAAACGTTCTTCTACATCAGGAAAAATTTGTGTTGGGTTAAGCTTACGACCTTTGCCCAAGAAACCAGCAACTTTTTCACCATTTTTCTTAGTGACTGTCGCATTTTCATATAAATTTTTATTAGGGAAAGAGGCCGTATTCCAATCGATGCTAGCATTTTCTTGGATCGATTGATATGAATCATAAGGACCAATTAGGTAACCTTCATCAGCGGCTGTTTTGACCATTTCTGGGTTCATCAAGCCATTGGCCCAATTTGGCAGACCAATCCATGCATTTTCTAAGCCAGATTTTTTCATGTCTTTGAAAACGTCAGAGGAAGTTGCTTGTCCCCATTGTTCAAGCGGCGGTGTTAAATCACCTAGAACGCCAGCTAATAGATGTTTATTTAATGTGTAACGTTCTTGTTCACTTAGTTTGTCGATGCCTTTATCGATCAGTTTTTGTGCTTCTGCATCCGGATTTTTGAAGATCTCTTTATTATAAAATTGTGGATAAAGCAGTACATAATTGATCGAGGTTAAGAACGTGTTTTTCTCATATTTATAGCCTTCATTATTTTTAAATGCTTCTAACGCTTTCAGGTATTCTTCAGAGCCGTCTTCTCCATATTGAGCTAACAATTCACCGATCCATTGGAAAATTGGTTGGTCTACCATTTGCGGTAATTTTGCCCATTTAATATCTTCTGTGGTTAAAATTCGGCTGTTCCAATAATACACTTGAATCGCACCGCGCATTTTTTTGATTTCTGGATTTTCTTTTTCCTTTTCATCCAGTGTTTTGAATTCACCCAAATCGATTCGATCCATTTGGTACGTTTTTGCGATTGCGACAGGATCATTATCAGTAACATAAAGTCGATAATTTTGGGTTTTATTTTTGCCGAAGCCGATAAAATTATGGCTAGCTTCCAACGTAAGGTGAGGTTCAGTTTTAGTTAAAAGATCACTATTAAAGGTATTGTCCATCACAAAAGTTGTGGCAAATGTTTCTTGATTGGTTGTAAAAAAGCTCATGGAAAAAGCTTCACTCATTGATAATTCTTCATTTTGTTTAAAGTAAGCGAGCCATTCTTTTTGGTCATTAGGAATCGTTTTTCCTTCTGCGATTGGTAAGACATAATTTTTAGCGTCTAATTTAGGCCATGTAAACGTTGTATCTTGGTCAGATAAACTTGTGAGAGCTACGGCTAAATGATTCTTTTCTTTTCTTAATTTGACGTTGATTTGCTCATCAGGATAGGTCCAACTGACTTCGCTTTTACTTTTTTTCAGATCAGTAACTTTTTTTGATTTTTGAGGTTTAGAAACTTCTGCTGTTTCACCTTTTTCAGTGATCGTTACAGTGAATGTTTCAGGATCGACATCGAAAGTAAAATCCGTTTTAGCATAAGTCTTATTTTTTTCGATTTCGTTGTTGACGATCAAATTCTCCGTTTTACTGCTGGCTTTTGTATGGGTGAGATTACAAGCAGTTAGTGATAATGAGATTGCAGCTAAGCTTAGATAGATAGTAAATTTTTTCATGAGTTCCTCCTAAATTTAAAAGCGTAGCGGGCTCGCCCTGCTCCGACAGAAAAATAGGGAAATAAGACTGAGGTGTTTTTTACCTCATTCAGATTTCATCTTTTTTCCGAGGATCAAGCCCGCGGAGCTAGATAACATAAAAGCTAAAACAATCATGTTCAGCTCAATACCATAAACTGATTCTAACAAGCTAATGTTACAGAAAAATGCCAAAAGTAAACAAAAAGTGAGTGGGATATAACTCTTCGAGTCATATCCCACTCACGTGGAATCCGGATAAACATTGGGAGCAGAAGCAATCACTACGCTACGCTTCGATCACATCAAATTCTAAGTGCTAAAGCACTTAGAATTGAAGGCTTCAGAAATAATCTGAACTTCACAAAAATTTGAAGAACAATTTTCGTGAATTCCTTCTTATTTCTTGGGATTAAACACTTCTGTCCCAGCCTCCACCAACTTTATAAAAATGTAAAATAAAAATCAGTGTATGATGAATCAATTTTGCTTCGACGGTAAAACCATGTTCAGCCATGATCGATTGAACGATTGATAAACCAAGACCTGTTCCAGATAGGTTTTTATTCCGAGATTTTTCATGAACGTAAAATGCTTCCCAAAGTTTGTTCACATCAAAGTCAGAAGCTAAAGAGGTTTGATTGCTTATCGTAAATTCGATAAATTCCTCTGTTTCTCGCCAGCTGACTTGAATCTCTTTATCAGTAGTATATTTAAGACTGTTAGTTAGTAAATTTTCAAACACTCTTTTGATCAAAAGAGGATCAGCTTCAATCAATGAAAGAGGTTTGTCAGTATCCGCTTCTAGTAGTAAAATAGATTCTTTTTCCATTGTTGGTGTCAGCTCAGTCACCGTTTTCCGCCAAGTATCTGATAATTGTAGGGGAACTTTATTGATTGGTTGTTGTTGCTCTAGTTTTGCATAGTCCAACATTTGATCCACGATATCATTCAAACGCTGAGTTTGTTGTAAAATCACTTCCAGATAAGTTCCGTCATCTAAATCATCTTGGATTCCTGAGCCATACGCTTTGATCAAAGCGATTGGTGTTTTTAGCTCGTGAGTTAGATCAGCGGTAAATTGCTTAAGTTGTTCATTTTTGGCTAATAAGTTTTTTTGGTAAGTTGCTAAAGCATAGCTCATTTTATTGATGCTTTGGGCTAATTCGCCAATTTCATTTGCTGGAATATCATCGGTTGTGACAAAAGATAGGGTAGTAATCTCTTCTGCAACTTTTTTTAAGTCCACTAAAGGATCGGTTATTTTCCGAACAGAAATGTAAATCAAAATAATGATTAAAATCAATGTTAGACCTAAAGAAATAAAATTAAACGTGTTGATCAAGTTCGCCGTTTCTGAAAAATTAACTGTTGAAATACCAACCATATAAAACGTATTATCGATCACCCGCATCTCAACTAAGAAACTGGATTTTTGCTTCCCCTGATCGAAATTTCGTTGAACAGATTGTGGTTGATTTTGCAATTGATCTAAGGTTTCCTGGGTGATCCAAAAACGATTCAAAGCAACTTTTTTTCGATTTAGCTCTACATTCAACGCTTCATTGAAATCATCCAACGATGTACCATCCAGCGTTCGTTTAATGATCGTGACTTGATTGTTATCTTCTAATTCAGCTAGTTGTTGATCAGTACTGGAATTTTGTTGGATATCGGTCATAACTGAGGTAACTTTATGTTCCATTTTTGAAAAATAATAATGAGGTATAATCAGACTATTCAAAAGAAACATAACAACAAAGCTGCCGATAATGATCAGTGAAAAGGTCACTGTGAGTGTTGTGCTGATTTTTCTAGTTTTCTTTTTCAATGAGATAGCCCACTCCTCTTTTGGTGGTGATGATCTCATCGCCAATTTTTTCACGAAGTCGTCTAATATGGGTGTCCACAGTCCGTGCAACACCGTCATAATCCATTCCCCAAACACCGATCAAAAGTTGTTCTCTCGTTAAAATAGTTCCACGATTGTTAACTAACATCATAAGCAAATCAAATTCTTTTTTAGTTAAATCTAAGGCTTCTTCATGTTTCCAAACCTTTAAATTAGCTGGATCGATCAGTAAATTTTTCGCATAAAAAGAATGGGTCAGACCAAGCAATTTTTTGACACGTAGCAACAATACTTGAGGATGAAATGGTTTGGTAATATAGTCATCAGCGCCGCTAGATAATGATAGGAACTCATCTTCTCCAGTTGTCTTAGCGGTTAACATCAATATTTTTAATGAGCTTTCAGCTTTAATCGTTTTCAGAACTTCGATCCCATCAATTTTAGGCATCATCCAGTCAATAATAGCTAAATCTAATTTTTCTTGATAAAAGACATCTAAAGCCATCTCACCATCTAAAGCAGTAAAAACGGTAAATCCAGCTTTTTTTAAATAAGCACTAACGATCTGCACCATTTCTGGGCTATCATCGGCAACTAAAATATTCACGATCAAAAACTCCTTTTAAAGATTCGTTATTTTTTGTTTAAGATAAAAAAACTGGCAAATAAGCACAAGTGAAAATAAGCCAATCAAAGGCAAATCTACGTAAACTATGAAGTAACTTGGGGCATAAAAGTCCCTAGCTAGCCAAAAAGTAGAATTGAAGAAACAGCTGGCATAGAAATATTCAGCTACGATTATTCCTAAAATAATACAAGGAATAATCAGTAAAACCGAATCTAAAAAGAGCTCGCTAGTCACTCTGATAGCCGAAGCTCCGAGCATTTTTTTCGTTACTAATTCTTCTTTATTCAATAATAAAGCTTTTTGAAAATAGATAAAGAGATATGCGATACCGAATAAAAATAAACTGATAGTAAAAATAATGAAACCATTTTTTAGACTGACTAACAAGGTGATTAAATGATCGCTGGAATTTGTCTGAACGAAATAGTCCAACGAATTTGATTCTAGTAGCTTATTTTCTTTTTCTATTGTTTCAAGGTGATTAGTAGTGACCAATAGGTGAAGTAAAATGGTTAACGTCAAAGTATACAAGAAAATAAAAGTGCCTTTAAAAAAAGTGGCACCTTTATTTCTTATAAGATCAATGCTGCTATCTTTTACAACATAATATAAATTATACATAATAAACCTTTCCTAGTAGCTAGTATTAGATTATTTATCATAGTTGTTTAACTTAAATTCCTCGATTAATTCAATCAGCTTTTCCGCATAATCTGGATCAGTTGCATAACCACCATTTTGTAAAGCAACCGCCGCTTCTCGATAGTTTTTGCTGGTTTTTATGGCATCATAAGTTCCGCCTTTTAAAAATTCCATATGATCGACCATCGATTCTTGGATCGTTTCATATTTCTTAAAAGAGTCATCGATCGTGATCCGTTCACCATTAATAAATTCATCTGTAGGCATAATGCTGGATTGCTCATTAAATTCGCCTTTGATCCCGAAAAGATTTTTGGCTTCTACAGCTAAATCACTGCGTCCCCAATCAGATTCTAAAATCGCTTGGGCGATAGTGATGCTGGCAAATAATTTGGTTTGTTTTTGTAAAAGTTTCGCTTCAGATGCTATTTCATCAATAAAAATCTGCTGATAAGCAGTCGCTTCATCTTGGATGGGTTGTTCTTCTTTATTAAAAATAAGGAAAAGACTAGCAAATGAAAGAAGTAGAATCAATAGTAACGGTAAAATATTTTGTTTTTTAAGAATTCCTTGATTCATGTCATACCCTCTTTTCTTGTTGTTGTGCTGTTTATCTAAGTAACTATATTCAGTATAGAGGTCTAATGTTACAAAAATATGCCAAATAAGTTAATATTTGTTTGGCTTTCTTAAGAAATAATTCAGTTTGTTTAAGAAAATACCGTATTTAATAGAAATAGGGGGAACATTTTAAAAAAATTTCAGGTAGTTTGAGCTGTGGATGGTCATTTTATAATCATATAGGCAAAAATGATCCGTAATTTTTGAAGCAAACCTCTTTACAAGTAAATAAAAATCATTTATGCTATTCCTTGTAAATACCCATAGGGGTATAAAGGAGGAGCCAATGTTTAGATTTTTTAAAGGAAATTCAATTAATACAAGTCAACTTCAGCAAAAGCTAGCTTCAAAACCAGAAGTCATCGATGTAAGAGAAACGGCAGAATTTGCTAGCGGACACATAAAAGGAGCGAAAAATATACCCCTAGGTAAAATAGCTGGGTATACGACAAAGAAGGACCAGCCTGTTTATGTAATTTGTCAATCTGGTATGAGAAGCCGAAGAGCTGTAAAAATCTTGAAAAATAAAGGAATCGATGCAATCAATGTCAAAGGCGGTATGAGCGCTTGGCATGGTGAAGTCAGAGGAGGAAAATTATAATGCGTGTAGTAATTATTGGCGGTGTGGCTGGTGGAATGTCAGCAGCGACAAGACTAAGAAGATTATCTGAAGAAATCGAAATCATCGTTTTAGAAAAAGGTCCTTATGTATCTTTTGCTAATTGCGGTCTGCCTTACTATGTCTCAGGTGAAATCAGTGAACGTTCAGAATTGATTTTACAAACACCAGAACAATTGAAAAAAAGATTTAACATTGATGTTTATCCAGAAACAGAGGCAATCAACATCGATCGAAAAAATAAAACGGTTTTAACCAATTCAAACGGTCGTGAAGAAGTAATCAGTTATGATAAATTGATCCTTTCTCCAGGTGCAGAACCAGTTGTCCCAGCGATTGAAGGGTTGGATCAAGCTACAAATGTTTACACTTTAAGAAATGTTCCTGATGTTGATAAAATTGTCGCAGCAGTTAAAAATGAGCAACCAAAAAAAGCTGTTGTGATCGGCGCGGGATTTATTGGTTTGGAAATGGCGGAAAACTTGCAGCATTTAGGCATAGATGTCACATTAGTAGAAGCTGCACCGCAATTATTACCACCTTTAGATGAAGAAATGGCCGCTTTTGTGGAAAAAGAATTGAAGCAAAAGGGAATCACCGTTTATACGGGCGCAGGAGCAGCTGCCTTTAGAGATTCTGGCTCAAAAATCGAATTGAGTTCTGGTGAAACCATCATCAGTGATTTTACGATTTTGTCGATTGGGGTCAAACCATCCAGTGATCTTGCTATTGCTGCAGGGTTAAAAACAGGTTTGAGAGGTGGGATCGTCGTTGATCAAACGTATCAAACCACTGATCCAGATGTGTATGCCGTTGGGGATGCAATCGTCGTAAAACAACAAATCACAGGAGAGGATGCCTTGATTTCACTTGCTTCACCAGCAAATCGTCAAGGTAGACAAGTAGCTGATGTAATTGCTGGCGTTGCTCGTAAAAACCAAGGCAGTATTGGAACTGCAATTGTTCGAGTCTTTGATCTTGCAGCAGCCAGCACAGGATTAAGTGAGCGCCAATTACGAAATAACAATTTAGAATACAAAGCTGTTCATACAACCTCTAAAAGCCATGCAGGGTATTTTCCTGGTAGTCATCCAATCGTTATGAAGCTTCTATTTCATCCTGTTTCAGGAAAAATCTACGGTGCGCAAGCAATCGGAGCTGATGGCGTGGATAAACGAATAGATATCATTGCGACAGCCATCAAAGCCGGATTAACCGTGATGGACTTACCAGAACTGGAATTTACGTATGCACCGCCGTTTGGTTCTGCTAAAGACCCAGTCAATATGATTGGCTATGCGGCTATAAATATCGTAGAAGGTTTTTCTGAAAATATTCAATATTACGAATTAAAAGAAGCGATAGAAAATGGTGCACTTTTACTTGATGTGAGAAATCCAGGAGAATTGAAGAATAACGGTTCATTACCTCAAGCTAAAAATATCCCATTAGATGAATTAAGAGAACATTTGGCTGAATTACCAACTGATAAAGAAATTATTGTTAGTTGTCAAAGTGGACAACGTAGTTATTTAGCTGAACGTATCTTGAAAAATAATGGCTTCAATGTTAAAAATTTAGATGGCGCATTTCAAATATATAGTACAATTTACCCTCAGGAGGTTATTAAATAATGTATAAATCAATCATGATCGACGAATTTGAACAATTAGAAAAAAGAAATGAACTAGCAATCATAGATGTACGCGAAGATGACGAATATCGTTCTGGACATATCAAAGGGGCCAAAAGTCTACCGCTTAGTACATTGGACAAAACCGCTGGCTCGCTGGATAAAGAGCAGCCGTACTACATTATCTGCCATTCTGGCGGACGCTCACAAATGGCTAGTGAATATTTTTCTTCATTAGGGTATGATGTAACCAATGTGATGGGCGGCATGTCTGCCTGGAGAGGAGAGGTTATTGATGGCGTGTGATCCTAAATTAGCCAACCGCTTAAAACGGTCAGAAGGACAGATTCGTGGGATTTTGAAAATGATGGAAGAAGGAAAAGACTGTCGAGAAGTCGTAACACAATTGACAGCCGTTCGCTCCAGTATTGATAAAGTGATTGGTCTTGTTGTAACTGAAAATCTGAAGCAGTGTATGGAAGCTGAAAATATCGACCTTGCTGGAGAGGATTTGGCTAAAGCGTTAGAGATGATCGTAAAAACGAGATAAAACAGAGGATGAGACAAAAGCGTTTATTTCCGAAGCCTTCAAATCTTAGTGCTTTAGCACTTAGAATTTGATGTGATCGAAGCGTAGTAGTTACTTTTTTCTCATCATTTATTCGGATTTAGAGCCTGAAATAAAACTGATTTTTAGTTTTGAGGTGACCCCCAAAAGTTG
>NZ_JAFREN010000013.1 GCF_017377505.1 Enterococcus sp. DIV0212c | reverse complement strand
GGTCACCTCATTTTGTTTCGGACTCTTTTTTATTAGTCTCTAAATTGTGCATCATGCAAGCGGCGATAATGTCCGCCCTTTTCAAGTAACTCTTCGTGTGTTCCTTCTTCTAAAATCCCTTTATCACTGACAACAATGATCCGTGTCGCATGTTTGATCGTAGCCAAACGATGAGCGATAATCAACGTTGTTCTTCCTTCTGCCAAAGAGTTTAAAGATTCTTGAATTACTTGTTCTGTCTCTGTATCCAATGCAGAGGTTGCTTCATCTAAAATTAAAATCGGTGGATTTTTTAAGAACATCCGAGCAATTGCTACTCGTTGCTTTTGTCCTCCAGAAAGTTTGACTCCCCGCTCACCGATCATTGTATCTAGACCCTCTGACATTTGATCAACGACTTTTTCTAAATGAGCTAATTGAACAGCTTTTTGAATCTCTGCTTCTGTTGCATCTAATTTTCCGTATGCGATATTTTCACGAATCGTTCCTGGGAATAAGAAAACATCTTGTTGGACGATACCAATTTGACTTCTTAATGAAGTAAGTGTCATTTCTTGAACATTGATACCATCGATCGTAATTCTACCATCCGTCACTTCATAAAACCTAGGCAGTAAATTACACAATGTTGTTTTACCTGATCCACTTTGGCCGACAAAGGCTACCGTCTCACCAGGTACGATATGCAAATCAATATGATTTAACACCTTTGTAGAATCTGCATAAGAAAATGAAACATCATCATAAATAATGTCACCATGCAAATGATCCACTGATATCGCATTAGGCTTATCTTGGATTGCAGGTGTTTTGTCAATTTCTTCAGTGAAACGTCTAAATCCAGCAATTCCTTTCGGATAACTTTCAATCATATTATTGACTTTTTCAATTGGACGCACAAAAACATTGGATAATAAAATAAACCCGACGAATTGCCCATCTGTAATCTCGCCTTTGATCGTATAATATGCACCAAAAATCAGTGTAAATAAATTGATCAAACGAATCAAAAAGTAATTATATGCCGAACTAATCCCCATCACTTTATAAAACGTGATTTTCGATTGACGATACGCTTGATTCAATCCTTCAAAGCGCTGACGTTCAAATGGTTCGTTGGCAAAAGATTGCGTCACACGAATCCCACTAACAGACGCTTCAACTCCAGCATTGAAATCTCCAAGGTTATCATAAATTTTGGTATTGACTTTCGTCATCTTTTTATTGAAGAAAACCAATGCAATCGTAATAAAAGGCAATACAATAAACGTTGCTAAAGCCAGTTGCACATGAATTCTGAGCATCAAATAAAACGCCCCTACCAAAGTCATAACCGTAATAAACACATCTTCCGGTCCATGATGTGCAACTTCTGAAATCTCAAATAAATCTGTCGTCAAGCGACTCATCAACTTCCCAGTCTTTTGATTGTCATAATATTCAAATGGCTGCGTCTGCAAGTGTCCATATAGTTCACGACGCATGTCTGTTTCAATATTGACGCCTAATTTGTGACCAAAAAATACCACGATATACTGTAAAAATGTATTTAGTATATAAAATAAAAGCAGACCGGCACAGGCTAAAGCAATCAAACGAAAGTTTCCTTTAGGCATGATTTTATCGATGACTTGATTAACAACAACTGGAAATGATAGTTCTAATAAACCAGCTAGAACTGCACATCCAAAATCTAAAATAAATAAGTGCTTATATGGTCGATAATAGCTAAAAAATCGTTTTAACATAAACTCCCTCTTTCTTTTTGACACTAATACCATTATACGCAAAGAAGGTGTAGGATGCAAAGTTTGAAAGTATCAAAAAAAGAAAAATAGGGCTTATCTATTTAGTTATATTTAACTAAATTCCAAACAAAAAAAAGAACATTCGCTTTAGTTTTTTAGACATTTTGAACGCTCTAGATCCAGTTATATCAATAACTTGAAAAGATTTAAGCAATTTGTTAAATTATACATATACATGTACATCATAAAAAAAACACCGATGAGTTGCTTATGTCTTGGGGAAGATAGGCCTGATCGGTGTTTCTATTTTTATTATACTAAATGTAGGATTTTTTTCTACTTCAAAAATTTACTATCGATACTACTTTTTTGAAGGCACTTTTTCAGTCCATTAATTTTAAATCAGCAGTTTCTTTCTATAATTTATATCATCAGAACATGAAGAAATTCGTTCACCATGTAGCTAAAAGGATTCTTACCACCTTTCTAATCTAAATTAAAATTTTCTTTCTGTTCTTTTGTGAAAAAGTTCGCTACAATGGAAAAGGATTTTGAAAATTTTTCTGAAAATTATTAAGGGGTGCAATTTGTTAAAATGAAAACCATTGTTTTTGATGTTGATGACACGATTTATGACCAGCAACAACCTTTTAGAAACGCAATTAAATCAGTATTTCCTTGTGTGAAATCTGAAGATATGCATGCATTATATATTCGCTTTCGTTTTCATAGTGATGAAACCTTTCCTAAGGTCATGGCTAATGAGTGGACACTGGAATACATGCGCTTTTTCCGAATCAATGAATCGTTAAAAGATCTAGATTATCCAATAGTTTCACAAGAAGATGGGTTAACTTTCCAAAAAACGTACGAAGATGAGCTCGATAATATCGTTATGCATCCAGAAGTCAAAAAAATATTTGATTTCTTAAAAGAAAAAAACATTCCTATGGGGATCATTACAAATGGTCCTACAGATCATCAATTTAAAAAAGTAAAACAACTTCAATTGGAAAATTGGGTTCCTACTAACAACATTATTATTTCTCAAAGTACTGGATTCCAAAAGCCAGAAAGAGAAATATTTGATCTTGCTGCAAAAGAATTTGATATGGATAGCGAACACACCCTGTATGTAGGTGACAGCTTTGAAAATGATATTGCTGGTGCTAAAAATGGCGGCTGGAAATCCTTATGGTTTAATCACCGTTTGCGAGAAATGCCTGCTAATGAAGAAGCACATCATATTAAAGAAGTTACTTCATTTGAAGATTTATTTCCTACCATTCAATCATTATTTTCATAGTAAAACAAAAAAAGTACGACGCATACTTAGATTTTTTTCTAAATATGCATCGTACGTTTTATTTTATTCGCCAATACTTAAAATGGTTCGAATATCATCTTCTGTCATTTTCGCTAGTTGTTCTTCATTTCCTTGAATCACTTTTTGAAATAGCTCGCGTTTTTCTTGCTGTAAGGAGTCCATTTTTTCTTCCACGGTTCCTTCAGCGATCATACGCCACACCTCTACAACATTCTTTTGACCGATTCGATGTGCCCGACCAGCGGCTTGTTCTTCCACTGCTGGATTCCACCATAAATCATAAAGTATCACAGTATCCGCACCTGTTAAGTTTAAACCTGTTCCTCCAGCTTTTAGCGAGATCAAGAAAACATCTTTTTCGCCAGCGTTGAAGGCATCAGCCATTTCCATCCGTTCTTTCGGTTTAGTGCTTCCTCTTAAATAGAAAGTGGACAAACCTAGCTCGTGCAATTCTTTTTCAATGATCGTCAACATACTTGTGAACTGAGAGAATAACAACACACGGCGATTGTTTTCTTTAGCAGCTGCCAACAGATCTTTGACCTGCTCTAACTTCCCAGAACCTCCAGTATAATCATCAATAAACAGACTTGGGTCGCAACAAATTTGACGTAAACGAGTCAAACCAGCTAAAATGCTTAAACGATTCTTTTTAAATGTATCTTGATCCATTTGACTAACGTCTTCTTGCATCTGTTTCAAATAAGCTAGATAAACTGTTTTTTGTTCTTCTGTTAAGACACTATATAAATTACTTTCGATTTTATCAGGTAAATCTGCTAATACTGTCTTTTTATCTCGTCTTAAAATAAACGGCTGGATCATTTTAGCGATTTCTTCTGGCTTCATTGATCTGAAAAGCGTTCTCGTTGGAAATAATCCTGGTAAAATCATTTGGAAAATCGACCATAATTCATCTAAATTATTTTCGATCGGCGTTCCGCTTAACGCAAATCGTTGCGGGATCGTCAAGCTTTTTAAGGCTTGTGCCGTTTTTGTGCCGCTATTTTTAACCATCTGAGCTTCATCCAAAATCAAGTAACCTAAATTCAGCGCTTGATACATATCGATATCTTGTCTCAAACTAGCATAAGAAGTAATCAACACATCTAAACCAGCTTTATTTGCCAATTTTTCACGTTCTGCTTTGTTTCCAGCAACTACTTCTGCCTGTAAATCTGGCGCAAATTTCTTGATCTCAGCTGCCCAGTTATAGATCAAACTAGCAGGTGCTACAATCAATGCCGCACCTTTACCACTTTGTTCTTCTTTTTCAGACAACAAATAAGTGATTGTTTGTAAGGTTTTACCTAAACCCATTTCATCCGCTAAAATACCGCCGAACTGATAATACCCAAGCATTTTTAACCACTTAAATCCATCGATTTGATACGATCTAAGCGTTGCTTGGATGTTTTCAGGCAACACAGCTTCAAAGTTTTCTGGATGAGTCAAATTCGAAACCATCTCTTTAAAAGAATTTGAAAAATGTGCCCGGGAATTGTTTTCAAGCATATTCTCGATCATCAAGCCTTGATTTCTTGGCACTTGAATCGTTCCTTGAACGTTTTTCATATTCTTTCTTAACATTGTCAAAACTTCACTTGTTTGCTGAAACTCCTCTGAATCCAATGACAGAACTTCACCCGTTTCCAAGGTATAAAAACGGTCATTTCGAAGTAAGCTTGCCAAGACAGCATCAATTTCCTGCTCGGCGATTCCTGTGATATCAAAACGGACATCCAGCCAAGAATCTGAATCAGAAACTTCGATTATGGGCTGATGGTGAGCTGCATCTAAATATAATTCTCTCAGCTTTTTCCCCATACGAACCTCACCTAAACGACGAAACGTTGGAACTTCTGCTTTGAAAAAGTAATACAATCGTTCCCCTGCCGGCAAGTTTTTTTCATATCCTGCTGTGACCTTTTGATAGCCAAATGACGCTAATTTTTCTAGAATTTCTTGTTCTTTTTTACTGTCACGTACAACTTCTTGATTCGCTTTAGAAGCAACTGAATGCTCATCATCTGTTGAGAAAACAACTTCTCCATAAGTGAAATCCACACGAACTTTGATCATTCCTTTGATTTTACGAAAGATAAAAATCGTTTCTAAAGGATGGTAGACAACTTCTTGGGAAACTTCTTCACTGACTGTTACCGTACCTATTTTTTTCAATAAAGGAATGACAGAACCAAATAAATCAGACAGCTCTTGTTTTTCATATATGATCTCAGGTTTTTCAACACGTTTCAATAATTGTAACAATGTTGTATAAACAGCTTCTTGTTCTTGGGTAAAAATAAATACCTGATCTTGACTAAAGCCCCACTGATAATGGGATAAAAACGTTGTTATCTGGTCATCGATCAACAGTTTATACGTATTGTCTACTTGTTTATTTATCATAAAAAAGATGGGTAACGACCCTTTTACAAACGATAAATGACGGTATTTTTTTCCTTCATCATTCAATTGAAAATGAGGAATCTGACTCATTTTCTCAAGCAATTGTTGCCCTTGATCGATCGGTAAAACAAGATATCGTTTATCGATTTTCCCTTTGACTTGCACACCATTTGCTCCAAGTAATTGACTTGTTTGATAAATTGCAGCTAATTGTTCTAGTAATTCTTGTGTTTCAATCGGAAAGGCCTCTTTTATTAAATCAAAATGATGCTGCTTATTGATCAAAAATGTGCCTTGTTTTTGAAACGTTTGAAAGAACTCGCCAATATTTTTTATAATATATGTTTTAGGTTTTACTCCTCGATAACCTAAGCGTAAAGAAACGCCTAAAACAGCTAATTCTGGGTAATAGCTATTGGTCTCGATCACATCTACAATATACTCTACAACGAGTGGCGTGATCTTATTCTTTTCTTCTATCTGATTCAACTTGGCAAATCCTTTAGTAAACATCTCAGAAACAGATAAAGAACGCTTTTCAAAGGTTACTGGTTGATCCTCTTTTATGATCCGTGAGGTACCTTTTTGTCGTAAAGACAATTCTACAGCAACTGTATGCTTACAATAGTTGCGGTTTTGATCCATCCAATAAGGACATTCACAAATATCATTTTCTTTGGCTGTTCCATCTAGCTGAACACGATAAAGTTCCTTACCCAGAACTTCTGCATGCCAAACTTTATTTTCTGTATCTTGAACGATTGATAAGACTCTGCCTTCTTTCATATATTCTCTGCCTCGTTCAACAATTTTCTCTGGAATACTCCATTTCATTTTCTCACCTCCTAGGTTTAAGCTGTTTGATAGGTCACTTGACTTTGACCATTTCCATTTGTTTGGATTTGTAATTGTTGCGGAATTCTTGCTTTTAATTCACTTACATGGCTGATAATACCGATCATTCTTCCTTCGTTTTCGATTGTCTCTAATGCCTCCATAGCCATTTCCAAGGCCTCTTCATCTAATGAACCAAATCCTTCATCAATAAACAATGCTTCAATCAACACACCGCCAGCCTGTTCCTGAATCACTTCAGCAAGTGATAGGGCTAAAGCTAAAGCGGCAATAAAACTTTCTCCGCCTGATAATGTATGTGCGCTACGGCTACTTCCTGCATTATCATCATAGACATTTATTTCAAGACCCGTTTGATTCTTATAGCTGCCGGAATCTTGGTTTAGTTCAAATTGATAGCGATTATTAGTCAATAAACCTAGTCGTTGATTGGCAACTTTCAGCACTTCTTCTAGATAAGTTTGCAGGACATATCTTTCCAAGCTGGTTTTTCTTGGATTATCACCATTCACTGTAGCTGTCAATTGATGCAACGCAGTAACTTTTTCCCACTGCTTCTCGATGGAAGCAATCAGGTCTTTGACTTGTTTTTGGATTTTTTCGTTAGCTTGGATCTTTTCTTGTTGTTGATAATAGGTTGCTTCTTTTGCTTGAATCAAAGTCGTTAGTTCAGCTAGCTCATCGATGATAGGTCTGATCTCCGGCTGTTCTTTGCTCGCTAATTTTTGCTCAAGTTCCATTAATTGAAACATTAGTTGATCCTTTTTCTTATCAAATGCTGTCAATTCTTCCTTGATTTCATCTAATCTAGGGACTTCTCTTAGTAAAACACGTACTATTTTTTCGTCTAAATCAACTGTTGAATTTTTTAGAATATCAGTAAATTGTTGATTTAAGGCAAGTTGTTCTTTTAGGTTTGCCGCTCTTTCTTTTAACAAATGTTCTTCGCTATTTTTTAGCAGTAAGAGGCGCTCTTTTAATTTTGCTACTTGCTCTTCAATTTCTTGCTTTCGCGTTTCCCATTGTGCAATTTGCTGCTCAAGTTGCTGTTTGTTTGCTTTTATTTCATGGAATGAGCATTTGTCATCTGTCAATTGTTCTGAAATTGTCTTGATTTTAGTTTGGTCTGCGGATTGTTCTTGTCGTTTTTCACTAACGATTTTTTCTTGTTCAAGTAAATTTGTTTGCTGCTCTTTAACTGTTTTTTCTAGTTCGATTATTTTATGTTTTGCTGACTCGATTTGTTTAAATTCACCTTCAAGTTTAGTCGCTGCTAATTCAAAGCTTTCTGTTGCTTGCTTTATTCCTTCTGATGTAAAAGGCTCGTTTAAAGTGACGATTTGTTTTTCTTGCAGCTGCTTAAATAAAAGATTAACTTTTTCACGTTGACGTTCTAATGCTGCTTGTTGTTCTTTTTCTGTCACTTTCGCCTGGGCTACGTGGGCTTGAATTTTGGCAACTGCTACTTCTTGTTTTTTAGCAGTTTGTTCACTTTCATCTAGTTGTTTTTCAATCAATTGAATTTCTTCTAAAGAAAATTCTTGATGCTCCTTTTGATTGGGATGTTCTAAGGAACCACAAACAGGACATGCTTCACCCTCGACTAAGAATAAACTCAAACGGCTGATCTGCATTTTTGCCCATTGGCTTTTTTGTATTTCTAGTTGTTTATAAATGAGTATTTTTTCAGCTTCTGCCTGTTTTAATTCAATTTCATTCTTCGTCAATTGTTGTTTGATTTCGGCTATTCTTTCTTCAAGCTGTTGTTGTTGTTCCCAACTATCTAAAAAAGTCAGCCATTGTTCTTGATGACGTTCTAAGGCTAATTGCTCTTTTTCCAGCTCTGATTGTCTTTCGATAATAACTCGTTCATTTTGATAGGCTTGTTCTGCTTTCTCTTGTGCTGCTTTGATTTCTACAAGCTGGGTCGTTAAGGCATCAATATGTTCTTGATTATTCTCGATTGTCTTTTCTAGCTTCTCTTTTTCTTCGTATAAGGGAAGTTGAAATTGTAATTGTGTTACTTTTTCTTTGATGGTGTTTATTTCTGTCGCCTGCTGGTTATGTTCTTGTTGTTCTTGCGCCCATTGCTGGTTCATTTGTTGCAGCGTCAGTTGTTCAGATTGATTGGTTTGTAATTCTTGCTCATACGTAGCAACCAATTTTGTTTTTTCATCTATTTTTTCAATTAAGCCTTGATGATTTTTGACCCATTGAAGTTGTTGTTCTTCCGCTCGCAGTTTCTCGATCATTTCAGTTGCTTGATCTAGTTCTTCTTTTTGCTTTTTGAGCTGAGCTTGCTTTCCAAAATCGTTTATTAGTTCTTCTAGCGCAAATTTTTCTTGTTCCTTATGGTGTTTTTTTTCTTGCATTGCAGAAAGTGTCGTTTTTTCTGCTGTTTGTTGTTCGATCATGATTTCCTGTTGCTGTTCCAGTAAAGTCAGTTGCTGTTCTACAGATAACTCTTCTACAAGATCTTCTTGCCAATAAAGTTGATCTAATTTTGCCTTGATCGTTTGCTGTGTTGCTTCAATATCTTTATTGACCGCCTTTAATTGCAGTTTTAATTGCTCATTTAGTGTTTGATATAATTGCGTGCCAAACAAGTTACGTAATACCTTCTCTTTATCATTACTATTTGCAATCAAAAAGGTTCGAAACTCACCTTGAGGCAACAGAACGATTTGAGCAAATTGCGTTGCATCTAAATGCAGTAACTCTTGAATAAAAGCATCAACTTCACGACGTTTTGTGTACTCTCTCAATTCTTTTCCACTATGGTCTTTAACGATCAATGAAATCTTAGCGCTTTGCGTCCGAGTCCCATCTCCACGTTTTTTATACAGTTCTTGTTCTGGTTTTCTGGTAATATCGTAAAAATAGTCTCCATGAGAAAAAGCCAAATGAACTTCTGTCGGTTCTGAAGGATCAGCAAATGTAGAACGCATTTCCTTACCTTGACGTAATTTTCCTGAGCTTTCGCCAAATAAAGCATAGCTCATCCCATCAAAAATCGTTGTTTTCCCTGAACCAGTTTTTCCGCTGATCAAGAATAAAGACGAGTCTTCAAATTTACTAAAATCGATCGTTTCATCAATGTAAGGTCCAAAGTTTTTTAATGTTAATATTAATGGTTTCAACTTATTGCCCTCTTTCTGCTTGATGAATTTCTGCTAAATTCTCTTTGATCCAATCTTCTTGCTGCTTAGTCAAACTTTCTCCTGTAACTTCTGAGAAGAATTGATCAACTAATTCAGTTGGTGCCAACGCTTTGATTTCTTTTTTATTCTCTGTCTTTTTTTGTTGTTCTTCTCTGCCATATAAGCGCTCAACACCGATTACTCTTGGATAAATTTGTCTCAGTTGATTCATCATATTAGGAATCACCGCTCGATCAGTCAATTGGATATGTAAATAATCTTCACGATTGATTGCTTCATAATAGTCTGGTGCAATCAATTCCTTAAAACTGCCTTCAATTTGGGTAACATCTCTTAGCGGCGTGATTTCTTTAAACTCAAATGTCGTATCGGATACTTGCGTGTCCACAATCCAAACACCTTTTTTCTGATTCATTTCTGACAAAGAAAATTTTAATGGCGACCCGCTGTAACGTGCATTTTCAGCCTGTAAGGCATTCTTCCCATGCAAATGTCCTAAAGCCACATAATCAAACGATTCTAGCAACGATAACGGCACGGTGTCCAAGCCACCCACCATTAATTTTGTTTCCGAATCAGATTTTTCACTACCAGCTACAAAAAAATGACTGACTAAAACATGCGCCATATTTGGTTTGAACTGTTGTTTCATCTCTATGATTACTTCTTTCATCGCTTGTTCGATTGTGCGAATGTCATCATTATCAAAATATATTCGTGCTGAAATGGGTTCAAAATAAGGCAACAGAAAGAATTGTGTATTTTGTATTTCCACTGGTTGAAAAGCCTGATCCAATCGTGTATTCAAATAAAAATCCGACTGAATAAACCATGGACCTCCCGTCTCCAAACGGGTACTGCTATCATGATTTCCAGAAATTGCTAATACGGGAAATTTTTCTTGTAAATTCATTTCTATGATCATTCGATTGAATACTTCAATTGCTTCAACTGAAGGAACTGAACGGTCATATAGATCACCTGCCACGACTATGGCATCTACCTTTTCATCTTTGGCAATTGTTAGTATTTGCTGAAATGCATCTGCCTGTTCTTCCAATAAATCATAGCCATGTAATTTCTTCCCAATGTGCCAATCTGCTGTATGTAAAAAACGCATTTTTCCACCACCTAAAAAAGTCCTTCTTACTATTATACCAAATTTACAGAGAAATATATGGTTCAAACGTATAGAAATTATCCAAAACCAAAAAAAAGCTTGAAATCTGACTCTTTAAGTCACACTCAAGCTTTAGAAAAAATCTATTATTCTTTCACTTCATACTTAAAATTAGGATCGATTTCTTGATCCAAACTGTCAAAAGTCGCTTGCATTCTGCGTTCAACTTCTGCAATACCTTCTTTATCCATCTTAGCAATGTCACTAACATCGATTGGTTCACCGAAGCGGACAGTCACTCGACGGCGCTTAAATAAATCTTTCAGCGTTAATGGTCCTTGGTAAACGGCTGGGACGATTTTAACTTTCGCCATTTTTGCGATCAAGGCTACGCCGCCTTTCAATTCAGAAGAATGACGAGTACCGCTGGGAAACATCACTAAGCTTAAATCAGTATTTTTTAGTGTTTTCACAGGTGTCTTGATAGCACTAGGTCCTGGTTTTTCCCGATCAACAGGAAAGGCATTTGCATGCTTTAAAATAAAACTTAAAAATGGATTTTTAAATAATTCTTTTTTCGCCATAAAACTAAACTTTTTCGGTGATCCACCAACTGCTAAATATAGTGGCTCCCACCAAGTTCTATGAGGTGCAACTAAAATATAATTTTCATTTTGAGGAATACGGTCTTTCTTTTCATAGTGAGCATTGCCGTTGATAAGAAATAAAACAACACGAACAACACCACGCATAAATGTAAAAAACATGTTTTTCTTCCTTTCTTTTCACTAGCTATAAGTATGCCGAAAACTGACGCTTTTGACAAGTCTTTTTCACAGGTTTCTTCTAATCCTAATTGTAGTATAATATAAGGATATCATCTGTTCCACCAAAGAGCTTTACGATATAATTTAAGAAAACTAGCGATTTTGCTGAGGATCGAAGATAAATCATTGAACACAGTGCCTCAAGTTTTTCGAAAAAATAGAAGCTACACCTTTTATCAGCATGACAAAATTATTATTTAGTTAAACGAACTTAAACTGAAAAAAATCAAAGGACTGAGTTGAACATGTTATTACCAGGCGAACGAATCGATCAATTATTCGCAGATGATATCCAAATCATTCAAAGTAAAGAAGTATTTTCTTTTTCAATAGATGCTGTCTTACTAGCCAATTTCCCTGCATTTCCTAAAAATGGCACGATCGTTGATCTTTGTGCTGGAAACGGAGCGGTGGGCTTATTTGCCAGCCGTAAAACGAACGCTAAAATCATGCAAATCGAACTGCAAGAACGTCTAGCAGATATGGGAAAAAGAAGTATTCAACTCAATCAGTTAGAAGAACAAATGACGATGTTTGAATTGGATCTAAAGCAGGCAACAACGGTTGTAAAACCAGATTCTGTGGATTTAGTTTTATGTAATCCTCCCTATTTCAAAGAACTGCCAACAAGTCAAAAAAATCCAAATCCTCACTTAGCGATCGCCCGTCACGAAATTCATACAACACTGACAGAAGTAATCGAGGTATCGGCAAAACTTTTAAAAACAAATGGACGTTTAGCTATGGTTCATCGTCCCGATCGTTTTTTAGATATACTGCATGCAATGGAATCAGCAAATATTGCTCCTAAGCGAGTTCGCTTTGTTTATCCTAAAGTTGGAAAAGAAGCAAACACCTTATTGATCGAAGGAATCAAACAAGGAAAAAAAGACGGTTTTCGCGTTTTACCACCATTATTCACATATGACGAACAAAATAACTACTTACCAGAAATGAAGGCGATGCTATATGGAGACTGATCACTATTTTTATGTACTTCATTGTAAAGATGATACATTTTATGGCGGTTATACAACAGATCCTGAACGCCGTTTAAAAGAGCATAACAGCGGTACCGGAGCAAAATATACACGACTGCCCTCACGACTGCCAGCGAAAATGATTCATATTGAAAAATTCAATAGCCGCAGCGACGCTACTAAAGCAGAATATGCATTTAAAAAATTAACGAGAAAACATAAAATTGCTTATTTAAAAGAGAAAGGAGCAACTGAATGGACCTAAAGATTCGATTATTTCACATTACTGATGCCCAACAAATCGCCCTACTTCTAAAAAGAAATTTTTTAGAAATAAACAGCAAAGATTATCCAATCGAACAAATGGAAAAGTTGGCTGCAGAATACACTCCTGAAAAAATTATTGAACAAGCAGCTTACGCTCACACCTATGTAGCGGAATCAGCTGGTAAGATAATCGGTACAGGAACCATTTGCCCATTTTGGGACAGTCAA
Organism: Enterococcus sp. DIV0212c; assembly: GCF_017377505.1. Taxonomy (GTDB): domain Bacteria; phylum Bacillota; class Bacilli; order Lactobacillales; family Enterococcaceae; genus Enterococcus_L; species Enterococcus_L ikei. The sequence continues at coordinate 30,799 of NZ_JAFREN010000013.1, read as the reverse complement.
ACAGAGAGCATCATTTTGAGTTTATTTGTGCAACCAGAATTTCATGGACAAGGAATTGGTTCGGCTATCATGAAACACATTGAACGTGATGCTTTTTATCTCCGAGCAAATCGAATCGAGATTCCTGCTTCTAGAACAGCAGAAAAATTTTATTTACGTCTAGGTTATCAAGCAAAGAATAATGAGCGGACGGAAGATGAAAATGGCTATTTACGTATGGAGAAAAGAGTATAAAAAATCCTCAGTCATTATTTCAACTGAGGATTATATATTCCTTATTTAAGTTCCTGTTTAACCTTATACAGTAAAAATAACAAAAATACAATATTAACAAATAAAAATGGTACCATAAAATCTTGTATTAGTAAACTTAGCACTATCCATGCTGCAAAATAAATCACAGTTTTACTAATAAAAGGAAGATAATTGTGTTCTTTTTTTGTATAAATGATCATATTAGCAATCGTTCCACCTAAGAAACAAATTAAACTAACCGCTAAACATAGAATGAAGAACAATGGCTTTATATCAGCATCTACATAATTTTCATACAGCACAAGCGACAATCCCAGTCCCGCAAAGATAAAATAATGCGAGTGAATCAAAACCAAACCCGCAGTTTCCTTTTGCCGATCGATGCCTGATTTATATACTGCATTGTAAAATAAAAACATCACAACAACCAACAGAAAAAACAGAACACTGCCAATACTTATTTCGTTAAAAATAATCGTATTCGCAACTGCAATCACTGCTTCCCCAAATAATAATAGCGTAAACAAACTGTATCGTTCCGTTAAATGCCCAAAATTTGTAGGAAAATCTTCCAAAGATTTTTTCATGACAATCGGGAAAAATGCTGTAATAAAAATAGAAACCGCATACACCCCGAAACGAACGGAATAAGCTCCCCATGGTAAAATCGTAATAAAACCGATCACCCCGCTTGCACATAAAACGATTGTTAATTGATAACATAACTTTTTAACAACAGAATCCTCCGTGCTCCTCATCTTCAAGTAATACTGAATCGCAATACTGAAAAACAAAATAGAGGTTGCTCCTGCAAAAGTAAAATGTGTCTTCTCAAAATCAACATTGATCGCTTGAGCCAATACAATCACCCAAAACATATCAAAAAATAAAAATAATGCACTTATCTTGTTTTTAATAGAAAAGCGATTTGCAAAAACGGTTTGATACGTCCAAATCGTCCAGAAAACTAACGTCAACATCAAAAATTCGCCAAGGCTTTTAAAAGATAACATTTGATCTGCACCAACAAACAAGATTGAGGCAATACGGCTAATCGCATAAGCAAAAATCAAATCGTAAAACAGTTCGAACTCGGAAACCTCTTTTTTTAGTACCTGCATTCGATCACTTCCATTCTGATTAATCGTTAGTATGGTTCTATTTTATTATAATCTTGATCCTCTATTTAATACAAAAATAGTGACTTTTTTGACATTTTTTATCACAAAAAAAGTGTGTGGGACAAAAGTAAAAAACACTTTTGTTTCACACACTAACTACGAATAAACAGTGGAAACAGAAGTAACCTCTTCTGTCCCATCCTCTCTCAATCATTCAATTATCTCGGCCCCTAAGGTTTGCTTGAAATGGTTCAATGCCCATTCATGTCCCACTGGATCAAAGCTTGCGACCGCATTTTTATGAATGACAATTTTATAGCCTAAATTATAAGCGTCAACCGCTGTATGCAACACACAAATATCCGTACAAACACCCACTAAATGGACCTCTGTGATTCCTCTTTCACGAAGGCGAATATCTAAATCCGTCCCACTAAAAGCTGAATAATGACGCTTATCGATCCAATAAACAGTTACTTGCTCACGACTTTCTTCATAAACCTCTGCAAGTTCCCCGTAGAGATTTCGCCCAGTCGTACCAGCAATATTATGCGGTGGAAATAAGCTATTCTCCGGATGATAAGGGTCATTTTGATCATGGCGGTCAATAGCATAAACCACAAAATCTTGATTTTCAGTGAACGATTTAGTTACCTCAACCAAAGTTTTCTCAATCGCCTGCCCAGCATCACCTGTAGTTAAAGTACCCTCAGTTGCCACAAAATCATTCGTGTAATCGATCGAAATCAACGCTTTCATTCTAAGACCTCCATTTAAAAGTACGACAGGTTAAACCAGATGCTCCACAAAATTAATCACCATTTGTGCAGATTTTTCTCCTGCTTCTTCAATAAATTCATCAAAAGTTTGAGAAGCTTCATGATCCGCTGTATCACTGATTGCTCTGACTACTAAAAATGGAATATTGAATTGTGCCGCTGCTTGAGCAATTGCCGCACCTTCCATTTCACAAGCCAATGCTTCTGGAAATTCAGCCATGATTTCTTTCACTTTTTTCTGATCATTAACAAAAGAATCGCCTGTTACAATCAAACCGTGATGAATGGACATTCCTGTTTTCTCAGCGGCTTTTTTCATTTCAAGTTTTAAATAATCACTTGATTCATAATACAACGGCATTCCTGGTAATTGTCCTGGTTGATAGCCAAATCCAGTAACATCTACATCAAAATAAGCTAGTTTATCAGCTATCACTAAATCGCCAACGGATAGTCCTTGACCAATACCACCTGCTGAGCCTGTGTTGATTACCATATTTACACCATATTGGTGAATCAACAAAGTAGTTGTAACCGCAGATAATACTTTACCTATCCCAGAGCGGACTACAATTACTTCATGACGTCCCAAAGAACCTGACACGAATACTGCTCCTGCTCTTTCCCAAGATCGAGTATCAGATAAAGCTTCTTTTAAGATTTTTACTTCTTGATCCATTGCTCCGATAATTCCAATTTTCATCGTGATTTCCTCTTCTCTATAAATTCAATACTATAAATATAACAATAGCCAACAAAATTGCCACAACAATAATCGCTTTCGTTAGCGTATTGCTGCGTTCACGAATTTTTGTTTGCTCATTTGAACGTGATTTAGTAATTTCTTTTTGCTTTTTATGTTCTTTTCGATAAAAATTAGCTATCTCTTTTTCTTTTTTACGGTACTCTTTATCAGCTTCTTTTTGTTCTTGCTCAAATAGTTTTTGTGCTTCCTTGTCAGCTTCTTCTTTTCGTCTCCGTAATTCTGTCCGAGTAACCAGCGGACCTTTACTCATTAGTTATCCTCCTTCAGCAGCTTTTTTAGTTGCTGCAGTTCCCAGTATTGCACGGCAAAGATCGTTTTTGCATCACAAATCAGTCCACTGGCAATTTCTGCTTTTGCTTCGTCTAATGTTAATGTATATAATTCTAAAACTTCGTCATCATCTTGCGGACGGGGATTAGGAACTTTTTCTAAATCTTCAGCATAATAAATATGAAGGAGTTCGTCAGCAAAACCAGGAGAAACATACATAGAAGTCACAAAGGTCAATTGATTGGCCTTGTAGCCCGTTTCTTCTTCTAATTCTCTTTCTGCTGTTTCTTTTGGATGATCATGCTCGCCAGGATCGATTTTTCCAGCTGGGATTTCTAAAAGAACTTTTTCCATTGGTTTTCTAAATTGTTTGACCATAATCATTTTATTATCAGCTGTAATCGGGATCACCGCAACTGCTCCTGGATGGAACACTAATTCACGTGTACCTATCTCGCCGTTTGGCAGGCGTACTTCATCTACGACAACGTCAATAATCTGTCCTTTAAATATCTCTTTTCTGGAAATCGTCTTTTCCTCAAACTCTTCAAAGTTCATCATGCAGTTCACCAATCTTTCTATGGATATAATACCTTAATTTTGAAATTTTATCACTTATCGTTCTTTTTGTGAATCTTTTGTTTACTTTAAATAGGAATTTTTATGGTTAGTACGTTTATTTATTAACCATTCATCAAGCAATCGAATTAAAAATCCATATCTTATCTAATTATACCAGTAAATTAAAATTGGCATAGTCTCCATTAAAAAAAATAGAAAAAGAGAGGAGCCAAACTAGATAACTAGTCCCACTTCTCTCTATACCTAAACAAATTTATCTTGACCTTTTATTGCTTATTATTCTTACAGTTCGGCCAGAGAGCTCATAACTTTGATCAAATCAGCTTCATTACTGTCTTTTTTGCTATTTAATGTCCAGCTGATGCATTGTAAATAATGATCTTTGCTTTCCACTAAATCATAGATATAGTATACCTCCACACCGTCTTTACTTGCTGTAAATGTACGACGTTCACCGTTTAGTTCATTGTATTTGATCGTTTCTTTCTTTTCATTCGTTCTATCGCCTAAATCAGATAAATCAACAGAACTCTTAAACGCAGCGAAACTCTCAAAATCTTTTTTGGCTTCACTTAAAACTATGTAGTATTCTTCGTTTGTCTCATTTTTCAAGCTAACATCAGCATTGTCACTTAATTCTTTAGTTGCAATTGATTGCCAGCCATCTGTTAGTTCTAATTTAAAGTTACCGTTTTTAGTTTTGATTACTTCTATCTTGCCTTTTGAATCATTGGTTGACTCTTTGGTTTCTTCAGTGGCAGCTTTGTTCTCATCAATTGTATCACTTGTGGCAAACTTGTCTCTTGGTTCATAAAACACTTCATCGTCACCATAAGAACTTGATTCTTCCACACTAGAACTAGTTTCTTCTATATAAACGTCGTCGTCATCTTCTTCCACAACTTTACGTCCAGAACAGCCTGTGATTACTAACCCTATCAACAATATAGCAATGATTTTAAATTTTTTCACAATGTTTCTCCTTTTATCCTGATCATTATCTTCCATTATACCTTACGTTTCTATATTTTTCTCATATTTATTTTTGACTTTTTTATGAACAATTTCGTTTGGTCTACATCTAAAGTAGTAAAAATCGCTATTTTCTCTTGTCATTTCTTACATTTTCTCTAAATATTAAAATCAACCTTTGGACTGATATTATTTATAGACTAGAATGTGCTAAAATAGCTTATGTAGCGGAGGATAATAACTTTCGAGGGAATAAATGATTGGAGGGAATTAAAATGAGAAAAGGAAAACTTATCCAAATAATTGCTTATTTATTTTTAGCTGGTTTCGTTCTACGTTTTATTACTGGTGTACATTTACCAGCGATTGTCGTGGTTCTTGTGATTCTTATGGTACTGCTTTTTACTGGATCAAAGAAAAAATCTGGGAAAAAAGAGGATCAATTGCCTAATCTGACAAAGAATAAAGAAGAACATTATGCAAAACTTGGTATGACCGATCAGGAAATCGACTTTTTCCGTGATACGATGAACATTACCAAAAAACAAATTGTTCAGTTACAAGAAAACATGAATGCTTCTACTAAGTTACGAGCCATTGATTTGCGTAATGATACATTACGAGTATCAAAAGCACTCTTTAAAGAATTGGTCAAAGAGCCTAAAAAGTTACACTTAGCCAGCCATTTTCTTTATACGCACTTGCCTAATTTAGTTGACTTAACGACTAAATACTTAGAAATTGATGACCATGAAATCAAAAACAAGCAGACTTATGAAAAATTAGAGGAAAGTTCTCAAATCATCGATCAAGTTTCTAAATTGATTAAAAAAGATTATGAACAATTTGTCTCTGACGATTTAGAAGACCTAGATATTGAGATTTCTGTTGCTAAAAATAGCTTAAAAAGAGATAATGAAAATAAAGATAATTTTAACAGTTAGTTAACTTTATAAGCTGAATGAAGCTCATTCAGCTTTTGAATTAGGAGGAAATATAATGGAAGATAAGCCAAAAGATGTGACACCTGTCAGCGATACTTTAGATGATTTGCTGAACAATCCATTTTCAACACCAGTTGATTCACTGACTGCTACCCAACAAAGTGAAATTTCTGCTTTGCAGGATCAACAAGTTGCGACTAGATTAGTTGATAAATTACCAGAAGAACGTCAAGCTCAAGCTAGAGAATTAGCTTCTAAAATAGATGCACAAGATTCCCAAGCTGTGATTACTTATGGTTCTGCTGCTCAAACTAAATTAGGTGAATTTTCACAGTCTATGTTAAACCATGTCCAGTCTCAAGACATTGGACCTGTAGGTGATTCACTGACAGATCTGATGTATCGACTAAGCGAAGCCAACCCAGATGAATTACGTGCGGGCGAAGGAAATATCTTTCAAAAAATGTTTGGAAAAGTCAAACAGTCAATTTTTGAAATCACTGCTAAATATCAAAAAATCGGTGCTCAGATCGATAAAATTGCTGTAAAATTAGACAAAGAAAAAAATGGTCTTTTAAAAGATAATTTAATGCTGGAACAGCTTTATAATAAGAATAAAGACTATTTTGATGCGCTGAATATCTATATTGCCGCAGGTGAATTAAAAATCGAAGAAATGCAAACGACAACCATTCCCGAAGCAATGAAAAAAGCGGAAGAGTCTGGCGACCAAATGGATGTCCAAATCGCCAATGATTACACACAATTTTTAGATCGTTTGGATAAACGTACCCACGATTTACGTCTAGCTAGACAAATCACTATTCAGCAAGCACCGCAAATTCGTTTGATTCAAAATACAAACCAAGCATTGGCTGAAAAAATCCAAGCATCGATCAACACTGCCATCCCACTTTGGAAAAACCAAGTTGTGATTGCCTTGACACTCTTACGTCAAAAAGATGCGGTAACAGCACAACGTCAAGTATCAGAGACAACAAATGATTTACTGAAGAAAAACTCTGAAATGCTTAAAATCTCTGCAATTGAAACCGCAAAAGAAAATGAACGCGGAATTGTTGATATTGAGACATTACAAAAAACACAAAATGATTTAGTCGAGACTATCCAAGAAACCTTACGTATCCAGCAAGAAGGTAAAGAAAAACGCCGTGCTGCTGAAATTGAGTTAGGTCATATGGAAGAAGATTTGAAGACCAAATTATTGGAATTAACTCAATAAAATCTACAACATAAAAACACTTAATTAAGCAAATACTGCTTGATTAAGTGTTTTTTATTAAACAAATTTATGGTTAGAAATTCTAATTTTGTGAAAGCCAAACAATTATATCAATAAAAACAACGATTCTTAAATAGAACGAAAATAAATCTGACTATGCCTCGAACAATTGGAGTTAAACAAGTGTCCACAATTCGAACATTGGTTACTTTTTTTGTATTCATCATGATTCATTTCATGATTACACTTCCCACAAAGAACAATTTTAGCCAAAGGATCTTCAACGATCGGCCAAGGGAGAAAAAAATGATCTTCATATTCATTATGGCATTGGTAGCACGCATAAAACTTTTTACAACAGTAGCATTTGTTGGCAACAACATCCACCGCTGAATCGTAGTGTACACATCTGCCCGCTTTATCAATGATTGATCCATGTATTGTATTCACCTATGCTCTCCTTTGCACTAAAGAGTTTGAAATTCTTTTTGCGATGATAGCCGCAAAGAATGCTTTGATCGTATCACCCGGAATAAAAGCTATACTTGCTATCAAACTTTTTGAAAGTGACACATCAGAAAGCAGACTCACTCCAATAGCTCCACAAAAATCAATAAACAACGCACCAAAAAGAAAAGTAATGACAAATCCATAACTAAGATTTTGATTATTTGGATTAAGTTTCTCACTCACCCAACCAATTAAAAAAGTTGCAAAAGGATAAGCAAAAAGATAGCCTGCACTGATACCAAAAAAGACAGACATCCCTCCTCTACCACCAGCGAGTAATGGAAATCCAATAGCTACCAAACATAAAAACAGCAAAGTCGCAATCGTTCCATTCTTTTTCCCTAACAGTAAACCGCTTAGCATAAAGCCAGCATTTTGAATCACAATCGGAACTGGTAGAAGACTAATTGGAATCGGTGGAAAAAAACCTAAAACAATAATAATGCTGATCATAAGAGCAATTTTAGTGATATCTTTTGTTTTCATCTGTTCCCTCCAAAATATAAGCAAAATTTATATATTTAAAATACTATTTCCACTCCCTTTTGTCAACCTTTTAAAAATAAAGGTTAACTATCATTTGTGATTGGCAAATAAAAATGGACTCTATTTACGATAAAGATTGATTTTACTCTAAGAAACATAAGTCTTTAGTTGTTTTTCCTGATGATAATGATACAATAAAGTAAAAAGTACTTTTATCTAATTTAGAGAGGATGAGCAACTTGACACACTTTAGTTCAAAGGAAGATGAAAAGCACTATTACGAACAACAAGCTGATGAAACTGAGTTTTTGAAATGGTACCATCAACAAGAACTTCCTGAATATGAAAAACCTTCTCTGACTGTAGATATTGTTTTGATGTGTTATAACAAAGAAGAAGATCAATTAAAAATATTGCTGATTAAAAGAAAAGGTCATCCTTACAGAAATTCTTGGGCTTTGCCTGGCGGTTTTGTTAATAGAAATGAATCTACAGGTGAAAGTGTTTTAAGAGAGACTCAGGAAGAAACTGGTGTGATCATTTCTAAAGATAACATCGAACAACTTCATAGCTTTAGTAGGCCCGATCGTGATCCTCGAGGCTGGGTGGTTACTATTAGTTATTTAGCATTTATCGGTGAAGAACCTTTGATTGCTGGAGATGATGCAAAAGAAGTTCGCTGGTTTACAATGGAACGTAAGGAAAATATTCTTTCTCTTACAAATGGCGATGTAGAAATTATTCTAGATTTGAAAACAGGTGAGTCTACTGGAAAAGACACTTTGGCTTTTGACCATAGTGAAATCATTTTAAAAGCCTTCAATCGCGTAGCTAACAAAATGGAACATGACCCACAAGTTCTCCAAGTGTTGGGAAAAGATTTTACGATTACAGAAGCCCGCAAAGTTTTCGCTAAATTTTCCGGTATTGATTACAAAACAATTGATCACTCCAACTTTAAAAAAGCGATGCTTCATCATTTTGAAGAAATTGGTGAACGCCCCGTAGGAATCGGACGTCCTTCAAAAATTTACCAGTTAAAACCTGAAAATTCGTATAAAAATTAAGCGCTGATTTGAACAAAGAAAGGCTGATAGTATGGTTATCTATTTAAGAAAAGCACGTTCTAATGATTTACCCAAAATCATGGAAATCATTCTGTCTGCTCGTCAGTTACTTCATGATCATAATATTCCTCAATGGCAAAATGGTGACGGACCTACTGAACAGCAATTAGAACAAGATATTACCCTACAACAATGCTATGTATTGATTGTGGATCAAGATATTGCTGGTTTAGGTATCCTTTCAACAGACAAAGAAGCGCCATATGAACAAATAATAAATGGTCATTGGCAGAAGGGTTCTGGAGATTATGCGACAATTCACCGAGTTGCTCTTGATTCTATTTTTCAAGGCAAAGGATTGGCGTTGCTTTTAATGAACTTTTTAATTACTACTGCTAGGTTGAACAATCATCTAGATATCCGAATTGATACACATCCTGAAAATAAAACAATGCAGCGATTAATAAAAAAAGCTGGCTTTAGCTATCAAGGTGAGGTTTTACTCCCTGTAGCAAACGGTGAACGCTTAGCTTATCAATTAATCCTGTCATAAAAATTTTAATACACAAAAAGCACCCCCTTCGGATCTATCTAATCCCAAAGTGAGTGCTTTTTTCATATCACGTATATCTTCATCATTTTACAATTTGTTTAGCTATAAAACTTGAGTATTTTACTTGTCCATCCACATTTGGATGAACCCGATCATCGTAAAACCATTCATCGTGCTCATTACTATAACCATACCAATCAATAACGACAAGATTTTTGTATTTCTTTTTCATCGTTTCTAACATTGCATTAACTTCATTTTGCCATCTACGTGTAGGAACGCGGACATTGATCCAAAAGACTTTGCGTTTAGGTCCGATTGCCGTCATAAATTCATCAAATTGTGCTTCAGTAAACGAACCATTCGTTCCAAGTCCAACTAAAACATTATCTTTCAGCAATTTTTCTTTATCCAGTTTTTCAATGATTGGTGTACTAGTATAGAGCTGTCTGCCCACCTCACCATCGACGATCATCTTAGGGAAAATTTCTTGTAGCCCCGCTGCCGCATCCAAAATAACTGAATCACCGAAAGCTGTAATTTCCATCCCTTGTGCTTTCTTAACTTCTTCTGCAGTTAAATCAAAGTTAGCTTCTGGTTCTTTGATTGGTTGTGTTGTTGATTCTGTAGTCTTCCCTTCGTTTTTAGCCTTTTCTTCCGCTTTCCTCTGTTCTGCTTTCTTTTTGTTTGCCTCAATATTTTTTTGCAACTGCTGTTGGTCAGCAGTCACTTCATTTGAAGGTGCAATAGCAAAAGCGAAAAGAGCAAAACACGATAAAACAACGCTGATCAAAGCAGTCACCTTAGGAATTGTAATCCATGGTTTCTGGAAAAAATCTTTGATCGCAAACCAAGTGTATTTATAATAAAATTTACCTAAAGGCTTTTCAATAAATCGGTAAGAAAGTTCACTGATTCCTAAAATCAAAGCAATTTCGATTAAGGAATGAAGGAACACATGGTCACTTAGATTTTTAATTTTCGCTTCATAAAAAATCATAATTGGGAATTGATATAAATAAATACCATAACTTCTTCTACCAAACCATGTAAATACCGGATTCGTCAGCCAACGGTTTAGATCAGCACCTGGATGCGCAGTAACTGCAACTAACATCGTTGCAAAGATACTGACAATAAACATCCCTCCGTAATAAACAAAAGCAAAATGATCTGCTAGGAATAAGAAAGAGAGCAATAAAACTGCTAAAGAAGCAATTCCTACACCATTCAATAAAGTTTTAGCTTTTATCGGGATTTCTTCTTTTAATCGGTAACTTGGCCAAACAAAAGCCAAACCACTTCCCATCAAAATAGAAAATAGTCGCGTGTCTGTTCCATAATAGACTCTCGTTGGATCTGCTCCTGGACTATAAAGAACTGCCATCAAAATTCCTGATCCAACAGCGGCGGCCATGATCAATCCAAAAATCTTGCCACTATGTTTAATGTACTTTTTAAGAACAATAAATAACAACGGCCAAATCAAATAATTCTGTGCTTCAACAGCCAATGACCAAATATGAGTAAATGGTGACTGTGTGGTAAAACGATCAAAATAAGAAAATCCTTTAAAGATCTGCCACCAGTTATTATAGTAAAGTACGCTGCTGGCGACAACACTGCGTAAGTTATTCAACAGGTCTTTTTGAAAAAAAACTATATATGCTGAAGAGGCAACTAGCATGGCGATCAAGGCAGGATAGAGCCTTTTCATACGACGAATATAAAATCCTTTAACATCAATTGTTTCGGTCTGAAGCCATTCTTGCCTCAATAAATCAGTAATCAAGTATCCGGAGACTGCAAAAAAAATAGGGACGCCTAAATAGCCCCCACGCATTATATTAGGGAACAAATGATAAAGAATCACGCCGACGACCGCAATGGTTCGGATCCCATCGAACCCGGTAATATAACGGCGATTTTCTAATCTTTTTTTATTATTCATTTATATTTTCCAACTTTACTAGTATTCTTTTTTTATATTTCGAGTAATTTTTAACAAAGGAAACATGATTTTAAATGTGACGAATGATAGAAAAAAATAAGTCGTACTTGACCAAAAAAGGGTGGTCGATTGAAGTGTTAAAAAAATTTCTATCTGGCTCATGTTCTTTGACAGTCGTTGTTTTTTGACTGATTTAATGTAGTAAGTTAAATATACGTTCTTTCTTAACAAATGGCAAGAACTCTTACTCTATTTTTCATTATTTTAAGTAAATTTTAGATAATTCTTCTCAAAAAAAGATTGAACAATATGATAGAATTAACTTCTACATATTATTCAATCTTATGAATTATATTTTATTGTCTATCTATGGCGCATTTTCCAATGTCCAGATAATAGTTGTGTTGTATTCTTTATTCGAGTATACACTACCTGGCAGAATAGATAACACAATTTCTTTATCATCTAAAAAATTGACTGTTGTTTTGCCAAATGTCGCTTTCGTTTTACTGAATACTTCTGTAGGTACTTTTTCATCAATCGTTTCTTTTACCCAGTCACCATTCTCATCTTTCTTATGGAAGAGAATTCCACCACTCATTAGTTCTCCGTTATTCGTTTGTAAAGGTTGATTCAATTGTGTGAATAATCGCCAATCATTCGCCACAAAACGTGTATCAATGATTGAAACGTTTATACTATTCTCTGGTCTGATCGTTTGTTTATTTGATCTAATGGTTTGCGTTCCAAAAGACATGCTGCTAGGGATATGATCGAAAGTTATATCTCCTTTGGTTAAAGTAACCGTTATTTCTTTTTTTAATTTACCAACGTGATAGGTTATTTCATAACTTCCAGGTTTCTTTACTAGATTAGTTTTGTCAATCGTTACTTGTTCTACCACATTTTTTCCATTAATAATATCCCAAGCAGACACTTGACCAGACTCTAGCAAGAATCTTTTTTGTTCTTCTTCTGTCTCTGGATAGTAAACTGTCTCGATAGTAAAATCACGAGCGTCTAGTAAATTATTTTCATCTAAAGCTGTTTGGGCATCTTTTACAACTATAGGAACAATAATAACGGTTTTATTTTTTGCAGCATCTATTAGTGTACTTTCTGCCGTGGTATAACCTACTTTAGATAGATCTGGACTTTTCGTTTGTTCCAATAGAACATTTTCGGCGCCCGCATTATCTGCAATAGCAGTAACTAGTGTAGATAGTTCAGGCAATGGATCGCCTAAAGTCAACACCTGCTTAACCGGGTCAGCTGTTGGCGGTGTTGTATCCGCTACAAGTTGGATCGTTGAATTCTCACTAACATTACCTGCGCTATCTGTTGCTGTAACGTAATATTCTTTATAGGGTTTTAATGGCTTTTTAGCTTCTGGGATAGTTAACGCGTAATGACCATCTATTCCAGCTTCACCAGAAACAATTAAACTTTTATCTGCCTCATCATAGACTTTGACTATCGACTTTTTCTCAGCCATCCCAGAAAAAGTACTATCTCTATCTTTAGGTGGATTAAGACTTGGCTGCAGTGGCGGTGTCGTATCTTTGACAATCATTTTCACTGTTGCAGTTTTTCCATTCAACATACTAGTAACGGTAACTGCTTCTCCACCTTCAAAATAGGTCTCTTCCGGTAGATTATATTGAAAATTTCCATTTTGATCTGCTCTAATTTGATACTTTGTTTGATCTCCTTCTACTTCAGAACTTAATTTTCCTTCTGGAATCTGACGAATATCACTTGAAAACTGTAAAAAAGCATCTGGCGCTGTCTTCCCAGTGATTGTGTAGCTAGCTGGTTTTGCTTGATTGTCCTCTAAATCCTCTACTGATAAGGACATTATAATATTGTTCAGCAATTTTTCAGCTTTAGCTACCCCATCTTTTGCTGTCTTTACATCCGCAGCTGAAAGCAAATCGCTATAGTCACTTACTTCATTCTTTAGTCCGTCTATTTTTTTCTGCGTTGTACTCAACTTGATCTTACTTTGGGTCTCATCTGTAAAAAGTGCTTCCACACGAGCAAGGAGAGTTAGAACTTTGTCTGTAATATCAACTAATTGAATATTTCTAAATTCTGAGGCACAAAAAGTTTTCAGTGCTGGCTGGGCTGCAAGAAATAACTCCTCAGCAGCAGACTTAGCTATAAAACTCTTTTTTTTACTGTGCCATACATTCTTATCTACATCAGGATTTCTCCACCTTCCAAAATGTGTACTATAAACAGCCATACTAGCTGATGTATAATTAATGTAAGGCCAGTCATTTGTCAATTTCATATCAAAAGAATATTGATAGTATCGACCTATAGTAAGTATGACATTTTGAGTTACACCAACTAGTGGGTTATACTGAAACTGAGTATTTCCCGAGACTATTGGTTGATTATGTTCTTTATTAATCAAATAGACTCCATCATCCGTTAAATTAACTGTCCCCCAGTTTAAAACTTTTATCGGATCGGTTGTTACATAGCTAGAACTCGGTACTCTATTATCATCTTTATCATACACACTTGTCGCAGTTTGATACGCAGACAGCCACTTATTCTGTGACAATAAATTCGTATCTTTAGTTTTATCTATTGAATTCGTCTCAGCTTTCACTAAAGAATTATTGCTTTTTTCTGAATAAGAATAACTAAATATCAAGATTAATAAAAAAACACTCGCTACTATAAATTTAGTTACTCTATTGATACGATTTCCCACCTCTACCCCTCCTAAACATTTATATTTTACATAACTTTCAGTAATTAAGACACTCCAATTGTGGTCTGATTTCCATTCACATTTGTATAAAAACGTTCATTTTAGACAATTGTTTACTGTAAAAAGAAATAGATCACTAAGAGGATTCTTTTTAGTGATCTATTTCTTTTTAGTTTGTCTTTACTTTTACATTTTATGGCGCATTTTCTAGTGTCCATATAAATTGAGTAGAATATGCTTTCCCGGAATAAACGCTTCCTGGTGAAACAGCTAAAATAAGCTCATTTTCATCATGAAAAGAAACAGTGGTCGTTCCTGTATTAGCATTTTTATTACTGAAAACTTCCGTTCCAAACCGATCGCTAATCGTTTGGTTGCTCCATTCTCCATTTGCCTCTTTCTTTTGATAAACAATTCCATCTTCTATTGAATGTCCATCACTTGTTTTTAGCGGATGCGTCAACTGCGCCATCAAGCGCCAATCTCCAATATCAAAACGTGTATCCATTATAGATAATTTTATATTGTTTGTTGGTTTGATTAGTTGTTTTTTGGATTGAATTAGTGGAGTTCCAAAAGACATACTACTTGGGACATGATCGAATGTGATATCGCCTGCCGTCAGTTTAACCGTAATTTCTTTTTTTATATTGCCGACTTGAAAAGCTATATTATAACTTCCAGGTTCTTTCACCAGATTTTTTTTATCAATCGTTATTTGCTCAACGATATTCTTTCCTTTGATTATATCCCAAGCTGATGCTTGACTACTTTCCAGTAAAAATTTTTTTTGAGCTTCTTCTGTTTCTGGATAATAGATTGCTGGAATAGTAAAATCACGTGCATCTAGTAAATTATTTTCATCTAAAGCTGTTTGGGCATCTTTTACAACTATAGGAACAATAACAACTGTTTTATTCTTAGCAGCATCTGTTAGTGTAATTTCTGCCGTAGTATAACCTACTTTAGATAGATCTGGACTTTTCGTTTGTTCAACTACCACATTTTCGGCACCAGCATTATCCGCAATAGCGGTAACTAGTTTAGATAGTTCAGGCAATGGATCACCTAAGGTCAACACCTGCTTAACTGGGACAGCGGTTGGCGGTATTGTATCCGCTACAAGTTGAGTCGCTGAATTCGTACTAACATTCCCTGCCTTATCTGTTGCTGTAACGTAATATTCTTTATAGGGTTTTAATGGTTTTTTAGCTTCTGGGATAGTTAACGCGTAATGACCATCTATTCCAGCTGTACCAGAAACGATTAAACTTTTATCTGCCTTATCATAGACTCTGACTGTGGACTGTTTTTCAGCCATCCCAGAAAAAGTACTATCTCTATCTTTAGGTGGATTAAGACTTGGCTGCAGTGGCGGTGTCGTATCTTTGACAATCATTTTCACTGTTGCTGTTTTTCCATTCAACATACTATTGACTCTGATTGCTTCTCCACTTTCAAAATAGGTATCTTTCGGTAGTTTATATTGAAAGGTTCCGTTTTGATCTGCTCTAATTTGATACTTGGTTTGATCTCCTTCTACTTCAGAACTTAAATTTCCTTCTGGAATCTGACGAATATCACTTGAAAACTGTAAAAAAGCATCTGGTGCTGTCTTCCCAGTGATTGTGTAGCTAGCTGGTTTTGCTTGATTGTCCTCTAAATTCACTACTGATAAGGACATTATAATATTGTTCAGCAATTTTTCTGCTTTAGCTAACCCATCACTTGCTGTCTTTGCATCCGCAGCTGAAAGCAAATCGCTATAGTCACTTACTTCACTCTTTAAAGCATCTATTTTTGCCTGCGTTGTACTTAACTTGATCTTACTTTGGGTCTTATCTGTAAAAAGTGCTTCCACACTTGCACGAAGATCTGTAAGGATAGTTAGAGCTTTGTCTGTAATATCAATTAGTTGAATATTTTTAAATTCTGAAGTAAAATAATCGCCTTCTGCTGGCCCGGCTGTAAGAAATAACTCCTCATTAGCAGACTTAGCTATAAAATTCTTTTTTTTATTGAACCATGTCTCTTTAAGTATATTAGAATAATCCCATGCTTCAACTTGTTTACTAAATATACTCACTGACACATAATTATTAGTGGTACTCCAGCTATCTAACAATTTCATATCAAAAGAATATTGATAGTATCGCCCAACAGTAAGTGAGACCTCTTGAGTTACACCCATTAGTGGATAATAAGAATAAACACTACTGCCACTTTGAATATATTTATTCTTTTCACTATTAAGCATAAAGACCCCATCATTCGTTAAATTACCCATTCCCCGATCTGGAATGGCTGACTGATCGGTCCTCAGGTAGGTAGAACTCTTTACTCTTTTATAATCTTCGTCACCTGGACCTGTATTATTCTGATAAGTAAGCTTCCATCTACGAAGTGATAACAAATTCGTATCTTTAGTTTCATATATCGAATTCGTCTCAGCTTTTACTAAAGAATTATTGCTTTTTTCTGAATAAGAATAACTAAATATCAACATTAACAAAAAAACACTTACTACTGTAAATTTGATTACTTTATTCACATAATTTCCCATGTCTATTCTCCTTGATATATATTTTATATAACTTTCGATAATTAAGACACTCCGTTTGTACTCATATTTCCATTCATCTTTGTGTAAAATGTTCATTTTAGACAATTGTTTACTGTAAAAAGAAATAGATCACTAAGAGTATTCTTTTCGGTGATCTATTTCTTTTTAGTCTGTCTTTACTTTTACGGTTTATGGCGCATTTTCTAGTGTCCATATAAATTGAGTGGAATATGATTTCCCAGAATAAACACTTCCTGGTGAGATAGTTAAAATAAGCTCATTTTCATCATGAAAAGAAACAGTGGTCGTTCCTGTATTAGCATTTTTATTACTGAAAACTTCCGTTCCAAACCGATCGCTAATCGTTTGGTTGCTCCATTCTCCATTCGTCTCTTTCTTTTGATAAACGATTCCATCTTCTATTGAATGTCCATCACTTGTTTTTAGCGGATGCGTCAACTGCGCCATCAAGCGCCAATCCCCGACGTCAAAACGTGTATCCATTATGGATAACTTTATATTGTTTGTTGGTTTGATTAGTTGCTTTTTGGATTGAATTAATGGGGTTCCGTATGAAATTCCAGTTGGAACTTGGTTGAAGCTAAGCTCCCCTGCTGTCAAGGTAACCGTAATCTCTTTTTTTAGTGTACCAATCATCAATTGGATTTTGAATGTCCCTGGTTTTTTTTCTAAATTCATTTTATCAATGACGATTTGTTCCTTGATATCTTTACCCGTTATAATATTCCAAGCTACTAATTGACTTCTTTCGCTCAAGAATTGTTTCTGCTCCGCCTCGGTTTCAGGGTAATCAATGGCAAGTGCCGTAAAATCTTCTGCCGCCAACAGGTTACTCTCATCTATTTGCGATTGTGCATCTTTTACAATCACAGGTATGTTAATCACTCGATGATTGCCTGCCCTATCAGTCAATAGAACTTCGGCAATACTATAGCCTACTTTTGATATATCTGGATTTTTTTGGAGTTCTACTACTACTTGTGCGGCTCCTGCGTTATCATATAGGTTCTTAATTAATGTTGATGTATCTGCTAGTGAATCACCTAATGTGATGATTTGTTTAACTGGATCAGCTGTTGGAGCAGTAGTATCCTTCACTGTTTGTATAATAGATTTCTCACTTATATTCCCAGCCTTATCTGTCGCTGTAATATAATAGTTTTCGTAGGGTGTGAGTGGCTTATTCGCTTCTGGAATGGTAATAGAATAGTTGCCATCTTCGCCAACTAGACCTGAAAGAAATAAGGTATTGGTTGAATCCGTGTAGACTTTGATCGTTGCATAAGCTTCGGCAGTTCCTGAGAAAATACCATCCATATCATTCACTACATTAAAGACTGGCTGCTGTGGTGGTGTTGTATCTTTTACGATTTTTTTCAGCTGGCCTGTTTTTCCGTTTAACATCCCATCAATTGTAATCGTTTCTCCTGCTTTAAAATGAACGCCTTCTGGTAATGAATACTCAAAATTACCATTTCCATCTGCTTGAACCTGATAGTTTCTTTGGTCATCCTCTACCTCTGATATCAGATTACCTTCTGGAAAGGTTCTGGTATCACTTGAGAAAGATAAAAAAGTATTGGGAAAGCTTTTCCCACTTATTGTGTGACTAGCCGTTTTATTTATGTTATCTTCTAATTCTCCTGCAGATAAATTCGTAGTAACTTTATCTAATAATGTCTGAGCTTTAGTCAAATCTGCATTGAACACTGTTGAATCTGCATTATCTAATACATCACTAAATCCAGCGACCTCATTTTTAAGTGCCGTTATTTGGCTCTGTGTTGTACTATACTTTAATTTGGTCTGTGTCGCATCTGTGAATAGATCCTTTACACGCATACCTAAACTTAAAACATCATCGGTGATATCAACAAGTTCAATATTTTCAAAAATAACAGTTGCTGATTTTAGTTCGTACGTGTTTCTAGTCGCACTTAAAAACACCCTATCACTTGCTTTTGCCGACTTGAAATTATACTTAACAGAGTACCATGTATCCGGTTTAAGAGAGAGAAACTTTCTTCCCAACTGACTACTATAAAAAGATAACTGGAATGATGATGAACCTCCAGAAGCTTTAACTCTATATCTATACCGATAATAATTCCCTATAGTTGTCGAACTATCTTGCGTTGCTCCAATTGAACGAACTCTAGTTGTGCTCATTCCTGGCAAATAATCATCTTCCTTCGTTTGATTAAAATATAATCCATTACTCGAAGTCAATTTTCCAGACCCCCAAGAGTTAATAGAGACTGATTGCTCAGTTAAATAGTTATCTAATCTCACTATAGTAGAATCACTAATTGGATCTTGAGATACATGTGTACGTTCCGAATAACTAGCACGCCATTTAGAGGGAAATAGTAGATTTGTTTTTTCATTTGCTTTTGTCTCTGACGTCTCTGCTTTAATTGAATAATCGCTATTATTCTGAACCAACGGATGATACATAAAATAAACCACCACCAGAAATAAGCTTATAATTATGATCCTGTATATTTTTTTTACATTCACTTTCACGCTAAATTCTCCTGAATATTGGTATTTTATTTAATGTTATAACATATTTTGCACTTAAGAAAATCCAATGTTGAACACTTTTCCACTCAGCTTTGTAAAAACTTTTATTAATCAAACAAAATAAATAGATCGCTTAAAAAAAGTATTTACAACTTTCTTTAAGCGATCTATTTATTTAAACAAGTAATGCATACAACGATGGGTTATTACTTAAATCAATATAATTAGGATCAAACTCAGCCATTTTCACCAATAAATTGGGTAATTCCTCTTTCTCTTTAAGTAAAATCCCCAACACAACTGGTCCTGTTCCACGATTGACCTTTTTTGTATATTCAAAACGTGTGATATCATCGTTTGGTCCTAAAATATTTGTTACAAATTCTCTTAATGCACCGGGACGTTGAGGGAAATTGATTACAAAATAATGCTTCAACCCTTCAAAAATTAGAGAACGCTCCTCGATTTCTTCCATCCGGTTTATATCATTATTCCCACCGCTGATAATGCAAACAACGTTTTTCCCTTTAATATCCTCTTTAACTAACTCTAAAGCTGAAACACTTAATGCTCCTGCTGGTTCTACAACAATTGCTTGCTTTGTATATAAGTCCAAAATTGTTGAACAAACTTGTCCTTCATCGACAGCTAAAAGATTATCCACATACTTTAACGCATGTTCATAGTTTAAATTACCGACTTGTTTGACTGCAGCTCCGTCAACAAATTTTTCAACGCTATCCAGCATAACTGGTTTTCCCTCATCAAAAGCTGCCCGCATAGATTGAGCGCCTAACGGCTCAACACCAATCACCGCTGTAGTTGGGCTAACGCTTTTTGTATAAGTTGAAACTCCGCTGACTAAGCCACCTCCACCAATTGCTGCTAATAAATAGTCTACTTGAAATTCAGACTCTTTCGCCTCTTGAAATACTTCGACAGCCACCGTTCCTTGTCCTGCCATAATATTTAAATCATTAAAAGGATCAATAAAAGCTTGATTATTGGCTTTAGCATATTCTTTAGCCGCTTTGGCAGAAGCATCAAAGGTATCTCCAATCAATTGAACCGTCACTTCATCGCCACCAAAAAATTTTACTTGAGAAATTTTTTGCTGAGGTGTGGTGGTCGGCATAAAGATCGTAGCTGCAACGTGCATTTCATGACAAGTATAAGCGACTCCTTGAGCATGGTTTCCAGCACTGGCACAAACTACTCCGTTTTTTAGCATGTCATAAGGGGTTTGCTTAATTGCATAATACGCACCTCTTAATTTGAATGAACGAACTTTTTGTAGATCTTCTCTTTTTAAATACACGTTGCATTGATACTTTTGTGATAGATACATATCGTACTGCAATGGTGTTTTCGTTACGACATCTTTCAGTATATTATATGCTTCTTCGATATTTTCTTTTGTTAATTTCACCAAATTTTCCTCACCTCTTACTATGTAAAAGGTTGAGAAAAATCTATTTTCTCAACCTTTATTTACTAGTTTAGTCTTCTCTTGATACGAAAGGCATCATTTTACGTAGCTCTGCTCCAACTTTTTCAATTGGATGTCCAGCGTTATCTTTTCGCATTTGTTTGAATTCTTTGAAGCCATTTTTGTTGTCATCAATGAATCCTTTAGCAAATTTGCCATTTTGAATATCTGTAAGAACCTCTTTCATGTTCGCTTTTGCTTCAGCCGTTACAACACGAGGTCCTGAAACGTAGTCTCCATATTCAGCAGTATTTGAGATTGAGTTACGCATTTTCTCAAATCCTCCCTCATAAATAAGGTCAACGATCAATTTCAATTCATGACATACTTCAAAGTACGCTAATTCTGGTTGGTAGCCAGCTTCTGTCAATGTTTCAAAGCCAGCTTCGATCAAGCTTGTTAAACCGCCACATAATACTGCTTGCTCACCGAATAAATCTGTTTCAGTTTCTTCTTTAAACGTTGTTTCTAATACCCCAACACGTGTTGCGCCGATTCCTTTTGCATAAGATAATGCAACATCACTCGCTTTGCCTGTTGCATCTTGGTATACCGCAAATAATGCTGGTACCGCAAAGCCTTCTGTAAAGGTACGACGTACAAGGTGTCCTGGACCTTTCGGAGCAACTAAGAAAACATCCACATCTTTTGGTGGCGCAATTACATCAAAATGAATATTGAAGCCATGACCAAAGGCTAAGGCATTGCCTGCTTCTAAGTTTGGTGCAATTTCATTGTCGTAAAGATCTCCTTGAATTTCATCTGGAGCTAAAATCATAACAATATCTGCTTTTTTAGATGCTTCTGATACAGTCAGAACGTCAAAACCGTCGTTTCTAGCCGCTTCTGCTGATTTTCCTTCACGAATCCCGATAATCACTTGATTGCCATTGTCTCTTAGGTTTTGCGCATGAGCATGTCCTTGTGAACCGTAACCGATAATTGCGATTGTTTTTCCTTCTAATTGATTGTTTTCTACTGAGCTATCATAATATACTTTTGCCATTGTTAAACCCTCCAAATTTTTTATGCTTATAAGCGTTATGCTTTAAGACCTGTTTTTTAGTTGTTGCCTCTGGTAAATCCTGTGACGCCTGTTCGTGCTAATTGTTTAATACCGTATGGTGCAACGACGTCCACGAAAGCGCTGATTTTTTCGCTAGTTCCTGTGACTTGAATCACGACAGAACGTGTACCAACATCAATAACGTTAGCTCTAAATGGATCAATAACTGAGAATAATTCAGCTCGAACAGCAGCTGGTGCATTGACTTTTACTAATGCTAATTCTCTTTCCAAATGTGGTTCATCTGTGATATCAGATACTTTAATCACATCAATTTGTTTATTTAATTGTTTGGTCACTTGTTCACTCTCATTTAAATCAGCGACCTGAACAACAATCGTGATCCGTGAAACATTGTCTAACTCTGTTGGTCCGACAGAAATGCTATCGATATTGACTTGTCTACGTGTCAAAACACCACTAAAGCGATTTAAGACACCAGAATTATTATTGACTGTTGCTGTAATAATACGTCTCATGTTAGTCCACCCCCAGCATCTGATAGTTTGCTTTGCCCGCTGGAACCATTGGTAAGACATGTTCCGTCGGTGACACCATAACTTCGATCAACAAAGGTCCTGTCTCTTTGAACGCTTCTGTTAATTCTGCTTCTACAGTTTCTGGATTTTCTATCCTAATGCCTTTGATATGATACGCTTCTGCCATCTTCACAAAATCAGGTTGACTAGCAAAAACTGATTCTGAGCGCCGACTGTTAAAGAAACTTTCTTGCCATTGACGCACCATCCCTAATGATTGATTATTTAAAATCACGATTTTGATCGGAATATTGTATTCATTTAAAATTGCTAATTCTTGATTGGTCATTTGGAATCCGCCATCGCCAACAAACAACACAACTTCTTTATCTGGACAGCCTAACTTTGCGCCAATTGCTGCTGGAACTCCGTAACCCATCGTTCCAAGACCTCCGCTTGTCACCAGCTGTTTCTCATTTTTAAATGGATAAAATTGAGCAGCCCACATTTGATGTTGTCCTACATCAGTTGCAACGATTGCTTCGCCATTTGTAAGTTCACCAATAAATTCAATTACTTTTTGAGGTTTGATTTCGGCTTTTTGCTCTTTATCATATTTAAATGGATGTCGTTTTTTCCTAGAAAGATTTAATTTTTTCCAGTCTGTACAATCTTCACCCTCAACATCGATTTTTAACATTTCTTTTAAAGTTTCTTTTGCATCTGCCACAATTGGAATTTGGGTCTCGATTGTTTTGCCAATTTCAGCTGGATCGATATCTACATGAGCAATAACTGCATTAGGTGCAAATTCTTTTGGCGCACTCGCTAAACGATCATCAAAACGAGATCCTATATTGATCAGAAAATCGCAATCGGTCAACGCCATATTTGCCGCAAACGAACCATGCATACCGCCCATCCCAAGAAATAGTTCATTATCTGTTGGAACAGCTCCCAGTCCTAATAATGAGCTTAAAGCTGGTACTTGATGTTTGTTGATGAATTCTACCATTTCTTTTCCTGCATCCGCGTGTAGAACACCTGCTCCAACTAACACTAAAGGTTTTTTTGCTTTGGACAAGGCTTCCATCAACTTTTTCACTTGTAATTTATTTGGTTTTACGGTGGGCTGATAACTTGGTAAATTTAATTTTACTTCTATATCTGCATCAGCTTCCATTATGGTAATATCTTTCGGTAGATCAATAACCACTGGTCCTTTTCTACCAGTTGTTGCAATATGAAACGCTTCTTCAATGATTCTCGGCAATTCTTTCGTTTCTCTCACTTGATAATTGTTTTTGGTGATCGGCATTGTAAGTCCGATCACATCTGCTTCTTGAAAAGCATCTTTTCCAATGCCATCCGTCAAAACCTGACCCGTGAAAACAACCATCGGAATTGAATCACTCATTGCATCAGCAATACCGGTGATTGCATTGGTTGCTCCCGGTCCACTAGTCACAATTACTACTCCAGGTTTCCCTGTTGCTTTAGCATATCCTTCAGCCGCATGAACTGCACCTTGTTCATGTCTAGTCAAAATATGAGGTATATCTCCATCATATAATGCATCATACAAAGGAAGGACCGCTCCGCCTGGATAACCAAAAATCATTTCTACCTTTTGTTTTAACAGCGCATCAATCAAAATTCTTGAGCCATTTTTCATTTTTTTCTGTTGTTCTGCCATGAGCTTCCCTCCTCTTTCTAGTCTAGTAAGTCATCTGGAATCTGCATGATTCCTCCTGTGTGTGCTGACGTCACCAACGCCGTGTATCGAGCTAAGTATCCTGTTTTTACTTTCGCCTTGAATTTTGGCAGTTGATCATTTCGTTTCGCCAGCTCTTCATCTGAAACATGTAATTCTAGTGTCCGATTTAGTAAATCGATTTCAATCTCATCGCCATCTCTGACTAAAGCGATTGGTCCGCCAGCCGCAGCTTCTGGAGAAATATGTCCTACAGCAATTCCTCGAGTCGCTCCTGAAAAACGTCCATCTGTAATCAGAGCTACATCTTTACCCAAACCACGTCCAACGATACTAGACGTTGGGGCTAGCATTTCCGGCATACCAGGTCCGCCTTTTGGTCCTTCATAACGGATAACCACAACATGCCCTTTGGTCACTGTATGATCATCAATGGCGGCAACAGCTTCATCATGAGAACTGAAACAAATCGCTTTGCCTACAAATTTTTTGATTGATGGGTCCACTCCGCCAACTTTAATTACGCTGCCTTTGGGTGCAATATTTCCATACAAAATCGATAAACCACCAACTGGACTATACGGATTTTCTTTTGGATGGATAACTTCTTCATTTTTGATTACCGCATCTTGCACATTTTCACGAATCGTTTTTCCAGTTACTGTGATACGGTCTGGATGAATTGCATTGCCTAAATCGACCAACTCTTTCATAATTGCTGGAACACCGCCAGCTTCATGAACATCATGCATAGAATAAGCTGATGATGGAGCAATTTTAGATAAATATGGCACTCGCTCAGCAATAGCATTCACTTCTTCCAAGTTGTAATCGATCTCTGCTTCATTTGCGATTGCTAATGTATGCAAGACTGTATTGGTAGATCCACCCATCGCCATATCTAATGCAAAAGCATCATCGATTGCTTCTTTCGTGATGATATCTCTCGGCTTGATTTGTTTTTTGACTAAATCCATCAAATGGAAAGCTGATTGTCTAACGAGTTCTCTACGTTCATCTGATACAGCCAAAATCGTTCCATTTCCAGGTAAGGCCATTCCTAACACTTCCATCAAACAGTTCATAGAGTTTGCTGTAAACATCCCAGCACATGATCCACACGTTGGACAGGCATTTTGTTCCATAAAGTTAAATTCTTCTTCAGTCATTTTGCCTTCTTTAAAGGTACCAACAGCTTCAAACATATTCGAAAGTGTCAACGTGTGTCCTGTTGGATCAATGCCTGCCTTCATTGGACCGCCTGAACAAAAAATTGCTGGTACATTCGTCCGAACACTTGCCATCAGCATTCCAGGTGTGATTTTGTCACAGTTTGGAATGTAGAACACACCATCAAACCAGTGAGCATTAATCACGGTCTCTGCCGCATCTGCAATGATTTCTCTACTGGGTAATGAATAACGCATACCGATATGCCCCATTGCAATCCCGTCATCAACGCCGATCGTATTAAACTCAAAAGGAATGCCTCCAGCTTCGCGAATCGCTTCTTTAGCAACATCCGCCAATTCTCTTAAATGCACGTGACCTGGAACAATATCAATGTACGAATTACAGATCGCTATAAATGGCTTGTTCATATCTTTGGCATTTTTTACCTGTCCTGTCGCATACAGCAAGCTCCTTGCAGGCGCTGCTTCAATTCCTTTTTTTATTTTATCACTACGCATTTTTCATCCACTCCAATTCAGTTGTTTACAGAAGAGCTCTTTTGGATTCTTCTGATTCATTTACTTATTTACATCGTCTGCTTCTTTATAATACTTTCTACAAAAAAAGCACCCCATCAATTGAATGGGATGCTTTAGTAAGACCCCCATTTACCAAAGACAAACAGGACTCTAACAGCTGCGAAATTTCTCAGTGTTTTAAGTCCTACACGATAAAATAATGACTAATACGTGATTGTTGTTTGTCTTTTGCATGGCAATGGTCTCCTCTTTTAAAAAATCTATAAAGATTAAAATATCATGTGATAAATAAAAGCTTTTGTTAACTATAAACCTAATAAATGAGAATGTCAATAAAATTTGATAAAAAGATTCAGAAAATTCCAAAAACGTTAGTCTTTCGTTTCTTACTTATTGTTTTTGATTTCAGTAATAATGAACATAAGGTAAATTCAAGCTACTATTTTTTCTCATTTTAAAGGTCAAAAAAAAAGCTATTACTCATAATCGTTTGAGTAATAGCTTTTTTAAATTTAACCTTTTTGGAAGTAATAAAGAGGTTTATGTGTTAATCGTTTCATTTGTCTTTTTTTATCTTCAATAATGGAAAGTAACTCTTCAGAAAAACTTTCTAAGATAATTCGACCGCCTTTATAAGTACTTCCTCCCATAGAAATCACTTCATCAGGGGTTAAAATCACTTTTCTATGAGCAATTTTTTTGAAAAATTCTTCAATCAAATACGTAGGTAAATAGAAATTATTTTGCGCTGAAAATGATTCTAAATAAATAAAATCGTCAATACTGATGTAACAGTCATCCATTGATATAAAATTCACGGATCTATCCACATAGATATCTCTTTTTTGCAGAATCTCATTGATTTTTTTGTTTAAAAGATTTAGCGTCTCAATTTCTTTGACAAAATTTTCTAATTCACGATAACGTACTGCTTTGCGCTCTTCATAGGTCACACGTAAAGCCACGCCAATCGATGCAATAACTGCACCAAGCAAGACCCCAGTCATACCTGCAATAAAAACAACCATTCAGCTTCCCTCACTCTTTCGTTCTTGTTTTTTTAGTATAACATACTCTTTCACAAGCGTAAAAAAATAAGATAAAAAAAATAGTTCATTTATTTTCCAAAAAATTATTATCTTTCCTAATTTTAAATCCTACATTATGTTTAAATACTATAGATTACTGTTAAATTTGATGATATAATACAATTTCAATGATATTATACAGAAGAAGTGAGGAACTTAGGATGGGGAAAAAAGTTATTAAGTTGGATTTTGAAGATGTTGTTATTGCCAATGAGGATGGAAGCACGACCAGAGCATTATATGAATGGTTTAATTTCAAGCCAGAAATCGGAGACCTTGTAGATGTATTTCCAGATGGAGATGAATTGATCATTCACAAAGCAACAACTACAGCTGAAAATATACAAGATAAAATCAATATCAACATCGTCAACGAAAATAACAATACACAAACTGTTGGTGGTTATGTACAGCACGGTAGAGTCGTTAACAAATGGATTTATTTTATATTAGCATTTTTCTTAGGTTGGTTTGGTGTTCATAAATTCTACTCTGGTTTTACTGGAAAAGGTATTATGTACCTAGTGTTCTCATGGACAACCATTCCTGCAATTATTGCATTTTTCACAGCAATCGCTACTTTACTTAAACCTGCAGATCAAAATGGAAATATTGTAGTAACTTCATAATAGTAATGAATAGACAAGTTAGAACAGAAAGCGGATTTCCGATGGAGTCACTTCTGATCTTACTGTTTATCCAGATTCCATACGACTGGGATGTAACTCATAGAGTTATGTCCCAGTTTTTTTATCAAAAATGTGTGTTCTCTTTCCTATAGAATATAGTGCTTTAAAGTTGACCTTTATTGACCAATAAAGTATACTTTTTTTAAGCATTAAGGTATGCTTTGTGATAAAATGATTTGAAGAGCTTTTTATATAGGAGGAATATACTATGAATTTAATACCAACAGTCATTGAACAATCATCTCGTGGAGAAAGAGCGTATGATATTTATTCACGATTATTAAAAGATAGAATCATCATGTTAAGTGGTCCAATCGACGACAATGTAGCGAACTCTGTTATCGCTCAATTACTATTTTTGGATGCCCAAGACTCTGAGAAAGATATCTATATTTATATCAACTCACCTGGCGGAAGTGTTTCTGCTGGATTAGCGATTTTCGACACGATGAATTTTGTTAAAGCTGATGTACAAACGATTGTTTTAGGTATGGCGGCTTCTATGGGAAGTTTCCTATTAACTGCTGGTACAAAAGGCAAACGTTTTGCTTTACCTAATGCTGAAATCATGATCCATCAGCCACTAGGCGGCGCACAAGGTCAAGCAACTGAGATCGAGATTGCAGCTAAACACATTCTTGACACACGTGATCGCTTAAATAAAATCTTGGCAGAACGTACAGGTCAACCGCTTGAAGTTATCGAACGTGATACAGATCGTGATAACTTTATGACTGCCCAACAAGCAAAAGAATATGGTTTGATCGATGAAGTTATGGAAAACAGCAGCTCATTAAGCAAATAATAAAATAAATGCCTAAAATTTCTTTTGAAAATTTTAGGCATTTTTATTTAAAGTAAAGAGAAAAAGCGCTACACTTAGAATAGAAGACATGAAAGGATGTTATTAATAATGGATATTTCAGTTATCAATGCAACAAAAGTTACGACAAGCAATGGTTTGGCTATTGGAAAAGACTCCGCTCCAATAAAAATGGTCGAATTTATGAATGTTCGCTGTCCCTATTGTAAAAAATGGTTTGAGGAGTCTTTTGACTTATTGAATGACTATGTCAAAGAAGGCAAAGTTCAGCGAATCATCAAACTTTTTGATAAAGAAAAAGAAAGTTTACAGCGCGGAAATATCATGCATCATCATATTAACTATGAATTACCAGAAAAAGCATTAGCTGATTTAAAACAAATGTATGCTACCCAAGATCAATGGGGCAATCTTTCGTTAGAAGATGTAGCTGTCTTTGCTGAAACTAATTTACACTTATCTAAAAACGAAAACCCTACAATTATTCAATCTGTCATCGCAGAAGCAGAACTTGCAAACATCAAATTTGTGCCAACTATCGTGATTGGGGAACATATCTTTGATGAATCAATTACTAAAGAAGAATTGATTGATTATTTAGAAGGAAAATAGAAACGTGTGATTAAAAAATCTTCTATTTCCTAAACCTTCTGTTTTAGGTCTTCAGTTTTTGGAAATTAATGTAGTAACATCCGAGAGATTGGGGTATGACTCATATCATAGAGTTATACATCAATCTCTTTTTTTGGCTAAGTACTTTTTTAAGAGTGCATTAATATTAGTTTCTACCTAAGGGGTTAATCTTTTCTAAAGTAAGCCACCTCAAAATACAATCTCTATTTAAAATCTGTCTTGATTCAGTTATACTTATCATAAATTATATTAACAAAGAAAGTGGATAAAAATATGCTGACAAAAAAAATACCCTTAATAAAAGATTGGGCAAAAGAAAACAAATCCTTATTGATCACAACAGTTCTTATCTATCAAGTGGCCATTTTAGCGATTGGCATCGTGGCTTTTCCTTACATTGACGATACAGCTAGACAATTGACTGGTGCAACTGATTTTGCACGAAGTTACTCACGTTGGGGAAGCGAAATTGCTTCTTGGCTAGTTCAAGGGAGCAGACATTTAACCGATATGGGCTTAACTACTCATATTCTCACAGGTCTTATCTTAGCCTTATCAAGTATCATTGTCGTCTATTGTCTCAACAACAAAAAGTTAGAGCTCTTACCTCTTATCGTATCGACAATTATTGGTTTGAATCCTTGGTTTTTACAAAGTGTCAGTTTCAGATTTGATAGTCCTTATATGGCCTTAAGTATTTTATTTTCTGTTATTCCATTTTTATGGTGGGAAAAAAAATCAAGTACTTTCTTTATTCTCTCAGTGATAAGTATTTTATTAATGTGTAACACTTATCAATCTTCTTCTGGTATTTATATTATTATGGTATTAGCTCTCTCTTTAAAAGAACTATTGTCAAATAAGGATCCTATGAGTACGTTCAAAAAAACAGCATTCTCAGCACTTGCTTACATTAGCGCTATGTTGATTTATGTTTTAGAAACGAAGCTCAATCCCGAATTAGCTGATCGAGGTGGCCATGTTGTCATTGCTAGTATAAAAGATATTCCTCAAACCTTTTTAACAAATAGCAAAATGTATTTGCACAGAATACTCGAACAAAGTACAAAAGTTTGGCTAGCCCTTTTTATAATTTTAATCCTATTATTTATTACAACTAGCATACTAAATTCAAAACTAAATAAAGTTAAAAGTATCGTCTTTATATTATTATATTTAATTTTAGGAGCTATACTAAGTTATGGTGTGTTTTTGATTTTTCCAGAAAAGCTAGCCTTAGTTGCTCCAAGGTACGCATACGGATTTGGTGTATTTACATCAATAACCTTTATTTTACTTCTAAATAAATTACCGTCAAATTTCATAAATATAACGACTAAAGTATTCATTTGTTTGTTTTGCTATTACATTCTTTCATTTCCATTTGTTTATGCTTCTACACTTCAGTATCAAAAAGAAGCATTTGAAAAACAAAGCTTAATTCTAGCCGATGATTTAAAAGATTTAATAAAACCTAACATAAAAGCTATTTATGCTAATACGCTTTTCAAAGATTCCCCTATCCTGATTAATTCAGTAAGAAATTATTCTATTCTAAAAGATTTAGTGCCAACAAACTCAGAAATTTATTGGCCTAATCAACTATTGTTTAAGACTTATACGGGAATGAAAATAAATATTAATCAATTCAAACCTAAAACCTTTCAAAAGAATCCCAGTGAGTTAAAATTGTCTAATTATTATTATGATATCTATGAAAAAAACGATGATCTTTACATCATTGTAAAATAAAAAAATTATGGCAAATC
>NZ_JAFREN010000012.1 GCF_017377505.1 Enterococcus sp. DIV0212c | reverse complement strand
GAGTAGGACGTCGCCACGCTAGTTGTTATTCCGGCATAGCTCAGTTGGTAGTAGCGCATGACTGTTAATCATGATGTCGTAGGTTCGAGTCCTACTGCCGGAGTAAAAGAACGAAGACTGAATAAGTTTTCGTTCTTTTTTATTTTATAGTAAAAAAAACTTTATTATTTGATAGAATGAGCAAAAGATGGAATAATGATAATGAATGGTTAGAATTAATTATTTCTATCTAACAGTTTTGTCATGTAAGGAATCTATTTAGCGGAATAATGACTTTCCCGTGTAGTTTTTTGATATAATACTTGTAAGGTGATTGAACTAGGACTTTAGATGGAGTAAGTCCTCTTTAACCTATGTTATAATAATAAAAAAGTAAAGTGTAGGTGGGGCAGCGTGAAGGTTCTATTATATTTTGAAGGTGAAAAAATATTAGCGAAGTCTGGAATAGGACGAGCGCTAGACCATCAGAAGCGTGCGCTCTCTGAAATTGGGATTGAGTATACACTAGATGCTGATTGTACTGATTATGATATTTTACATATTAATACTTATGGGATAAACAGCCATAACATGGTAAATAAAGCAAAAAAAATGGGAAAAAAAGTGATCTATCATGCACATTCTACAGAGGAAGATTTTAGAAATTCATTTATTGGATCGAATCAGATTTCTCCTTTAGTTAAGAAGTACTTAGTTAGCCTTTATTCAAAAGCTGACTATTTGATTACCCCTACGCCTTATTCAAAGGACTTGTTGGAAGGTTATGGAATAACAGTTCCAATTGCGTCAATTTCTAATGGAATAGACTTGAAGAGGTTTGAACAATCAAACGAAAAAGAAGAGAAATTTAGAGAATATTTTAATGTAAAAGAAAATCAAAAAATAATTATTTGTGTAGGTTTATACTTTGAAAGAAAAGGTATTATTGATTTTGTTGAATTAGCTAGAAAATTTCCTGAGTATCGTTTTATCTGGTTTGGACATACACCAATGTACTCGATTCCTAAAGCGATTCGCACAATCGTTAAAGAAGACCATCCTGAAAATGTAGAGTTTCCTGGGTACATAAGAGGAGATATCATAGAAGGGGCATATTCAGCTGCTGATTTGTTTTTCTTTCCTTCTTACGAAGAGACAGAGGGTATTGTGATTTTGGAGGCTTTAGCAAGCAAACAACAGGTATTAGTGAGAGATATTCCTGTTTATAAAGGTTGGCTTGAAAACAAAGTCAATTGTTATATGGGAAAAACGAATGAAGAATTCGCTTATTTGATTGAAGCACTCGTTGAAGATAATATCCCAAGTACTTGTCAAACAGGATATGAGGTTGCAAAAGAGAAAAGTATTGAACGAATCGGACATGAGTTAAAAGATGTTTATGAGAAAGTTTTGGGATTAAAATCTGGTGGGGAAAATGAGCAGATATATCAAGAAAATTAGAGTCATTGGAGGGGAACATCGTGAAATTTGGTTTTTTTACAGATACATATTTTCCCCAAGTTAGTGGGGTTGCAACATCTATTAAAACACTTAAAGAGGAATTAGAACAAAAAGGACATCAAGTTTATATATTTACAACAACTGATCCGAATGCAAAAGAGTTTGAAGAAGATGTTATTCGCATGCCAAGTGTTCCTTTTGTGTCGTTTAAAGATAGACGAATTGTTGTACGAGGTATGTGGTATGCGTATTTAATTGCTAAGGAACTGGAATTAGATTTGATTCATACACATACAGAATTTGGCGCTGGATTATTGGGAAAAATGGTTGGGAAAAAGCTTAAAATTCCTGTTATTCATACGTATCATACAATGTATGAGGACTATTTACATTATATTGCTAAAGGTAAAGTCGTGCGTCCTACACATGTGAAGTATTTTTCTCGTTTTTTTGCAAACCATACAACTGGTGTAGTTTGCCCAAGTGAACGAGTAATTGATAAATTAAAAGAATATGGCGTAACATCTCCAATGAGAATAATACCAACAGGAATTGATATTAAAAAATTCGAAAGACCTGATATAACGGTTGAAATGAATAAAGAGCTTCGCAAAGAATTAGGGCTAACTGATGACAATATTATGTTACTGTCCTTAAGTCGTATTTCATATGAAAAAAATATTCAAGCAATTGTAAATGGATTACCAGCTATAATTGAGCGCTTTCCCAATGCATGTTTTGTTATTGTTGGTGACGGACCTTATGTCGATAAGCTTCGCTGTTTGGGTGAAGAGTTGGGGATAAGCGATAATATACAATTTATTGGTGAAGTTCCTAACGATAAAGTAGCTATTTATTATAAGGCTGCTGATTATTTTGTCAGTGCTTCGACTTCAGAAACGCAAGGATTAACATATACTGAAGCGATGGCATCTGGTCTTCCTTGTGTTGTGGAAGGCAATGCCTATTTGAATAATTTGTTTGATCATGAAAGTTTGGGACGGACTTTTAAAACTGACGCAGATTTTGCATCGACTTTTATTGATTATGTTGAATCTGGTATTCAACCAGATGAAGCTGTTTTAAAGGAAAAGCTTTACGAAATATCAGCAACTCGTTTTGGTAATGTGATGCTTGAATTTTACGAAGATATGATTCAGTATTATGATCAGATTTCTTTAGAAAAAGAAACTGCAGCTTCTATCGAACGAATTAAAGTCAAATTTACGTCTTTAAGAAAATAAATGTTAAAACTTCTATTCTTGGTTTATACTAAGAATAGAAGTTTTTTATTAAAGAAAAATAGGAGGCTATGATCATGATGCCGAAAATTGGATTTATTGGAACAGGAGTTATGGGTGCTGCAATTGTTAGAAATATGATGAAACAAGGATTGAGTGTGAATGTCTATAATCGAACAAAAAGTAAAACTGATGGGTTAGTAGCCGAAGGAGCTGTCTGGAAAGATACACCAGCTGATATAACAGCAGATAGCGATATAATTTTTACGATGGTTGGTTTTCCAAACGATGTTGAAGCAATCTATTTTGGCGCAAATGGTATTTTTAAAGAAGATATCACAAGAAAAATACTCGTTGATCTAACAACAAGTACTCCAACATTAGCTAAAAAAATAGCGACACAAGCAAATCAATTAGGTGGTATGGCTTTAGATGCTCCAGTATCTGGAGGAGATCTGGGAGCTATCAATGGGACACTGACGATTATGGTTGGTGGAGAGCAAGTTGCTTATGATCAAGTTTTACCTATTTTTAAGACATTTGGAAAAACGTTTACCCTTCATGGTTCAGCAGGAAAAGGACAGCACACAAAAATGGCCAATCAAATCATGATTGCGGGTACAATGACTGGAATGACAGAGATGATGGTTTATGCAAATAAAGCTGGCTTGGACTTGGATAAGGTCATTGAAACGTTGTCTGGCGGAAGTGCAATGAATTGGTCATTAAGTAACTACAGTCCGAGAATATTGAAAGAAGATTATTCACCAGGCTTTTTTGTAAAGCATTTTATAAAAGATTTAAAAATTGCCTTAGATGAAGCTAAGAAAATGAATCTTGAGTTACCATCGACTAATTTAGCTGCAGAACTCTATGAAAAGCTTGCTAATAAAGGGTTTGAGAACGACGGAACACAAGCTTTGATCAAGCTGTGGTGGGAAGATGGAAAGCAACCAACTACCAAAGATTAAAGAACAGCAAAAAAATTAAAAAAAATGACGAAAAATCATGCAAGAATGACAATGTTTTGATACAATGGTACAGAACTAGTTTGTAAAGGGAGGCCCATTTATGAAACATTCACAACTTGTGGCGATTATTAAAAGACTTGAAGCGATGACTGAAGCAACAGACAACGAAATTCAAGTTCGTCGTTTTGAACGCGAAGGTGTAGAAAAATGCATCGTAAATTATGATAAATCTACTGAAACATTTGAATTGACAGAATCTGATTCTCAGCAAAGTTATCAATTTGATAATATTGATATCGTAGCAATGGAAATCTATGATTTAATTCAATAATTAGAAAAAATTTCAGTAAGTATTTAACAAAATTAATGACAATAATCAAAAATCCTGTGGCGTACAATTTTGTACGCCACAGGATTTTTTTATTTACGTAGTTTTTGATATCATCTTGATCGCTATTTTTTAGACGTATTAGAACTAGTAAAAACCAAACTCGTCAGTTGAGTGTTTAGTAACCGTTTTGAACAGTGTTTCTGTGAGGCATTAAGGAATTATTTTGTGCTGACAATAATTAAGTGAAAGACAGTTGTGTCATTTTTCAAGTTTTAAAAGGAGTTTGTTTGTGCTCTTATCGAAAAATAGTTTGATATTCAAACTAAATTAAATGATGGTGAATTCAGTGTGGACAGTCAAATATTTAAAAAAACTAAATTGAAAATATTAATCTGGAATTTCCTTTTTTATCAAGGTAAAACAACTAATTTGAGTCATTTCTTGTTTAAGAAAAATTAAATATTAAAACTTTTGCTTGCAATCTTTTTTCATATGCGATATAGTTTGAACATCAAATGATTTGATAATCAAAGTATATGGATGGTGCACACAATATGGAACCTAATTTAGAAACGGTCAACGATTATCTCGTTAGTGTCTTTAATGATATCTTGACTATTGAAGAATCTGAGTTGAAGAAATCACAATTCAATGACTTATCCATTACTGAAATGCACACAATTGAAGCAATTGGGATGTATAAAAAAAAGACATCTTCTGAGGTTGCAAAGGAATTGTCGATTACTGTAGGTACATTGACAGTAGCGATCAATAATCTTGTGAAAAAAGGTTATGTTGAACGCATACGAAGTGAAGATGATCGTCGAGTTGTTAAGTTAGGTTTGACGAAAAAAGGAAAATTACTTTTTCGTGTTCATCAGCACTTCCATAGAGAAATGGTCAAGACAATTTTAAGCGGAATGGATAAAGCTGAAGAACAAGCTTTATTAAAAGCATTGAAGAATCTTCATGATTTCTTAAAGGAATATAAATAAAAGTGAGGACCAAGATGAATCAATATGCAAAAATAACTTGTACGAGCCGATATGTTCCTGAAAATGCAGTATCGAATCAACAGCTTTCAACAATGATGGATACTTCTGATGAATGGATTTCCAGTCGAACTGGTATCGAATCAAGAAATATTGTCACTGATGAGAATACTTCGGACTTATGTATTAAAGTAGCTGAAAAGCTATTAGAAAAATCTGGGAAAAATGCAGAAGATTTGGATTTTATCCTTGTCGCAACGATG
The DNA here is from genome assembly GCF_017377505.1 of Enterococcus sp. DIV0212c. Lineage (GTDB taxonomy): Bacteria > Bacillota > Bacilli > Lactobacillales > Enterococcaceae > Enterococcus_L > Enterococcus_L ikei. The sequence goes on along the minus strand of NZ_JAFREN010000012.1, from coordinate 133,248 downwards.
ACACCAGATTATGGTACACCTTCAGTCGCTTGTCTTGTTCAAGGTAGTATTTTAGCTACTCAGGCTTTGGCTTTTGATATCAGCGCTGCTTGTACTGGCTTTGTCTATGCATTAAGTATGGGTGAGAAATTGATTCGTACTGGGAAAAAATTAGGCATGGTCATCGGTGGCGAAACATTATCTAAAGTCCTTGATTGGAGTGACCGCAGTACGGCTGTATTGTTTGGTGATGGCGCAGCTGGTGTATTACTAGAAGCAAGTGACGAAGAACATTTTCTAAACGAAAAACTGCAGGCTGATGGGCAAAGAGCTCGATCTTTAACTTCTGGTTATTTAGAAAATAAGAGTCCTTTTTATACTGGGACATCTGAAAGTTCTGGTTATCTGCAAATGGCTGGCAGAGATATTTATGATTTTTCACTGAATGATGTGACAAGCAACATTCGGGAAATTGTGGAAGAGGATGTAGATTATTTATTGCTGCACCAAGCAAACAAACGCATCATCGAAAAAATATCAAAAAAACTCAAAGTTCCAAGAGAAAAATTTCTCACAAATATGGAACATAACGGCAACACCTCTGCTGCAAGTATCCCGTTATTACTGGATGAATCAGTAGAAAAAGGAGTGCTTCAATTAGGCTCCAATCAAAAAATTGTGTTAACAGGCTACGGCGGCGGTTTAACGTGGGGTTCGATCCTCTTAACGCTGTAAAACTGTAACTATATAAACTAAAAAAGAAAATTATTGGAGGAATATACACATGGTATTCGAAAAAATTCAAGCAATTATTGTAGAAGAATTAGGTAAAGAGCCTGAGGAAGTAAAATTAACAACAAACATTCAAGAAGAATTAGATGCGGATAGCTTAGACTTATTCCAAATCATCAATGAAATCGAAGATGCTTTCGATATAAAAATCGAATCTGAAGATGGTATCACTACTGTTCAAGATTTAGTAACATACGTAGAAAAACAAAAAGCAGAATAATTAAAGCGATTAGGTAAAAATAAAACGTTGGATGAGCAAGATTCTCTGTGAGTCTCAACAATTGCTGGAGAGTCTAGCTTTTTTCACACCGTTAGTTGAAATTAGAAAGGCTGGTACTAAACTTATAGAGTTTTGTTCCAGTCCTTTTTTATTAATTATTCTATTGTTTGAAGGATGTCGTTTATGCAATCAAAGATATGTGAGTTACTTGGAATTAAATACCCGATTTTTCAAGGAGGAATGGCTTGGATTGCAGATGCTTCATTAGCAGGTGCAGTTTCTGAGGCAGGCGGTCTTGGAATCATTGCAGGCGGTAATGCACCCAAGGATGTTGTTCAAGCTGAAATCAAAAAAATCAAAGAAATCACAGATAAACCATTTGGAGTCAATATTATGCTCCTTTCTCCATTTGCCCAAGATATCGTGGATTTAGTTTGTGAAGAAAATGTTCCCGTAGTTACAACTGGAGCAGGAAATCCGAGTAAATACATGGCTCGTTTTAAAGAACATAATATTAAAGTAATTCCAGTGGTTCCTTCTGTTGCATTGGGCGTTCGTATGGAGAAAATCGGAGCAGATGCAGTCGTTGTTGAAGGAATGGAAGCTGGGGGACATATTGGCAAATTAACGACAATGAGTATGGTACCGCAAGTTGTTGATGCTCTGACGATTCCAGTAATTGCGGCAGGTGGAATTGGTGATGGTAGAGGAATGGCAGCTGTATTGATGTTAGGTGCGCAAGCGATTCAAGTGGGTACTCGTTTTTTAGTCGCAAAAGAATGTACAGTACATGAAAATTATAAAGCCAGAATCATTAAAGCTAGAGATATTGATACCACGGTTACTTGTCAGCATTTTGGTCATCCTGTCCGGGCAATTAAAAATAAATTGACCAACGAGTATGATCGATTAGAAAAGATCGAACTGAGAACTGAGGTACCTGATTTAGTGAAATTTGATGAATTGGGACAAGGTGCTTTGCGTAAGGCAGTTGTAGAAGGTGATGTGGATCATGGATCAATCATGGCTGGACAAATTGCAGGACTTGTAAAAAAAGAAGAAACTGCAAAAGAAATTATTGATTCTTATATTATTGAAACAAAAGAAATTATGGCAGCTAAATGTAGTCAATGGCTATAGAAAAATAGATTCAAATTGACTTGTAAATAGATTAAATTTTATTGAGCTTATAGGGCTTATTTAGTTTTTAAAATTATCCAGCTTCACGGGCTAGCTCTTCGGAAAAAAGATAAAAATAGAATGTGACAAAGAACGTCACAATCAATTTTTCCTGTTTTTCAGTCGAGACTAAACAGCTCATTCAGCTTTTAAAACTATCTAGCTTCGCAGGCTAGCCTTTCGGGAAAAAGATAAAACTTGAATGAGGTAAAAAACACCTCAATCATGTTTTCCTATTTTTCTGTCAAGTCTGAACGAGCCTGCTGCGCTTTTAAAGTAAGGAGTAAAGGAATGAAAACAGCTTTTGTATTTAGTGGGCAAGGTGCTCAATATATCGGTATGGGTAAGGAATTATTTGATCAAGAGGAAATTGTTCAAGAAACATTTCGAGAAGCAAGTGATGTTCTAGGATATGATATGGCAGAGCTTTGCTTTACTGAAAATGACAAATTAAATGAAACGATGTATACACAACCAGCTATTTTAACTGTTAGTATTGCTTTTTATCGTCTTTTACAGTCTAAAGGTTATCAGCCTGAAATTGTAGCTGGACTAAGCTTAGGCGAATATAGCGCGCTTGTTGCTAGTGGGGCGATTTCATTTAAAGAAGCTGTTCAATTAGTGGCAAAAAGAGGACAGTTGATGGCTGAAGCAGCACCAACTGGCACTGGGAAAATGGTTGCAGTAATGAATGCCGAGCGTTCATTGATTGAAGAATGTTGTCTAGAAGCAAGTGCTCTTGGGATTGTTTCACCAGCAAATCATAATACACCTCAGCAAATCGTTATTGGCGGAGAAACACTTGCAGTCGATAAAGCGGTGGAATTATTAACGGAAGCTGGTGTGAAGCGAATGATTCCTTTAAAAGTCAGTGGACCTTTCCATACAGCTTTGCTAAAACCTGCTTCCGAAAAATTAGCAATTGAGCTTGAAAAAATAAATTTTGCAGAAATGACGATTCCTGTGATCAGTAATACTACAGCACAAGTAATGGAGCAAGCAGAAATAAAAGAATTATTAGAAAAACAAGTAATGTCTGCTGTTCGTTTTGCTGATAGTATCGAAACAATCAAAAAAATGAATGTTGATGCAATTATAGAAGTTGGGCCAGGTAAAACATTGACTGGTTTTATTAAAAAGATCGATAAAGAAATGAAAACAGCTCGGGTTGAAGATGAGAAAACATTATCTGAAACTGAAGCTCTTTTGAATGGGAGGTAACGAATGGAACTTAAAGGGAAAAACGTATTTGTCACAGGAAGCACACGAGGAATTGGTAAAGCTGTTGCTTTAGCATTTGCAAAAGAAGGAGCAAATGTTGTACTTAATGGGCGTGGAGAGATTAGTGCTGAATTAATCGCAGAAGTAGAATCTTTTGGTGTTAAATGTATTGGTATTTCTGGAGATATCGCCAGTTTTGAATCTGCTGGACAAATGATCCAAGCCACAATAGATAGTTTAGGTTCGATTGATATCCTAATCAACAATGCAGGAATCACGAATGATAAATTGTTATTGAGAATGTCAGAAGAAGATTTTACCAGTTGTATTCAAATCAATTTAACTGGAACATTCAATATGACACAACAAGCAATCAAACGAATGATGAAACAACGTAGCGGAAGAATCATCAACATGTCTAGTGTTTCTGGATTGATTGGCAATATCGGTCAAGCCAACTATGCGGCAAGTAAAGCTGGAGTCATTGGTTTTACAAAGTCTGTGGCAAGAGAAGTTGCTGCCCGTGGAATCACATGTAATGCCATTGCACCAGGTTTTATTGAAACTGAGATGACAGATGTTTTATCTGATAAAGTCAAAGAACAAATGAATCAGCAAATTCCACTACAAAAATTTGGTCAAGTAGAAGATATTGCAAATGCAGCTATCTTTTTGGCAAAAAGCCCATATGTTACAGGCCAGGTCTTAAATGTAGATGGTGGTTTAGTCATGCATGGCTAATGAACAAGCTTGGAAAGGAGCAGTTGAATGAATCGCGTAGTTATTACAGGTTATGGTGTAGCATCCCCAATCGGGAATGACGCAGAAACCTTTTTAGAAAGTTTACAAACAGGAAAAAACGGAATTGGTCCGATTACTAAATTTGATGCAAGCGAAACGGGCATTACATTAGCTGCAGAAGTAAAGGATTTTCCTTTTGATAAGTATTTTGCAAAAAAAGATGCTAAACGGATGGATTTATTTTCTCTATTTGGTATTTATGCGGCTTTAGAAGCGATGGAAATGAGTAAACTAGATATCGAACAAATAGATGTTGACCGTTTTGGTGTGATGGTAGGATCTGGTATCGGAGGACTTCAAACGATCCAAGATCAAGTGACTAGAATGCGTGAAAAAGGTCCTAAAAGGGTAGCGCCTTTATTTATACCAATGGCAATTGGAAATATGGCTGCAGGTAATATTGCTTTACGTGTAGGAGCTAGAGGAACTTGTACGGCAACAGTCACTGCTTGTGCTACGGCGAATAATTCGATTGGCGAAGCGTTTAGAAATATCAAACATGGTTATTCAGACGTATTATTAGCAGGGGGAACAGAAGCATCTATCACTGAAATCGGGATTGCAGGTTTTGCTTCATTAACAGCTGTTACTTCTGCGGAAGATCCAACTAGAGGATCGATCCCTTTTGACAAAGACCGCAGTGGATTTGTAATGGGCGAAGGAGCTGGGATTTTAGTTCTAGAATCTTTAGAACATGCTCAAAAAAGAGGAGCGAAGATTTTAGGTGAAATCGTTGGCTATGGTTCAAACTGTGATGCCTACCATATGACTTCACCAAAACCAGATGGAAGCGGCGCTGCCAAAGCGATGAAATTAGCGATTGAAGAAGCTGCTATCGATACTGACAAAATTGGTTATATCAATGCTCATGGAACAAGTACACCTTCAAATGATGTTGCAGAAACAAAAGCAATTCAAACAGCACTGGGAGAAGCGGCTAAAAATGTTCGTGTCAGCAGTACGAAAAGTATGACAGGACATGCATTAGGTGCAACTGGCGGTATTGAAGCTATTGCAACATTGAATGCATTACAACATCAATTTATTCCACCAACAATTAATGTTGATCAGCTTGATGAAGCAATTGAAATAAATATTGTTACGAATGAAAGTCAAAAACATGAATTTGAGTATGCATTAACAAATTCTTTCGGCTTTGGTGGTCATAATGCAGTACTTTGTTTAAAACGTTGGGAGGATTAAAATGAATATTAATGAAGTGAAAGAATTACTAACGCAGTTTGACCAATCGACATTAACTGAATTTGATCTTAAAGAAGGTTCGTTTGGTCTTTACATGAATAAAAATAAAGTGACACAAAAAACATTTACTGGTGAAGGAAAACAAGTCGTTGATAACAATACAACAAATCAAGAAACAACAGAAATTATCAATCGTATAGTAGACATAAAAGAAACTACTAATGAAGCTGTAAAACCTGAGACAAAACCAAAAAATACAGAAGAGATTGTTTCGCCAATTGTTGGTGTGGTGTATTTAAAACCAGCACCTGATAAAGAGCACTTCAAAAAAGTTGGTGATTCAGTGAAAAAAGGCGATGTCGTTTGTATTGTTGAAGCGATGAAGCTTATGAATGAGATCACTTCAACAGTTGATGGTGTGATTACGGAAGTCTTGATACAAAATGAAGATGTTGTTGAATTTAATCAACCAATTTTCCGCGTATCTAAGGGAGTGTAATGATGAATATTGAAGAGATTAAAGAAATTATTCCCCATCGTTATCCTTTCCTACTGTTAGATACAGTCGAAGAAATCGTTGTGGGTGAAAAAGTTATCGCAAAGAAAAATGTTACGATCAATGAACCTTTTTTTCAAGGACATTTCCCAGGAGAGCCTGTTATGCCAGGTGTTTTAATTCTTGAAGCGCTTGCTCAAGCAGGAGCGGTAGCCTTATTGTCTATGCCTGATTTCAAAGGTAAGACAGCTTATTTTGGCGGTATCGATAAAGCTAAATTTAGACAAAAAGTTGTTCCAGGTGATACGTTGATGTTAGAAGTAGAAATTATGAAAGTAAAATCAATAGCCGGCATCGGCAAAGGAACTGCGACTGTGAACGGGAAAAAAGTAGCGGAAGCAGAATTGACCTTTATGATTGGATAGGTGAGCTATGTTTTCAAAAGTTTTAATTGCAAATAGAGGAGAAATCGCAGTTCGGATCATTCGTGCATGTCGTGAATTAGGTGTACAGACCGTTGCGGTATACTCAGAAGCAGATAAAGAAGCGTTACACACACAGCTTGCAGATGAAGCTATTTGTATTGGACCAGCAAAAGCTGCGGATTCATATTTAAATGTGCAGAGTGTACTGAGTGCAGCTATCGTAACAAATGCTGAAGCAATTCATCCGGGATTTGGTTTCTTATCAGAAAACAGTCAATTTGCGGCAATGTGTGAAGAGTGTAATATTACATTTATAGGCCCAAAAGCTGCTACTATCGATGCAATGGGGAATAAAATCAATGCCCGTGAATTGATGCAAAAAGCCAACGTTCCAGTTATTCCTGGAAGTACTGGTGTGATCAGTTCTGTTGAAGAAGCTTTAACGATCGCTGATAATATCGGTTATCCAGTTATGTTGAAAGCAGCAGCTGGTGGTGGTGGTAAAGGGATTCGCAAAGTAATGAGCAAAGAAGAACTACCTCAGCATTTTACCTCAGCACAACAAGAAGCAAAAGCGGCTTTTGGCAATGATGATATGTACTTAGAAAAAATTATTTATCCAGCCCGTCATATTGAAGTTCAAATTTTAGGTGATCAATATGGGCATGTGATCCATTTAGGTGAGCGTGATTGTTCTTTACAAAGAAATAATCAAAAGGTTCTGGAAGAATCGCCATCAATTGCAATTTCTCCGGAAAAACGTCAATTATTAGGTGAAACGGCTGTACGTGCAGCCAAAGCTGTTCATTATGAAAATGCTGGAACGATCGAATTTTTAATGGATCAGTCTGGTGAGTTTTATTTTATGGAAATGAATACCCGAATTCAAGTTGAGCATCCTGTGACAGAAATGGTTACAGGCATTGACCTTGTCAAAGCGCAGCTGAAGATTGCCTCAGGCGAAAAACTAGCTTATACACAAGAGGATGTCACTATTACAGGACATGCAATTGAATGTCGAATCAATGCAGAAAATCCTGCATTTAATTTTGCTCCTTCACCAGGGAAAATTAAAAACTTACTACTTCCAAGCGGAGGTATGGGACTACGTGTAGATAGTGCGATGTATTCAGGTTATACAATTCCGCCTTACTATGATTCAATGATTGCAAAGGTGATTGTTCATGGAGACGATCGCATGGATGCTTTGATGAAGATGCAACGGGCGTTAAATGAGATTGTGACCGAAGGCATTATTACAAATTCAGAGTTTCAGTTAGATTTGATTACTCATGAGAACGTGCTCGCTGGAGAATATGATACAAGTTTTTTACAAGAAACATTTTTACCAAATTGGGAACCAGATAGCGATAATTAAAAAGGAGCAGGTGTATGGCTTTATTTAAAAAGAAAAACTACATTCGAATCAATCCGAATCGCGCAGATGATCAATCTTCTGTCAAAAAACCTGCTGTTCCTGATAACATGTGGGCAAAATGTCCTTGCTGTAAACGCACGCTGTATACAAAAGATATGGGGGCAGAAAAAGTCTGCCCTTATTGTAGTTATAGCTTTAGAATTGGTGCTTGGGAACGTCTTGCGTTGACTGTGGATGAAAAGAGTTTTGAAGAATGGGATACAGAGTTAGTCACAAAAGATCCATTAGATTTTCCAAATTATTTGGATAAAATCGCTAAAATGCAGGAAAAAACAGAATTGCACGAAGCGGTTTTAACAGGAAAAGCTAAGATTGATGGGCAAGAAATTTGTATTGGTGTGATGGATGCTAACTTTATTATGGGAAGTATGGGGACAATTGTCGGTGAAAAGATCACTCGTTTGTTTGAACGGGCAACTGAACAACGATTACCTGTCATTGTATTTACAGCTTCAGGTGGAGCTAGGATGCAAGAAGGGATACTTTCATTAATGCAGATGGCAAAAATCTCAAGTGCTGTGAAACGTCACAGTAATGCTGGTTTATTTTATGTGACGGTTTTGACAGATCCTACTACAGGCGGAGTTACGGCTAGTTTTGCGATGGAAGGCGATATTATTTTAGCAGAACCACAAAGTTTGATCGGTTTTGCTGGCCGACGTGTAATTGAACAAACGATTCGCCAAGAGTTACCGGAAAATTTCCAAAAAGCAGAATTTTTATTAGAGCATGGATTTGTGGATAAAATTGTTCCTAGAAATCAACTGAGAGAAACGCTCAGCCAATTGGTTCAGATTCACACGATGAAAGGGTGGAAATAGATATGGAAAAAACAGCCAATGATATTGTCACCCTAGCTAGAGCTCAGGATCGTTATACAACGTTAGAATATATTGATGTTATATTTAATGATTTTATAGAATTTCATGGCGACCGTTACTTCGGAGACGATTTAGCAGTTGTCGGTGGTGTTGCAACGTTAGAAGAAAAACCTGTAACGGTTGTCGGTATTCAAAAAGGACGTAATCTACCTGAAAATATTGACCGTAATTTTGGCGCACCACATCCAGAAGGTTATCGTAAAGCATTACGTTTGATGAAACAAGCAGAAAAATTTGGTCGCCCTGTCGTTACGTTTATTAATACAGCTGGTGCTTATTGCGGCATAGAAGCAGAAGAACGCGGTGAAGGAGAAGCAATTGCTAGAAATTTGTTAGAAATGTCTGACTTAAGTGTACCAATCATTGCAATTATCATCGGAGAAGGCGGAAGTGGTGGTGCGTTGGCACTTGCTGTGGCAGATGAAGTTTGGATGCTTGAACATACGATTTATGCAATCTTATCTCCTGAAGGATTTGCTTCAATTTTATGGAAAGACGGTAGTCGTGCCAAAGAAGCCGCAGAATTAATGAAAATTACGCCAAAAGAGCTAAAAGAGTTAAGTGTCATTGATAAAATCATTCCAGAAGAAGTAAATAGCGAACCTTTAGATCAAGGACAAAAAAGTCGATTGATTCAAAAATCCCTTATACAAAAATTAACAGAGTTATCAGAATTAGATCAAGAAACATTATTGAGCAATCGGTATAATCGTTTTAGAGCATTTTAGCAATGCTCTTTTTTTGCATTTATAACAAATAGTTATATTTTGTTGAGTATTCTTTTAGATTTAAGATAATTATTTTATCTTGTTTATTTAATCTTTTTTTAATATATTTCATACATTTCTAATCTGTTAAATCTATATGATAAATGGCTTCTAATCATTTTATGATGTTATTTTTCTGGTATAGTAGCTTTTGAACTTGAAAGATATTCAAGTTTAAATTAAAAATAATGGAGGAAAAAAGATGAAAAAATTGGCACTTTTAAGTAGCTTGGCAGGACTATTGATTTTTGGTAGTCTGCTACATGTAACACCAACTGAGGCTTCTGCTGTACAAAGCAGTCAAGCAATTAAAAATGAGGTAGTATTTCCGACAACGAACCACTCTTTATTTACTCAATCTGATGTAAATTATACGAGAGTAGTAAAAGAAAATAGTGGAAGCTTATTTATTTTAGCTTCTGTTAGTAAACTAGACCCAAAATATGATTTAAAAATTGCTGAAGTGGATCATAAAGGTACAGGAGTTTATAATGTGAAAAATGTAGAGTTGGAAAAAATTGGTGGGATTGACAACATGTATTTTATAAAAGCTGAAAAAGTATTGAAAAGCAGCTCCCTAATCTTATTTTTTGCAGATAAAAACAATCCTAACATTGCAGTAGACTATTTCTTTATTAAGTAAAATTTATTAAAATAAATAGCTTACCTTTTATGTGGATGGTTTAATGAACTAGAATTGACATTTTAAATATTATAAAGCAGTGAGTTTGGCTACTTACATGCATGTTAAGAGGGAAATAAAACTAGTTTTTAGTTTTACTTCCCTCTTTTTTATGATGTAATTCATTAATGGAGAAGTTAGTTTTCGTTTATAGAAGCTTGTTTTTGCTTTAAAGAAATAAATAGATGAAATTTTATGAAAAATAGCGTATAATCAAGAAACGAATGACAGAATGAGGAGCTAGTAAGTTGCTCCTCTTTTACTATTAAGGAGATTATATGTTTTCAAAATATAAACCAACTTGGATGGTTGATGCGATTTATAAAATCACACCGAACCAGTTAAAAAAATTAGGAATCAAAGCTGTATTGACCGATTTGGACAATACGCTGATTGCTTGGGATAATCCAGATGGGACCGAAGAATTACTGACATGGATTCTGGAAATGAAAAATGCCGGGATTCCAGTTGTGGTCGTTTCAAATAATAAATCTAGTCGTATAAAACGCGCAGTAGAGAAATTTGATTTAGAATATGTATCTAGAGCGTTAAAACCATCAACGAGAGGATTTAGAGAAGCTGAAAAAAAACTACATATGAAACCAGAAGAATTGGTAATGGTAGGAGACCAGGTCATGACCGATATTCGTGGGGCTAATGCTGCTGGGATCAGAAATATTTTAGTTCGTCCAATTGTTGACACGGATGGTTGGAATACTAGGATCAATCGTTTTTTTGAACGTAAAATCATGAAACATTTAGCGAAGAAACATCCAGATATGATATGGAAAGGCGGACTAGAATGAGCGAGCAAGAAGCAATTCATTGCATCGGTTGCGGTGCAATCATTCAAACAGATCAGCCAGATGAATTAGGCTATACGCCAAAGGCTGCTTTTGAGAAAGGGATGGAGACAGGGGAAGTTTATTGCCAACGCTGTTTTCGTCTAAGACATTATAATGATATTCAAGACGTTCATTTGACAGACGATGATTTTTTACGCCTATTAAATGAATTAGGCAAAGAAGATGCGTTGATCGTGAACGTGGTTGATATTTTTGATTTTAATGGTTCGTTGATTCCGGGACTACATCGTTTTATTGGAGATAATCCAGTATTGATGGTAGGAAACAAAGTCGATATCTTACCAAAATCATTAAAGAAACCTAAAATGATCCAATGGATGAGAGAGCGTGCTCATGAAGAAGGCTTACGTCCTGTTGATGTTTTGTTGACAAGTGCTAAGAAATCAGGAGAAATGGAAAACTTGCTTGAAACGATTGAAAAATATCGTGATGGTAAGGATGTTTACGTGGTGGGTGTGACAAATGTTGGGAAATCAACGTTGATCAATCAAATCATTAAGCAGACTGCTGGCGTTCAAGATGTAATCACAACGTCGCAATTTCCAGGAACAACTTTAGATAAAATTGAAATTCCTTTGGATGACGGACATTTCTTGATCGACACACCAGGAATCATTCATCGTCATCAAATGGCGCATTACTTAGGTAAAAAAGATTTAAAAATCATTGCGCCACAAAAAGAAATCAAACCAAAAGTATATCAGTTGAATGCTGAACAGACGCTATTTTTAGGTGGTTTAGCTCGCTTTGATTTTGTTCAAGGGGAACGTAGTTCATTTATTGCTTATGTATCAAATGATTTATCCATTCACCGTACTAAATCAGCTACAGCAGATGCCTTTTATGAAAAACATGTTGGTGGATTATTACAACCGCCGCGTCCAGATGAAGTAGCAGAATTTCCACAGTTGGTTCGTTTTGAATTTTCGATCAAAGAAAAAACAGATATCGTATTTGCGGGACTTGGCTGGATTACAGTAACAGAACCATGTGTAGTCGCGGGCTGGGCACCTAAAGGCGTCGATGTGTTAAGAAGAAAAGCGTTGATTTAATCATAAGTTAGAACAGAGAGAAGGAAATTTAGTGGATTTAAGAGGAAAACAAAAGCGTTTTTTACGTAGTCAAGCGCACCATTTACAACCGATTTTTCAAATTGGTAAAGGCGGCTTGAATTCTGCGATGGTGGTACAGATTAATGAAGCATTGGAAAAACGTGAATTGATCAAAGTCACATTACTACAAAATACTGATGAAATCGCTGAAGATGTAGCAGAAGCGTTAAAAGCAGATATTCATTGCGATATCGTTCAAATCATCGGCCGTGTATTAGTTTTATTTAAACCATCATCTAACGAAAAATATCAAAAAATCTCTAAAGAAGTTAAAGCAATTTAAAACTTGGAGGTAAGAAAAAATGGGGACAAATACGAATGCAGCATTAAAAGCAGAAGTAATTGTGGAAGAAGCAGAGCTTTTTCAAAAGCGTAAACAGGTAGGAATATTAGGCGGAAATTTTAATCCTGTTCATTTGGCACATTTAGTGATGGCTGACCAAGTGCAACAACAGCTTGGGTTAGACAAAGTCTATTTGATGCCTACTTATTTACCGCCTCATGTAGATGAAAAAAAGACGATCGATAGTAAACACCGATTGGCAATGCTAGAACTTGCGATTGCTGATAATCATAACTTAGCTGTTGAGCCCATCGAATTGTTCCGTAAGGGAAAAAGTTACACTTATGATACGATGAAAGCTTTAACTCAAAATAATCCAGATACAGATTACTATTTTATCATTGGTGGAGACATGGTAGAATATTTACCAAAGTGGCATAAAATCGATGAGTTGTTGACTTTGATCAATTTTGTCGGTATTCGCCGTCCTCACTATGGTACGATTACGCCTTATCCAATCATGTGGGTGGATGTCCCTCAAATGGATATTAGTTCAACTCTAATCAGAGAAAAAATCAAAAATGGTTGTTCTACACGCTACTTACTACCTGATAGTGTGATACACTATATAGAAGAAAAGGAGCTGTATGTAGATGGATTTTAGCGGAAAATATACATCGTTTAAACGAGAAGAATTAATGCAAGAAGTCCAGATGCATATGAGTGAACGGCGATTTCAACATGTTTTAGGTGTGGAAGAAATGGCTGTAGCTTTAGCGGCTAAATACGGGGCTTCAGAAGCAAAGGCAAGTATTGCAGCATTGACTCATGATTATGCTAAAGAACGTCCTGATGAAGAGTTTGAATTGATTATCCAACGGGATGGTTATGATCAGGATTTATTAAATTATGGCAATGCGATTTGGCACGGACTTGTTGGTGCTAGCATGGTTCAAAGGGAACTAGGTATAGATGACGAAGAGATTTTAGAAGCGATTCGTCTCCATACAACAGGTGCTGCAAAAATGAGTTTGCTAGATAAAATCATTTATGTTGCTGATTATATCGAGCCAGGCCGAAATTTTCCAGGGGTAAAAGAAGCACGGGAATTGGCTTTAGTTGATTTGGATGAAGCAGTTGCTTATGAAACAAAACATACATTGCTGCATCTTATTGAACAAGAACAAAAAATTTATCCAAAGACCATCGAAACATACAATCAATGGGTCAGTAATAAAAGCTGATTCAAAAACGAGAAAAAAATTAGATCAATTAATGGGAGGAAACCATCATAGATAGTCAACAGATTTTAGAAATTGCTGTAAAAGCAGCTGATTCAAAACGAGCAGAGGAAATTGTCGCTTTAGATGTGCATGAGATTTCACTTTTAGCAGATTACTTTATGATTTGCCAAGCAACAAGTGAACGTCAAATCAATGCCATTGTGGAAGAAATTATCGAAAAAGAAGAAGAAGCAAACGTAGAAGTAAAACGTATCGAAGGAAAAGATGGCGGTAAATGGGTCTTAATCGATTTAGGTGATATCATCGTTCATGTATTCCAATCAGCAGAACGTGGTTTTTACAATTTAGAAAAACTTTGGTCAGATGCACCAATGGTTGATCTTCACGCTTGGGTCGAGTAATATGGCATACGAAACATTTGCATTTGTTTACGATGAAGTAATGGATGATAGTTTGTATGATCAATGGCTAGAGTTTTCAAAACGTCATTTACCAGAAGGTAAAATGGATGTTTTAGAAATGGCTTGTGGGACCGGAGCATTAGCTGTGAATTTTGCTAAAGCAGGCTTCACTGTTACGGCCTTAGATTTGTCAGAAGAAATGTTGATGATGGCTAGTAAACGTGCGGCAGAAGAAGAGGTTCATGTTCAGTTTGTCCAAGGTAATATGATGGATTTATCTGAAATGGGTCAATACCATGCGATTACTTGTTTTTCTGATTCATTGTGTTACATGGAAAATCGTCAGGAAGTTCAACAAGTATTTGATGACGTTTATCAAGCCTTAGAAGATAAGGGTGTCTTTATTTTTGATGTTCATTCGACCTACCAAGTAGATAAAGTATTTCCTGAATACAGCTATCATTATCAAACCGAAGAATTTGCTTTTTTATGGGATAGTTATCCCGGTGAAAAAGAACATAGTATTGAACATTTCCTTACATTTTTTGTAAAAGAACATGAAAATGACGAAGTGTTTGTTCGGCAAGATGAGCTACATCAAGAACGAACCTATACAATGGAAAATTATCTGATGATGTTGGAAAGTGCTGGGTTTATGAATGTTGAAGTTTATGCGGATTTCACAGATGATGCACCAACAGAAGAGAGCAGACGCTGGTTTTTTGTTTGTAAAAAGTAATCTAAAAATGAGTGGAGCAAAACTTTTTTAAAGTTTAAGCCGCTCATTTTTCTTTTGTTTCCGTAATAAAATAAACATGGTATGATGGGATTCTAATAGAAATGATCTGGATGAAGGAGAATAGAAATGAAAAGTTGCGGCATTATTGTTGAATACAATCCTTTTCATAATGGGCACCAATACCATGCAAAGAAGGCACGGGAAATGAGTGGTGCAGAAGTTGTGATTGCTGTGATGAGTGGAAATTTCTTGCAACGAGGTGAGCCTGCGATTATCGACAAATGGACACGAGCAAATGAAGCGTTGAATCATGGTGTTGATTTAGTCATAGAATTACCGTTTGCATATGCTGTACAATCAGCCGATTACTTTGCTGCTGGTGGAGTAAAACTACTTCAAGCTCTGCATTGTGAGGCTTTATGTTTTGGTACTGACAATCAAACAGAGATGGATTATGGACGCTTTGGGGACTTTGTGAACAATCATCAGATAGAAATCAATCAAGCTTATCAGACAATCAAAAACAACGGAATGAGTTATCCACAGCAAATGACAGAAGTTTTTCGCAAGCTTTATCCAAATAATGGGTTAGATTTTTCTTCACCAAATCATATTTTAGGTTTAAGCTATGCAAAAGAAAATGCCGCGTATGAAAAGCCGATGACTTTATACCCATTAAGACGAGAACAAGCTGGTTATCATGATACTAAGATCTATCAAGAATTTGCTAGTGCAACGGCAATCAGAAGAGCCGTTTTTTCAGATGAATTAGAGCAAATCAAACAAGTACTGCCTGAGCAAGTAGCAATCGATTTAGCGAATTCACCTACCGTTTCTTGGGAAAATTATTGGCCCTTATTAAAATATAAGTTGATCAGCAGTTCGATCACTGAATTACAAGCGATTTATCAAATGAAAGAAGGCGTTGAATATCGTCTGCAAGAAGCGGCTAAGGTTTCTGACTCTTTTCAAGCTTTTATGGAACAGGCTAAAACAAAACGTTACACATGGACGCGTCTGCAACGATTGGCGACTTACATTTTAAATAATGTGAAACAACAGGAAATAGAAAACTCTTGGAATCATAGTCATATACAAGTTCTGGGCTTCACTGAACAAGGACAACGTTTTTTGCGAGAAGAGAAAAAGAAGCTAGAATTGCCGCTGATCACAAAAGTTTCTAAGAATTTGACTGCCCAGTTAGCATTGGATATTCGCAGTAATCAGCTTTATCAGTTAGGAAATAACCATATTTTAGAACAAAGTTTTGGTCGTTTCCCAATTCGTATCTCTTAAAAGCAAAAAACACTTAACAAAAGTCCGTTTGCCAAGTATAATAAGAAAGGCGCTATAATCAAAAATAATAATGAATGAAAGCGAAGTGAGAATATGGGTCGTAAGTGGGCAAATATTAAAGAGAAAAAAGCTGCCAAAGACGCAAATAACAGTCGAGTTTATGCAAAATTCGGAATTGAAATTTACGTAGCAGCGAAATCGGGTGATCCTGACCCTCAAGCAAATCAAAAATTAAGATTTGTTATCGAGCGCGCAAAAACATATAATGTTCCAAAACATATCATCGATCGAGCAATCGAAAAAGCTAAAGGATCTGGCGATGAGCAGTATTCTGAATTACGTTATGAAGGATTTGGGCCAAATGGTTCAATGGTCATCGTTGATGCTTTGACAAATAACGTAAACCGTACAGCTTCAGATGTTCGTGCGGCATTTGGTAAAAATGGTGGAAATATGGGTGTCAGCGGAGCTGTAGCTTATATGTTCGATCATACAGGCGTGATTGGGTTTGCAGGCGATGATGCTGATGAAATTCTTGAATATTTGATGGAAAAAGACATTGATGTTCGTGATGTTACCGAAGAAGAAGGCCAAATCATTGTTTATACAGAGCCAGAAGATTTACATGCGGTGCAAGAAGTGCTAAAAGAAAAAGGGATCGAAGAATTTTCAGTAGCAGAATTAGAAATGATTGCACAAAATGATGTAGAATTAACTGGAGAAGATTTAGAACAATTCGAACGCATGATTGATGTTTTAGAAGATCTTGATGATGTTCAAAAGGTTTATCATAACGTTGATTTAGGTGAGTAAGAAAGAGAGAATCCTTATTTTATTAAGGGTTCTTTTTTGATTTTCTCTATTAAAAAAAAATAAACCCTTCATACACACACTATATGAAGGGAAACACAATATGAAAAAACTAAGAACAATAGTATAATAGCATTTTTTGTTTAAATTCTCAAATATTTAGCATTTTATCGAAAAATTTGAGAATTTGAAGTAGTTTAGGTTTTAATAATTGTCTTTTAGTAACTAATTGTGTTCAAACATAGCGATAGATTATATCATTCTATCAGTAGAATAATTGTAGCTAGTCTTATCAAGGGATAGATGAGGCTAGCTTTTATTTTTATCTTTAGCTTTTTTAAAATAGTGTTTTTACTTAAAACATCGCAAATATTTTACTTTATTTTAGCCGCAGTATAAAATCAATGTAATGAAATAAAATTTTGTTTTTTTTAACATATAATACTTTTGAAATTATATTTTTTTATTACCTGAAAATGTTAAAAATAAATTTACTAAACGATTGCTAGTCGATGGGAGGCATCAGTGTGAAACGTAAATGGTTATTTCTATTTTTTGTAGGATTGATATTGAGTATTCTACAGATCAATGTGTATCAAGCTTTCGCAGAAGATGAAATGGTGAATGAGCAACCTGAGATGGTGAATGATATCCAAGAACGTTTGGTTACTGTAGGGTCAGGTGCCCTTAGCGGAACTTACGCAACTGGTAGTACTGGACAATCGATTATCACAATGACATATACTTATACACCTACATTAGATTTATCGTTAGGTGGACAACCTATAATCATGCTTCAATTACCCGCTGAAATAGCAAATCAAATCAATGGCAGTACTGCAAAACAACAGAGTTTTTTATCACTACTAACAGGAACAGCTACGCTTCCAGCTGCACTCGTTGGAAGTAGATCGTATGATATTCACGATACTACACATGGATTTTCTTTGGCGTATAGTAGTACTTACAATTCAGTCTATGTAACATTTCCTACTAACACTGTCAGTTTATTAGGTAGCCGCTGGGCAGTTAGTTTCAGTTTTGACGTAGCAGCTTTGTACCAAAACGGCATCACGATTCCTCCCGCAAGTAATGGTGTAAACTATCCTATCAAAGGGGTCTTTGGTTCATCAACGGATGGATTGAATATTATAAATTTAGTTTTAGGTAATGTTTCACAGTCAGGTGTTATTGCGTTACCCTCAATGTCAATAGGGACAGGGGTTCCTATTGTCACAGCGCCTATCTTGAATAGCCCACTTCTAAATTTACAATCGACTGTGAGCGGTAAGATCCAACAAACTCAAAATAGTGCATATATCTATGCCGTTCAATTAACTATTACACGTTCTGATGGAACTTCTGCGCCAATAATAATTAACAGTATACCAGTTGATACATCTGGAAATTTCAGCACAGTTTTAGCTTCAGCTTTACAATATGGTGATAGTGTTTCAGCACTTATTATTGCCCAATCAAAGACAACAAGTAATTACATTCAAAGTCCATCTTCTGCCATACAAGCTGTGAGTTGGCCAATCCAACCAGTGACATCCATTGCAGCAACGCCAGGTGCTACTCAACTTTCAGGGACAGCAGTACAAACGAATGCAGGTACTTATCAAGTCGCACTGCAAATAAATGGAGGAGCAGTATATACCACGCCACTAAATGCAAATGGCAGTTTTCAGTTTTCAAATTTGCCGATGTTTAATGGTGGAGAAACGGTCAGTTTATCTGTTCAAGGATTAAGTAACAGAACTGGTTTGGTTTTAGTGACGAGCACAAGTTACAATCAAACGATTCCCTATTTAACGCCAACTATTTCAGTTGTACAGACGGTTGAAAGATTAAATGCGCAAGGAAATTGGGAAGCGGCTCCTTCTGTGGTTACGGGTCAAACAATTCGTTATACATTAACAACAACGTTGACCAATCAGCCAGCAACGTGGAGTCAGCAGATGTTAAAAGCGTATGTTCCAAATGGAATAACACAATTAAGCCCAGTGACGCTGACCAGAACTTCAAACACAGGTGTACAAACACCAGTCTTAGGAACACAGCTTTTAACAGACTCTAATTTAAACATGCAGTATTGGTATTATCAGAATTCTCTACCCGTAAATAATTTTACACAGCCAAATACAAGTTTTAAACTGCAGTATACAGGGATTGTAGCTCAAAATATGACCGGACAATCGTTGCCTTTTTCTAGTGTTGTTGGTGGAGCTGACGGTGGTGGCATAGCGATTACACCAAAAAATAATGCAAACTCGATCTCAGTAGGAGATGGCACATTACGTTTTGTTCAATCGCCGCAACAAATTTCCTTTAAAAATATACCTGTGCCAACCAAAACAACGACGTATAGTCCAAGTATAGTAGATACTTCTTTGATCGTGGCTGATGGTCGCGTAGCAAAAAGTCAATGGCACTTACTTGTCAGAGAAAACCAGCCGATGAAATCCACAACGACAAATAAAACTATCAATCAAGCGTTTGTTTATCGAAAAAATGGTCAAGATACGCCAATAACCGTCATTGCTTCAGAAGCGTATGCATACACGTCTCCTGATAATAATAATGTCGTTATTTCATGGAATCAGCAAAATGGTGTTTTTTTAAACCTTACTCCTAGTATAAATATCAATGTAAATGAATCATATACCGCACAATTACAATGGATATTATCAGACGCTCCTTTATAATCTGGCTTTTGCTTCTTATAAAAAATAAGAAGTTAAAATAAAAATGGAAAGAAGGAAGTAAAAATGAAAAAGATCATAGGTTCTTTCTCTACAGTTGCTGTACTTATTTCGTTTGGTTTTGTTGGAGGAGCAGTTGGAGAAGCAGTTAATGTGGGGTCTTTAACGTCAAATGCAGATATTAGTTTCTCTCAAGATACAACCATAACACCACCCGTTAATCCAACAGATCCTACTTCGCCCGTCACTCCTAACCCAGGTGACCCGCATCAACCAGGAACAGGTGGACCATTGAGTTTGGATTATGTATCTAATTTTCATTTTGGGACTAAAGTGATTCAAACGGCAGATGCAACTTATTATGCTCAGTTGGATCAAGTTGAAAATTCACTTTCTACTTTGATCAGTGTTCCTAACTATGCTCAAGTAACGGATAAACGTGGGTTAAATCTTGGCTGGAAACTAACCGTTAAGCAAAATGGTCAATTTCAAACAGCTGATAGCACACCGGCGGTATTAACGAATGCTCAAATGAGTTTAGTCGCTGCAACACCGAACTCTACGGAATTGATCGCACTAGCACCGATAACGGTACCTGTAGCACTAGATCCCACAGGTGCAGCTTCTTCTCCAGTTGCAACGGCAGCACTTTCTACAGGGATGGGCACTTGGACACTAGCATTTGGATCAGGAGCCGGAGCCGCACAAGGGGTCAAATTGACCGTACCTAACGCAACATCAAAAGTGGCAAATGATCAATATAAGACGACACTGACTTGGACATTGAATGATAGTCCACTGTAATTGATAAGTTATCTGATTTTAGGATTTGAGAAACGTGATTATATAGTTAATATGCTGAAAAGAACCTGTTTTTATGAATAGTGTTCTTTTCAGTGTAATTATAAGGTGTTATAAAGGAGTTTTAACTATGAATCGGAAATTTTCGATGTTTTTATTTGCTATTATTTTTTTATTGTTCTCATTCATTATCGGATCAGTCGGCCATGCGAGTGAAATCGATTTTAGTGTTAAAGCAATTTTACCAGAGAACCAACGCAGTAAGGAAATCAGTTATTTTGATTTAAGAGTGGTGCCAGGCGAGACTCAGACACTTAGCGTAGAGCTAACAAATGATACAGACGAGGATATTACTGTTTATGCTTCAGCAAATGCCGCGATCACAAATGATAATGGAGTTGTTGATTATTCTTATAACGATACAAAAAAGGATTCGTCAGCAACTTTTACATTTAGTGAAATTGCCTCGATTCCTAAAGAGATCATTCTGCCAAAAAAATCAAATAAAATCGTTGAATGCGTTATAAATATTCCAAAAGATTCTTTTGATGGATATGTTTTAGGTGGTCTCTATTTTGAACAAAAAGAAGCGAAAGAAGCAAAAAGTGAGGGCGCTTTGGCAGTCGGTAATCGTTTTTCTTATGTTGTGGGTGTTTTACTGAGCGAGACAGACAAGGAAATTAAGCCAGAATTAGCGCTAAACGAAGTTAAAGCGACACAAATAAACGGCAATAATGCAGTTATTATGAATATTCAAAATAAAAAAGCCGCAATGATCAAAAAACTACAAGTGGATGCCAAACTTTATTATGAAGAGGAAGAAAAGCCGCGCTATGAAAATCATCAAGAATCCTTAACTATGGCGCCAAATACGAATTTTAATTACAAAATCGATTTGAAGGAGCAGCCTTTTGTCGCAGGAAATTATACGGTAAAAATCAAAGCAAATGATGGGTATAAAGATTGGACATGGGAGAGAACATTTGAAATAAAGGAAAAAGAGGCCAAAAAATATAATGCCACGGCAATCAATTTACCTCCAGATCAAAAAAATCAGTTTCCATGGATTGTTGTTGTTGGAATAGGCGCAGGAGTTCTAGCGGTGATTTTAGGGATTATTTACTATTTTAATCAAAAAATAAAAAATGAACAAAAAATGCAACAGGAAAAATATGATGAACTAAAAAAGAACTTAGATAAATCTTAGTGATAGGTGACTTTATAGTTTGATGCTACAGGTTAATATAAAGAAAAAGTTTTTCAGTTTTTATTTAATAAAAATAAGAAAAAACATCACATTTTCTTCATAGTTGCCTAGTATTATATAAATATACCAACAACAACCCTAACAAAACACTTTTTCATTTTTAACTCCTTTCCCGTCCTTCCCCAAAGGACGGGTACTTTTTTTTCTCAGAAGTAGTGTCAAAAGAAGAGGAATCGTACTTGGAAAACGATCTGAGAAAAATTACCTAACAAATAGTCCTTACATAAATAAATTTTCAAAATTAATGATCAAAAAGCAGCCCGTATCCTAGAGCACAGATTTCTCTAACATAGGTTTTGAATTTAGCAGAAGATTTAGAAACCGAAGGAAGTCCGCTTATTTTAGAAATTCCTAAACGTTTTGCTAGTAATTTAGAGCGGTACATGTGAAAATCACTGGTAATAATAACGGTATTGCCCAGCGTTTGTTTCTTTTGTGCATTTTGAATATTTTCTTTGGTACGTGTAGATGTATCTTCAGTTAATATCTGCTTTTGCGAAATCCCGTTTACTCTTAAATATTCAGCCATTACATTGGCTTCACTATCAGGTTCATCAGAGCCTTGTCCACCGCAAACGATAGCTGTTGCATTAGGATGTTCTTTTAAATAAGGAATAGCTGCATCCAATCGTTCTTTTAAAACAGTACTTGGATAGGCATTTTCTTTTGAAGAACCCTTTACCTGTGCACCTAAAATAAGTACAGTATCAGGCGTTGTTGTCGCTTGGTCTTTTGTTCCGCTTAAAATCAAGAAAAATATCAGCCCAGTATACATAATGCCTAAACTTATAATAATCAACATAATTCGTTTCACCCATTTCATAACACCACAACCTTTCTTATCTAGTGTAATAGATAAAAAAGCGGAATAGTGTGTGTAGTTACTTTTTTTAAAGTTTTTTAACGTTTTTAAGGGAAAGTATAACATAATTGTCTGACTTGTTTTATACTTTATGTAAAAGAGAAAAATGGAGGAACTTATGAGAACGGAAGAAGAAATGTTCCAATTGATTTTAGATGTAGCCAAAAATGACTCTAATGTTCTGGCTGTGGGCATAACCGGTTCACGAACCAATAAGAACGCGCCCAAAGACTTATTTCAAGATTATGACATCGTTTATATTGTTGAATCAGTAGAAGCATTAGTTCAAGACTCGTCATGGATCGATAGATTTGGACCGCGATTAATAATGCAGACTCCAGAAAATATGGTTTTGTTTCCGCCAGAAAGAAATGGGAAATTCACTTATTTAATGTTGTTTGAAGATGGCAATCGGATAGATTTGACTCTTTGTCCAAAAGAGCAAGCGGATAATTGGAATGAAGGGGATCGTTTAGCGGAGATTTTATTGGATAAAGTACAAATATTACCGAAGTTAACAGAAGCGACTGATCAAGATTATTGGGTCAAACGTCCTGGACAGGCAGAATTTTCAGATTGCTGCAATGAATTTTGGTGGGTCAGTACATATGTTGTCAAAGGATTGTGCCGTAATGAATTGTTTTATGCAGCAGATCATTTAAATGAAAATTGTCAAAAAGAATTATTACGCTTACTCTCTTGGCATGTCGGGTCAGAGCAAGGCTATCATTTTAGTGTGGGCAAAAACTACAAGTATTTATCTAATTACTTGGTCAAAGAACAATATGAAGCAATCTTAAAAACAATGGATGTCTCAAGTATTTCTGCAGCTTGGTCAGCATTGCTTTCATTACAAAAGCAATTTGATCATTATGCTCAGCTATTTTCGGAAAAGAATAACTTAGTTTACGATCAAAAAACAGCAGAAAAAGTCATGAAATATGCGAAAGATTTCAGCGTTGCTTATTAAAAAAAATCCATCTTTTAGATAAAAAGGGTGATCTTCAACCTAGAGTTTAAAGTTTATTGTAAATAAATTAGAATTTTGTCAAAGATATTGGCGAATAGTCTTTTTTCCTCGCCACGATGTGTGGTAGAATGATAGGTGCACTGTATCAAATTTTGATGGCTGTTATTTCCTGTTTAGTAGAAAAAGTTAAAATCCAGCATTTATACATAAAAAACATGAATTTTTTCTCATATGTAAGCAAATTAATTGAAGATTGAGGGAAAGTTAACTAAACTAGCTTTAAATTAAAGTTACTGATAAGAATGAATATAAGAATATTCAGACAATCATGTCTCAATCACATGTAATCTAGGTAAGTGGTGGAATCAGAAGTAACTTTTGTTCCATCCTCTTTATTTTATTTTTAAAACAGGGAAAAGCATTAAATCAAAGTAAACATATAAATCATAAAAAAGGAAGATAGCGCAATGGAAAATGAAGAATCAGTTAGCCGCTCAGCAAAAAATGCAAGGGCGCCACAAAATAATAATCACTCTAATAAGAAAAAGAAGAAATGGCTAGTCCCAGTAGTTGGTTTGCTGATTTGTTTAGCATTAGTATTTACTGGCGGGCTTGTCTATTTTCAATCACACTTCTTTATCACAGCGAAGGCAAATGGTGTTGATATCAGTTTATTAAACGCTAAAGATGCGAAAAAGAAACTGGAAGAGCTGAATAAAGCAGAATCTGTCATTATCAAAGTGAATGACAAAGAAGAAAAAATCGAATTACCTGAGAAGTATGAAATCACAGAAGAATATTTAAAGCAAAACATTGGAGATCATTCGATCAGCTTACCAATCAATGAAGACTACAAAACAGAATTAAAAAATAAATTAAATGCACTCACTTTTGAAGAAGGAACACCTAGTCAAGATGCTAAAATCGAAAAAGTCGATGGTTCATATCAAATCGTACCAGAGCAACTTGGGACAACGGTCGATAAAGAAGTATTGATGAATCAAGTATTAAAAGATGTTGAAGCAAACAAAGGCAATTATGTTTATGATGTAAAAGAATTTTATCAAAAGCCAGCAGTGACCAAAGAAGATAAAGGCCTGCAAGAAAAAATAGCTGTGTTATCGAAAAAAGAAAATAAAGCCATTACATTGGATATCAATGGTGAAAAGCTAGCACTGACAAAAGAAGAATTACAATCATTTATGGATACAGCGGGAAATGTTGATCCGAATAAAGTTTATGCTTGGGTGGAACAAACCAATCAAAAATATGGTTCAATCTTTAAACCAATCATCTTTAAAAATGTTCATGGTGTAACAACTAAGTATAAAAACAACGGTAGCTACGGTTGGGATATCAATATGCCGCAAACGAGAGACTTACTTGTTCAAGCAATCAATAGTGATAAAGATACCGAAGCGATAACAGTACCAATTGATGGGGATGTAACGCAATCATCAACCGTAAATAAAGATTATGTAGAAATTGACTTAAATGATCAAAAAATGTATTTCTTTAAAGATGGTGTAAAAGTTGTTGAAACGGATGTTATCACAGGTCGTTATAACAAAGGAACAGCCACAGTTCCAGGTTTCCATACGATTTTGTATAAAGATACAGATACAAAACTAGAAGGCGAAATGTTGGACGGTTCAAAATACAGTGTACCAGTAAAATACTGGATGCCGTTGAAGAGCTTTGGCGGTGTAGTGACACAAATTGGTATTCACGATGCAGATTATAAAGCAGAATACTTTGGGAACAAAGAAGCTTATAAAACGAACTTCGGAAGTAATGGCTGTATCAATACACCAGGAGCTGCTGTTGCTCAAATCTTTAATGGAGCATATGCAGGAATGCCGGTAATTGTTTATGGACATATCTATGACAGTGCACCCGGAGAATTTGATAAACCTGTTGATTATGGGGAACCAGCTTAAAAATAATTAAAAGAAGTCCATTTGGGCTTCTTTTTTTAGATGAAAAATGCGGAAAGGTAATTAATAGAACTTTTTATCATGGAGAAAAAGTATTTATGAATTAAGATGCATCAATGTTTATTTTGAGTGCTAAAGAATAAAATGTTCTTTAATACGTAATTGGTGGTAAAATAATGGTGAAATGAAAAAATGAAAAGAGGGAAAGCTTATGCCGTTTATTCACGTAGAATTAATCGAAGGACGAAGTGAAGAACAATTAACAAACATGGTCAAAGAAATCACAGAAGTTGTATCTAGAAATACAGGAGCGCCGCAAGAAAATATTCATGTTATCGTAAATGAAATGAAAAAAGACCGCTATGCGCAAGGTGGACAATGGAAAAAGTAATCATTTTTAAGAAATGCTTGCTTTTTATTTGAAGAAGTGTTTAAATTAACACATAAATGATTGATGAGAAAGACAACTGAACTTGCAAGCAGTCTTTTAGAGAGGAAAATCTTGGCTGAAAATTTTCCAGACCCGCACAAGGAATGACCACTTTTTCCAACCTTTGTTGAAACAAAGGCGGCCGTACCGTTAACACGCTTGAGGAACATGGCTGTTTGCTGTGTTTAAAAATAGGTGGAACCACGAAATATTCGTCCTAGTATCTGATATTACTATCAGGTGCTAGGACTTTTTGTTTTTTGTAAAATTAAAAAGCCGACTCAAACAAAGTGAACAAAGCGATCTCTTCAATCATAATTTACTAAAGGAGGAAACAAAAATGTCAATCAAAATTACTTTTCCAGATGGCGCAGTCAAAGAATTTGAGGCTGGCTCATCAACGTTAGACATCGCTAAAAGCATCAGTAACAGTTTAGCTAAAAAAGCCTTAGCAGGGAAATTCAATGGTACATTAATAGATTTAACTCGTCCAATCGAAGAAGATGGAAGCATTGAAATCGTAACACCAGATCATGAGGATGCACTAGGTATTTTACGTCATTCGTCCGCTCACTTAATGGCTAATGCCTTACGTCGTTTATTCCCAAAAATCAAGTTCGGTGTAGGTCCAGCCATTGATTCTGGTTTTTACTACGATACAGATAATGGTGAAAACCCCGTAACAGCAGAAGATTTACCAGCAATTGAAGCTGAAATGATGAAAATCGTAAAAGAAAATAATCCAATTGTTCGTAAAGTAGTTTCTAAGAGTGAAGCATTGGAATTATTTGCAGATGATCCTTACAAAGTTGAATTGATTTCAGAGCTTCCAGAAGATGAAGTGATTACTGTTTATGACCAAGGCGATTTCGTTGATTTATGCCGTGGCGTTCACGTACCATCAACTGGACGTATCCAAGTATTCCAATTATTATCAGTAGCTGGGGCTTATTGGAGAGGAAACTCTAATAACCAAATGATGCAACGAATCTACGGTACAGCTTTCTTTGACAAGAAAGATTTAAAAGAATTTATCAAAATGCGTGAAGAAGCCAAAGAGCGTGACCATCGTAAATTAGGGAAAGAGCTTGATTTATTTATGCTTAACCCAGATGTGGGTTCAGGCTTGCCTTTCTGGTTACCTAAAGGTGCGACAATTCGACGTACAATCGAGCGTTATATCACAGATAAAGAAATCAGCTTAGGTTATCAACATGTGTATACACCGATCATGGCCAACGTTGAGTTTTATAAGAGATCTGGTCACTGGGATCACTATCATGAGGATATGTTCCCACCAATGGATATGGGAGATGGCGAAATGTTAGTCCTTCGTCCAATGAACTGTCCACATCATATGATGGTTTATAAAAATGATATCCACAGTTACCGTGAACTACCAATTAGAATCGCTGAACTTGGGATGATGCACCGTTATGAAAAATCTGGGGCTTTATCAGGATTACAACGTGTGCGTGAAATGACATTAAATGATGGTCATACATTTGTTCGTCCAGATCAAATCAAAGAAGAATTTCTACGTACATTGAAATTAATGGTAGAAGTTTACGCTGATTTTGATGTGACAGATTATCGTTTCCGTTTAAGTTTAAGAGATCCAAACAACAAAGAAAAATATTTTGACGATGATGCAATGTGGGAAAGATCTGAAACAATGATCAAAGAAGCAGCTGACGAAGCAGGTATTGATTATTTTGAAGCAGAAGGTGAAGCGGCCTTTTATGGTCCGAAACTTGATGTTCAAGTAAAAACTGCATTGGGTATGGAAGAAACATTATCTACAATCCAAATCGATGCACTATTACCAGAACGTTTTGATTTGACTTATGTTGGTGAAGATGGCGAAAATACACATCGTCCGTTAGTTATCCACAGAGGGATCGTATCGACAATGGAACGTTTTGTAGCTTACTTGACTGAAGTTTACAAAGGCGCTTTCCCGACTTGGTTGGCACCAATTCAAGCAACTATTATTCCTGTATCTGTTGATGCACATTCAGATTATGCATATGAAGTGAAAAAACGTCTACAAGAGCAAGGATTACGTATCGAAGTAGATGATCGTAATGAAAAAATGGGTTATAAGATCCGCGCATCTCAAACACAAAAAATTCCATATCAAATCGTTGTCGGCGATAAAGAGATGGATGATGCAACTGTTAATATCCGCCGTTATGGCAGCAAGGAAACAGAAGTCATCGATTTAAATATCTTTGTCGATAGTATGGTCGCTGATGTAGCAAATTATAGCAGAAGATAATTAAAGAAATGGACAAGGCAATCTCGCTTTGTCCATTTTTATTCATTAAAAATTAAATATTTTCTTAGTACGAGGATTCCCTCTATTTTTTTTTGCATTTTTTCGTTACAATAGAGGAGCAAGACTTTTCTCATATGGAAGGACTAGGATAAATGAAAAGAATGAGTTTTCTAGATAAATTAAAAAAAGATAATGAAGAACCAATCACGCATAAGAATAAAAAATCCCATATACCGTTTCGGTTAAATTTATTGTTCTTTGTGATTTTTGGCTTGTTTGTAGCGTTGATCGTTCGATTGGGCTATTTACAAATTGCTGAAGGACAGCAGTATGCACAAAAAGCTGATGCAAACTCGACGTTGAAAATCAAAAGCAGTGCGCCAAGGGGACAAATTTATGATGCTAAAGGAAATCTATTAGTTGGAAATAAAGCGAATTTAGCTATTACGTATACACGTGGGAAAAAGGTTCAAACAAAAGATCTTTTACCGATTGCACGTAAAGTAAATGAGCTGATCGATGTACCTGCAGATGAATTAACAGAGCGAGACAAAAAAGATTATTGGTTAGCAGATCCTGAAAATTTAAAAGCAGCCCAAAAGCGTTTAACAGATAAAGATCAGTTAGATGAAAAAGGTAATAAGATCACAGATCAAGGAACCTTGTATGTACTGACAGTGGATAAAGTAACGCCAGAAGAAATCAATTTTGATGAGCAGACGCTAAAGGCTGCAACGATCTTTAAGCGGATGAATGCTGTACAAGAATTGAACACGGCTTTTATCAAAAATGAAGGTGTGACCCAAGATGAAATTGCAATAATTGGCGAGCACACATCAGAAATCGCTGGTGTATCTACAGGTATGGACTGGGATCGAGATTATCCTCGTGGGAATGAATTGAAAAGTATTCTAGGACAAGTATCTTCTGAAAAAGCAGGTTTGCCTGCAGAAGAAGCAGATGAGTATTTAGCAAAAGGCTACGAACCAAACGACCGTGTTGGGACTAGCTATTTAGAAAAACAATACGAGGATATCCTGCAAGGGCGTAAGTCAGAATCAGAAGTAACTCTAGATAGTAATGGAAAAATTGTTACACAGACACCAATTTCAGAAGGTAAAAAAGGTGAAAACCTAAAAATGACGATCGATTTGGATTTTCAAAATAAAATCGAAGAGGTTGTTAAAGAGCAGTATCAACAACTGTTGGCTACAGGAAATGCGGCTCATTCTGATGGCGCATATGTTGTTGTAATGAATCCTAAAACAGGCGCTGTTATGGCAATGGTGGCGTTGGATCGTGATAAGGCGACTAATGAGTTGACGTCTAATCCACTAGCTACGATCAATAAAGCTTTTGAGCCAGGATCAGTAGTAAAAGGAGCGACTATTTCAGCAGGGTACGAGCAAGGCGTGATTTCAGGAAATGATGTATTGATTGACGAGCCGCTACAAATCTATGGAAGTGAGCAGAAATCTTCTGTATTTAACAAGGTTCTTGGTAATCAAATTCAACTTAGTGCGGAACAAGCGTTAGAATATTCATCAAATGCGTATATGATGAAATTAGTTTTGAAGATGATGAAAACAGACTATCAATATAATATGATATTACCGTATCAAACTGGGGATTCAACATTGTTTGATGTTTTACGTAAGACATTCGGTGAATATGGAATGGGCGTATCTACTGGCATTGATTTACCAGGAGAGACAACAGGAATATCTAATACAGCGTTCGATGATCCTAAATATGCACCTATGCCAGGACACTTACTTGATTTGTCTTTTGGTCAGTATGACACTTATACAGCAATGCAGTTGGCCCAATATGTTTCAACTGTAGCAAACGGTGGAACTCGTGTTGCACCACGCTTGGTTGAAGGAATCTATGATAACAAATCAGATGGAACAATCGGTGACCTAAAGGAAGAAATAAAACCTAAAGAACTCAACAAAGTAGATATTTCATCAGAACAAATGAAAATCATTCAACAAGGTTTTTATGACGTTGTACATGGAAATGGAATATTTACTACTGGTCGTTATATGCAAGGCGCTAAGCTTGATATTGCTGCCAAAACGGGTACTGCTGAGACCAATGTAGGAAATAATGTTACGGTTAATAGTAACGTTGTTGCGTATGCACCAGTAGATGATCCAGAAATTGCGGTGAGTGTGGTCTTACCTCATTTAACGAGTGAAAGTACTAGACCGAACCAATCAATGGTTACAGCAATCGTCAATGCTTATGCTGATTATAAGCAACAATAAGATTTGTAAAGTAGTTTTCCTTTACAAATTTCATAAAAAGGGTAGAAATTCATGCACAAACATGATATGATATTTGAGGCTAAGAAATATCTTAGAAATTCGAAATTAGATATAGGAGGGAAAACACATGCGCGTAAACATTACTTTAGAATGTACTTCTTGTAAAGAACGTAACTACCTAACAAGCAAAAATAAACGTAACAATCCTGATCGTTTGGAAAAGCAAAAATATTGCCCACGTGAAAGAAAAGTTACTTTACACCGTGAAACAAAATAAGGTTTTGAATTATAGCGCTAGACTTTTATTGAATAAGAGTTTAGCGTTTTTTTTATTTGTAAAAAGAAAAATTGAAAATAAACTTGGCTTTATGCGAGGTTTTCTTTATAATTTATAGAGAGTAACTTTAGTTATTTTAAACATCCAGTATTAAAGAACATTTCATTAAAATATCTGTTAGGTATTATTTTGTTATTGATTCTTCACAAGATTGTTGAAGGAGTTTTTCATGAAAAAGATCATGTTGGTTATTAGTCTATTCATTTTATTTTTACCTAGTATCTGTAATGGAGAGGAAGTTGGGGAGTCTTCGACAGAATCAAGTTTTGATTCTTCTACTGATTTAACAAGTCGGTATTCTCGTAAACAGATTTTAAATGGAAAAACAACAAATAGCGAGAAGAAGAAAGGTGAAATTTATCTAGTATTTCCTTTTGCTAACAGTCCATATCAAAGTTTTTCACAGTTTGTTTTGAACGGTCCGACAACTGTTTATAGTGGCTTTATTGAAACGATTTATTATCGGGAGAAAATCAAGATTAGAGATATGTATTATGAAAATAATCCTGTGAAAACAGATAAAGTCGGTATCTATTCAACTGATTTATGTTTTACTTCAGAAGAGGGTGTTATTTATCATTACAAAAATGTCCCATATTTAGTTAGTAGTAATCAGCCGACAATCTTTTTTTCAGAGGTCAATTTTGATAAAAAAAATAATCAGGTTTCTGGTGAAATTAAAATGCCAGCATCAAAAAATACATATCAAATCGAACTTTTTTATACCGATAATGATGAATATCATTACCAAGAAGTTACAGCCAATCAAAAGGGTTCATTTATTATTGAGCTAAATCGAACAGCTATCGAAGGAAAGATGTATCTTAGAGCTAGTGATGGGTTTGGAAATTACGCAGATGCTTGCGATATTTTGAACGAAGGAAAAACAAGCTACAACATCACAATGGATGCATTAAATACAATAAATAATACGTACAAAGTAACCAAAAGTAAAGAGGGATTTCTCGGATTGCTCACGAGAATTTTCATTCGAACTTTAGGAGTTATCATTGTTATTCTTACCTTACTTCGATTAAGAGTTGTCATAAAGAGGAGAAGAAGAAGATTGAAATATAAATAGCTTTTTCTAAACATCAAAGTCTGACTTGTTTAGTGAGTTTATTTTGTTAAGGAGAGCCAAAATAGGAGAAGCGTGAGAATATATCTGGATTCTTTGAGAAATGACTGTGAGTGAAAAGATAGTAGTATCATGATGTATAAGGTGTATAATTAGGTGAATAAGGTACCTTTTTAAGGAGAGAATGATATGAAAATCAGTATTCGGCATAGATATATCAAAAAAATTCCAGTCTTGGAAGTTGTTTCAGAAGAGAATAAAAATAAGGCATTACCATTAATCATTTATTATCATGGCTGGCAGTCAGCGAAGGAATTATCATTGACTCAAGCTAGAAAATTAGCTAAAAAAGGGATGCGTGTGATTTTGCCTGATGCGATGAATCATGGTGAGCGAAAAACAGGACCGATATCACCGATTCCTTCAGTGACATTTTGGTCGAGTATTCAATACAATGTTATCGAGTTTGCACAGTTAGTGCGTCATTTTGAGAAACAAGAGTTGATCGAGGATGGAAAAATTGGCGTTGGTGGTGTTTCGATGGGAGGGATCACGACATGTGCGTTATTAACTCAGCATCCAGAAATTAAAGTTGCGGCTTGTATGATGGGAACACCAAAACCATTACGATATATCGAACGAGTGATGGAACGATCGGCCGAAATGGACTTTTTTGTGCCGAATGATTTACCGTTATTGCTTAGTTGGGTAGAAAATTATGATCTTTCTAAAGTCCCTGAAAAGTTAGCGAAGCGTCCGGTTTTATTTTGGCATGGAACGCAAGACCCTAAAATTCCTTATGAAGATATGGCTGATTTTTATCAAATGATCAAGGATGAGCCTTATGCTGAGAATAGCCAGTTTATGACAGGCGAGGGTGAAGGACACTTAGTCAAAGGAGAAATGATGGATAGTGTGTCAGATTTTTTTGAGAAAGAATTAGTTAGATAATCTTATTAAATATAGAGTCCTGACAAAACTGTTTTTTAGATTTTTCAGGGCTCTATTTTTTATGGATTATTTGTGTTGATTAATGATTTTATCGGATTTAGCAGTTAAGGAAGCAGTATCATCTTTTGCTTTTTCTAGTTTTTTAACGTAGTCTTGTAGGCTGCTAATTTGATTTGTTGCGTCGGCTAGTTTGCGCTGAGAATCGTTGTATTGAGCTTGAAGTGTATTTTTTTCATTGGTTATATCACTGATTTTTTGGTTCAATGTTACGATTTCTTTGTTTTTTGCATCAACTTCTAGTTGCTTAGCGGCTTCTTTTTGTTTTCCTTCTTCTATTTTTTGCTGAATTTGGCTATCTTTTTGCTGTAGTTCAGCGATTTTTTGTTGGATTTCTCCATTTTTACTTGTTAACTGTGATTGTAGAGATGTGATCGTTCCTTGGATTTGATTTTTATCATTAGTTAAATTTGTCACTTGAGTTTTTAGGTTTGCTAACTCAGCTTCAGTTTGTGTTGCTTGACCATTTCTTTGGCTAAGTTGAGTTTCTAAATCAGTAATCTTTTTTTCTTTTGAACTTAGCATAGTATCTAATTGATCTAGGTTGTTATTGATTTTTTCAACGTTTTCTTCACCGCCCCATAATACGATTTTATCCGCAGCAGATTTTAAACTAAAGAGTGTAAATGTACTGATCAATAAAATACTTACAATTGTTAGTAACGGTTTATTCTTAACTATAGTTTTCAAAAATTTATCTTCTTTCTATTCATAATATTTTAAATTCTTTTAAATAATATGTTTTATTTATATTCTAGTCAAGCCTTTTTTTACTTGGATTGGTGTGATTTCTTTGTGGAGTTTTTTTAATAACAATGAATGAATAGCAAGAAGAAATTTACTGAATTGACTGAGTTTAAGAATGAGGATTGCTTTATGAAGTATTTGTTTGTATATGTAAGATGATTGATTATCAATTAGTAAGATTACATTTGATATTTTAAGCTCGATTTATTCTGTGTTTAGTTCGTTGTTCGATGAATGAAATGAATAAAATAACTTTAAAATTGAATCTCCGGATTTAAATAAATTTAACTAAAATGTGAAAAGTATCTATATTTTTTTTCGTCATTTCTTTTGATTTAGAGCCTGAAACAAAACCAAAACTGATTTTTAGTTTTCTTTCAGGCTCGCTTTTTTTATTATTAAAATGAAGATCCAGGTTCTTTTAAAAAGGTAATTTCTTCTTCTGTTGAGGATCTGCCTAATATCTCATTGCGATGTGGATAGCGGCCAAAGCGAACTAAAATATCGCGGTGTTTATTTTCAAACTCAAGATTGTGTTCCATTCCTTTTTCAGCAAAGCGTTTTAATGCTTCTTCATGAATAACTAAAGATTCAGAATGCATCAATGGCATAAATAAAAATGCCCGTTCCTGAGTAGTTAATCGGTCCAATTCTCCTGTAGCCATCGCTTCTTGTGTTAACACCAAAGCCATACCGTCATACGCAAAAGATTGTGGATCATCTCTAAATAAGTTCCGAGAAAATTGATCTAATACAATAATTTCAGCTAAACGTCCTTCAATGGTTTTCCGCCAAATTGATTTTTCTCCTTGGGCTACTTGGGTATGGATCGTTGAAAATTTCTCTTTAATAAGAGCATCAAAAGTAAAATCTTTTTTGAACCACTGACTAGGTTCACATTCTTCAAACCAGAATGTAAGTATTTCTTGATAGTCCATAATGTGACCTCCTTTATTAGTAAGCTACCGTATCCTTATTCTAACATAGGAAGGGATATTCAAGCTAAGTAGGGTATTTTGCTTCTCTGTAATAAATTAAAATAAAGATATTTTTATATAAAAAATCATCGTTATTTTATTTTCTTAAAAAGCGATATTTCCCTTCTATAAATAATTTTGAATTTATTGTTTCTCGTTTGACTATTTGAAAAAAATACAGTGATTTCTAAATGAAAACCACAAGAATGATTCTTGATTTTGGAAATAAAAAACAAGTATTTTACGAGAGGTTTTTAGTAAATAAAAAAGTCGTGTAATTTTAACCATTTAAATATCTTTTTAAACAAGAATTACAATCTAATTATTTGAAATAAAATTATATAGATAGTATTCTTTACAATGCAATCATGTATTACATGTTTATCTATATCAAAAGGAGGCAATTATGAAAAAGCGTTATCGTTCTATAATTACGTTAGTGGGGACTACAGCTTTACTATCTGCCGCAGTCATTCCGAATTCACTGTTATTTTTTAGGGACAATAGTGAGTATGAAGTGAGTGCTGCTGAGTCGGCAAATGCTGCGGATTTAGCAGACGTCAGTATTTTAAAAGGAACACAATTATCTTCCAACAATGGAACAATCATCAACGATGGTGTCAAGTTGGAAAAAAATGAAGATTCTACATATGATTTAGACCTTTCGTTTAAAGGAACAGCCGTTGCTGATGTTGGTTTAATATCGCCAAAGGTTATTGTTTTTGCGATTCCAGAAGAATTACGGGGTAAGATCGATGGACCAATTGTAATCAATGCGAATGCCAAACTTCTTCCTATTGTTCCTGGGGATGTTCCTGTGGTCAAGGATTTGATTTTAAATGTAGGCGGTTTAGTGACTAAATTACTTGGGTTGGCAAAACCTTTAGGCTTACAACTAGACTCATTGGAAAAAGCGTTTGAAGGGCTTAATTCTCTTCAAGATTTAGGCAGCTATCATGCTTCAGTTGAAGGCGAATTGTCACCAGATGGAAAATATGTCATGGTCGATTTTACGGATGGGTTAGGACAATATGTTCGTTCAACGTATGCTAATTTATTTAATCCATTAAAAGAAGCAGTAGACGGATTAAAATTTACTGGACTTTTGGCAATATTGAATCCTGTGCTGAATTTACTAAAACCAGCTGTTAATGGGTTACTTGATCTTGTAGGGAAAATAGCTAATGGCACATCTGATGTATTAACACAGGCGTTACAAGCCAATGTACTTGGAGATGTTGATTTCGATTTTTCTACTAAAGTATCTGATGTAACGGCTGAAAAAGCGAAAGTTACTGCGATGGCAGTGAATAAACCCGTCATCGATTTAGAATTATTGAATACGATTCATGCAAATGGTGATGCCATCAATCTTTATTTTGATAAGGTGGAGGAAGATCCGTTAGCTGAGTACCCAGTTGCAAAACCAGTTGTTGAAGATGTTTTAGAAGGTGTAACGAGTCTTAATGGAAGTGTAGTGATTACACAGCCGGTTCCACAAGGTGTGAGTTTTAAAGCGAAACTTGAATTGCCTAATGGAACGATTTTATCTGGAACGGTGAATGAAGATGGAACATTTGCAATTCCGTTTGGCGACTACGAAGCTCAAGGAAATGATCAGCTAAAAATTGTAATTGAAGCAAGTGTAGGTCAATATAGCAAAACTAGTGAACCAGAAATTAAACAAGTAATAGCGGATCCATTTGTGAAATACCCAGTTGCAAAACCAGTTGTTGAGGATGTTATAGAAGGTATGACAAGTCTCAAAGGAAATGTACCAATCATTCAACCAGTACCAGAAGGCGTGGTTTTTAAAGCGAAAGTCGAGTTGCCAGATGGAACTAATCTGACTGGTACAGTAAATAGTGATGGTAGTTTTACGATTCCATTTGGTAACTATCAACCACAAAGTAATGATCAATTAAAAGTAGTGATTGAAGCAAGTAATGGAAAACAAACCAAAGTCAGTGAACCGGAAATCAAACAAGTCTTAGCTGATCCATTTTTACATTATGTGGTTGCAAAACCAGTGATTGGTGATGTTTTAGAAGGTGCACTTAGTCTTAGTGGAAGTGTTGATCTAACTCAGCCTATTCCAAATGGTGTGACTTTTACTGCCAAAGTGGCATTACCTGATGGCACTAATTTAACTGCTTCAATCAATGAAGATGGCAGCTTTACGATTCCATTTGGTAAGTATCAACCTCAAGGGAACGACTCATTGAAAGTAACTGTTGAAGCGAGTGATGGTAAACGAACAAATGTCAGTGAACCAGAAATCAAACAAGTTATCGTGGATCCGTTGAAAAACTATCAAGTTCCAAAACCGCAATTCAAAACTGTTAATGAAGGAAGTAAAGTGATCACAGGTTCAATTGCGTTAACAAATGTTCCTACAGGGACTAAATTATTTATGCAAGTCCAATTTTCTGATGGTTCTGTGAGAAAAGTAGCGATTGAAAATGATGGTACTTTTTCGATTCCTGTAGCAGATAAAAACTTGAAAGAAGGTAATCCACTGAGATTAGTAACCGTTGCAGAACATGCTCAATCTTTAAAAGGGAAAGAAAGTGATAGCGTAGTTTTTGCAGTCGGTAAGATCCCATCTTTAGAAGGTTATGTTGTGCCTACACCAGTTGTAGCACCAATTTTTGTTGGTGATACAGCAATCAAAGGAACTGTTAAGATTGTTAATCCTCCAGAAGGGACTCAATTTAAAGTGAGAGTGAGGTTCCCTGGAAATGTTTATGAAGAAACACCCGTTAATGCAGACGGCACGTTTTCACTAGATATTTCTGGTCGTCAATTAGCAGCTGGTACGTCGATTACCTTTAATACAGCGGCAACACTTGGTACTGAGTCAGCGGCAAGTGGTAGAACCATTGTTTCTGTCGGTGCCAAATAAAATAGGATTTTTTAATAAAGAAAGGGTGTAGAAAATGAAAAATACAACGTTCGTTAACACTGGTTCCAAAGTTTTACTCTTATCGATTGTTTTTGGTACATTATTTTTAGGTCAATCTGCATCAGCTGCTGATATTAATAAAGCAACTGATTTGGATGTTACATTTACACCAGGAGCTTTAACTTTAGAAGCTGTTTCTACAATCAGCTATGCGTCACAAACAATCTCAGTAAATGATGCTTCTTATATTCCGACAAATCCTGATACGATCAATGTGGTTGTTTCTGATGCTCGCGGAACAAATGCCGGCTGGAAACTTAGTGGAAAATTAAATGGTTTTAAAAACAGTTCCGCTGCGGCTTCTTTACCGAATGCCAGCTTGAATTTTAAAAATACACAAGCAGGCACAAATAGTGATGCAGATGCACCAACACCAGTTAATACAGTCAAATTAACGAGCGGAGCTGCAACTGCGACACCATTTGCAACTGCTGCAGCAGGAGCAGGTGCTGGAACATGGACATTCACTTGGCCAGATGCTGAAAACACAGGCGTGACACTAGAAGTGCCAGCAGCAATGGCAACACTTGGTAAACATACCTCTACGATCGACTGGACATTGGCTGATGCGCCATAGAATTAAAGCGTGATCTAAAAAGAGTGGGATGAGCAGTATTTTATTCCACTCTTTTTTTCTGATTAAATGAAAGGAGTGAATTAAATGAGAGGGTGCTTTCGGTTAAACATTCGTTATACATTTTTTCCTATTGCAATTATATTTTTATTTAGTTTATTGAATACAAAAGTTGTTTTGGCGCAAGAAAAGAGTGAAGAAACAAACAGTTTTTATGTACAAGCAGTTATTCCGCAGAATCAAGTTGATCTCAACAAATCATATTTTGATTTGCGAATATTGCCAGAAGCAGAACAAGAGTTGCAAGTTAAGTTAGTCAATCCAGAAGATGAGCCAATTTCTATTTCAGTCAATGCGTTGAACGCAACGACTACGGAAGAGGGAATGATCGATTACACTTTAAGAGGGGTTAAAGATAAAAGCTTGAAGTATCCTTTTGAATCGTTGATCAAGGTACTTGAGACGAATATTTCTTTGCAACCATATGAAACGAAAATTGCTCGTTTTCATTTGAAAATGCCAAAGGAAAAATATGATGGTGTTATTGTAGGTGGACTGCGTTTTACCAAAAATTTACCTGAAAGTGAAACTAAAAATAAAGATGTGACCATCAATCAGCGATTTCATTATGTTGTCGGTGTTGTCTTGAACGAGACAGATACATCGGTTTTACCTGATTATGAAATGGATTCAGTAAAAGTAGCGAAATCCAAACAAGGAAAAAAAATATCAGTGATTCATGCGATTCGCAATAAAAATGCAGCAATTTCAAAGAAAATGAACCTAAAATTTGAAATTCGAAAAAAAGGGGAAGAGACTCCTTTGATCAAGTTGGAAAAAGAAGCGTTGGAAATGGCGCCAGATTCTGTGATGGATTTTCCAGTGCCAATCAAAAGACAGTTACAACCCGGAAAATATATTAGTAAAACGCTGATCAATCAAGAGGGGAAAAAATGGGCATTTGAAAATGAATTTGAGATTACTAGGGAACAAGCGAAGGTAATCAATGAAGAAAATAAAGAAACTAAGGTTGTAAGTAAAGTTCCTATGTGGTTGATTTTAGTGATTGTTTTATTAGCTTTACTCGTCCTTATTCAAGGATATATTTTGTGGCGTAAGAAAAAACAGAATTAATTAATAAAAACAGCCTATTTTCTGGATTTAACCAAAAAATAAGCTGTTTTTATTGATCAAGTTATTTATACGCTAACCATTTTTTAACCTATTCAAGGCTTCATTAGGTGTCATTCTTTGCTATAATATGTAAAGAAATAATGGAAGCTAAGGAAAGGATCTGTAAAAATGAAAAAAGCGATACTCACCAAAACGGTCAATTTATTGGATGGAGGTTGCAATGCTTGTGGAATTATTGAAGATGAAAATTATACTTTGATGATCGATGAACAAACAATGCCTTTAGATGAGTTATCAGTCAACTCTTTGATTACAACGATTGTTTTAAAAAATGGGTACAAAAGAGAATACGAAACAGATGTTTTAGATGATTTTATTCTTTATAAAAAAGGAGATCACCAAGTTACACTTAAAGAAGAATATGATCATTTAACGTATTTCAGTGAAAACACAACGATTGAAACGACGGACCAAATGATCGACAAAAAAGCTTTATTTGAAAAAGTGAATAAAATTTTGACCACACTTTTCAACATCGAAGAATTAGACTTTAAATTATAGTAGATAAGTGCTGTAGAGGACAGAGCAAAATGAGTTGTTTTTGCTTTTACTAGCTATCGAATTTCTAATATGACGGGGAAGATGACTCACAGAGTTAGGTCCGCGTCATATTTTTGATTCTCTTGTTTGTTAGTCGATTTGAAAATAGTCAATAACTGATATTTTTTCAAATCGATCGTGTGAGTCGGACGGATCTTCATCATGATCATAAACTAACAGTTTGAAATCGTCTGTTTTAGGAATGCGCTGAAAAGTCTCACTTTCTAGTAAGAGCAGTATTTGCTGACAAAGCCATTCAAGAACAGTTTCAATATCTTCATCATCTTCCACCCAATCATCAAATAAATGAAGAGAAGTAAAACGTTGATCTTCGTCCCAGTCGCCGGCATTGTACTTCATTTGTTCGATTTGTTGATTGTTATAACCTTTAGCTGTATAGTAATCGGTGGTTTCTTGCCAAAGTTCTGTCGTATTAAAGCAGAGATTTATCTCACCTTCTTCATGGATATTGCAGTCCAATGCAAACGCATAAAATGTTTCATCCGAGTGATCTAATAAAAAGTTATCAATGCTATCGGTTAAAAAATTAAAAAAGAATTCTTGCTGTTTCTCTAAAAAATTATCCATTTATAACCTCCAAAGGTATGTTCTTCTAAACATTGAAACAGATATTACTGAAAATGTCTATCTAAATCATGAGATATAGGCAAAAGATCACGTTGGTTGTGAGCAGATATCTAATTAAAGTATCAATAAAAAAGCAAAAATGTTTAAGAAACCATAAAGATTGTTTGTGATTTTATCATTGTAATTAGCTGAATGGGCTGTGTAAGTGTATGACTAATCAGCAGTTTTTATTTTCTAGTTAATTGTTTTTAGCGGGAATTTATCCAATTTTAATTTGACTTTGTGAGGCGATACGCTTATAGTGTAAAATGAATTAAATACTTGTTAGGTGAGGCTCCTATATAAACATAGGCTGCTGCTCAGAAATGTCGAAAGACAGGCACGGGTAGGACAAAAGTCGTCGAATTAAGGCGATTTTCAAAGCAGCTAAAAGCAATGCTTTTTACGTTATATAGTGCTAAAACTCAACGAAGAGAAGATCTAGGTAAGTTGTAAATAACTGGCGGTCGTCGTGAGTTTTAACCCCTGTAATCTAATCCCTTCGCTGAGTGTTCTTGGTGGAGGTTTTTTTGTACACCGCAAAACATTCGAGTTGTAGAAAGGAATCAACAATGA
This sequence comes from Enterococcus sp. DIV0212c, assembly GCF_017377505.1. Taxonomy (GTDB): domain Bacteria; phylum Bacillota; class Bacilli; order Lactobacillales; family Enterococcaceae; genus Enterococcus_L; species Enterococcus_L ikei. Next base: position 92,264 of record NZ_JAFREN010000012.1, on the reverse strand, counting down.
AAAAATCTGTAAAAATAGGAATTATTACGTTATTATCTATTCTCTTAGTGGTCGTTAGTGCAGGCTGTTATGCCGCGATCTCATTTCAAACAGCGAAAGAAAAAAGTGAAGCAAAACTTTCTGATAAAAACCAAAATTTTACTGGTGATGAGCAAACAAGCGATAAAGAACTGACTGTGATGGTAGTCGGAAATGATTCGAGAGATGACGACGAGGATCAAGGTCGTTCAGATACGCTTATGGTCGCGCACTATGATGGAAAAACGAAACAGCCTAAATTGATTTCGATCATGAGAGACAGTTATGTAACATTTCCTGATGGCGGACTAGATAAAATAAATGCAGCATACGCTTACGGTGGTGCACAAATGACAAAAGATGTACTGAAGAGTAATTTTAATTTACCAATCAATTATTATGTGGTGATGGATTTTAAAGAGTTCAGCGATATTATTGACGAGCTATATCCAAAAGGAGTCACGATCGAAGCTGAAAAAGATATTAATCTAGATGGTGTCGATATATTTAAAGGCAAGCAGACGTTGCATGGAAATAGCTTATTACAATATGCACGTTTTAGAATGGATGAAGAAGGAGATTTTGGTCGTATAAGACGTCAGCAACAAGTCATGGATGCATTGATCGATCAGTCAAAAGATTTGATTCCAGTATGGGAATTGCCACAAGTTGCAGGAAAACTAGTTGGTAAAATCGATACCAATGTCCCGACTAACCTCTTGATCGATTTAGCTAAAGATTTCTTATCTGGAAAAGTAAAATCATTAGAATCACTTTCAGTTCCGGTAGAAGGTTCATGGAACTTCAATGATTACACGGAGTCTGGTAGTGTTATTGAGCTAGATGAGCAGCAGAATGCTGAAGCAATCCAAGCTTTTCTTAAGGGAAATTAATATGTAATTAAATATAAACGGTCTGTCTACTCAATTATCTGTTGAGTAAGCAGATCGTTTTTTTATTAAAATAACTAATAAAATCAGCGTATCTCTATGCGTTGTGATTAAGCATATGATATTCTTTAGGAAAACGTTTTATTCATTAGAAAGAAGGATGGACTTTGAAAGTTGTGATTATTGGCGCTTCTTTTGCCGGAGTATCTGCTGCGTTAGCGACTAGGAAAAAACACCCTAAAGCTGAAATTTATTTAATTGAAAAACAACAAACAGTTGGTTATTTACCAGGTGGGATCAATCTTTATTTTAATGAAGTGATTGAACCTGTCGAAGAAGCTCAATTTATTTCAGAAAAACAATTGGCAGACAAAGACATTCACTTATTATTAAATACAAAAGTAGTCAGTATGGATTCAAAGCAGCATACCATCAAATGTGAGACACAAGAGACAGAATCTCTTATGTCGTTTGATAAACTGATTTTAGCGACTGGTTCAAGTCAATGGTCACAGAAAATTCTGGGCAGTGATTCGGAAAAGGTTTTAAAATATAAATTTTTACCTGGCGTTATACAAGCAATCGAGCAATTGGAAACAAGTGATAAAGTAGCCTTGATCGGCGGTGGTCAGATCGGAGCAGAAGCAGCCGATACATTGGTGAAAAAAGGAAAAGAAGTGCATTTGTTTGAGCGGATGGATTACTTATTATTTAAGTATTTTGATCAAGAAATGATTCAGCCAGTCCAAGAAGAACTAGGAGCCAAAGGAGTCGTTTTTCATTTTGATGAGACTGTAGAAAAAATAAACGATACAGAAGACGGGCTGATAATTGAGACGAAAAAATCTCACTTATTATGTGACTCTGCTATTTTTGCGATGAATGTACGGCCTGATTTGGGTTATTTAGATGAAGCTATCAAAACACATACAGATCAGACTGTTATTGTGAATGAATACTTAGAAACCTCTCAAGCAGATGTGTTTGCAATTGGTGATTGTATTCAAGTACCGTATAGTTTGTCGAATGAATCATTTTATATCCCATTAGTGAACAATGCAGTAAGAACGGGCTTGGTTGTTGCTCAAAATCTTGTAGAATCCACAACGCCATTTGTTGGGTCGATTCGCACGATTGGGACAAAACTTGTCGATTATTATATAGCAAGTACAGGTTTGACCGAAGCAGAAGGGTTATTTCATGAGCAGCCAATTGCCGCCTCACAGGTTGAACAATACAGTTCCTCATTTTTAGGGAATGAAAAAATCACCGGGAAAATTATTTATGAAGTAGACAGCCATAAAATTCTAGGTGCTCAATTAGTTTCAAAAGCTAATATCTTAGAAAAAATCAACACACTTGCTCTTGGTATTCAAATGGGGCAAACATTGGAAGAGTTTTACCAAAAAGATTTTTTGTATCATCCTTATTTTTCTAACGTTCTAGATATAACGAACCAGTTGGCTTTAGCTGGTTTATGGAGTGAAGCAGATGAAGATTGAAGAATTACTTGATAAAAAAGAAGCAAGAGAAATTGGTATTTTGAGAAAAGTAATTTTAGCTGGCGGGCGTATAGCTGATACAGAGCTATTGGATTATTTAGGTGTCTCAAAGGCTTCTTTTGAAAGTGATTTAAAAGAGCTAGGCTATTATTTGAAACCCTATGAAAAAGATTGTTCGTTATTTTATGATGGACAATGGGTGGCGCTCCACATGTCAGATCAGTTTTCTGTCAGTAAGGTTTTAGATGATTATGTTCGGGCTTCGATCAAGTTTCAGCTGATTGATCATTTATTTCATTATCAAGAATTTACGATTGCTCAATTAACGACCAAATTTATGATCAGTGAGTCTTCGTTATTCAGAAAAATCAAAGAATTAAATCAGTTGCTGCAAGAGTTTGAGCTTAGAATCCGTAATGGACAATTAAAAGGGGAAGAACTGCAGATTCGTTATTTTTATTTTCAAATTTATTGGTTTTTAACCCCTTATGAGGTTCATCGAGAAAAAACACTGACTGTTCAAAATTCTAGAATCATCGAAGCTTTGGAAAAGGCGTTGTCTCTTTCATTTGAAGAATATAGCAAATTGAAAATTAGCTTGTGGCTGACAATCAGTAAAAAAAGAATCTTGGTTCAGTCAAAAGTATTTAAAGAATTATATAGCAAAAGTAAAAGCTACGAACAAGATCCTTTTTTCAAAACATTGCGCGCATTTGTGATCCGTTTTTTTAGTCGTTATCCTCTTGAAATCGATGAAGAAGAAAGTTTACTGCATTTTATTTTTTTAACGAGTATGTCGGTTTTAGCCCAGTCGGATTTTGCTGCGTATAGTTTGATTCGAGGGCGGCGTACCCCAACTTCTTTGGCGGATACATTTGTGTTGGAACATGTCATCTTGTATTATCGTCCGCAAAAATTTTTCCCGGAATTAGAGAAAAAGATTTTTTATTATTTTTCTCAGATTCATAGCCGGCTGTATTTTTTTAAAGGAGAGTTGGAGTTGTTTGATCGGGAAAATATATGGCAAAAAGAACAGCATCTTTCTAGTCATCAATTAGCAGATTTCTCACATGTTCTTTTAGATAAAAGCTTAGAATGCTTTGATACGAAGTATGAACAAGGTAATAGCTTACATGAATGGTCATTGGTGAAGTATTTAAGTGTGCTGGCAATCATTGATTTTGAGATTGTCGGAGAAACACGTATCGGAATTGATTTGAAGATGGATCATCTGTATAAGGAAGTAATGACGCAGGTATTAGTTTTGAGCTTGAAAAATTTGAATGGTTTAACGATTGAGCCTTATGATTCCAAACGGACATATGACTTAATGATCACAAATGTCATGAAGCCAAATAATTATCGATCTGCAAAAGAGGTTTATGTGTTATCCGAATTAGGATCGACTTATGATATCAATCAAATCAGAATGAAAATTCGCGAACTACATGGTAAAAGATGAGTTATGTTAAATGTGGCTGGGATATGGCACGTAGAGTTATGTCTCAGTCACAATATCATTTTTACTTATCTAGCAAGCGTATCTTGAAAAACTTTCATTTATTTTTGAAATAAAAAAAAAGATGACGTTTTTATGAAACCATTTCCGATTATTATAAATACATAAAATATAAAGCGTTTTCAAAAAAGTGGCTAACTTGATAGGTTAACCTCTCAAGAACAAGATAAAAATGGAAGAAGGCCAACTACGCTTTTAAAATTAGGAGGAAAAAACAATGACAGAACAAAAGTACATCATGGCGATCGACCAAGGAACAACAAGTTCAAGAGCAATTATTTTTGATAAAAAAGGCAATAATATCGGTAGTTCTCAAAAGGAATTTACACAAATTTTTCCTAAAGCAGGTTGGGTAGAGCATAATGCAAATGAAATTTGGAATTCCGTTCAATCTGTGATCGCAGGTGCTTTGATCGAGTCTGGTGTTAAACCTTCTGATATCGCCGGAATTGGTATTACCAATCAACGTGAAACCACAGTCGTTTGGGACAAGCAAACAGGCTTGCCGATCTATAATGCGATTGTCTGGCAATCTCGTCAATCTTCACCAATCGCTGATCAACTAAAAGAAGATGGACATGGCGATATGATTCATGAAAAAACAGGATTGATTGTAGATGCATATTTTTCAGCAACAAAAATTCGCTGGATTTTAGATCATGTTGAAGGCGCACAAGAGCGAGCTGAAAAAGGAGAGCTATTATTTGGGACGATCGATTCATGGCTAGTTTGGAAATTAACGGGTGGAGAAACCCATGTAACGGATTATTCAAATGCTAGCCGAACAATGTTATTCAATATTCACGATTTAGATTGGGATCAAGATATTTTAGATATATTAAATATTCCACGTGTGATGCTGCCAAAAGCAACATCGAATTCTGAAGTTTATGGGTTGACGAAGAATTATCACTTCTATGGAAGCGAAATTCCGATTTCAGGTATGGCTGGTGACCAACAAGCAGCGTTGTTTGGGCAAATGGCGTTTGAACCTGGCATGGTTAAAAATACGTATGGTACTGGTTCATTTATTGTGATGAACACAGGTGAAAAACCACAGCTTTCCAACAATAATTTACTAACAACAGTTGGTTATGGAATCAATGGAAAAGTTTACTATGCTTTAGAAGGAAGTATCTTCGTAGCTGGTTCAGCCATTCAGTGGTTACGTGATGGGTTGAAGATGATTCAAACAGCGGCAGAGTCTGAAGCCGTAGCAAATGAATCTCATAACAAAAATGAAGTTTATGTTGTACCAGCTTTTACAGGACTTGGCGCACCATATTGGGATTCAGATGCAAGAGGAGCAGTGTTTGGCTTAACAAGAGGAACAACAAGAGAAGATTTTGTAAAAGCAACCTTGCAGTCAGTTGCTTATCAAGTGCGGGACATCATTGACACAATGCAAAAAGATACAGGGATTGATATTCCTATCTTAAAAGTCGATGGCGGCGCTGCTAATAATGATTTATTGATGCAATTTCAAGCAGATATTTTAAATACTTCTGTTCAAAAAGCTCAAAACTTGGAAACAACAGCCTTGGGTGCAGCCTTTTTAGCAGGCTTAGCAGTTGGCTTTTGGAAAGATTTAGATGAGTTGAAAGAATTTTATGAAGATGGCCAAGTGTTTGAGGCGAAAATGTCTGATGAAGAGCGGGACGATTTATACGAAGGTTGGCAACAAGCAGTTGCTGCCACACAAATGTTCAAACATAAATCAAAATAAAGGAAGAAGTGAGTGGTATGACATTTTCAATCAAAAACAGGCAAGCATCAATTGAAAAAATGAAATCTGAAGAATTAGATTTGCTGATTATTGGTGGCGGGATCACAGGTGCTGGTGTTGCCTTACAATCTAGTGCTTCTGGTATGAAAACAGGTCTGATCGAAATGCAGGATTTTGCAGAAGGTACGTCATCTCGTTCAACTAAATTAGTTCATGGCGGAATTCGTTATTTGAAAAATTTTGATGTAGAAGTTGTGGCAGATACAGTTCAAGAGCGGGCAGTTGTTCAGGCAATTGCTCCTCACATTCCCAAACCAGATCCCATGCTTTTACCGATTTATGACGAACCAAAAGCCACATTTAATATGTTTTCAGTTAAAGTAGCGATGGATCTTTACGACCGTTTGGCGAATGTGATTGGTACAAAATATGAAAATTATACACTAACAAAAGAAGAAGTATTGGAAAGAGAACCTCAACTAAAAAGTGAAGGATTACAAGGTGGTGGCGTTTATCTAGATTTTAGAAACAATGATGCTCGTCTCGTGATTGAAAATATCAAACGTGCCGCATCTGACGGTGGTCTGATGGTCAGCAAGGTCAAAGCGGTTGGCTTTATTCAAAATGAAGAGGGTAAAATCATTGGTGTAAAAGCAGAAGATCTGCTGACAGGTGAACAGTTTGAAATCAAAGCAAAAATCGTCATCAACACGACTGGACCTTGGTCAGATAAAGTTCGCGGTTTAGATACAAAAGAAAATTTAGTGCCGCAAATGCGTCCGACAAAAGGGGTTCATCTTGTTGTGGATAGCAGTAAATTACATGTACCTCAACCTACTTATTTTGATACAGGCAAACATGATGGACGAATGGTATTCGTAGTTCCGAGAGAGAAAAAAACGTATTTTGGAACGACAGATACGGATTATAAAGGTGACTATGAACATCCTACTGTTACACAAGAAGATGTCGACTACTTATTGGAAATCGTGAATAGTCATTATCCTAAAGCTCACATAACAATCGATGACATCGAAGCAAGCTGGGCAGGTCTTAGACCGTTGATTTCAGAAAATGGTGGATCGGATTATAACGGTGGTAATAATGGCAAAGTCTCTGATGAAAGTTTCGATCAAGTGATCGATATTGTTGATAAATACAAAAATCAAGAAGCAACACGTTTTGATGTAGAAAATGTCCTAAATCACTTAGAAGATTCGCTAGCTGAAAGTAAAGAAAATCCTTCAGCAGTTTCACGTGGTAGTTTGTTAGAGCGCTCAGAGGATGGTTTATTGACCTTATCTGGTGGTAAAATCACAGATTATCGTAAAATGGCGGAAGGCGCTTTGAAAGAAATTCAACGTATTTTGAAAGAAGAATTTAATTGTGACTTCCAATTGATCGATTCAAAAACATACCCCGTTTCAGGGGGCGATATCGATGTGGCAAATGTGGAAAATGAACTGAATAAACTTGCTAGAATTGGTATTGAAAAAGGGTTGTCGCAAGAAGAAGCAGAATATCTTACTCATTTATATGGATCAAACGTGATTGAACTTTTTGAAAAAATTGCTACAACTGAAGCAGTAACAAATTTAAGTTTAGCTGAAACTTTGGCGCTACATTATGCCTTAGAAAATGAAATGGTACTTACACCAGCAGATTATCTCGTTCGTAGAACTAATCATTTACTTTTCATGAGAGATACGTTGGATGAAGTCAAGCAAGGTGTGGTTTCTGAAATGAGTCGATATTATAGTTGGTCTAAAGAACAAGAAGAATATTATACAAATGAGTTAAACCGATTAATAGCAGAATCTGATTTGAGTACGTTAAAAGAAGGGACGAAGTAAAATGGATACTTCAAATATGACACAGATTTTCAGTGAGTTTTTAGGCACAATGATTTTGATTCTTTTAGGAGATGGCGTCTGCGCAGGAGTTAATTTAAAGAAAAGTAAGTCTGCGGCATCTGGTTGGATCGTGATTGCTTTTGGTTGGGCGATGGCTGTAACGATTGCAGTTTATGTTGCAGGATATATGGGACCTGCTCACTTGAATCCAGCGGTGACGATTGCCATGGCGATGACCGGAAGTTTTGAATGGAGTATGGTTGTACCTTTTATTATCGCTCAAGTGCTAGGAGCAGTTGTGGGAGCGGTTTTAGTTTGGCTAGCGTATTTGCCTCACTGGCAAGTAACAGAAGACCAAGGCGCAATTTTAGGGACGTTTGCTACTGGTCCTGCAATTCGCAATTATCCTGCGAATATGGTGACTGAAGTGATTGGTACTTTCGTTTTAGTATTAGGCTTACTTTCATTTTCACAACACAGTTTTACTGATGGATTAAATCCTCTAGTTGTGGGAGCATTGATTTTATCAATTGGTTTGTCTTTAGGCGGACCTACAGGATATGCAATCAATCCTGCTCGTGATTTTGGTCCTCGTTTAGCGCATCAATTATTGCCGATTTCAACGAAAGGTGATTCAGACTGGAGTTATTCTTGGGTTCCTATCGTAGGACCTGTGATCGGAGCGGCAATAGCGTCAGGTGTTTACATGCTGATGGTTTAATTATATATGAGAGTGGAGGATGGGACAGAAGTGTTTAATCCCGAGAAATAAGAAGGAATTCACGAAAATTGCTCTTCAAATTTTTGTGAATTTCAGCTTATTTCCGAAGGGATTGCTTCTGCTCCCACCGTTTATCTGGATTCCAAGTGAGTGGGATATGACTCAAAGAGTTATGTTTCACTCACTTTTCTTTTTCGTTGGTTAAAGATTAACGTCATAACAACTTTATTGTGAAATAATTAAATATTTTATTTACAAGAGGCTTGTTTTTTTGTACTCTTAAAAAGAAGTTGTTTTTATATTTTTTAATATTGTCAGCTAAATTTTTTGGAAAGACTCTCAGTTAGATTTTCCTATTTTTAGTCTGAGTTGAACAAGTTCATTGGAAATAATATGTACTATCTAGCTTTTCAAATAAAGGAGGAAAAAGTGTGTCCTATCAAGAAATGTTATTTCCTTTTCTCGGAGGATTAGGGATTTTCCTATTTGGTATGAAGTATATGGGAGATGGTCTGCAGAAATCTGCTGGAGATTCATTACGGGAAATTTTAAATACGTTTACTTCTACACCACTACGGTCAGTTTTAGCTGGATTGATCGTTACGGCCATTATTCAAAGTAGTTCAGGTACGACTGTGCTGACTGTAGGACTGGTCAGTGTTGGGTTTATGTCTTTACGCCAAGCAATCGGTGTTATTATGGGAGCCAATGTAGGAACTACTGTGACAGCTTTTATCATCGGATTTAATTTAAGTTCGTATTCATTACCGATCATGGGTATCGGTTCGATTTTACTTTTCTTTTCAAAAAGAGAAAGAGTGAATAATGTCGGACAGATTTTATTTGGCTTCGGTTGTTTATTTTACGGGTTAAAATTAATGGGTGATGGTATGGCGCCTTTAAGTGATTTACCTCAATTCGCTGATTTGATGGTTGATGTATCTCATCATCCTGTTTTAGGGGTTGGAATCGGGACATTACTTACGATGGTTTTACAAAGTTCCAGCGCAACGATCGGTATTTTACAACAATTGTATAGTCAAGGAAGCTTAGCGATCGAATCAGTATTGCCGATTTTGTTTGGAGATAATATTGGTACGACGATCACAGCAGTTATTGCAGCTTTAGGCGTCAGCGTTGCTGCTAAGCGGACTGCAGCGTCTCACGTGATTTTCAATCTAGTAGGTGCGATTATCTTTACAACGCTTCTAACACCATTTACAGCGGTCGTGGTGCGTATTTCTGATGTGTTACATTTAAAACCAGCAATGCAGATTGCGGTTGCGCATGGGTTGTTTAATGTATCAAACTTGCTGATTCAATTTTGGTTTATTGATAAAATCGAGTTGCTTGTACGAAAAATCATTCCAGGAAAAGACAAAAGTATTGATTTTAAACCATCCAATCTCAATGAATCGATCATTCAAAATTCAGCAACATTAGCATTGAATCAGGCGAAGATCGAATTGTTGCAAATGGGTGAATATGTCTTAGGAGCTTTTGAAGCAACGAAAGCCTATTATGAAAAGCAAGATACTATTGATAAGGAAAACGCTCATCAGTATGAAACGGCAATCAATGATATGGATAATCGTTTGACAGAGTATTTAGTCCAGCTTTCAGCTACAGAGTTAACAATTTCAGAAAGTCATGAACAAACGATGATGTTGGAATTTACAAAAGACTTAGAGCGAATCGGTGATCATTGCCGCAACATTATTCAAAATCTGAACGAAGCAATTCATCTTGAAAAAAAACAAAAAGCCAAAGAGAAAAAAGCCGGCAAAGTTTCTGATAGAGACACGTTGATATTATATGACGAAGATGTCGTAGATCTATTTGAAAAAGTGTTGAAGAATATTCGGGATTCCTTGATCGTTTTTGAAAATGATGATAAAAAAATGGCGGAACATATGTTGAATCGGGAAGAACAAATTGATCAAATGGTCAAATTGCTTCGTAAAAAATATATTTCGATCATGAATAGCGGCAAAGGTCGTGCTGCCGATGGTGTGTTGTTTATTGATACCGCCTCTAATTTAGAACGAATGAGCGATCGGGCGATTCACATGGCGAAGTATGTTTTAGGGGAACGCTATGGAACAGAAGAAATCACCGTTGAAAACTCAGTAAATCCTGTTATTACATTACAACCACAAGAATAAAAAAAAGCCTTTTACGACCGCTGTTTAAAAACAAGTTATAAAAGGCTTTTTTTAGTATTTTTTAAGGGTCTGCATGATTATTTGATAGAGATCTTCTAATGGTTGATCACTATTTATCTTTAAAACAGGACTATTAGAGTGTTGGATTTGGTAACTGTGTTCAGCAAAGGTTCCGATTTTTGAGTGATCTTTCGCTGTATAATACGTTTTACACCAATCTAAAAAATCATTTGTCTGATTACCGTTTTCATCTAGCCAAAGGGAATCTTCTCCAGCTCGAGTTATTTCTCTTTTGATCAATCGTTGGAATCGGTGTGTTTCATCTAAAGTGAGAAAGACTAATAAATCTCGATCAGCGAAACCATTAGGATTCCAAGAAAATACAGAGCCGGAAACGATAAATTGCTCAAACTTTTCTCGATCAGTTTGATACATTTTTAAGCGCTGAGCAATTGGTTGATTTTCTGTAAAGGTATCGTCTTTCCAAAGGTAGTGATCTGTATCGATCCATTTTATTTGTTCTTTTTTGGCGATATATTTTCCTAAAGTACTTTTTCCAGTACCAGATGCTCCAATCAGTTGGATTTTCATTTGTTTCTCCTTTCAGTACGTTCTAAGGCTGTAAAAATAAAAAAGAAAACGCTCATTTCACTATTTCATTTACTAAGAATACTTTATAATAAAAACTATCAATTGAGAAGAGGTACGAATATGCTGCATAATACTTTTTTGTCATCGGATCAAAAAACAATGAGCCATTTTATCTGTTGGGAACCTGAACAAGAAGCTATTGGAGTTGTTCAGATTATTCATGGAATGGCGGAATATATCGAACGTTATCATGATTTTGCTGAATATTTGAATGGTCTAGGCTATGTCGTTGTTGGTCATGACCATTTGGGCCATGGTGAATCTGTTGCCAAAGATGCTACAAAACATGGCTATTTTGGTAAAGGAGACCCAGTATCTTTTGTATTGAAAGATATTCATCAGATCAAGGAATGGATAACAGAACATTATCCGAAGCTACCTCATTTTATGTTGGGGCATAGTATGGGTTCTTTTGCATTGCGTAATTATTTGCAATTCTATAAACCAGAAATAAGTGGAGCCATTTTTATGGGAACGGGGAAAAAAGCTACCTTGCTACCTGTAGCGCTCTCTTTAACGAATACGTTGAACTTAACTGCGCCGGAAAAAACAAATGAACGGCTGGATCAATTAGCATTCGGTGATTTTAGCAAACAATTTCCAGAAGCAGGTAGATTTAATTGGCTGAGTAAAAGTCAGGACAATGTTAGACGCTATGAAAATGATCCGTTAACAGGTTTCACGTTTACAAATAATGGCTTCTATACACTATTTCGCTTAGTTGACGGAGCTAATCGTACTGGCTGGGCAGAGAAGATCGATCAAAATTTATCGATCTTAGTTATTAGTGGTGAGCAAGATCCTGTCGGTGATTTCGGCAAAGGACCTCGAAAGGTCGCAAAAGATTTAGACAAGGCTGGAATAAAGGATGTATCCCTTGTTTTGTTTGCAGAGTTACGTCATGAAATTTTGTTAGAAGATGAAAAAAACGAGGTATATAAAGCAATCAGTAATTGGCTGCAAAAAAGACTAGATTTTACGATAGAAAACTAGAAATCTGTTTGCTATTTGGACTATTTTTCTATAAACTACAGAGTAAGGTTAAAAGATGCAAAGAAAGTAAATAAAACGATAGATTGTGGTGAAATTTTCTTTCTAGCTGCAAGGGTTCATTTCTCGGAAAAAAGAGAAACTCTGTTGAGACAAAAGGAGCCTGTTGTATTTTTAAATTAGGAGGGGTTGGATGTGGAGAAAGCACGTTTAAGAAAATTGGGATTAAGGAACTTAAAATGGCTGCATGACCATCCAACGCTAAAAGAGCAAAAAGAGCGTGAAATCAGTCAATCTTTGTTCAATGATCCGTGTTGGGAAAAAGCGCAAACAATTGCAATTACCAAGCCGCTGGATTTTGAATTCAATACCCATATTTTGTTGTCTAAAGGTTGCTCAGAAGGAAAACAAATGCTGATGCCAATAGCAACGAAAGATAGAAAGTTGACGTTTCACTTAGTTGAGCCAGAAACGATTTTTGAAAAAACAGCATTTGGCGTAGAAGAACCTGTCGCTGCACCAGAAGTTTCGGCTGAAATAATCGATTTGTTAGTTGTACCCGGAATTGTGTTTACGCATGAGGGGTTTCGTATTGGTTTTGGCGGAGGTTATTATGATCGTTTCCTCCAACAGTACCAAGGAGAAACATGTAGTTTGGTATTTAGTGAACAGATTCAGGAAAGTTGGCAGGTGGAATCCTTTGATTTACCTGTGAAACGATTATTTATCAGCTAGGAGGAATATATGAATTATCAAACACAAATGAAAATCAAAAGAATATTGAAGCAGCCTTTGATCACGTATATTTTACTTGGAATCACGACAATTGTTTTTCTAGGGATGGAGATTTCTGGCGGTTCAGAAAATAGTATGGTCTTGATTCGTTGGGGAGCGATGTCTCGTGGAGAAATTCTTAATCTACAGGAATATTGGCGTTTCTTTACCCCAATGTTTTTACATATTGGCTGGTTGCATTTTGCAGTGAATATGGTGACACTTTATTATGTTGGTTCACAAGTTGAAAGTATTTATGGTCATTGGCGCTATCTTGTTATTTATTTATTAAGTGGAATTGCGGGGAATATTGTTAGTTTTACTTTTGGTTCACCGCTTAGTATTTCAGCAGGAGCGAGTACATCATTATTTGGTTTATTTGGAGCCTTTGTGATTTTAGGGCGTCATTTTAGAAACAATCCAGCAATCTCGTTTATGGTTCAGCGCTATGCGACATTTATCGGAATCAACTTGATTTTTAATTTATTTAGCAGTTCTGTGGATATCATGGGACATATTGGCGGCTTGATTGGCGGGCTTTTAGTAGCGTCTGCTTTAGCTGTGCCAGATCGTTCTGATGAGTTTAATATCCATGAACGAATTATTTCTGGGATCATTTTTGTATTTCTATTAGTGGTTTGTCTACTCCTGGGTTTTAAAAAATTCGGTTTACTTGTATAATAAGGAAGTGCATTTAATGGAAACGTTATATGATGTGCAACAGTTATTTAAACAATTCGGTATTTACATTTATGTAGGTGCTAGAATATATGATATCGAGCTGATGATGATTGAATTAAAAAATATTTATGAAGGTCACTTGATTGATAGAGACACGTATCTCCATGCGAGAAGTGTGTTGCAAAGAGAACATCGAATTGAAGAAAGCAGAGCGACTGAGAAAGGAACCGAGTAAATGGATAAGAAATTGATTGGGATTGATTTAGGCGGAACAACGATTAAGTTTGCGATTTTAACAACTGATGGAGATGTTCAGCAAAAATGGAGTATTGAAACCAATATTTTGGATGAAGGGCGACATATTGTGCCAGATATCATCGAATCAATCAATCACCGCATTTCTCTTTATGAGATGAAACATGAAGATTTTATCGGAATCGGCATGGGAACTCCCGGTAGTGTAGATATTAAAAAAGGAACAGTAGTTGGGGCATATAATCTTAACTGGACGAAAAAGCAAAATGTAAAAGCACAAATCGAAGAAGCAACAGGGATTCCGTTTGTTTTAGATAATGATGCCAATGTAGCGGCTTTAGGCGAACGCTGGAAAGGTGCTGGCGAAAACAATCCAGATGTTGTTTTTATCACACTTGGTACAGGCGTTGGCGGCGGTATTATCGCTGAAGGTAATTTATTACATGGCGTGAATGGTTGTGCTGGCGAAATTGGTCACGTAACCGTTGATCCTGGCGGGTTTGAATGTACTTGCGGCAAACGTGGTTGTTTAGAAACGGTTTCTAGTGCGACAGGTGTTGTTCGGGTTGCTCGTCATATGTCAGAAGAATATGCGGGTGATTCTCAGTTAAAACAAGCGATCGATGATGGTCAAGATGTTTCAAGTAAAGATGTTTTTGACTATGCTCAAACAGATGATCCATTTGCTTTGATGGTAGTGGATCGTGTGTGTTATTTCTTAGGTCTTGCAATCGGTAATGTAGGAAATACCTTGAATCCGTCTAGTGTGGTTATTGGCGGTGGTGTTTCTGCTGCGGGTGAATTTTTGCGCAGCCGTGTCCAAACATATTTTGAAGAATTTACTTTCCCAGAAGTTCGTAATAGCACGCAAGTCAAGCTTGCCGAGTTAGGCAATGAAGCCGGCGTTATTGGTGCTGCATCATTAGCATTACAATTTATGGAGAAAGAGTAAGAAAGGGATTTTGGAATGAACGTTTTATGGATTATCAATGGAATTTTAATAACAATTTTACTAGCAATGGGGATCAACGAGCTATATCTTAGAATCATGGCAAAACGCTCAGCCAAAACGATTACAGAAGAAGAATTTAAAGAAGGTATGAGAAAAGCTCAAATCATTGATGTCCGTGAAAAAGACTCATTTGATGCAGGTCATATTCTTGGTGCGCGCAACATGCCGTATACAACGATCAAAACAACATTGAATTCAATTCGTAAAGATCAACCTGTCTATCTTTACGATCAAAAAAAATCATTAAGTATTCGTACAGCAAATCAATTACGTAAAAATGGCTATAAAGATCTTTATATTTTAAAAGGCGGCTATGAAGGCTGGAGCGGAAAAACGAAGAAGAAAAATATTTAATAAATAAAGCGCAGAGAAGCAAACGATGGTTCCAATGATGGACGACGTTTACTTCTCTGTGTTTTTTGTTTCTGCATCAAAATCGTAAATGGTTTCTTTTTTGGTTAATTACGATAAAATAAAGATGAGGTGACAAAAATGCTTCAAATAAAACGTGCTTATGAAAAAATAGATAGTAGTGATGGTTACCGAGTATTGGTCGATCGCTTGTGGCCTAGGGGAATGTCAAAAGAAAAAGAACAATTGGATTTGTGGTTGAAAAAAGTTGCGCCCAGTAAAGAACTAAGGCAATGGTTTAATCACGAACCAGATAAGTATCCAAAATTTAAAGAAAAATATATAGCTGAACTGGAATCTGGTGAAACCAACGAAGCATTTCAACAATTGTTGGAAATAGTGAAAGAACATGCTGCGGTCACTCTGATTTATAGTGCAAAAGAGGAAAAATATAACAATGCAGTTGTCTTAAAAGAATTGATTGAAGATCATGAAAAGGCAAATAAATAAGATAAAATCGTTTGAAAGGAGGGAAAGAATGAAAATTGCAATTGTTGGTGGTGGACCACGAGGACTTTCCGTTTTAGAAAGAATTGTCGAATGGTCAAGAGGAGAACAGGTCATTCAAATTACAATGTTTGATCCATACGGTCCAGGAGGAAAGGTGTGGCGGGAAGACCAGCCTCTATCTTTATTGATGAATTCAGTTGCCTCTCATGTCACTTTATTTACAGATGAAACGTTAAGTACGAAAGGTCCTATAGCTAAAGGGCCAAACTTACATGAATGGGCGCAAAGAGAAGCTGTGAGTTTTATAAAAAAACATAATTTTGAAAACAGAGTAGCGTTACTGGAAGAATGTGAAAATCTAGGTCCCAATGATCACTGTTCACGCGTTTTTTACGGGTTATATCAAAAGTGGTTCTATGAATATATTCAATCAAGAATGACGGAACAAACATCGGTCAAATTTTTCAAAGATACAGTCCGAGCGGTGAAGATGCAAGAGTCTAAGTTTTTAGTTTATACAAAAGCAGTGGAAACCACTGTTGATACTGTTGTTTTAGCGTTGGGGCATCAGGAAAATGAATTGATCGGCAATGAGAAAGAGTTGGCGACTTATGCAAGTGAGCATCGATTATTTTATTCTTCCCCTAAAAATGCAGCAGACGCATATCTTGAAGCAATTACAGAAAATAAACCAGTCTTGGTTCGAGGTTTGGGGTTAGTTTTTGATGATTACCTTACTTTACTGACCAGTGAGCGTGGTGGTTTTTTTGAAGAACAAAATGGGGAATTAGTTTATCATCCATCAGGAAGAGAACCTCAAATCATTGCTGGATCTGGTCGAGGGATTCCTTATCATGCCAGAGGAAGAAATCAAAAAGGCTATGGACAAGAGTATCAGCCGCGTTTTTTAAAAGAAAAAAGTTTAAATAAATTTAAGCGGAAAGAACAATTTTCTGCTGAGCAATTTTTTGAGCTTTTAAAAAAAGAAGTGGAATTTGCTTATTATTCCGCATTGGTAGCTGCCAATTATCCTAAAGTAAACCAAGCGAGATTCAGTGAGGAATTTATCCGAACCAAAGGGGCTGAATCTGTTCTAGAAAAATATGGAATCAACAAAAAGGATTTTTGGAATTGGTCGACTGTTCAGCATCCAGATCAACAATTAGAAGAAGAGGAATCGTTTCAAGACTTTATCCTCGAGTATTTAAACTGGGATCTGATAATGGCGAAGAAAGGGACACTATCAGGACCTTTTGCGGCTGCTTTGGATAGCTTAAAAGATTTACGTGATGAGGTTCGTTTTATGTTGGATCATGAATTATTTTCTGATGAAGAGTGCAAAAAATGGTTGTGGGATTGGTTTACGCCGTTGAATTCCTTTTTATCGATAGGACCTCCTTTAGAAAGAATAGCCGAATTAAAAGCGCTGATCAAAGCTGGAATCTTAACGTTGATTGGTCCGGAAATGAAGATAGAGACTGAAGCAGGTAGTTATGTGGGGTACTCGAAAAGATTTCCTATGAACAAATATAAAACTCATTTTTTAATTGAGGCTAGATTACCCAAAACGGCGAATCAGTATAGTTTGAATCCTTTAGTGAAACAGCTTTTAAGAGATCAAATAGCTAGTTTACACGTATTAGAATTATCGTCAGGTGAAATTTACCGAACAGGCGCACTTTCAGTTGATCGAAAAACAAATCAAATATACTCCAAATTAGGAGAGCCTGTTACTGGATTATATTGTTACGGTATTCCAACAGAAGGTGTTCACTGGCTGACAGCTGCAACGGCAAGACCCGGAACAGATCCTTGGAATTTAAGAGAAGCAGATGTGATTGCTGAAAGTATTTTTGAAGAGAATAGAACAACAAAAGTGAGTGGGACATAACTCTTCGAGTCATATCCCACTCACATGGAATCCGGATAAACGTTGGGAGCAGAAGCAATCCCGAGAAATAAGCTTCTGTCCCAACTTCTTTTCTATACTACATTTTATCGGGAAATGCGTTTACGCATTGCTTTTTTACGGTTTTCCTCGATCATATCTTCTTTTTCTTCGATTGGGTCAAGCACTGTTTTTTTGATAGTAGCCGCGAATCCGACAACTGCAGCACAAGTAACGGCTGTTCCTACAAGCATACCTGAAATAAATTTTTTCATATACGTTTCTCCTCTCAGTTATTTACACACTTCTATTATGAACTAAAGTAAGAAAAAAATCCAATAGATTGAAATGAGTAACTAATTTATGAAACCGTTTGTAAATATTTAGTAAATATTTTATAATAGATTTACTAAAACGAATAAAGAGGTGGCAAACGTGGAAAATGAGGTAGAAGAATTATTTCTAACTGTATTTGGAATAGAGTCAAAAAAAGTGTATTTTGCTCCTGGAAGAATTAATTTAATTGGCGAGCATACAGATTATAATGGCGGTCATGTTTTTCCAGCAGCTATTACGATTGGAACATATGGCGCTGCTAGAAAAAGAGCAGATCAAAAGCTCCGCTTTTATTCAGAAAATTTTTCAGAATTAGGAATCATTGAACTGTCTCTGACAGATTTAACCTACAACCAAGCCCACGATTGGTGCAATTATCCAAAAGGGATGATCCATTATTTGAGAGAAGCAGGCTATGCGATAGAACAAGGGATGGACATTCTTTTTTATGGAACGATACCAAATGGTGCAGGTCTTTCTTCTTCTGCATCGATCGAGCTTTTGACAGGTGTGATTTTAAATGATCTATTTGATTTAAATATCAAGATGCTGGATTTAGTACTTACTGGTCAGCGTGTAGAAAATCAGTTTATCGGTGTAAATTCTGGTATTATGGATCAGTTTGCTATTGGTATGGGGCAAAAAAATCATGCAATTTTATTGGATACGAATACATTGGAATATGAATTAGTACCAGCTGATTTTGATGAGTACGTAATCGTGATCATGAATACAAATAAACGCAGAGAACTGGCAGATTCAAAATACAATGAACGCCGAGCAGAATGTGAAATAGCACTGAGCCGTCTTCAAACAATCTTGCCGATCCAATCATTAGGTGAACTAACAGAAGAGCGTTTTGAACAAAACAAAGAAATCATTGCAGATGAATGTTTAATTAAACGAGCGAAACATGCTGTAACTGAAAATCAACGAACAATCAAAGCAAAAAAGGCACTAGTTAAAAATGATCTAAAAACCTTTGGTCAATTATTGAACGCTTCCCATGCGTCATTAAAAGAAGATTATGAAGTAACGGGCGTTGAGTTGGATACATTAGTTGAGGCGGCACAGAAGCAGCCTGGTGTGCTAGGTGCTCGAATGACAGGAGCTGGTTTTGGTGGATGTGCGATTGCTTTAGTAAAAGAAACTGAATTAGACAGCTTTATCAATCAAGTCGGGCGATCCTATGAAGAAAAAGTCCGCTATCCGGCAGATTTTTACATTGCAAATGTTGATGATGGCGCTAGAAAGCTGTAGAATAAAGAGTATGTAAAAAATGAGTATATTTTTTGATAGATACAACTAGGAGGTAAGAATATGTCAATTTTGGTTTTAGGTGGAGCAGGCTACATTGGTTCTCACGCAGTAGATCAATTAATTAATAAAGGATACGAAGTGGTGGTTGTCGATAATCTTCAGACAGGTCATAGGCAAGCAGTTCATGAAAATGCTGTATTTTATCAAGGTGATATTAGAGACAAAACATTTATGCAGGATGTATTCAAAAAAGAAACGATCGATGGTGTGATTCATTTCGCTGCAAGTTCATTGGTGGGAGAATCTGTAGAAAAACCATTGATGTATTTTAATAATAATGTGTATGGTACACAAATTGTTTTAGAAGTGATGGAAGAATTTGGCGTTAAAAACATTGTCTTTTCTTCGACTGCTGCTACTTATGGAGAACCAAAGGAAATGCCAATTGTTGAAACAATGCCGACAAATCCAGAAAATCCCTATGGGCAAAGCAAATTAATGATGGAAAAAATGATGAAATGGTGTGACAATGCATACGGTATGCGTTATGTTGCGCTAAGATATTTCAATGTAGCTGGTGCAAAATTTGATGCTTCGATCGGTGAAGATCATGATCCGGAAACACATCTGATCCCAATCATTTTACAGGCCGCATTGGGTCAAAGAGATTATTTAGGTATTTATGGGGATGATTATGACACACCAGACGGTACATGTATTCGTGATTATGTTTACATTGAAGATTTAATTGCAGCCCACATTGCAGCATTGGATTATTTACAAAAAGGCAACAGAAGTGATATTTTCAATTTAGGTAGCAACACAGGCTATTCAGTAAAAGAAATGCTAGAAGCTGCCAGAGAAGTGACGGGTAAAGAAATTCCAGCTAAAGTTTTGCCACGCCGTGCAGGAGATCCAAGTAAACTTGTTGCATCGAGTGAAAAAGCGAAAACTATTTTAGGCTGGCAACCCAAAGTCACAGACATTAAACAGATTATTAAAACTGCTTGGGACTGGCATAGCAGTCATCCGAACGGATATGAAGATTAGGAGGAACTATCGTGGCAATTAGTCAAACGATTACAGATTTTGTTACATTAGCAATACAAGCTGGTGGATGGATGGAGTTGGACCGACTTTATTTACAGAATCGAGTACTTGCGATGATCGGTGAAGAGACATTGGAATCTGTTTCTCCAACTGAAGTGAAAAAAACATCTTTAGAATTGTTGGACGAATTGGTCGCTCAAGCTGTAAAAAACGGTGTTGTAAGTGAGGAATCTGCCGAGTTAGAAATGATTGAAGCACAATTGATGGATTTTTTAACACCGCCACCTTCTGTTGTGAATGCTTTTTTTGCTCAGCATTATGAGAAAGATCCAGCTGATGCCACAGATTACTTTTATAAATTAAGCAAAGAAAATGATTATATCAAAACAAGAGCGATTGCTAAAAATATTGTTTTTCCAGCTGAAACTGAATACGGACAATTAGAGATCACAATAAATTTATCAAGACCAGAAAAAGATCCAAAACAAATTGTAGCTCAACAACAAGAAACACACGTGGACTATCCTAAATGTCTTTTATGCATGGAAAACGAGGGATATAAAGGTCGAACGAATTATCCAGCAAGAACCAATCACCGCATAATTCGGATGAATTTAGATGGAGAAAGCTGGGGATTTCAGTATTCACCGTATGCATATTATAATGAGCACTCGATTATTTTGTCAGAAGAGCATCGTCCGATGGTGATTTCAAAAGAAACTATTCATCGATTGATAAGAATAACCGAAGTATTGCCTCATTATTTTGTCGGCTCAAATGCTGATTTGCCAATCGTCGGTGGTTCTATTTTGACGCACGACCATTATCAAGCAGGACGTCATGTGTTTCCAATGGAGAAAGCGGAAATTGAGCAATATTTTGAGTTAAACGATTATCCGTTGATGAATGCTGGAATTGTTAAATGGCCTATGTCCGTAATTCGTCTCCAAAGTCCAAATTCAAAAGATTTAGTCGAGGCAGCCGCAATGATTTTAGATAAATGGCGGAATTATTCTGACGAGAGTGTGTCAATTCGGGCATTTTCAGCAGATGGAACGCCGCATCATACAATAACGCCCATCGCTCGCCGGAAAGGGCAGCTGTTTGAACTGGATTTGGTTTTACGTGATAATCATGTTTCTGAGGAATATCCAGATGGTATTTTCCATCCTCATAAAGAGGTTCAACATATTAAAAAGGAAAATATCGGCTTGATAGAAGTGATGGGACTAGCTGTCTTGCCGCCTCGTTTGGGTGAAGAACTCAAAGAAGTAGAAAACTATGTTTTAGGCAAAGAAAACCATCTTGCAGACTACCATAAAAATTGGGCAGATCAGATGAAGGAAACCTATTCATTAGACGAAGAAAATGTAAAAGATATTATTCAAAAGGAAGTTGGTCAAATCTTTGCTCGTGTTTTAGCAGATGCCGGTGTTTACAAACGAACAACAGAAGGTCAAGCAGCCTTTAAACGATTTATTGATAGTTTATAGAAGGCGGGTGAGAAGATGGCAACGATCAAAGATATCGCCAAATTAGCAGGCGTTTCACCTGCGACGGTTTCCAGAGTGCTAAATTATGATCCTGAACTTTCAGTTGGACTTGAGACGAAGCAAAAAGTTTTTGAAGCAGCAGAAGAATTGAATTATACTAAACATAAAAAAAGCCCTAAAACCGCTAAGGCAAAAATCTTATTGGTTCAGTGGTATGATGAAGCTGAAGAATTAGAGGATATTTATTATCTTTCTATCCGTTTAGGAATCGAAAAAAAAGCAGAAGAACTGGGGCTTGAATTGATCAAACGTACTTTAGAGGAGCTTGACAATATACAGGCAGATGGTATTTTGGCTTTAGGAAAATTTGATAAAGAACAAGCAGATTTTTTATTTGAAATCCAGGAGAATCTTTTATTTGTCGATTTTGATGCATCAGCTTTAGGGTACAATTCTTTAGTCATTGATTTTCATCAAAGTGTGTCTTCTGTTTTAACTTATTTTCTTCAGCATGGTCATCAAAAGATCGGAATTATCTCTGGTGAAGAGTATACTCGTGGCAGTCATGAATTACTTGAAGATAAACGTTTGACGATTTTTAAGGAAGTTTTGAAACAAAAAGAATTGCTAAATGAAGCCTTTAGTTTAAAAGGGGCATTTACTGTTGCGAGTGGTTATGATGTAATGAAAGAATTTTTAGATCAACATCCGACTGATTATCCAAGTGCGCTGTTTGCTTCTAGTGATGCACTTGCAGTGGGTGCATTAAAAGCGATTCAAGAAGTTGGGTATAAAGTTCCTGAGGATATTTCAGTGATTGGTTTTAATGATATCAGTGTGGCAAAATATGTTAGTCCACCCCTGACAACGATTAAAGTCCATACGGAATGGATGGGAGAATTGGCTGTTGAGACGATTTTTTCCGTCATACAAGATCATGCTCCTGTTGCAAGAAAAATAACGATAGCGACCGAACTAATAGAAAGAGCATCAACGAGATAAATTCCCGTTGATGCTCTTATTTATAGGTTTAATTATTTATATGCAATTACAAATAAGTTGATATCATCATTCACACAGCTTTGTAGCGTAATCCGTTCTCCGCCGCCAGTTCCTACAGTAAGGTCCCAATAGTTCGTTCCTGTGCCTACTTCTGTTCCATAATCATCTAACTGAAGCATTGTCCGAACGGTGTAAGTGGTAGGAGTACCATTCGCATCTGTTACAACGATTTGACTTCCTGCGCCCAATGAAAAAACAGTTGAAAATACGCCAGGATTATGACCAATAAAATGTGTGTTTTGTCCATCGTCTCCTGATTGAACAGCTGCTCCGCCCCATGTAGAAGCGACACCGCCAGGATTTGAATCAATGACACTTTGTCCACTTCCTTGTCCGCCATTTTGGTAAGGAATGGTTTGTCCGTTCATTGTGATAGTCATTGCGCCATATGCAGGTTCAGTTGGAACTTCAGGTGCACTTACCGGAGCTGCTTGAACAGGCTCAACCGGCGTTGTTTCTTTTTCTACAGGTAATTGTTCTTCTTGCGGTGCAACAACAGGTTCACTTTTTGGAACAACGTGAAATGTTCTTTCAGTCGCACCAGTATTTCCACTAGTATCAGTTGCAGAAAAAGTGATAGTTTGTGTGCCTACAACGGATGTATCTAAGGCGTCATCGGCAGATAGTTTAGACGTAATATCTCCATCTTTATTATCTGTAGCAGTGACTTCTTCATAGATATTGACTTGTGTGTTTTGCTCAACGGTTTCCTCAGGTGCGGTAATTGTAGGAGCTGTGGTATCTTTAGCAACATTTACCGAAGCAACCTTCTTTTTACTTTGTTTATCTTTAGAAACGGTTGATAATTGTCTTAGTTCTTTGTCTGTCGGAATATTTTTTACTAGGGTGATATTTTCTTTTTTAGGCGTAGTATTTAAGCTGTGTGCTCGACTGGTTGCATCTGTAAAAATGTATCCGCCGATAAATAAAGCTACACCTAAAATGCTGATGATGCCGATGATAATGGTTTGTTTGATTGTGTTTTTTTTCATGTAGAATCCCTCCAAAATTGTGGTGAGATTTTCCATTTATCGATAAATTTTAAATCCGCGTTTTTATACTTTTATAATAAGAGCTGTTTTTAAATAAACCAATTGAGTTGCGCTTTAGATTAGTTCAAAAAAGGGTAAGAAGATGCTATAATTATTGTTAAATGGGGATTTCTTCAAAAATTTCTTAACTAATGGAAAATTTTGAAGAATAAATATAAAAAAATGAAATGAGGAGAAATCATGGAAAGATTGTTGTCACCATCTATGCATCGAAGAGTGTTGTTGTTGAATTTACTTAATGGACCGAGCGGTTGGATAACTTCTGAATATTTAGCCGAAAGTATTGATTGTTCAAAAAAAACAATTATGCTGGATTGTCAGTATATAGAAGATCGCTGGTCAGATTATCTATCGATAGAGACATCCCGAAAACATGGCATTCGGTTGATAGCTTCACCTCATCGATCAATTCATGAAATTTATATAGAAATTATTCAAGAATCAAATGCATTTTCTTTATTAGAATCCATCTTTTTTGAACCAATGCAACCTGCTGTATATTGGGAGAAAAAATTATTTTTAAGTAACTCTAGTTTGTATCGATTATCAAACTTAATCAGTTCTGCTTTGAAGGACCGAAATATTCAAATGAGTCGCTCGCCATACTTTATTCATGGGAAAGATGAACGACAGATACGCTATTTCTTTACGTGTTACTTTATAGAAGTTTATGGTATTCGTGATTGGCCATTTCATTTAGATCGAGAGAAAACATTTAGATTATCAAATAAGATTAATAAGGATTTTGCATTGGAGCTTAACGATAGTCAAATTGTTCATCTGGCGTATTCGATTGCAGTAACCGTTATTAGAGAAAGACAAGGCTTTTTGATTCAATCTAGAAAAGACCCAATCGATAGTTTTGTAAAAACAGCGATTGACGTTAGAGAATACAAAATAGATGTAGAAGCAATCGCAGAACCATTAAATGTAACTCTTCCAGATAATTGGTATGAAGATTTCTGTTATTCTATTTTTTGGTGGGATTTCGGTTGGGATAATGAACAAGAGAAAGTAAATGTTATTCATCAAGCTGAAGGATTAGTAAATACGATTAAAGATGCATTATCTATTAGGATTTCTGAACAAAGCAGAGTGAGCATTGTTCGGTTGATTGAATACATTTATGCAAAACACAAAATGTTTCCATATAAAAAATTTATGGTTTATGATCGATACTTGTATTCAAGCAGAGCGATTAAGCAAAACTTTCTTGTTTTTACTGAAGTTGTGACAAAAGCATTAGGTGTACTTGAATCAAAAATGAAATTTCCTTGGAAAACAATGTATTTAGACGGAATCCTTCATGAAATGGCCATTCGCTGGGAAGACCTTGGTAAAATTACAGATGAAATGAGGCACCAAGTATCTGTTTTGGTTTTAAGTGATTTAGGGAAAGAACATGCTAAGTTGCTTAGTTCTGTTTTAAAAGATAATTTTCGAAATAAAGTGAATCTCTCTATTCAAGAGACTCATTTTTATGAACAAGTATCTAAACATTCTGCGCAAAAAAATCAAAAATATGATTTGTATGTATCAAATTATGCTGTTGATATGATCAATAAAGACATCAATATGATCGTTGAAGATATTCCCTCATTCAAAAATTTAACGGATTTGCGAAAATTCATTGATAAACGAAGACTGGTCTTGCCTAAAGACATCGCTTATTTAAATGCTTGATTCGTGATTGAATTGGCTTTTTAAGCCAACTATTTTTTTGAAATTAAAATAAGGATTGTCATTTAATAATTGATAATGATATACTTAAAAAGTTATTATTATATTTAAAGGAGAGAATTATGAAAAAGAAAGCATACAGAAACACACCTGCATTTGTCTTTCTAAGTTGGGGATCATTCGCCTTTTTTGTGGCATTGATGTTGATTGGTTTATACACCTTAAAAGAACCATTGATGGTTAAAGGATACTATTTGATGGGATCAGTTGGATTGATTTCTTCATCATTTACACTTTCAAAAGTGATCAGAGACAATCAAGAGGATGAAGAACGTTATAATCAAATGTTCCGTGCAAATGATGGATTAGTAAAAAAAGAAGAAACTAGTACACATATTTAATAAATAAAGGAAGAGGATGGGACAGAAGGGATTGCTACTGCTCCCACTGTTTATCCGGATTCTACGTGAGTGGGATATGACTCGAAGAGTTATGTCCCACTCACTTTTTTGAAAGAATTTTTTAATGAGTTAGCTTTTTTTAATGCCTTATCCATAAAAATCACGTATAATAGAAGATAGTGAAATTTCGAGGGAGGGGTAAATTATGGCTTATCAAGCTTTGTATCGTGTCTGGCGTTCGCAGCGTTTTGATGATGTTGTTGGACAAAAAGCAATTACGCAGACATTAAAAAATGCGATCATACAAAAGAAAACCTCGCATGCCTATTTGTTTACCGGCCCAAGAGGAACAGGGAAGACAAGTGCGGCGAAAATTTTTGCTAAAGCAATCAACTGTAAACATAGTGTAGATGGTGAACCATGTAATGAGTGTGAAACCTGTATTGCAATTACAGAAGGTCGGTTGAATGATGTAATCGAGATCGATGCGGCTAGTAATAATGGAGTAGAAGAAATTCGTGATATCCGTGACAAAGCAAAATATGCACCGACGCAAGCTGAATATAAAGTTTATATCATCGATGAAGTACATATGTTGTCGACAGGTGCCTTTAATGCGTTACTAAAAACTTTAGAAGAACCGCCCCAAAATGTTATTTTTATATTGGCGACGACTGAACCACATAAGATTCCATTGACGATCATTTCAAGAACGCAGCGTTTTGATTTTAAGCGAATCAGTACCCAAGATATCGTTGATCATATGGGCTATATTTTAAAAGAAATCGATGTCGATTTTGAAGAGCAAGCCTTATATGTGATTGGTAGAGCAGCAGAAGGTGGGATGCGGGATGCTTTGAGTATTCTGGATCAGACGATTTCATTCAGTGATGAGAAAGTTACTTTGCAAGATGCGATGCAAGTTACTGGCAGTTTGACTTACGAAATGATGGATCAATATATTTCCAGTTGTACCACAGGAGATGTAGAGCAAGCTTTAGAGACCTTAGAAAATATCTTGAGTTCAGGTAAAGAAGCGAGAAGATTTTTAGAAGATCTATTATTATATTGTCGTGATTTATTGATGTTTCAACAGGCGCCTAATTTATTGACTGAAAAAGTCGGAAATCTGACAGAAAACTTCAAAGAATTAGCCAAACAAACTGTTGCGGAAAAAATTTATCAGATGATTCAAATTTTAAGTGATACACAAAATGATATTCGTTTTACCAATAATGCCAATATCTATTTAGAAGTAGCCACTGTGAAGTTAGCCAAATCTGTAAAAAAACCAACAGTAATTTCTGAAGATACACAACCGGTAGCAACTGAAGAACTCACTGTCTTACAACAGCAAATCGAACATTTACAAAAAGAATTAACAGAATTGAAGAAAAATGGGATTGTTGCTAAAGAAGCAGAACCTGTTAAAACAACTCGTGTAACAAGTAATAAAAATGCGCTGCGTATTCCAACCGAGCTTGTATATAAAGTCTTGAATGAAGCGACAAAAGATCATTTGTTGAATGTGAAAAATGTTTGGGATGACTTATTACAGATGATGTCAGTTACTCAAAGAGCAATGCTGAAAGCGAGCGAACCAGTTGCGGCTGGACCTAATGGATTAGTGATTGCATTTGATTACGAAATTGTCTGTGGTCGGGCAATGGATGATGAGGAGTTGCAGTTAGCTGTTCATAACAATTTAAGCCGCCTAGTGAACTATGCACCTGATATGGTATGTATAACAAAAGAAAGTTGGCCAAAACTGCGTCAATCTTTTATTAGTCAAAATAAAGAAACGCCAAGTGACCAAGCAAATGGTGAGCAATCAGTTAATGAAGACAATCATCTATTAGCAGAAAATGAACCTACACAAGAAGTAAACAACCAAGTAGTAGACGAAGCAATCGCCATGTTTGGCACTGAGCTCGTTGAAGTAATAAATGATTAAGAGGAGACGATAGTTATGATGAGAGGCATGGGCAATATGCAGGGCATGATGAAACAAGTCCAAAAAATGCAAAAAGATATGGAAAAAGCACAAGCAGAATTAAATGTAAGAGAATTCGTAGGTGCTTCAAGCAACGATCTAGTTACAGCAACATTTACTGGTGATCGCAAGATGAAAGATATTGCAATCAAAGAAGATGTAGTTGATCCTGAAGATGTAGAAATGTTACAAGATCTAGTGATCATGGCTGTAAATGATGCATTGACTAAAGTAGAAAAAGAAACAGAAGCAACAATGGGTAAATACGCAAAGGGTATGCCAGGATTTTAAGAAACAAATAAATAGTTGCAGATTTTAAGCAGTTACAACAAGACGGAGAACGTTTTGTTGTAACTGCTTTTTTCTCATCATTTTTTAATATTTCGTGGATAGTGCAAAAAAAATCTAGAAAGTTTTTTTAGTGATTTAAAAACAAGTTGTATTCATTTTTTTATTTTATTATAAAAAAATGAATATTAGTAAGGGCTGTTTTACTGGTGACTATTTTATTGTTTTCTGCTCATGATGTTTTTAAATCAATTTAAAAGAATTGATACGTTTGTTTTTATTGTTTTATAGAACGTTTTTTAAACCTGTTTTTATTAAAATAGTTTATATTTTAATATTTAAAAATAATGGTAAATTTATATTTTATGTTTATTTTCCGATTATATGACATGGTTATTTTACGGATTGTTAATTTCGTAACAGTGCTGTATAGTTCTATAGTTGTAGGGGTTTTATGAAATTATTATAGTTTATATATGTTATTTTTATAGGAAGGAGTCACTTTAATGGTAAAAGATGAAGATGGCTTGACCCTGATAGAAGTTTTAGTAGCAGTAGTTATATTAGGAACATCGTTTATGTTGCTAGCATCAATGTTGGTTCGAAATCAGCAAATGATTGAATTGAACGAAAAGAAAAAAGAAGCACAATATATTCGTGATGAACTTCGTGAATGGATCGGCTATCGTGGGCAAACACAAGACCTAGCAGGATTGAATCAATATGTTTTCAGCGTTAGGGATAATCAGAATCTGACAGACAGTCAAAAGATAAGAAGAAACTATCTAATTCTCGATAATTCGGGGATTCAGACAAATAGTGGACATCTTCCTATTTATGGTGAGCAAGAGATTGATTTGACTGACAGAGTTGATAAGACGAATGAGGCAGAGAAAAAGCAACAGGAACGGAAAATTGAGTATAACTATCCAAATAAAGCAACCATACTTCCTAAGAAGTGGAAAGATGCAGAAGAAGGAACTTTAGAGAAAGAAGAAAGTAACTACTTAGGCAGATATATTGGAAACGTAAATCAGCATAATTATCTTGTGCTGTGTAAAGTGAATTTTAAAAATACTTCAAAGAACTATGATCCTCGTAAGGATGGTGTCGAAGTAGTACTGGAAATTTATGATGAAAAAACGGGACATTTAATGACAGACACACTATTTAATTGGGTAATCACTTATTAGCAGTGAGTTGAAGGAGAAAGATATGAGCAGGATTCTGAAAGATGAAGACGGATTGACATTAATAGAAATGATTGCGACCTTAGCCATTTTTTCAATCGTGATCCTGTTTTTTGGAGCGATCATCGGCAGTATCGGTAAGGCATTTTCGATTCAAGGACAAAAAGTCGAATTCCAGCAAACTGCAAATGATATCGTAGCTCAAATAAACCAATTATCGAAAAAAAAGGGCCTTTATGAAAAAGCTGGATATTTGGGTAAGTTTCCTACAACAGCTTCTTCAGGAAATCCTTGGCAGACCGATCAAATCATTAGTGTTTTCGATTCGGAAGCAACGAATCAAAAACCAATTGACTTAACAGAACAAGGGAAAAATAAAATCGGGCTTACTGATATATTGGATGCCACTAAAGATAGTGGGAAAAATTCAGAAGCACGTTTTTATCGTTTAAAAAATCAAGAGTATAAAATCAAGATTTTTCAGCAAAAAAATAAAAATGAATCCTTGAAAACACAATTCAAGACACCAAATTATCGAGATACTTTTACGATCCAGACCAGTGTGACGATTTTATTTTATAAAGGAACAATCGATTTTAACCGCTATGTTAAAAATGGTGAAATAAATTTATCTGGAAAAGACGGCGTTGAAGAAAAAGAAGCTGCAGCTATTTTATATAGTCGAAAAGCAGAATTTACTTATCGTGATGAGCTAAAAGCGAAAGGAGAGATTCCTGGTGAAGGCAGATGGTAAAAAACTGAAAAGTGATGAAGCAGGCTATGCTTTACTCTACGCACTGGGAGCAATCGTGATTGTAAGTCTTGTGATGATGGGGATTTTTCTAAGAGCTAGAAATAATTTTCTGCAAATAAGTGCGGTCGATCAACTGGCAAAGATGAAAGATGTAAAAGAATATGCGTTACAGGAAGCGTCAATGACGATCAAAAAAACGATTGAAACAAAACTATCTGGAAACATTCAATTGGGACTAGATAACACGGTTCTAACGACTAAAATGTCTGAGGTAACGAAAGAATTACAGAATCAGCCCATTCAAAAAAGTAATCTTGGGAAACAGCAAGATTTTTCATATACTGTAACTGTTTCAGAACCAACTGTTTCGATGATCAATCCATATAAATTTATTTCTGAGGACAACGGCGCAAGCGGCTGGATGCCAATGGAAGCAAGTGATTTAAAAAATGGAATAGTCAATACGAATACCACCTTTCAAGTAGAGGTTAATGTGGAGCAAACTGTAAAAAATGGACAGAAAAAACAGTCATCTTCTAAAGGAGACTATGTGTATGAGTTTCAATGGGCACAAGGACAGCAAGGAGCTGAGGCTCTAAAATTAGATGCTTGGAGGTATGTTTATTACCAACCAACACTTGCCGACGGGGATGAATTGATTACAGCTGATACTTGGATTCGCAAAATGGATCGTATTTATCGTTATCAATCAAATCAACCGCTATTTCCGTATGCAGAATATTTTAGTAATTATGAAACAAGTTATGGACGGTCCAATAATTTTTTAGTAGATCTTCAAGATGGTACTTTTTTGAATTTTTGGAAAGGCACTAATTCAGTTATATATAAAGATTTAAATGTTGCTGGTTCCTTTTTATTAAAAAATGGCGTGTTGATGAGTGGAAAAAAATCGATCACGTCGAAAAATATAATTGCACTGCGTAATGATGAAAATCTAACCCAAGAGATAAATGCTATAAAAAATCTCAATATTAAAGCGGATGTTGGGATGTATGTCACTATTGATGTAAATAATTCAACGAACAAGAACGCAGGTCTTTATGTGGATAACGACTCCTATGAGATAAAAACGCCTAATTTATTGATCAACAACACAGGATCAGGTAAAACGGATAAGGGTTTTTTCTTAGCCAAAGGAGAAATCACTTTAGAAAAAGAGACAACAAGCAATTCGTCGATTAATTTTGGTGAATATGCCAGTGATACAAAAATCAATAATCCGGTGGATAAGTACTGGAATCAATTTATGGACGGCGGTTTTGTTATTGCGGGTTCTAATGTTTTCCTAACGCCTCCTAAAAATACTATTAAGGTTGACGGTGTCGCCGTTACTGCTGGGAAAAATGATAAACGTAGAATTCAAGTAAAAAGCGGTAATTTCATGTTGACCTCGGCCTCTTTGTTGAACCAAGGAGAAGAAACATTTGCTTATGCAGATAAAGGCACCTATACATCGAAAGCACGACCACCAGCTTTATTAGAGTTAGAAGGGCAACAAACCTCGCTGACTGTTGAAAATGGCGTGAGTTTTATTGATGCACCAAAGATGAAACGAAGAGGCTCTAATGCTAAGAAAGTAACGTATTATAACGATAAAAAATATTGGAATACCATTCGGTTGAAAGACAGTAGCCGTTTGGATTTAGGGATCGCCGGGATTGAACCTTTTAATTTAGAAACTCAGGCAAACACTACGATTTCAATGAAACTTCTTCCTAATCTTGAGCTTTTTGATACAACGTTTATCAAAGAAGGATTGAAAAAAGGCAAGGAAACAATCAAAGGGAAACTGATCATTGAAGTTGCGACAAAAGAAGACGGTGATTTGTTAATACAAGAATTAGAAAAAGAAGTACCAATCGAAGAAGGTGACCAGAGTAAAGCAAAAAATGGTGTTGTGACAATCGTGAAACCAGCACATGGTGTGGTGCCCAAAAATAATTCCCAATGGATCATACAGCGAGTATTTGATTATACCAACAATGTAAGTTATTAATCATGATGTTTATAAAAAAGGAGAGAGGCAAATGGAAGAAAAAAAAGTACGCAGAAGAAAAAAAGTACGGCCAACTTTAGGAGAACGACCACAACCTAGCCGATCTCCCAAAAATCGAACGATAGATGAAAATGATCTTTTAGCAATTGCTGTGGAACAAGGCTTGCTAAGGAAGCAGCAAGCAGAAGAAATCAAAGAACAGATCACTTCAACAAGATCAGTTGAAAAAATTCTACTGGATGAGCATTACGTTGATGAAAATCAATTAATGAAGCTCCAAAGCCTCCAAACAGGCATCAGAATCATGGATTTATTTACAGTGGAAAGAGAAACAGCCGTTCTTGATTTAGTTCCGAAAAAGTTTGCTCAAAAGCATCAGCTATTTCCTGTGAAAAAACGAAAAGGACGTCTGGTCGTGGCGATGGTCAATCCGATGGCGTATGACGTTATCAATGAATTGCGATTGATAACAGGTATGTCGGCCGTGCCTTATTTTGCTTCATCATCTGATATTAGTCAGATGATCACAGAACATTATCCAGAAGATTTGATGTTGGAAGAATGGTTGCAGGATGCAACAGATGATAGTGCTATTGGCGAAACGCAGTCAACGAATACATTATTAGAAGATGACTCGCCGATCATCAAATTGGTCAATTCGTTGTTGCAAGCTGCTGTAGATAAAAAAGCCAGTGATATTCATTTTGACCCACAGAAAAAAAGTTTGAATGTCAGAATTCGTGTTGATGGAGAATTAGTTGAACTCAATCAGCTACCTAAAAATGTTCAACAGGCTGTAACCTCTCGATTAAAAATTATTTCTTCTTTAGATATCACTGAAACAAGATTACCCCAAGATGGTCGTGCGCAAATCCAAAACGGCCGCCGAATGGTTGATTTACGGGTTTCTGTTTTACCGACGATTTATGGAGAAAAAGTTGTTATTCGGATCATTGATATGTCATCAGGATTAAGAGGTCTTGATGAATTTAACTTTGATAAAGATGTACTAAATGGAATTAAAGAATTATTAAAGCAACCGCACGGTATTTTTCTTGTCACAGGACCAACAGGTTCAGGGAAATCATCAACGTTATATGCAGCACTAAATGAGTTAAATCAGCCGAATGTCAATATTATTACAGTAGAAGATCCTGTTGAGTATCAGCTGGACGGCGTGAATCAGGTATTGGTAAATAGTGATATTGGCTTAGATTTTGCTGCAGGGTTACGTTCGATTTTACGTCAGGATCCAAATGTTGTCATGGTAGGAGAAATTCGTGATGCAGAAACAGCAGAAATTGCGATTCGCGCATCCATGACAGGTCATATGGTACTTAGTACATTGCATACCAATGATTCGATTGCCACAGTCAGTCGACTGATCGATATGGGTGTAGATTCCTTTTTAGTTGCAAATGCTTTAACCGGTGTTCTTTCACAACGATTAGTTCGGACGATTTGCCCGAACTGTAAAGTCGAAGAACCTGCAACGATAGAAGAAATTGAGTTTTTAGAAAAAAATAATGTGTATGTTGACCATCTATATAGAGGAACTGGTTGTAAAAAGTGTAATATGACTGGCTTTAAAGGTCGGGTAGCAATTCAGGAATTATTTATCATCACTCCAGATGCACGTTTGGTTATTTCCAGAAATGGTGAGGCAAATGAATTAGCAGCTGTAGCTAAAAGAAATGGAATGAAAAAATTGCTGGATGATGGTTTAGATAAGGTTGCCAGAGGATTTACAACCATTTCAGAAGTATTGAAAGCTACAACTAATGAATAAATCGATAAAGCAAGGAGAGTAAAATGCACGAAGAAGAAATAGAGTTGCTAGCACAGCAAGCAGCAAGACGCAAAGAAGAACGCCCAGGGAAAATAAATCCTAAATTAAGACCGTATAAAGAAGATTTTGATGAGCTATTGAGAGAAGCAGTTCACAATAAAGTTTCAGATATTCATTTGACTGTTGGCTTGGCTCCTGTTTTTCGTTTGAATGGAGAATTAATGGAAGTAACCTCTGAAGACGTATTGACGAACAAAACGATTTCTATGTATGGTCGTGTGATGTGTAATGGGGAACAATGGGCTGAATTTAAAGAGAACGGAGAAGTCGATTTGGCTTATGAAGTTAAAAATGCTAGCCGTTTCCGTGTGAATATCTTTAAACAAAAAGGGAATGTCTCAATTGCTTTGCGGATCATTGCAACGAAGATTCCTGAGTTAAGTTCATTAGGCGTCCCGTCAGTTTTAAAAACCATGATCCAAAAAAAGCAAGGTCTGTTTTTAGTTACCGGGCCTACTGGATCGGGTAAATCAACGACATTAGCCTCTATGATCGACTATCTGAATCGAACGAAAAAGACGCATATTATTACGTTGGAAGATCCAATAGAGTATGTCCACAATCACAAAATGAGTGTGATCGATCAACGAGAAATCGGTGTAGATACAGAGTCTTTTTCCAATGGTTTGCGGGCATCGCTTCGTCAAGATCCAGATATTATTTTAGTGGGTGAGCTGCGTGATTTTGATACGATCTCAATCGCATTGACAGCCGCTGAAACTGGTCACCTAGTTTTAGGAACACTTCATACAACCAGTGCTGCTGCAACGATCGAGCGGATCGTAGATGTTTTTTCACCTGAACAGCAGTCTCAAGTTCGGACTCAGTTGGCAGGTGCGTTAGTGGGGATCTTGGCTCAGCGTTTATTGCCTAATCGTGGCAATAACGGACGAGTCGCTGCAACGGAAATGTTGGTAAATAATAAATCCATTGCGAATTTAATTCGAGGAAATAAAACCCATCAAATCAGTAATATGCTTCAAACAGGAAAAAGCGATGGCATGTATACCATGGAAAGTTGTCTTCAACAGCTTATGTCTTCAGGAAAAGTAGATATTGATGCGGCAGAGGCGTTGCTTGGTGAGGAGGAATAGTTAATGGCAATCTATTCTTATGAAGCGCAAACGATGCATGGCAGTATAAAAAAAGGACGTTTACGAGCTGATAGTTTGTACGAAGCAGGTCAATTTCTCAAAAAAAAAGGCTTACGTTCGACACTGCTAATTGAGCAAGAAGAAACGTTTGCTACCAAAGACATTCAGTTATTTAACAAAATCAGTGTCAAATTGCTTGCGGAATATTTGCAGAAGTTTTCAACGTTGATCGATTGCGGTATATCAATTACCTCTGCTTGTGAAATGTTAGCAGAACAAGAACAGAATAAAAATTTCAAAAAAATTCTGACTCAAATTTGTGAGGAAATTCGCGGTGGAGATGCATTGTCTACTTGTTATAGTAGGCATCCTAATGCCTTTCCATCAATGCTGGTAAGTATCGTGCGAGCGGCAGAAATGTCTGGAACACTAGATGCAACACTACTAAGAATGAGTACCTATTATGAGAAAAAAGCCAAAGCACGCGGTGGCGTGATCACGGCAATGATTTATCCAATCATCATGTTGGTTCTATCGCTTTGTGTAGGGATTTTCTTGATTGTAAGCATTGTTCCGATGTTTGTGACCGTGTTTGAAAGTTTGGATGCAGAGTTACCAGCAATCACAAAAATTACAATCGGCTTAAGTGAATTTTTACAAACAAAAGGCTGGCTACTGCTCGTTATGATTGCAGCAGTTGTCATTGGCTTTAAGTTAATGATGCGTAATGCTGAGCTGAAATTTAAATGGCATAGTCTGATTTTACGGATGCCGGTATTTGGCGAATTGATCCAAAAAAGTAATTTAAATATGATGTTGAGCACCCTATCGACATTGTTAGAAAGCTCCGTTTCTATTTCTAAAGCTTTAGGGATGTCTGCTGATGCAGTGGACAATTTATATATCAAGCAACTCATACATCGATGTCAGGCAGAAGTTGAAAAAGGCGGTTCACTAAGTGACGTTTTCAGTAAAGATAAAGTCATTCCGCCATTAGTGACTCAGATGACAATCGTCGGTGAGTCGACAGGTTCACTGGAAAGCATGCTGAAGAAATTAAGTAACATGTTTGAAGAAGAAGTAGAAATGTTAGGTGAGCGGATCAAATTGATCATGGAACCGATAACGATTATCGTGATTTGTATAATCGTTGGGTTGATTGTTTCAGCGATTCTGTTGCCGATGTTTTCTATGTATGATGCAGTACAAGGCTAATCAAAGGATGACACATGGATAGGAGACTATTTGTGTTAATCATAAAAAAACGTACATAAAAATTGTACACAGAGAGGAGAAACAAAAATGTTAAAAAAAGTGTTGAAGGATGAGCGAGGACTTTCTCTAGTTG
Source organism: Enterococcus sp. DIV0212c (assembly GCF_017377505.1). Taxonomy (GTDB): domain Bacteria; phylum Bacillota; class Bacilli; order Lactobacillales; family Enterococcaceae; genus Enterococcus_L; species Enterococcus_L ikei. The sequence goes on along the minus strand of NZ_JAFREN010000012.1, from coordinate 55,891 downwards.
AGTTACTTGCAGTTGTAGTAATCATGGCGATTATTGCGGGAATTGGAGCGGTTGCGATTTCAAATGTGATTCAAAAAAATAGAGAGGATGCAGGAGTAGCTAATGTACAAACTTTACTAAGCGCAGCTCGTTTGTATGAGGCATCACCTTCTGAAGAAGGATCTATTTCAAAGGGACAAGTGACAGCACAAACTCTTGTAGACAACAACTACTTAACACAAGCTACTTATCTAAAAGAGCCAGGGAAAGTAAAATTCTCAATGAATAATCAGGCAGTAATTAGCGTAGAACTACCTGCTGGGTCTCTAAAAGCAGGAGGAACAGATAGTCAGCCAAAGACAATCTCTGAAGAGGAAGTTTCAGCGTTAAATAGAGATGATTTATTTAAAGAAAAACCTTAAATTTAAAAATTAATGTAGTAAGGAGTTCATTATGGATCTCCTTACTACATTTGCAATAAATAATAAAAGGAGAAAATGACTAATGAACGTTGGAACTGTCTTCACATATGAATACCTATTTTTCTACATATTTTTATTCATCCTAGGAACTTGTCTAGGTTCTTTTTATCTATTGATCGGCCAACGAATTCCTCGAGGAGAGGATATCGTAAAGAAACGTTCCCACTGTGAAAATTGCGATCACACCTTAGTTTTCTGGGAATTGATTCCCGTATTTTCTTATATTCTCTTAAAAGGAAAATGCCGCAACTGTAATAAGAAAATCGGTATTGTTTACATAGGTTTTGAATGTCTATCCGGTATCTTATTTACATCGTCTGCATTTCTATTAAGAACGAGCAATGAAACCTTAGTTGCGTGGACGCTATTATCATTATTACTAATTATTACCGTAACGGATATCACGGCACAAAAAATTCCCAATAAGGTGTTGATACCATTTTTCATTTTAGCAATCATCGAGCGATTCACTGTTCAGCAATTAAACCCATGGTGGTTTGCACCATTAGGTTTTGCCGTTGGTTTTGGGGTTCTTTTCCTGCTAGCACTTTTAAGTAAAGGCGGCATGGCTGGCGGCGATATAAAATTATTCGCTGTGTTAGGCCTATTTTTAGGACCTATCTACATATTGATCACACTGGTTTTAGCGAGTGTTTTAGCGTTAGTTTACAGCATTGGTGAGATGATTATCAAGAAAAAATTAAGAAAGCACATTCCTTTTGGTCCCTTCATCGCACTAGGCAGTTGGCTTGTATACTGTTATGCGACAGGGCAATTGAATTATGCTTTTTCACTATTCTTTGGTTAAAAAATCTAGATAAATGGGGCAGAAATGGAGGAAACGATCATTTTAAAAAAAGGATTGAAAACTGTCGTTGGTTTGGATATTAAAAAAAATGTGATTCGTTTTGTAATCTTAAAAAGTACTAATCCGTTGGTTATCCACAAAAAAGGAGAAATTGTTTTAAAATCCAGTATTTTTAAAAATGGAAAACTGGTGAATAAACAAATGCTGCTGGAAGGAATCAAGCAATTATTTAAAGAACATAACATAAAAAATCCTCATGTGGTTTTTTCAGCGTGTAATCATGAGTTGCTGATTAGAAGTATTCCAGAAAATGGGATGCGAAATGATAAGGAAGTCAAAAAATATTTATTTTTGGAATTGGGAGAATCTATTTCTGTTCCGTTTGAGCAACCAACATTTGACTTACTAGTATTTGAAAAACAAAAAGCACGTCAGAAAAAGAAAGTACAAAAAAAAGCTGCAAAACAAAAAGTAAAAGCAACGAGGCGCGATCGTATGGTTGTGGATGGCGAAATATACTTTGTCGCAACCTCTGAACCAACACTGATCAGCTTAGGTGACGGTATCCAGCAAGCCAGCGGGATTCCTAGTGCAGTGGATCTGAATTCTTTAGCATACACGCGCGCGATCAGCCGAAATATCAAGTGGTCAGAGGTTTTGTTGTTGATCGAGGTAGATTGTGGTGTTGCAACCTTCACCATATTTGAAAATCATATTCCAATATACAGCCAATACGAAGAATACAATGTGGCCAATTGGAAATATATAGAAGACGATAATGGAGAATACAAGGCAGAATTTCATAAAGACAAAGAAGAGGACGCGTTATCTGATTTAGCAGATGTGACCAAAAATATTCTTTACTACTATAGCAATACATTAGCCGTTGGGAAAAAAATCAGCAAAATTTATCTGGTAGGAGAGCATCCTTTACTATTTAAACAGGTTGTTAAATCTATGGAAACGAGAATCGATATTCCTGTGGTTGCAGTCAATACAGAAAAACGCTATGCAATTCCTTCAAAATACCTATTAGCAGCAGGACTTGCCATGAAAGGAGTGTAAGCACATATGAATATTAATTTATTGCCGGATAAATTTTATAAAAATCAAGCTTCACTTTTTTTGATTATCCTTTTTCTTGTGTTAACTGGAGTTGGTGCTGCAGGCCTTGCAACGATGTATCTAGTGACACAGCAAGAAGCAACAACATTAGAACAATCTGTACAAACAAAAAAAATGGAGCAGGCGCAATTAACAGCTCAGATTTCAAGTCTAAAAAAAGAACAATCTGAAGAAGTCCAGCAATATTTGACAGAGCTAAAAGGCAAACAAGTTCTATTTGCTGATATGGCGAAAAGTTTAGATGAAGTGGTCATAAAATATAAGCAAACCATCGAATCTTACCAAATTGTTATTCCTTTACTTGAAGCAACAGGAGATGAAGCCGCTGCAGCTTCTCCTCAAGAAGTGTTAAAAACAGAAGATGGGCAAGAGTTGATTCAATTTGATTTAACGATCAAGGGACCAAAGTTATCCAATATTGGTGCCTTAACAGAAGCACTGAGCCAAATCGATTGGGTGAATCAAGCAACCTTTTTATCTTCCTCACTTGAAGAAGATTCTGGTGATAAATTTGAATCAGTCATTCAACTACAAATGCTGAAAGAAAAAGTACCTTCAATCGATAGAGGAGGAGAAAATAAATGAAGACGGTCGTCTTTACCAAAAAGCATGTTGTCATGTTTATAGTATTCTTTTTTCTTTCTCTGCTTCTGATTGTTTTAGGTTGGTATACGGGTATTGCACCCAAGCAAGAAGAGATAGGAAAAATCAAACAAGAAATCGTAAAAACAGAAAGCGAAGTAACCGCGCTGCATCAATCTAGAAAATCGTTGGAAGGTAAGCAAAACCTACTTGATTCGACGATCGTTAACGAACTACCTCGATTTTCCAAAGGAATTCAAATTCAGGAATATCTGACAGGATTAGAACAAAAAGTAGCAAAAAATAGAATCATATTAAAACAAATCACGGCTGAAGATACGTTACTGTTTTCATCTCCAAGTGATCAGACAAAGAAAGTCTATTCAAGTAAAATCGTTCTAGAATTTAGTGCAGCAGGGAAAAAAGAATTCGTTGATTTTATCCATACGTTAGAAAATGATCAGCGTTTTATTAAAGTAACTGATTTTAGCTATAAAAGTTCCTCAGAAGAGGGAAGTGCTACCACATTTGATATTACCTTGTTGTTTAATATGTATTATTTAAATGTCAAAGAGGAATCAAAAGAATAAGGGAAGGAGGAGAAAGTGATGAAGAAAAAAAACATGACTAAAAGAATTGGTTTGGGAATAGGAAGTCTATTCTTCATTTTGTGTATGGTTTTTTTAAGTTATCAAGGCTATTATTTTTTTCGTGATTTTGGGAAAAATAAGTACAATTTAAACGTTGAAGAGTACATTCATCCAGAGATGAAAGAAAAAATTGGAATGGTTATCGAACTTGCAGTAAATAATCCTAAAGAAGAAACCATTACGATAAAATCAAAGGAAAAACAATTGATTACCCCAGAAACATTGGAAGCAGTAAAAGTAGATGGTATGGAAATTTTAACGACAGAAGTACCAGAGGGCGATGGGGTAATGATAAAAATCAAACAATCAGACAAAAAAACAACCATAAAAATTCCACTGCCGATTGTTCGAGACAGCAAAGATAAAATTGAAATTTATCGACAAAAACGTAAAATCAAATCAGTGGATATAAATTACACAACACCTAAAGAAAAAAAGGAAACAGCTTCATTGACGGCCAAGCCAAACATGTATGCAACAGCAGGCTCATATGCTTCAAGCAATAGTTATGAGATGTTTAGTTCACCTTCAGTCATACAAATTCAAAACTTTGCTCCGTCTTCCACTAAAAAAGTCGTTACGACTTATCAGCAATTGATTACAGCACTCAAAGATACATCGACTGATCATATTGAATTTGGTGCCAATATTTCTGGAACTACTGCATTGCCGGAAATCAATCGTTCATTAATGATTGACGGAAAGAATTATACTTTTACTACTGGGACAGGAAATACCCGCACATTTCATTTAGGATCAGCTAAACGGTATTTGGTTGTAAAGAATATGAAAGTTAATAGTAACAATACCAGTGGGCTTATTCGTAGTACACAAGATGGCTGGACAATCTTAACAGAGAATATTCAAAATAGTTACTCAAGTAGCGCCGGAACCTTTATTGATGCATCAAAATCTTATTTAGTTATGAAAGGTCAAATAAAGTGGAGTTCAGGAACTACAGGGCAAGATATTGTAAATGCCAAGGAAATTTTGATCACTGAACAGGCTAAGATAAATATTGAAGGTAAGTCATCAGTTATTAGAATGCATCCCGGAAATAGAATCAACACAGTTTTTGTGATTGAAAAAGGATCAACTCTTAAACTGCACAGTAGAGAAGCACAAGCTATTTATGCAAACAGCCAAAATTATGTAAATAAAGTTCATTTTGAAGCGAGAGATGAAGGCACAGTCCTTAATGCTACATCCAATGGCTCTCTAATTGATTACTATGGTGCAACGGTCTCTTTATGCGGATCATCTAATAACAGCTCTGAAGCAACTAAATCAATAACAAAAGTAACGAGTGGCGCAAAGCTTAATATTCATAGTTTAGGTCAAACTAATAATAAGCAACGAGCACAACCAGCAATGATCAATCAAGTTACAGACGGTAATTTTTACGTTGATGGAAAAGGCTCTGAACTAAATTTGACTTCTGAAGGAGAAAGTAACAACATTGGTGCGGTGCTTCGTTTTCGATTAGTTGGGGGCCAAAATTTTCTTATCACTAATAAAGGAAAAGTATCAATAACCAAGAAAAATGGGTCAGCATCGGGTGTTCGTTTATACGGCCAAAAAAATCAGTTTTTTGTAAAAAGCGGTGGAGATCTTCAAATAAATAATCAAGCAGATAAATCTACTAATGGAAAACCAGTCAATGGTTCAGATACTGGGGGAAAGCAAGGCATTCAATTTCCAATAGACGGCTCCGGCAAAACGTCAATCTTTTCTCTTGAAGGTAAGGAAAGTGAAGTTTATATTAATGCGGCGTTGGGACCGGCATTATGGACACAAAATGGTAGTCTTAGATTTTTAGTAGGAAAAGATACTGTATTTAGAGCAGAAGGACAAACAAATTCTCAAAATAGTGGCGTAATTCAATCAGCAGGGCAAGCCGATTTTGAATTAGATCAACCACGTTTTTATGATATCAGAAACAATCGCCAAAATGGGGGACAAGTATTCTCAAACGGCTCTAACAATGGTGTGTTTAAAGCGATAAAATCATATCTTTCTGTTTGGGAGATCAAAAACGGACTTGATTTAGACCAAGATCCGGACGCTTATTGGGCACCGATTTCTTATACATTACAGGGGCGGAATTTTGAGACGATCGTCAGTACAGATTACAAAGATGAATTCAATCAAAGTACGTATAAAGGAGCTCAGAATTATGCTCGTATGAGTGGTAATAATTCCGCTCCAATCGTGGATGAGCTGAGAATTCCAACAAATGCAGATAAAAAACTCTATGGGCATGTCAATGTGAAAGTTGGTTATGGTGACGAAATGCGCGATGCTTGGGAGAATGAAGTTTTGGTGAAAGTTAAAATCTCAAGAGACAACGCAGTGCTTATGGAAAAAGAAGTACTGACCAAAGGCTATAAAGGATCAAAAAATCTGCCAGGAGTTCAACAATGGGACGAGACAAAACCGCGAGGCGGAATATTCGTCGTTGAATTAGCTGATTTTATTAAAACGGGTGATAAAGTAGAAGTTATCAATGCTACTCGAGGAAGACATCGGGACAGTTTAGAAGAACCAACGATTCTTGTTAAACCTGTCACCACAGTGGATGTTACACCACCCATGGAGTTGACGATAACAAAAGATTCAATTTCTGGGAAAGCGAATACCATTACTAACGCAACCAAACAAATCAAAGGTACGATCAACTTATATGACAAACAATACGATAATCAATTGATGGATAAAGTTTATATCTTCGCTAAAGTAAACAACCAATTTCTAGAGGGAACGTTGACAGAAGTAACAAGCAAGGGGAAAAGTACCAAGAATTCTAAAGCGAATTGGACAATTAATTTACCAAGATATTTAGCACCTAATGAAAAAATCGAAATTTTTGCCAAAGATCGTAGTGAACTTGATAATTTAAAGGATAAAGCTCAATTAAGTACGTATAGTAAAGATCCTAACGGAATTAATGGTAATGTCATGCCTTCAAGCCTTAACTATGGGAATTTTAAAGGCTATCATGACGCAGTAAAAACAGGCCAAAAAGATGACCGCTTCAAGCCTGCTAAAATGATTTCAGTAGAAGATATAATGCCGGAAGGATTGATTTTGGAAAACTTGAAGGTCGAATCAAGTACTAAAGAAAAAGATCCTGCAACCAATAAAGAAGTGGATATCACTAGAGTTGGCAGCTTATTGACTTATTCTGGAGAAATAAGAAGTGCGAACAATAATCCCTCCGCATCTAAAAAAATTATAAGAAATGTTGTCTTCAAAGCGGAAATTCCTACTGACTTGGATGATGATGCATCAAGTAGTTTGGCTTTCTTTTTTGAGAAGAACGGGAAAAAAATTGCTGGAAATTATGATCAGACATCAAGAATCTTGTCAGCAAATGTAGATAATTTAACAAAGGATGATGTAATCACCTTCAACTTTTCTGCTAAAGTGACGGACATTCCAGAAGGTTCACCAGAGTTTAGTTTAATTGTAAAAGCAGAAGGGAAATCACCAAAAGAAGAGCCATTTATCCCAGGCGATTTTATCCTAGACAACCAAAAAACATTGACAGCTGAGGCCACGATGACAAGTCCGATGCCTAAAAAAATAGCAACGGATGAACCGGAATCAGTCATAGAAGATGGCAAAGCTTATGTGAGGTTATCCGTTATCAATAAACGTTTAACAGCTTACTATAGAAATGTGACGAAAATTGTCGTTAAAATCGATGGAGATGACTATAAAACCTTTGATAAAGCATCGGGCTTACAAGAACTATCAACCGCTGAGAAATCGATCGTACTAGATATACCGATCGATCAGCATCGTCGAAATATTACAGCAGAATACTATTACCCAGAACCTCAAAATACTAGTAAATTGCTTAAAGGTGTCACAACGTGGAATAAAAAGAAATGGAACAAAGATGTAAATGATGCACTGAATTCAGAATAAGAATTAGTCGCTCTAATAATGTTAACAAAAAATCATTATCCTACAAACTTTCGCATAAAAAATGGTATAATGAGCAATAGTCTTACCATAAAGAAGAAGTTTGAGATCAGTGTTAATCAGCTGATTTGAAAGGATTTGAAAATATGCACTATCCAGAACCAATCGCAAAATTAGTCGAAAGTTACATGAAATTACCAGGTATTGGTCAAAAAACGGCCGTACGTTTGGCTTTTTATACACTTGATATGAAAGAAGAAGATGTCAATGCTTTTGCTAAAGCATTGATCAGTGTGAAGCGTGATTTACATTTTTGTAGTATTTGCGGGAATATTACAGAAGAAGATCCTTGTGAAATTTGCCAAGATACAACGAGAGACCGCAGCATCATTTTAGTTGTAGAAGAACCTAAAGATGTTATGGCAATGGAAAAAATGCGTGAATATCATGGCTTGTATCATGTGCTTCATGGTGTATTATCACCAATGGAAGGAACCGGACCTGAAGATATCAACATTGCCTCATTGATCCAACGCTTGCATGATGATGAAGTCAAAGAAGTCATTATTGCTACTAATGCGACGACAGAAGGCGAAGCGACTGCGATGTACCTTTCTCGTTTGATCAAACCAGCTGGGATCAAAGTGACCCGATTAGCCCATGGCTTGTCTGTCGGCAGTGATATTGAATATGCAGATGAAGTGACTCTGTTGAAGGCTGTAGAAGGCCGTCGTGAGCTTTAAAATACAAAAAATCAGTTGCCAGTTTCAATGGCAGCTGATTTTTTATATCTATTTTCCAACAATGCTGATCGTGAACCCATCGTACCCTTTGACACCAACTGTTTCAACAGCTGTTGAAGTCAATGAGCGATTTGTAGAAAGCTCGTCAACAAATGAACGTACGCCCAAAATCCTGCCATCAGAGCTATCTGAATCAAGAACCTCACCGTCACGAACAACGTTGTCCCCAATAATGATCGTTCCAGGTGTTGAAAGTTGCAGTGCGTAATTTAAGTAAACGGAGTTATTTTCTTTGTCAGCATCGATAAATATCAAATCAAAAGGCGCTGTTTGGGTTTGTACCATTTTTTCTAAACTATCGGAAGCGGCACCTACTAAAATGGTCGTTTTATCTGAAACTCCAGCAAGGATCAAATTTTCTTTAGCGACTTCGGCATGTTTTTTATCATATTCAAGAGAGATGACCTGTCCTTCTTTATCTAGTGCCTTAGCAAACCAAAGTGTACTATAACCACCAAGTGTGCCGATTTCTAAAATGCGTTTAGCTCCTTTGATTTTTGCAAGAAGATACAGAAATTTTCCTTGAGAAGGTGAAACGTCATGTGGAGGTAATTGGTGTTTTTGGTTATTAGCAAGGATTTGATCAAAAATGGGGTCTTTTTCCACTAGTTTTTCAATGAAATACTCATCAACTGCTGCAAATAATTTTTCCAAATAACTCACTCCTAGTTTTTTATTGGTCTTTCTAAAATAATTATACCTCTTGTATGACTGTAAATAATATCTATTTGCACTTAATTAAATAAAGTGTTTTGAAAATAATGTTTTTTAAAAAAATAAAGACATTTATTTGAGATAAATATTATATAATTAATCAAGTAAAAATAGGTAGGATGCTTTTTGAAGAAGCTTACCTAAAAATCAATTTATAGCAGGAGTGGGTAAAATGCAGGGGAAATTTTATAAGTTTATTAAATTACTAGTTCTAAGTATCGCTTTCATTTGGATCGTGTTTGGCTCAATGAAGCTATTTAAAATGACCACGGAAGCAAAAGAACTTAATGATACAATTCAAAATGTAAAAATCACCAATGAAAAAGGAGAAGATCAAACCTCATTTAAATCTTGGGACATTATCCAAGTTCATATGGATTGGAGTATTCCAAATGGAAGCGCCCAAAAAGGGGATACAACGTTGATAGAGTTGCCTGAGGAGTTAGATTTAGTGAATAGTTTAACCTTCGATGTTTTGGATGAAAATGGTGCAGTTGTGGCTACTGCGGTTGCAGATAAGGAGTCAAAAACAGTTTTACTGACGTATACTGATTTTGTAGAAACCCATTCAAATGTAAAAGGTACACTGCAATTTTTAAGTCGATTTGATACACAAATAATTGATGAATATGGCACGATCAAGCTTGTATTTCCCATCAACAAAACAACCGAAATCTCTACAGAAGTCGAAGTTGAAAAAGCAACAGATGATCCTAACGAAGTCATCAATAAATGGGCTTGGTTTTCATCGGATTCCCGCACGCTTTATTGGGAGGTTCGAGTGAATGCGAGCGGACAAGAATTTCCTAACGCTGTAGTTACGGATACGTTTCAAACAGATAACTATACATTAGTCCCAGGCTCAATCAAAGTGATTTCAGCAGAATTTCCAGATGGGGACAAAGGAATATTTGATAATCCAATCAATAAAACCGATATTACTAGTCAAGTAACAGTCAATTATCTTCCAAATGGTTTTACAGTGGATTTTGGTGATATGCCTAAAGGAATCGGCTATCTTATCTCTTATGACACAACGATCGATCATCAACCAACAGATCAAGAAGAATTTTCCAATATTGCTACCTTGGAAAGTAATGAAACGACGATCGACTCTAAGGAAGTCAATACACAATACTCTGATGGAAATGGTTCGGGAACAGGAGAAGTATTTTCTATTCAATTACTGAAAACGTCAGAAGCAGGTAACGTTTTGGCAGATGCACAATTTGATGTTTTCAGGGATTCTACGAACGAACGTATCGGTCAAATCATCACAAACGAGCAGGGTTTAGGTGCAATAAATAATTTATTGCAGGAAGATTATACACTAATAGAAACAAAAGCGCCGACTGGATTTATACTAGATGCAACACCAATAAAAATTTCCCCAAGCGATTTTCAAAACAAAATTGCATTCAAACAAGTGACCAATAAAGCTGAACCAACATTCGGCTCAGTTCGACTGATCAAAATCGATCAATCAACGAAAACACCCTTGGCAGATGTTGTATTTGAACTTCAAGATAAAGACGGAAACGTACTGAAAAGTGGGCTGATCACTGATAAAAATGGTGAACTACTCATTCAAGGCTTAGCACCAGGAAACTATCAGTTCGTTGAGACGAAAGCGTTAGACGATTATATACTAGACGAAAAACCAATTCCCTTCGAAATTAATTCAGAACAAGTTGAGACCTTGGAAGTGGTTGTAGAAAATCGAAAAGAAATAACACCAGAGTCATCGAAAGTAAGCAACAGTGAAAGTCATGTAGAAAAAAATAGTTCAACGCAATCAAAAGACAAAGAGTTACCAAAAGCAGGAGAAAATGCTAGAAACTATTTGGTTGTATTCGGTAGTCTTTGTTTAGGCGCGGGATCGATCATTCTTTTCTGGAGAAGTAAAAAAGTTTAAATAGTCTAAAAAAAATCAAAACATTGAAACTGGGGTAAAGTCTGTTAGGCTTTTCATCCCAGTTTTATTTATTCATCAGGAATTTGTTAATAATAAGGAATTCAATTAGACTGATTGTGACAGATAAAGTATAATAGATAAAAGGAATCAAAGTAAGTAAGGGGATTAGTAAAGTGCAAGGTATTTTTATAACAATCGAAGGACCAGACGGCGCAGGAAAGACAAGTGTATTGAATGAGTTATATCCAAGGCTGGATCTGGCGGCAGAAAGAAGTATTATCAAAACAAGAGAACCTGGCGGTATTCCCATTGCTGAGAAAATTCGTCAAATCATTTTAGATCCAAAGAATCAGGAAATGGATGAGCGGACAGAAGCCTTGCTTTACGCAGCAGCTAGACGCCAGCATTTGATGGAGAAAGTATTACCTGCATTAGAAGAAGGAAAGATCGTTTTGTGTGATCGTTTTGTAGACAGCTCTTTAGCTTATCAAGGAGCTGGCCGACGTATTGGTGTTGAAGCGATTGCGACGATCAATGAATTTGCGATCGAAGGCACGGTTCCAGATTTTACTATATATTTGGATGTAGATTCAGATACAGGACTGAACCGTATCAAAAACCATCGTCAACAACAAATCGACCGATTAGATTCAGAAGGACTTGAATTTCATCAAAGAGTTCGACATGAATATTTGAAACTCGTGGAAGAAAACCCAGAAAGAATTACCAAGATTGATGCCAGAATGAGTTTGGAAGATGTTGTGGAAGCAACTTTTCAAGCCATCGTAAACCGATATCCAGAATATTTTAGAAACTAGGAAGGTGACCGAATATGAAAATTATTTTAGCGATTGTCCAAGATAAAGATAGTAACCGTTTAGCCAATGAACTTATTGATGCCAATATTCGTGCGACAAAACTTTCATCAACAGGCGGCTTTTTAAAAGCTGGAAACAGTACGTTTATCATTGGTATTGACGATGACCGTGTAGATGAAGCATTGGAATTGATCAAAAAAACATGCCAATCTCGTAAACAATATGTGTCAACTCCTGTAACACTAGATATTACGATGGATGGACAAGTTCCTTATCCTGTCGAGGTTGAGGTAGGCGGCGCAACAGTGTTCGTTCTTCCTGTAGAAGGATTCCATCAGTATTAAGATGAATGAAGCACAAGTTTTAAAAGAACAGCAACCGCTGCTTTACCAGCAACTTCAAAAAAGTTTCGAGCATGGTCGTCTTGCCCATGCTTATCTTTTTGAAGGCGATACAGGAACTGGTAAAAAAGAATTTGGTTTATGGATGGCCAAACACGTTTTCTGTACCAATTTGACTGACAATAATCCTTGTAATCACTGCAATAACTGTTTGCGGATCGCTGAAAATGAACATCCAGATGTCTTACGTGTTGCACCAGATGGGCAAACCATCAAAGTCGATCAAATCCGTTCATTGAAAGCAGAGTTTAGCAAAAGTGGAGTGGAGACAGCACAAAAGGTCTTTTTGATTGAGCAAGCTGATAAGATGAGTATTGGTGCGGCTAACAGTTTATTGAAGTTTTTAGAAGAACCAGAAGGCAAAGTGTTAGCGATTTTAGAGACAACTTCGCTTGCAAAGATTTTACCAACGATCCAATCACGGTGTCAGGTGCTTCATTTTCAACCTTTAGTTAAGGAAAAATTAGTCCATGCTTTGGTAGAATCAGGAATCAATAAAAATACTGCGGGTCTTTTAGCAGAGTTGACAAATAGTTTTGACAAAGCAGTTGAAATCTCTCAAGATGAATGGTTTAATGAAGCTAGGGAAATAACTCAACAGTGGTTTGATTACATGATAAAAGATGATTTACAAGCTTTTGTTTATGTTCAAAAAAAGATGATCAAGGTCTTTAAAGAAAAAGATCAGCAAGCGTTGAGTTTTGATTTATTACTCGCTTATTACCGCAAACAGCTCACTGAAAGTATAGTGCAAGAACAACTCAAACGTGTGATAGAACAACAGGCACAACGAGTTGAGCTGATTTTAAAAGCACGCCAAAAGTGGGAAGCGAATGTTAGCTTTCAAAGTGTTTGTGAGCAATTAGTGATACGAATGATTCACCCTAAAACATAAATAGGAGGATGAAAATGGTAGAAGTAGTAGGAGTTCGCTTCCGTGAAGCAGGTCATATCTATTATTTTGCTCCTGGAAAATCAGAGTATTTTTACAATGATAAAGTCCTTGTGGAATCACAGCAGTCTAAACAGCTGGCCACAGTTGCGGTACCAAAAAAATCTATTGATCCAGAAGATTTACCTGAGGACTTAAAACCCATTTTAAATAAAGCATCAGATACTGATTTGGAAAAAGAACAAAAGAACGTAGATGATGCAAGAGCAGCACTAAGTGTAGCCAAAGAAAAAATTCGAGCGCATGAATTAGAAATGAAATTGATTCGTGTGGAATATACATTTGATCGTAGTAAGATGGTCTTTTATTTTACAGCAGATGGCCGCATCGACTTTCGTGAATTAGTCAAAGATTTGGCGGCAATTTTCCGTACGCGGATCGAATTACGACAAATCGGTGTTAGAGATGAAGCGAAGATTTTAGGCGGAATCGGACCATGTGGTAGACAATTGTGCTGTTCAACATTCTTAGGTGACTTTATGCCGGTTTCAATTAAAATGGCGAAAGATCAAGGCTTATCATTAAATCCAGTAAAAATTTCAGGATTATGCGGGCGCTTGATGTGTTGTTTGAAATACGAAAATGATGAATACGAAGCAGCGAAAAAAGAATTGCCTGATTACGGCAAAGATGTGATCACTCCAGATGGAAAAGGTCGAGTAGTCGGTTTGAATTTATTGAGCCGCATCATCAAAGTCCGTTTAGTTGGACGTGAAATAGCTGTGGAATATGATTATGAAGAAATCAAAGAAGCAACGCAAAAAGCTCAAGCCGAAAAGGGTGATCACAATGGATAAACGCTCTTTATATGATGGTCTGAGTTCTTTAGAGACAGATTTACAGGGAACTTTGGGACAATTATCAGAGATTAAAGAAGCACTTCATGAGTTAGTTGAAAAAAATACAACACTTGAAATCGAGAATCAACGTTTGCGGGAACATTTACAGGAACTAACTAAATTAGCTAGTGATCCAAATGACCCAGCAAAACAAGAGCTATCTAAATCTCGAATGAATTTAGAAAAACTTTACGAAGAAGGATTTCATGTTTGCAATATTTTATATGGTTCACGTCGTGAAAATGATGAAGAATGTGCTTTTTGTTTAGATGTTATTTATGGTGAACGATACAAATAAATGTTAAACAAATCAAATTTAGAGGCTGTGACAAAATCTGTCTCAGCCTTTTTACAATTATCAATCAGAGTGTTGAGAAGGAGTCGCTATGCAAAAACAAAAAAGTTTTGATTCATCTAGCACAGGCCAACTATATTTGGTGCCTACACCAATCGGGAACTTGGAAGATATGAGTTTTCGTTGTATCAATATTTTGAAAGAAGCAACGATTATTGCCAGTGAAGACACCCGTAATACACAAAAATTATTGAATCATTTTGAGATAGCAACGCCTCAAATTAGTTTTCATGAACATAATTATAAGGAGCGGATCCCACAGTTTATAGAACGTTTAGAAGCTGGTGAAATGATTGCTCAAGTTAGCGATGCGGGGATGCCATCAATTAGTGATCCAGGTCATGAGTTAGTGGAAGCGTGCATTGAATCAGGCATTAAAGTGGTTGCGTTACCTGGTCCGACTGCTGGAATCACGGCACTGATAGCTTCAGGATTAACGCCGCAGCCATTTACATTTTATGGCTTCTTACCTCGAAAGAAAAAAGAGCAAGTTGAGGTTTTAGAAAAGTTGAAAACAGCAATTCCAACCCAAATTTTTTATGAATCACCCCATCGAATTGCTACTACTGTAAAACATTTTTCAGAAGTTTTTGGTGAAGAACGAAAAGCTGTGATTTGCCGTGAATTGACAAAACTTCATGAAGAATATCTTCGCGGGACTTTGGCTGAATTAAGAGATTACTTGGCGGAGCATACATTAAAGGGAGAATGTTGTCTTTTAGTTGAGGGAGCTGACGGATCACAAGTAGCTGAAAATGCCGATCTAGAACTTTCGATCAAGGAGCATATCGAAGTATTGATGAATATCGGAAGTTCTTCTAAAGAAGCAATCAAAGAAGTTGCCAAGCTTCGCGGATTGAAAAAACAAGAGGTTTATAAAGAGTTTCATGTAGATTGAATTGAATAGTGAAAAATAAGCTGATTTCAAAAGTCAGTTTATTTTTTTGTAGTAATCGGTTTACTCGATTGAACCCATAGAATAGAATGAAACCGTTGTATTGGTATAGATGTTATTTTTTATAACGTGAATTGTCAGAAAAATGAAATTATTTTGTTGGTTCAAGGGATTTTTGCTAGGATAATTCAAAAAACGATGCTAAAATAACCGACAAAGCTAAAATGAAGGTTGGCTTAATTTTGAATCGGAGGGGTTTGTTATGGAAACGGGAAATATTGCATTTATTATGATTTGTTCGGCAATGGTTTTTTTGATGACACCAGCATTGGCATTTTTTTACGGTGGATTGGAACGAAGAAAAAATATTCTCAACACAATGATGATGGTGATTTGTGTGATGGGATTAGCATCTGTTCTTTGGGTTATGTTAGGTTATTCGATGTCTTTTAGTGGGGAAAATTTATTCGTTGGTAACTTTGATAAGCTATTTTTTAATCATGTGTCAATGACAAAAGGCGATACGATTCCAGAAGGTTTGTTTGCGGGTTTTCAAATGATGTTTGCATTGATCACGACCGCGATTATTACAGGAGCAGTGGTTGGAAGGATGCGGTTTTCAGCGATTTTTATATTTATCGCTATCTGGTCGATCGTCGTTTATTATCCGATGGCTCATATGGTTTGGGGCGGAGGGTTTTTAGATAAAATTGGGTCAATCGATTTTGCTGGGGGAAATGTGGTTCATATTAGTTCCGGTATTTCAGGCTTGGTGTTGGCGATTGTTTTAGGGCAACGTCGCGAATATCGACAAACTGAGTATCGTCCACACAACATCCCGTTTGTTGTTTTAGGAGCTGGTTTACTATGGTTTGGCTGGTTTGGGTTTAATGCTGGATCTGCACTGGCAGCCGACGGGTTAGCGATCCACGCAATGCTTACGACAAATACAGCAGCCGCAAGCGGGATGCTTTCGTGGATGTTGATTGAAAAATTAGCGATTGGCAAACCTACAGTGGTTGGTGCTTGTACAGGTGCTGTCGTGGGCTTAGTTGCGATCACGCCGGGTGCAGGTTTTGTTTCTCTTTGGAGCTCGTTTGTTCTAGGCGCATTAGTCAGTCCGTTTTGTTATTATTTTATTTCATTCGTTAAACATAAATTTGGATATGATGATGCACTGGATGCGTTTGGTTGTCATGGTGTTGGTGGTATTTTTGGTGGGGTAATGACAGGAATATTTGCAGATCCTACTATTGGCGGTAAAACTGGACTCATCTATGGTGGAACAGAATTATTTGTGGCTCAAGTCGCTAGTATAGCTTTTACGATCGTATTTGCTGGAGCAGCTAGTTTTCTGATCATCAAAGGAATTCAACTATTCATGCCAATCAGAGTTTCAGAGAAAGAAGAGGCGCTAGGAATGGATCGAATCGAACATGATGAAACAGCCTATCCGACATTTATGGGACTAGATTCTTAGGAGGAAAATAGATGAAAAAAGTAGAAGCGATTATTCAGCAGGAGAAATTAGAAGAGCTGAAGTTAAAAATGGACGATAATTTTGAAGCGTTAGGGATGACCGTGAGCCAAGTATTAGGTTTTGGTAATCAAAAAGGGTTAAAAGAATATGTTCGTGGGCAAGAAATCATCACAACATTATTGCCTAAAGTCAAAGTTAGCTTTGTTATTTTGGACGAAGAAGTAGAGGAACTTATTTCTCTGATTTTAGCTGTATGTCAGACAGGAGAAGTAGGAGACGGTAAGATATTTGTTTATCCTGTAGAAGAGGCAATTCGGATCAGAACAGGTGAACGTGGTATAGGTGCGATTTGATGATCTAATTGAAGAGGGAGTGGAACTGGAAATGGTTCTGCTTCTTTTTATTTAGGTAAAATAAGTTGTAAATGAACAAACGTTCGTATATAATGTTTATAAAAGATGATGGAAACTTGAAGGGAATCACTGATTGTTACATGTGGTTCCAGTAATGATTGAGAATTGAATGAATGGTGCGTTGCATCAATTTAAAGGAGGATGTTAAGGATGATTAGTGAGCTACGTTTTCCTTTGAAGAAGGATACTTCACGCAAGATCATTCATATCGATATGGATGCGTTTTTTGCTTCTGTAGAAGAGCGTGATCATCCTGAACTAGTCGGGCATCCCTTAGTAATTGCGCGTCATCCTAGTGATACAGGTGGTAAAGGTGTTGTGACTACTGCAAATTATGAAGCACGTAAATTTGGAATTCATTCTGCAATGAGTGCTCAAAAGGCCTATGAATTATGCCCAGATGCCATTTTCAAGCCAGGTAATTATGAAAAATATTCTGAAATTTCTCAGCAGATCAGAGAAATTTTTCATCGCTACACTGATATTATCGAACCTGTTTCAATCGATGAAGCATACTTGGATGTAACAACAAATAAAATCAACAGCAAATCAGCAATCAAGATCGCCAAGCTGATTCAGTATGACATATGGAATGAGTTGCATCTAACTTGTTCGGCTGGCGTTAGTTATAACAAATTTATAGCCAAATTAGCCTCTGATTTTCAAAAACCGAAAGGGCTGACAGTTGTTTTACCAGATGAAGCAGAAGCTTTTTTAAAAGCTTTGCCGATTGAAAAATTTCACGGTGTTGGTAAAAAGACCGTCCCGAAAATGCATGACTTAGGTATTTTTACTGGCGAGGATCTATATAAAAAAGATGAGATGGAACTAATCCGTAATTTTGGTAAAATGGGTTATTCCCTTTATCGAAAGGTTCGTGGAATTCACGATTCTCCAGTAAATATCACAAGAGACCGTAAATCAGTAGGTAAAGAACATACATATGGCACCCCGCTAACAACAGAAGCTCAAGTAACGGCTCAATTAAGACAATTAGCAGAACGTGTAGAAGAGTCGTTAGATAGGGTCCAAAAGCATGGAAAAACTGTTGTCTTAAAAGTTCGTTATGCAGATTACACAACAGTAACAAAACGTCAGACACTTCCAGAATATATTTCTAAAAAAGAAGAATTATATTATCAAGCAAACTTGATTTGGGAAGAAATCCTAGGACTTGAACAAGGGATTCGATTATTAGGGATCACGTTGACGAATCTCGATCCAATGGCTTATGAGAATATGGTTTTGCCGTTATGGGAAAAAACAAAGACGGAAGCAAGCGAAGAGTTGAAGAAGTAAATGATTAAATCAAGCAATTTTAAATTTTAGTGATAAATTAGTATCTATGCTATTATCTACATATTCATGAATATGAAAGGGAAGAGTCAATGAGCAAAACAATTATGTGGTTTCGTAAAGACCTCCGTTTAGATGATAATACAGCATTTAATAAGATGATAGAGAATAGCAAAGATGCCGATGAGCTGATCTGCCTTTTTCAATTAAATCCTTTGCAATTTATAGAAGATAGCTATAATCACGATGCTTTTTTCAGCAGTCTATATGCTTTTTACACGCATGCTGAAGCAAATAACGTTCCAATCCATTTTGTGTTTGGAAGCTTAGAGGAAAATTTTACTGAATTAAAAAAAGTGTATCAAGATTGGAATAAAGTTTATTTTAATGTGGATGAACGTGGCTTTGGTCGAGAACGGGATCAAAAAATGACTGTTTTTTTTGAGCGCAATCACATTCAGGTACACTCTTATCAAGATAGTCATTTACATGGTGTAAAAGAAATAAAAAAAACAACTGGTGAAAGCTATAAAGTATTTACGCCTTATTTTAGAAAATGGCTAACAATGCCCAAACGACCTTATGAAAGAACACAAAAGAGCGGCCAATCGTTTGTAAAACTCGTTCACCCATTATTTATTGAGGGTGAAAAACAGTTTAACCGGATCATTGAAAAGATAAAGTTACCATTCGATTATGAATGTGGAGAAGCGGTAGCTGAGAATTATCTAAAAGAATTTATCAGAGATCACTTACATGACTATCAAAAAGTGCGAGATTTTCCTTTTTCAGATCAAACAAGTAAACTTTCAAGATTTTTAAGGACAGGGGAATTATCGATTCGCAAAGTCTGGTATGCCCTTAATGCTGAGCCGAATTCCGATGGTCGGCAAACATTCATTTCGGAACTTTGCTGGCGAGATTTTTATAATATGATTTATTATGAGAATCCCAATCAGAAAACACAAGAAATTAAAGAGCAATACAGACAACTGCACTGGAGTTATAACCAAGTAGCGTTTGAGCGCTGGAAAAATGGTCAGACTGGTTTTCCAATCGTAGATGCTGGCATGAGACAACTCAATCAGACTGGTTGGATGCATAACCGTTTACGAATGATCGTAGCCTCATTTTTGACGAAAGATCTGATGATTGATTGGCAGCTGGGAGAAAAATACTTTCAACAAAAATTGATCGATTATGATGCTGCAAGTAATATTGGCGGCTGGCAATGGGCAGCTTCTACTGGAACAGATGCAGTTCCTTATTTTCGAATATTCAATCCTACGTCACAAGCTGAAAAATTTGATTCACAGGGTGATTTTATTCGTCAATTTATTCCAGAATTAAAAGGTGTACCCAATAAATACATTCACGAGCCTAGTAAGATGCCGGCAGATATTCAACAGTCGATCGATGTTTTGATTGGAAAAGAATATCCAAAGCCAATGGTCGATCATAGTAAAATTCGTTCGGAGATTCTTGCATTTTTTAAAACAGCTTCTTCATAGAATAAAAAAGCAGGACAATACTAAAAATAGTAGTTTCGTCCTGTTTTTTTATATGCTTTAAAGTAAAGATTCTGCTCCGTCTACATAAAGTTCTGTTCCAGAGATATTAGCTGATGCATCAGTTGCTAAAAATAAAACTGATTGAGCAACTTGCTCACTGGTTCCTGTGTCATTTTTCAATGGACGATCACCTTCTGGAAATTCCACTTTGATTTCAATTTCTTTTAATTCATCAGAATAGGTAGTTTTTTCGTTGATTGCAGTATCGATAGCCCCAGGACAGATTGCGTTGACACGAATGTTATAGCGAGCAAGCTCTAACGCAGCCATTTTTGTGAAAGCCACTTGTCCAGCTTTTGAAGCACTGTATGCTGATGCACCAAAATTATTGAAAATTCTAGTCCCGTTGATCGAACTAGTAATAATGATCGAACCTCCATTTTCCTTCATATAAGGAATGGCAAATTTAGTACATAAGAATGTGCTACGCAGATTTGTATTGATAGTCCGATCCCATTCTGCAGTGGTCAATGTTTCAATTGGCGCCCAAGTTCCATTTATTCCAGCATTGCTGAACAAAACATCTAAGCCCTGTAGACTGCTGGTTAATTCATCAATGGCTTTTTTTAAACGAACTTCATCAGACACGTCTACACTGCGATAATAACATTCAGCGCCAGTTTGTTTAAAGTCTTTGGAAATATCCTCTAAGCCTTGTGAATCAGCATCGATTAGACCTACTTTAAATCCTTTTTCAATAAATAGTTTTGCTGTCGCATACCCAATTCCAGAAGCAGCACCTGTGATAATGGCTTTTTTTGTTGGTGTTGTAGTCATGATGGTTCATCCTTTCATATTCTTGATTGATTTTATTTAGATCATAGGGGATCATTTCAGTTTTTATTGTAATATACATGTAAAAGATGAGCCAATAATTTGGATAAAAAATGAGGTTGGGATATAACTCTAGGAGTCACATCTCAACCTCATCAAACAATAGTATTATATTGAAATTTTTATTTATATAAAGTTAAATCAATTTTGATTTTTTTATTTGTTCATAAGCTTGCTCGGCATCATGACATTTATCCCAAATAACAGCTTGCCCAGTAGCCAATGATTTTTTTACGTCAATGATTCGTTGATTACTGCTGCCTCTGAATTGAAGGTTCAAATTTCTTTTTGATAGTTCAAAACGACCATCTACTAAAATATCGATTTTGTTTAATAGTTCAAGTTTATCCTCAGATTCTAGCAGGAGTTCTTCAAAGGTATAACCAGACCACGACCAGATATCTTTTTTTAGCCCGAATTCTTGATGAACTCGATCGACAACGGTCAAGCAAACGTCTGTATTTAAAAAGGGTTCTCCGCCTAATAAAGTTAGTCCCTGTACATAATCATGAGATAAATCTTCGATGATTTTATCTTCTAATTCTTTTGTAAATGGTTTACCGTATCGAAAATTTTGGACTGCTTGGTTAAAACAACCTTCACAAGCAAATAAACAGCCGCTAACATATAGACTATTTCGAACACCTTCGCCATCGACAAAGTTAAATGCTTTATAATCAGCAATATAATTTTGGCTAAGTTCTTCTGCTAACCATTCTTGTGGTTTAGGATTTCTCATTTTTAGTTATCCTTTCAAAGAAAAACGATGCCTGCAAAAGTGCAGGGGACATCGTTTTTTTGGAATTGATTGATTCCGTTTTTATCTAATCTGGCTACACGAACCAGATCTCTCAACAAATAGATAAAATGCTGTAAAGATAAAGAGCATCTTTCCTTCATTTTCCTAATTTGTTCGAGATCTACCCGGTTCGTTCCGCTTTTTATCTAATCTAGCTGCATAAGCCAGCTCTCTCAATAATAAGGAATAAAAATCCGCGATAAGAAGCATCGCTATATTCTTCTTCCTTATCATTCGAGAGCTAAGCGGCTTATTCCGCTTTTTATTTCATATGTTTTACACGTGAAGAGATTTCTTTATGTCTTCCGTGAACCATTGGTCTAGCTTGGGGATTGCCTAGATAGCCGCAAGTGCGTTTTACAACATCGCAGGATTTTGGATCATGGTTGCCGCATTGTGGGCATTCAAAACCACGTTCAGTCGGATTGAAGTCACCTTCAAAGTCGCATTCATAACAATGGTCGATCGGTGTATTTGTTCCCAAATACCCAACACGATCGTATGCATAATCCCAAACAGATTCCAACGCTTTAGGATTTTGTTGTAAAACAGGATATTCACAATAGTGAATAAAACCGCCAGAACAATATTGTGGGTAGTCTTTTTCAAAATCTAGTTTCTCAAACGATGTTGGATTTTTACGAACATCATAGTGGAAACTGTTTGTATAATATTCTTTATCCGTGATGTTTTCTACTACACCAAATTTTTCAGTATCTAAACGGCAGAAGCGGTCAGTTAAACTTTCACTAGGTGTTGAATATACACTAAAGTGATAACCATATTCATTGCCCCAATCATCTGCATGAGCTTTTAAATCTTTTAGAATTTCGATGGTAAAGTCTTTCGCTTCAGGATTTGTTTCCCAGTCGCCACCGTAAAAGGCAGAAGCAACTTCGTATAAACCAATATAACCTAACGAAACAGTAGCACGTTTATTTTTGAAAAGTTCATTGACAGACTCTGTTCTAGATAAACGCTTGCCGAATGCACCATACATATAAAGAATCGGTGCATTTGCAGGTGTTGCTTCTTTACAACGTTCAACTCGATAGACTAAAGCATCTTTCATTGTTTCTAAACGCTCAGCTAGAAGTGTCCAGAATTTATTCACATCACCGTGAGCTTCCATTGCAATTCGTGGAAGATTCAAGGTAACCACACCTAAATTCATACGGCCTACATTGATTTCTTCGCCATGTTCATCTTTCCAGCCTTGTAAGAAAGAACGGCAACCCATTGGTACTTTAAAGCTTCCTGTTAAATCAACTAATTTATCATAATTTAAAACATCAGGATACATCCGTTTTGTAGCGCATTCTAATGCCAGTTGTTTTACATCATAGTTTGGATCTGTTTCATTTAAGTTTACCCCTCGTTTTAACGTGAAAATCAATTTAGGGAAGATTGCAGTTCTATGTTCGCTTCCTAAACCATTGATTCTAATTTGTAAAATCGCTCGTTGGATTTCACGTTCAAACCAGCTCAAGCCCAAACCAAATCCTAAAGAAGTGAATGGTGTTTGACCATTAGAAGTAAATAGCGTGTTGATTTCATATTCTAAACTTTGCATTGCATCATAAATATCTTTTTTTGACTTACTTTTGGCATAGGCTTCCTGACGATCAGAGCCTTCGATCCACTCTTTTGCATCGTTTAAATGTTTTTGGTAATTTAATTCGGCAAAAGGGGCTAATAATTCATCGACACGGTCAGCAGAACAGCCGCCGTATTGACTAGAAGCTACATTAGCTATGATTTGTGATATTTGGGCAGTTGCTGTTTGAATCGATTTTGGGGCTTCCACTTCGGCATTACCGATTTTAAAACCATTGTTCAGCATTCCTTTAAAATCAATCAGACAGCAATTGGTCATTGGTGTGTATGGATGATAATCTAAGTCATGATAATGGATGTCGCCTTTTTGGTGTGCGTTCGCAACATGAGGAGGCAGCATTTTCAAGCCAATCGATTTACCAACGATACCAGCAGTCAAGTCACGTTGCGTATTAAAAACATCGCTGTCTTTATTCGCATTTTCATTTACAACAGCCTGGTCTTTGTTGATCAACTTACTGATCGTAAAATTAATGTCAGTTGCTTTACTACGTTCAAAGTCACGTCGAGTCCGATAATTGATATATTCTTCCGCTAGTTCATATTCATTTTTTGCCAGTAAAATATGTTCGACAATATTTTGAATTTCATAAATCTTTACATCTTCAGCGAAACGATCTGAAATTTCCTGATTGATTCTTTCAACAATATCTTGAATCCGTTCATGGGCAAGTGGATCCAAAGAACCACGAATTTTTTGTTCAGCTTTGATCAAAGCATCATAAATCTTTCGATCATCAAAATCAACCAATCGACCATCTCGTTTAACAATTTTCATCATGTGCAAGGTCGAATCAGTAGAACTCACTTCATTATTAGCGTGCTTAATCTCTATCATTTGCTACCCATCTCCTCATAGATTTATTCCTTCACTATCATAAAACAATTCGTTGAATCTTTCAACTATATGTAGTGTGAAATTTAATTTTTATTCTACTTCGATAACTACATATAGTGTTTATGAGAAATGAAAAAACAGTGAAAACAACTCCCTAAAAGGTTTGTGGAAATTGTCACAACATTCTTTTTAAGAAAACTAAATGATTAGTAAAATTTTTTTTATTATTACTTAATTGTAAGGAGAAACGATGTTAAGTTACACAAAATATTGGTAGAATAAGGACAACGAATAAACTGGAGCGAAAACGATGAAAAAAATTTTAGAAGTAAATCATTTAAGTAAATCATATGGGTATCGAAATAATAAGGTACAAGTCTTGAATAATATTTCTTTTTCAGTTGATCAAGGTGAATTTGTTGGCATTATGGGACCAAGTGGTGCAGGTAAATCTACATTATTAAGTGCTATATCCACGATTGCTTTACCTACAACAGGAACCGTTCACATCGACGGGCAGGATATTTTAAAAATGCGTGATAATCAAATTAGTGATTTTCGCCGTAAAAAATTAGGATTTATTTTTCAAAATTTTAATTTAATGGATACGCTGAACGTAAAAGATAATATCCTTTTGCCATTAGCTGTTGATCGGATGCCTTTAGTGGAAATGGAGCAAAGGTTGATTCATGTCGCTAATATATTAGGAATCGAACAATTATTGACTGCTTATCCCAATGCCATCTCTATTGGACAAAAGCAACGTGTGGCAGCAGCACGAGCATTAATCACTAAACCTAAAATCATTTTTGCTGATGAACCGACAGGATCGTTAGATTCTAAATCAGCAGCTGAGTTGCTGCAATATATGACAAGTATGAATTTAGAAGATGATGCTACGATCATGATGGTCACACATGATCCTTATACCGCAAGTTATTGTAATCGTATTTTATTTATTAAAGATGGTGTATTTTTCTCTGAAGTTGTTCGACAAGGTTCTAGAAAAGAGTTCTTTAATCGGGTGATCGATATGCAAGCAACGATTGGTGGAGGTGGTCGTGCCAATGATTTTTAATTTGTCTTGGAAAAATTTCAAAGGGCAATTTCTCAATTATTTTGTCTACTTCGTTAGCATGACATTTGCCGTTGTTGTGTATTATTGTTTCAGTGCTATTACCTATAATAGATCGTTAGCTAATCGAGTTGGACAAGAAATCCACATCAATGGCGCCATGAATTTAGGCGGAATATTGATCGTTATTATGATTTTAGGTTTTATGTTTGCAGCGAATCATTTCTTCTTATTAAAGCGAGGAAAAGAAATTGGACTGTATCATCTGATCGGTATGCGGAAAAGTCAGATCTCTTTTTTATTTTTTGTGGAGACATTGATTTTAGGTGCAGTCTCGTTAGTAACAGGAATCGCTTTAGGCATTATTTTTTCAAAGCTTTTTTCGATGATTCTAGCCAAAGCGATGTTTTTGCAAGTTGAAAGTTTGTTTTTTATTTCAATACCGTCAATGTTCCAAACTAGTTTAGTATTTATATTTATGTTGTTTGCAGTCTCTCTTCGAAGCAGCTGGCTGATTTATCGTTATCGAGTAACAAACTTACTTAAACCAACTGAAAAAAAAGCGATCCATTCAAATAAAATGTCTCTATTAGAGAGTTGTTTAGGAATTCTTGGTATAGTGCTTATTGGTACAGGCTATTTTTTATCGTACAATGTTATTTCCTTTAGCACAGTTTTTTTGCATACGTCATTGGGGTTTGTTGGTTTTTTGATCGCGCCTTTAGTGATTATGTATATTTGTATGGTAGGAACATATTTATTTTTTAAATACACGATGTACTTAGTGGTATTTTTCTTTGGAAAAAATAAAGGTCATTATTATCGAAATTTAAATATGTTGGCATTAGGAAATACAAAACAACATATTAAAAGAGGCGGGAATACGTTATCTGCTGTTACTATTTTTATTGCGATTGCTTTAGGGATGATTGGCGGGGCAGCTTCTTTTTATACGATAGGCATGAATTCAGTGAATATAACGGCGCCGACTGATTTTATTGTAGCCGAGGAAAATTTTAAAGAGATTGCACAAGTGATCGAAAAGGAACCGGATACAAAAATTGATTCATTAGTCAAATTGAATTATAAGTTGACGGGCAGTCAATTTCATCTTAAAATTGGACAGGAAGAAAAACAGCAGACGTTAAGCCCTATCAATTTATTATCACTTTCAAATTATCATGAATTTCAAAAAATAAATCCTTATCTAAAAAATATCGATTTAAAAAAGGAACACGATATTGTTATTTTAGACAGTATCCAAAATATTTTGGGTGGTTTTATTCGTTATGATTCGACTTTTATTTTGCCAGAAGGGACCACACTTCATGTTGCAGATGTAAGAGCAGATTACTTAGGCCAAGATTTATTACGATACAATTTTCCAACGGTCATTGTATCGGACAAACAATTTAGTGAGATAAAATCAGGCATAAGTTATACGCTAAGTGCTTTTAACATTCAAGCCAAAGATGAAGAAGCTCTTGCAAATAAGTTGTCAGAAGCTGTAAAACCCAAATGGATAACGCCTGTTTATTATAAATATCAGTGGGTCAATAATCAGCTACAAGGCTATACATCGAAAACGAGCCAACAGCCACAAAAAGAGAAATCCCAAGATTATTCTGAAGATGATGAACAGGAATTCTGGCAACTGAATTATACTAGCCGTTTTTCTGATTTGAGATATAAAAGAAGAGAAATGGGGCTGTTCATTTTTGTAGCAATGTTTTTAGGCATTCTAGCCTTGATCATAACTGGAAGTATTTTAATGCTGCAACAATTTTCTGAGGCTGAACGAGAAAAGGGAAATTATGATTTATTAAAAAAAATCGGCGTTCCTAAAAATGAAATCACAAAACTTGTTTATCAGCAAAATAGTATTATGTTTTTTCCGCCGATGATTATTGGTGTCTTACATGCAACTTTTGCCATTTATGTTTTTAGTAAATTTATTACAAGTTCTGGTTATTGGCTGGCATATCTTTCTTGCGGGATATTAATACTGATTTATCTGATTTTTTATATTTTAACATCAGCAATTTATTCTCGTATGATTCATGGAAAAGACCGACAATAGCTTAAATTTTTTTTAAGAGGAAGATAAATTATCAAGTTGTTTTTTGTAAGCAATGTTTTATTTAGTTCAAGTTGACGAAGAATTTTAAAAAATATAAAAATCGATCGTTTAAGGTAGTTTTTACGCAGTACATGGACGTAGAAAAATATTTTTTTGTACTTATTCTTACAATAAAGAGGGCGGAACAAAAACTTTTCCCTTTTGTCCTGCCTTCTTTTTTTGTGAAGTGACAAAACTGTTAGTAGAAAAGGAAGCTTTATTTAAAAATTTAGTTTCTTTTCTTGTTTGTTTTGATTACAATAGCAGTACTAAAATTATGAATATGTGGAATTTTGGAGGCATGAAATGAAAGAATTTTTTAATCGACCCAACGTGCAATATTGGGGGAAATTCATTGGAAGAACCGTTTTTTATTTTGGAGTCTTGCTGATGTTGATTTATTTATATCATTACAAAAATATTGACGGCGGAACGTTTATTTATAATGAGTTTTAGGGAGGGAAGACTTCATGACGATTTTAAATATTATTGAAGCGATCGATCATTGGGGGATGAAAGAGCCGAACCGTCCCGTTTATATTGAGACCAATCGAACGTATACTTATGGAGAGTTGAAAAAAAACTCAGATGCAATTGCTGCTTTTTTACAGGAAAATGTAGAACGAGCTCGTCCAGTGGTTGTTTACGGAGAGTTGGAATTTGAAATGTTAGCCTGCTTTTTAGGTGCATCAAAGGCTGGTCACGCATATATTCCGATTGAAGCACATACGCCCAAAGAACGGGTAGAAATGATTTTAGATGTGGCCAAACCAGCAGTGATTTTTTCTATAAAAGAATGGCCAGAGCTTTCTACGGATGCGAAGCTAGTTTCATTGGAAAAAGTACAACACATTTGCACAGAATATAAAGCTTCGGAAACTATTCAACCTGTTATTGATTCAGAAACGTATTATATTATTTTTACTTCTGGAACAACTGGAGTGCCTAAAGGCGTTCAGATTAGTCATGGAAATCTTTTAAGTTTTGTCAACTGGGAGCTAACTGATTTTGGAATTACAGAAGGGATGCGTTTTTTATCTCAAGCGCCGTACTCTTTTGATTTATCAGTGATGGATCTTTATCCAGCATTGACAACAGGTGGCTCGTTAACACCGATGCGAAAAGAAGTCATTAATGATTTTAAACAATTGTTTGCAGTCTTGCCGCAATTGGAAATAGAAGTTTGGGTTTCGACCCCTTCGTTTATGGATATTTGTTTGATGGAACCAATATTTGATGGAGAACATGTCGAAAGCTTGAAAGTTTTTCTATTTTGTGGGGAAGAATTGCCTAAAGCCACAGCACAGAAATTGCTGGATCGTTTTCCAAATACTCACATTTTCAATACGTATGGCCCAACTGAAGCGACTGTGGCGATTTCTGGTGTGGAGATCACGCAAGAACTTTTGGATAACTATAGTCGGGTACCGATTGGCCGCGTAAAAAATGATACGAATGTTTATATCATGAATGATGATCAAGAAGTTCCAGCTGAAGAGGTTGGTGAAATTGTAATTGCAGGTCCTAGTGTTTCAAAAGGCTATCTGCATAATCCAGAAAAAACTGCAGCTGCTTTTTTTGAATACAAAGGTCAACCAGCTTATCGCACAGGTGATGCTGGCAAATTAAAAGACGGCATGTTGATTTATGATGGACGGATTGATTTTCAGGTGAAGCTTCACGGTTATCGAATCGAACTTGAAGACATCGATCATCATTTAGCTGGTGTTTCTTATGTGAAGCAGGCAGCCGTTGTGCCTAAATACCAAAATCATAAAGTGCAGCAGCTTGTTGCTTTTGTAGTTGCTAATCCGCATGATTTTGACAAAGAATTTAAATTATCAAAAGCAATCAAAGAAGAATTAAGCCTATCAGTGATGGACTATATGATTCCGCAAAAATTTATTTATGTGGAACAGCTGCCACTGACAGCCAATGGAAAGATCGATCGTAAAGGATTGATGAATGAGGTGAATGCTACATGATCGATTTCCCTTATATGATTCCTTATGCGAATCCTATTTATTTTATTTATTTACTGATTGCGCTATTACCAATGATTATTACGTTGCTGACTAAAGGCAAACGCTGGTCATGGTATCAAGTGTTGGTCACATTATTGTTCTTGTATATGAGTTTTGGCGGTAAAGATTGGAAACAAGGGGTAGCGTTGATTGTTTATGTCATTTGGCAAACGATCTTGGTTTGGTTTTATTTCCATTATCGGCAAAAGAAAAACGCAAGCGGGGTCTTTTATCTAGCTGTATTTTTAGCAATTTTGCCATTAGTTTTAGTTAAGGTAATGCCTTTTGTTTCTGGACATGCTTCATTGTTAGGATTTCTTGGTATTTCCTACTTGACCTTCAAGTCTGTGCAGATCATTATGGAAATGCGTGATGGTTCGATCAAAGAATACAATATTTTCCGTTATATTGAATTTCTGTTATTCTTTCCAACGATATCGTCTGGACCGATCGATCGTTATCGTCGTTTTGAAAAAGATGTAGAAAATCCACCAACGCCTGAAAAATATGTCGATTTTCTCGGCAAAGGAATTCATAATTTTTTCCTTGGATTTTTATATAAATTTATTATTGGTTATTATTTTGGTCAAGTGTTGATGCCGATTGTTGCTAAGACAGCCTTGAAAACAGGCGGTTTTTCTTGGGAATTAGTCGCTTATATGTATATTTATAGTATGTATTTGTTCTTTGATTTTGCCGGATATAGTTTGTTTGCAGTTGGGACAAGTTATTTGATGGGCTATGATACACCGGTCAACTTTAACAAACCATTTTTAAGTTGGAATATTAAAGAATTCTGGAATCGTTGGCATATGACTCTTTCTTTTTGGTTCCGTGACTATATTTATATGCGCTTGATGTTTACTTTAATCAAAAAGAAAGTTTTCAAAAGCCGTATCGTTGCTTCAAATGTTGGGTATTTTGCTTTATTCTTACTTATGGGAATCTGGCATGGACTAACATGGTATTATCTAGTTTACGGATTGTATCACGCCCTCTTGATTTGTTTGACTGATGCGTGGCTACGATTTAAGAAAAAACATAAAGAGAAAATCCCATCAAACAAATTCACCCATGCGTTTGCGATTTTCTTAACTTTTAATGCAGTTTGCTTTAGCTTCTTGATTTTTTCAGGATTTTTAGATACATTATTCTTTAAATAAAAACAAAATAACCTACAGCTAAAAACTGTACGACAGAGGAGAACTACACATGAACATAGAAGAAACCATTTTAGATATTTTAGAAGAAATTGCTGGTACTGATGAAGTTAAAGAAAATAGAGATGTTGATTTATTTGAAGAAGGCTTGATGGATTCACTAGCAACAGTTCAGTTGTTAGTTGAAATTGATGGACAATTAGGTGTACAAGTACCAGTTTCAGAATTTGACCGCGATTTATGGAACACACCAAATAAAGTCATCGAGCAAGTGAAAGCATTACAATAATGAGTATGAAGAAAAAAATCTTTGGAATTTTTGGACCGATCCTGATTTCTGCGGTTCTGCTTATTGTTTTTTTCTTTGCGCCGTTCAAAATAGACATGGATAGCAAGCGTGTTTTAGCCGATGCATCTACATCTATGGCAACCAACGTCCTAAGAGGAAATGCAATCAAAAATAAAGCGATCGGTTCAAAAGAGTATGTTCCATTTTTTGGTTCTTCTGAGCTGAGTCGGATCAGTCCATTTCATCCGTCAGTTTTAGCAGATAAATATGATCGGAATTATCGCCCATTTTTATTAGGAGCGCCAGGAACTCAGTCTTTAACACAAGCCTTGATGATGCAGTCGATGGGAAAAAATCTTTCTCATAAAAAAGTAGTTTTTATTATTTCACCACAATGGTTTGTAAAAGAGGGTGTGACTAATGACTATTTCAATGCGTATTATTCTGAGTTGCAAACCTACCAATGGGTCAGTGATCTAAAAAAAATAACGCCTGATGATAAGTACCTTGCAACGCGTTTAATGGATTTTCCCAAAGTAAAAGAAGACAAGCGTTTAGACAGTGCTTTAAAATCGATTATTTCAGGAACCTTGCCGAGTGCATCGGATAAGCGGTATATTGATTTGATGTTTAATATGTTTTCACGTGAAGATGAATTATTTGGAAAAATCGGTATGATAAACAAAGATAAAGCGATTGAAAAAGCTGAACGTCGTTTGCCCGATACCTATGATGTGAACGAGTTAGATCAACTAGCTGAAAAAATCGGTCAAAAGGCAACAAACAACAATTCATTTGAAATTTCCAATCCATTCTTTGATAAACGATTAAAGAAGAAATTAAATAGTTTAGAGAATTCTCAAGTAAATTGGGATTATCGTTTTTCCCCTGAATTTTCGGATTTACAATTAGTCTTAAGTCAGTTAGCTCAGGATAATGCAGAAGTCTTGTTTATTATTCCACCAGTTAATAAAAATTGGTCGAATTTTACAGGACTTTCACAAGAAATGCTGCAAGGTTTTGCTAAAAAAGTTAAGTATCAATTGGAAAGTCAGGGCTTTAACAACATTGCCGATTTTACAAAAAATTCTGATACAAAATATTTTATGGCAGATACAATTCACTTAGGTTGGCGAGGTTGGCTAGCTGCCGATCAACGAATCAAGCCATTTCTTGAAAATAGTTCGACTAAAACACCGAAATATCAGCTTGATAGTTCATTTTATTCAAAAGAATGGCAACAAAAAGAGCCTGAAGATATAAAAAAATAGTTAAAGCTTTCGTTTAGGGAGGGTGGGGCAAAAGTATTTTATACTTTTGTCTTGCTCTCTTGTTTTTTTGTACGCCCATAAATCGTTCTAGATAGCTTATTTTTAGATTTAATAGAGAGGAATGGTATAATACATTTGGATCTATATTTGGAAGGGAGTTTTATACTTTGGATAAAAAAGAAGAGAAGATGTTAATTGAATTAACAAATGCCAAAGGGGTACCTGGCAATGAAGGAGAAGTCAGAGAGATATTTAAAAAATACGCAGAACCTTTTGCGGATAAAATTATGTATGATGGTTTAGGCAGTATTATCGCCAAACGTGTTGGGGATAAAGAAGGACCAAAAGTCTTTTTCTCAGGACACTTAGATGAAGTCGGTTTTATGGTGACACAAATCACAGAAAAAGGGTTTATTAAATTCCAAACCCTTGGTGGCTGGTGGGGTCAAGTGATGTTGGCTCAACAAGTGCAGATCAAAACAGGTAAAGGTGATGTATTTCATGGTGTGATTGGGTCAAAACCGCCTCATGTGTTGTCCGCAGAAGCTAGAAAACAGCCTTATGATGTTGCAGATATGTTCATTGATATTGGTGCATCAAGTGATAAGCAAGTAGCTGAGTGGGGCATTAAACCAGGTGATATGATCACTCCATATATTGAATATCGCAGGATGAATGATACTAAATTTATGTTAGCCAAAGCTTGGGATAATCGCATTGGTACAGCTGTATCTTTAAAAGTTTTAGAAAATTTAGCGACAGATAAACATCCTAATATCATATTTGCGGGAAGCGACGTACAAGAAGAAGTTGGCTTGCGCGGTGCACAAACGAGCACTCATTTAGTTGATCCAGATATTGCTTTTGCCCTAGATACTGGAACTGCTGGTGACACACCGGGAATGACGCCGAAAGAAGCCGATTCTAAATTAGGGAAAGGACCGCAAATCCTAATTTTCGATGCGTCTATGATTCCTCACAAAAAATTACGTGATTTTGTGATTCAAGTAGCTGAAGAAAACAATATTCCTTTCCAATACACTGTGATTACAGGTGGAGGGACAGATGCAGGTAGGATGCACTTAAGCAGAAATGGCGTACCATCATTAGCAATCACAGTTCCTGTGCGTTACTTACATTCTCATACTTCGATGATTCATGAAGATGATTATTTAAATACAGTCAAACTAGTTACAGAAGTTGTTAAGCGATTAGATCAAGAAACAGTAGATAAGCTTCGCAGTTACTAAAAAAGAGGTGATAGTTCAAATGAAAAGTCAGATTACAAATGCAATGCATCGAGAACAAGCGAGAATCTCGTTGAAAAATCAATGGGGATTGATGGCTTGGATTACGTTTTTAGCAGTATTTATCCGGTTTATTATTGGTACATTAGTAGCAGGTTTTGCAAACTTACCAAAAGAGAGTGCTGGAAATAATGTTATGTCTTTCTTATTAAATAACTTTATTTTTTTCGCAATTACTTATGGTACTTATTACTGTGCACTACAAGTTTTACGAGGGAAAAAAGTTCAGGCTGGAATGCTAACAACTATTTTTCAAGGAAAGTTTTATATTCCGATGTTATTGATTAATATTACGCAATATCTTGTTGAATTATTATTAAATTTAATAGTCTTGTTACCAGTCCTTTTATCTTATGGGACAGCTATGTATTTTGGTTTAATGTTCAACACCGTCTCAGTTGATCAATTTCAATCTCAAATGGGTGGAGACATCGTTTTAGCCATACTATTAATTGTTTTTGCATTTTTAATGATTTTTGTGGGTGTGTTTGTCAGCGGTGTTTTTCAATTTGCAGTGTGGGTCAAAATGGATGATCCTGAATTATCTGTAGGAGATGCGCTCAAGTATGCATTATTCTTAATGAAAGGCCGTTTTGGTCAATATTTACTTCTACAACTTTCATTTATCGGTTGGTTTATTATTGGTGCTTTAGTCTTCGGAATTGGTTTATTATGGGTGATTCCATATCATGATGTGGCGATTGCCAGTTTTTATGATACCGCCCGTGAAGAAAAAGGCGCACCAGTTTTAGTTGATTAATATTAAGAAAAGCAGGACAATCTGTAATCAGATATGTTCTGTTTTTTTATGAATCCCAAAATAGTTAAAGGAAAATAAAATCAGGATAAATAATTGTCTCTATTTTCCGTTTTTATGTTACCATTAAGCGAAGAATAATCAAGGAGGTCGATGAAGTTGAAAATAACCGTTTTAGGCTGTTTAGGTGCTTATCCTTATAAAGGAGAAGGAACCAGTTCTTATTTGCTGGAGTCTGAAGGTTTTAAGCTATTGTTAGATGCTGGAAGTACAACCTTAGTTAATTTAGAAGAGCATCTTGATCCACTAACATTAGATGCAGTGATTTTGTCCCATTATCATTACGATCATATCGCAGATCTCGGTGTGTTGCAGTATTATCGTCAATTATATCCGGTGATGGAACCGACGCCTGTTTTGCCGATTTATGGACATACAGATGACCCTGTTCACTTTGAAGCATTGAATATGCCAAATGTGTCAAAAGCCGTTCCTTATTTTGAAGCAGAAGAATTAAAATTAGGACCTTTCCTTGTGACTTTTATGAAAACGATTCATCCTGTACCTTGTTATGCGATGCGTTTTGTAGAAGAAAAAACAGGCAAAGTGTTTGTCTTTACAGGTGATTCTGGTTATTTGGAAAGTTTTGTTGATTTTGCAAAAGATGCGGATGTCTTTTTAGCTGATACTTATCTATTTGAAGGCAATGAAAATCATCATGCTCATTTTACCTCAAAAGAATCAGGAGAAATCGCAAAAGCTGCTGGTGTCAAAGAACTTATATTGACTCATTTACCTCAACATGGCTCTTTAGAAGAGTTGAAACAACAAGCTGAAAAAGCCGCTGGCAGTCAAGTAACCGTTAGTTTAGCAGAGAAAAATTTAGTGATCGAAATTTAAGGAGTGGTGAACTGTGATTTTTGTACCAAATGAAAATAACGACCCAAGAGTCAACTTAGCGATCGAAACGTATTTATTAAAAGAAAAACCTTTAGATGAACCAATTTTATTATTTTATATCAATGACCCTTCAATCATCATCGGACGCAATCAAAATACAATCGAAGAAATCAATAAAGAATATGTAGATGAACACGGGATTCATGTGGTTCGTCGATTAAGCGGCGGTGGTGCTGTGTACCATGATCATGGAAATTTGAATTTTAGTTTTATTATGCCGGATGATGGTAATTCTTTCCGTGATTTTGCGAAGGTAACACAACCAATCATTCAAGCATTGCACGAGCTTGGAGTTTCTGGTGCTGAGTTAAAAGGCCGTAACGATTTAGTTATCGATGGGATGAAATTTTCTGGAAATGCGATGTATGCAACGGCTGGAAGAATGTTTGCTCACGGCACATTGATGTTTGACAGCGATATTGATGAAGTAGTTAACACATTAAAAGTTCGCAAAGATAAAATCGAATCAAAAGGAATCAAATCTGTTCGTTCACGGGTAACCAATATCAAACCATTCTTGCCAGCAGATAAACAAGATATGACAACAGAAGAATTTCGTGAAGATATTTTATTGAAAATCTTTGGTGTCGACTCTGTTGACCAAGTGAAAACCTATGAATTAACGGATGAGGACTGGGAAAAAATCAACAAAATCTCTGACGAATATTACCGTAACTGGGATTGGAATTATGGTAAATCACCAGCCTTTAACTTAGAACGTCATCAACGCTTTCCAATTGGTTCCATCGATGCACAAATGAATGTTGGAGACGGCGTGATCAAAGAAATCAAAGTCTTTGGCGATTTCTTTGGACTAGGTGAAATTAAAGACGTAGAAGAAATTTTGACAGGTACAAAATACGAAAAAGCAGCGATCGAAGCTGCGGTGGATCAAATCGATATTAAAAAATACTTTGGTAATATTGAAAAAGAAGATTTGGTCGGCTTGCTTTATTAAGATGTGGAAAATACGGCACCTGCAGTAAAACTAGAGAATAGTTTTACTGCAGGTGTTTTTATGGCTACTTAGCAAAACAAAGTAGTTGACATTCTCTCTACTAAGTTATACTGTATACCTGTACTTAATATTAATGAGTAGCGAGATGGATGTTAAGTATCACAAGAAAGAACAGGTGATGAAAATTATGAACGGGACAACAGAAATGCTCAAGGGTGTTCTAGAAGGTGTCATTCTGGAAATTATCGATCGGCACGAAACCTATGGCTATGAAATAACCAACAAGTTACAAGAATATGGGTTTGAAGATATCGTTGAAGGAACGGTTTATACGATACTTTTACGTTTAGAAAAAAAGAATTTAGTAACTGTTACGAAGAAAAAATCCAATGTAGGACCTATGCGAAAGTTTTATTCACTGAATGAGAACGGACAAAAAGAACTCGATTTATTTTGGCAACGCTGGGGATTTATTTCAGGACAGATTGAAAAATTAAAGGAGAGAAAAGAGAATGAAAAATAAAAATATTTTCAATTATTTCAAACAAGTGCATGCAGATAAAGTAAAGTACAATAAGCAAATCGCCCGATTGAGAGAACTTCCTGATGAGTACCAAATGGTTTATAAAGAAATTCAAAAATTTTTGTGGGAATTTACTGCAGGAGACGGCATGGATATGTTACCAGTAATGTTGGATCTTCTAGAATTTTTTGAAGAAGGTGCAGCAAATAATATTCCTGTTTTACAATTAGTCGGTGAAGATGTTGGCTCCTTTGCAGAAAATACGCTAGATGAAATGCAAGCACGCAACCGAATCAATGAATTGAAAAGAAAAATGAATGAACGGATCGCAAAAAAATTAGGTGATGAATAGAAGTAAAAAGTATTTTGAGGCTGGGACGGAGTTGCTTCTGTTCCCAGCTTTTATTCGGATTCTAAGTGAGTGGGGGATGTAACTTGAAGAGTTATGTCCCATTCACAGAAAAATTTCTTGTTTTCTCTTTTGACATCGTATCTTTCTATTCGTATAATAAAGAAGCGAAAAGGAGCGAATATTATGCGAAACGAAATGATGCATCGACCAGTTGTAAAACAAGAACTAGTTGATTTTATGCGAAATAAACAAAAAAAGATCCAAGGAGAATTAGGTGTGATCGAAGAAGAAGCACACGTTGCTGGAGTGCCGATTATTCCTCATGAAACAGTTGTATTTCTGCAATTTTTCTTAGATCAAATCAAACCTAAAAATATTCTAGAAATTGGAACTGCAATCGGTTTTTCTTCTAGCCTGATGGCACAATACGTTGGAGAAGATGGACATGTCACTACGATCGATCGATTTGATGTAATGATCAGAAAAGCGAAAGTAACTTATGAACGTTTAGGTTTAACAGACAAAGTAACGTTGTTAGAA
This sequence comes from Enterococcus sp. DIV0212c, assembly GCF_017377505.1. GTDB lineage: Bacteria > Bacillota > Bacilli > Lactobacillales > Enterococcaceae > Enterococcus_L > Enterococcus_L ikei. The sequence goes on along the minus strand of NZ_JAFREN010000012.1, from coordinate 18,460 downwards.
GGACAAGCGGCAGAAGTTTTACCTACTTTAACTGGACCTTATGATTTTATTTTTATGGACAGTGCGAAATCTAAATATATCGAATTCTTACCGGAATGTTTACGTTTATTACGTGTTGGCGGTGTCTTGATGGTGGATGATGTTTTCCAAGCAGGAACGATTTTAGACCCAATCGAGGAAATTCCACGCAGCCAAAGAACAATTCATAGAAAGTTGAATCAATTCTTAGATACAGTCATGACTCATCCAGATTTGACATCGACTTTATTGCCATTAGGTGATGGCGTGATCATGATCACAAAAGAAAGAGAAATAACTGAATAACAATGATACGGCTTGGGTCAGGATTTAATTATTTTGATTCAAGTTTTTTTATGTGATAATAAAGGAGTGAATAAATATGAAATCAGATAAAGAGAAGCAACAAGTGTTAAATAACTTGGTTGCGCATTACGGTTTTCAATACTGGTGGGAAGATAAGAATCGTATCTCTGATTGGGTTTCGATGATCCTAATCCAGCAAACAACTGAAAAAAATGCCCATAAAGCTTTAGCAAATTTAGAACCTTATTTAACCGTAGAAAGTCTTCAGGAAATCGAATTGGAAACACTACAAGAACTGATTCGTCCAGCAGGATTTTTCACCCAAAAAAGTAACTATATCAAAGCCTTGATCAGCTGGTTTGTTTCTCATGGTAGTGATTTTGATAAATTTCGTGCATACTCCACTGAGGAACTTAGAAAAGAGCTGTTGACGATCAAAGGTGTCGGTTCAGAAACAGCAGATGCGATGCTCCTTTATATCTTTGAACGAAATGTGTTTATCGCGGATCAATATGCGATTCGACTATTTAATCGTTTAGGTTTTGGCCCATATAAGACATATGAAGAAATGCGTAAGGATTTTATTCATTTGACCGAAGGAATTCCGCATGATTTATGTAAAGAATGGCATGCGGTGATTGATGTTCATGGCAAGCATTTTAACAAAGACAAGAGTATGGATGAATCGTTTTTAATCTCTTAAGCTAAATTGTTCTCTTTATTTTGTGTTTAATTTTCGTTTAAGTTTCGAGGCGTACACTTTCCTTGTAAGAGGAGGGAAACGTCGTGAATAATACTAAAAACATAAAAAGAAAGCTTCCTAAAATATTTTTGATTGTAGGTGTTGTTCTGATGCTCTTTCTTTTATTTCAAAAAAGTTTAACGGCATTTGCTGAAAAATTTGTGCAAAATAGTGAACCAGTAGAAATTCAAGCGCCAACGATTTTGGTTCCAGGGACTAACGGAACGGTAAATAGATTTAATGGATTGATCAAATCGTTAGACCCCAAAGCTGACGTGTTAAAAGTTACAGTAGCAACAGACGGAACTGTTTCTTCTAAAGGAAAACTAACTAGTTCAACGAATCATCCCATGATCGTGATTGCGTTTAAAGACAGTAGTAACAGCACGTTACCTGTTCAAGGAAAATGGTATCAATTGGCGTTAAGCTATATTCAAGAAAAATATTCATTTGAAACATACAACTATCTAGGACATTCCAATGGTGGATTAGTGATTACTTCTTACCTAGAAGAATTTCAACAAGCCACCGATCCAAAATTAGCCAAACTGATAACTTTAGGAACACCATATAATGATACATCAGAAAAATACAATGAAGCCGCAATTTCCTTTACACAACTAAAAGAAACCAGCGATCTGCTCAAAGGCTATTTAAAGAATCTGGAAAATATCCCTAATACGATTGAGATGTTAAATATCGCTGGAGAAGTTGATGATACAGCATCGGACAATACAGTTCCGGTACAAAGTGTTTTTTCTGGAAGATATATTTTTCAGGATCAAGTAGCCGAGTATCAAGAAGTGCTGATTCAAGGAGAAAATACAAGTCACAGTGAGTTAGTTGAAAACCAGAAAGTCGTTCAATTATTGAAAGATTTCTTTTGGTAGAATAGAGTGAAGATGAAACAGGACAGAGATTTTTTTCTTTGTTCTGTTTTTGTTTTATTGTGTAAATATGATCAGACAAACCATAAAGAGTGTTCTTTCATGTTATTGAGAATGAAAGAGCTATTTTCTCAAAGAAAAGACGAAAATGGCAAAAATAAAATAACTAAACTGTAATAATTCTATTGACATAATAATTTTAAATTGATAGGCTTATAAGGTAGGAAATTATCTAGATTTAAAAAATTGGAGGAATAATAAATGAACTTAATCAACACAAAACTATTAGACTTTGAATGTGACGCATACCAAGATGGAGACTTTATCAAAGTATCAACAGCAGACGTATTAGGAAAATGGAGTATTTTCTTCTTCTATCCAGCTGACTTTTCATTTGTTTGTCCAACAGAACTTGGCGACATGCAAGATCACTACGATCACTTAAAAGAGTTGAATTGTGAAGTTTACTCTGTATCAGAAGATAGTCACTTTGTTCATAAAGCATGGGCAGATGCGACTGATACGATCGGTAAAATCAAATACCCAATGTTAGCTGATCCAAATGGTAAAATTGCTCGTTTCTTCGGTGTTTTAAATGAAGATTTAGGTCAAGCATACCGTGGAACATTTATCGTTAGCCCAGAAGGCGAAATTAAATCTTACGAAATCAATGATATGGGAATTGGCCGTAACGCTGATGAGTTAGTTCGTAAATTAGAAGCTTCTCAATTTGTAGCAAAACACGGCGATAAAGTTTGTCCAGCAAACTGGAAACCAGGCGAAGAAACAATCGCACCAAGTTTAGACCTAGTTGGTAAAATCTAAATCCTTAAATAGATAACCTTAAGACTTCCTTTCTGGGAAGTCTTTCTTAAAATTTATCAATCAAAATAATGAGATGGACAAAAAGGAGAACACACATGAGTCAAGAAATTTATGATTTGATCGTAATTGGCGGCGGATCTGCTGCTTTATCAGCAGGGATTTACGCAGGTCGTGCGATGTTAGATACATTGATCATCGAAAAAGACAAGATCGGGGGACAAGTAACGACGACTTCCGAAATCGTGAACTATCCAGCGATTAGAGCAACAACTGGTCCTGAATTGATGGAAGATATGCGTTTACAAGCGCTAGATTTTGGGGTTGAATTTACAACCGATGAAATCATTGATGTTGATTTAAGCCAAACCGTCAAAACCGTCAAATCTGCGACTAAAACCTATCAAGCCTATGCTGTGATCATCGCAACAGGTGCGTCAGCACGTAAAATCGGTTTCCCGGGTGAAGTTGAATTTACAGGACGTGGAATTGCATACTGCTCAACTTGTGATGGTGAATTTTTCCAAGGCTTAGATATTTTTGTGCTTGGTGGCGGTTATGCAGCAGCCGAAGAAGCGGTTTATTTAACTCGTTACGGTAAATCAGTCACAATGATCATTCGCGAACCTGATTTTACTTGTGCGAAATTAACGGCAGAAGCAGCTAAAAAACATCCTGATATCAAGATCGTCTACAATACAGAAGTCAAAGAAATCACTGGTGATGATTTTGTTCGTAAAGCCGTTTTTGTCAATAATGAAACAGGCGAAGAAACAACGTACGAAGCACCAGCTGACAGTACTTTTGGGATGTTTGTTTTTGCAGGAAACAAACCAAGTACCGAGATTTTTGAAGGCAAAGTCGAATTAGATCGCGGCTATGTACCGACAAATGAAAATATGGAAACAAATGTACCTGGTGTCTATGCGGCAGGAGATTTACGTATCAAAGAATTACGTCAAATCGTTACCGCTGTTGCAGATGGGGCAATCGCTGCAACCAATGCACAAAAATACATTACAGAAGAAAAAACAAAAGCTGGCTTGCCGATCGTCAATGAACGTATGGAAAAACGTTTAGCGAAACAGCATGCTGAAAATAAAGAAACACAACCAAAAGCAGAGAAGAAACCTGCTAAAGCAACAAGTGGAAATAACACATGGTTCCCTGATGCAATGAGAGAGCAGCTAGGTGGTATTTTCGGTAAATTAACGAAGAATGTAACCTTATTACAAATCATGGATAGTAGCGAAGAGAAATCACTTGAATTGAATTCTTTCTTAACTGAATTTGCATCATTAAGCGATAAAATTTTGTTAGAAACTGTTCAAAAAGGTGCAGACTCTGATGTAGAAGCGAAATATGGCATTGATAAATTACCAAGTGTTGTGGTCTTAGATGATCAAGGCGAATACACAGGAATCAAATTTAGTGGTATTCCAAGCGGACATGAAGTTAACTCGATCGTTTTAGCTGTCTACAATGTAGGAAGCGCTGGACAGCCAATAGAAGAGCCTGTCGTTGATAAAATCAAAGAGCTACCTAAAAAGAAAGTACAGATTTTCGTTTCATTAACTTGTCATTACTGCCCAGATGTTGTGGCAGCTTGTCAGCGAATTGCTTCGATCAATCATAATATTGAAGCTGAGATGATCGATATCGGTGTTTTCCCAGAATTGAAAACAGAAAAGAAAATCATGAGCGTCCCTGCGATGATTATTGATGATCAAGAAATTGTTTTTGGTTCTAAGAATATGGATGAGATTATTGAGATTTTAGAAAAATAAAAAATAGCCGAATCAACTGAACGATTTGTTCTTGATTCGGCTGTTTTTATTTTATTGTGACAAGTTTTTTCAAAGGTTCAACACCAAAATGTTTTTCTTGGTACAAAAGAATTTCAGCACAAGCGCGACTATCTTCTAGAGCGTCATGATGATTGTTCAATTGGATATCTAAATTCTCACAAACGGTGTTTAATTTATGATTCGGCATTTCTGGAAATAACTTACGGCTCGTTTTCACAGTACATAGCGAAAGATAATTCGGCTGATCGATGCCATAATAATCTAAACATCCAGCTAAAACACCACAGTCGAAAGGCGCATTATGAGCGACGACTAAACTATTCGCTTTAAAGCAACCTTGAATTTGCTTCCAAACTTCTGGAAATTTAGGTGCATCGGCTACATCTTCTGGTTTAATCCCGTGAACTTGAATGTTTTTCCAGAAAAAATCAGTTTCTGGTTTAATCAAGGAGTAGTATTCATCAACGATTTTATTATTTTCTACTTTTACTAGCGCAACAGAACAGGCACTATGTTTAGCATAACTAGCTGTTTCAAAGTCTATGGAATAAAAATTCATGTTCATTATCCCTTTCAATTCAAAATTAATTCATACATGTAGTATATCAAAATAAGTGAGAGATAGTAAGGTTAATTTAAAAATATTAACAGAAACTAAATAAAAAACGAGAGAAGGAGCCTCTCGTTAAGCAATAGTCAAGTCAACCTCAACTGGACAGTGGTCACTTCCAGTAATGTCAGTATGGATCTTCGCACTAGTCAAAGCTTCTTTCAAGCCATCTGAAACGACAAAATAATCGATTCTCCATCCAGCATTATTTTTCCGAGCATTAAAACGATAGCTCCACCAAGAATAAACGCCTTCTTGATCAGGATAGAAATAACGGTAAGTATCAATAAAACCACTATCCAATAACTCTGTGAACTTCCCACGTTCTTCAGGTGTGAATCCAGCATTTTTCTGATTGGTTTTCCAGTTCTTTAAATCAATGTTTTGATGGGCAACATTTAAATCGCCACAAAGAATCACTGGTTTTTCTTTACTTAATTCGTTTAAATACGCACGAAACGCATCTTCCCATGTCATACGGTAATCTAAACGTTTTAACTCATTTTGTGAATTTGGTGTATAACAAGTGATCATAAAGAAGTTTGGATATTCCAATGTGATCAAACGACCTTCTTGATCATGTTCTTCAAGATCCATACCATAACGAACGCTTAAAGCTTCTTCTTTAGCAAAAATAGCAGTGCCAGAGTAACCTTTTTTCTCAGCATAATTCCAGTATTGGTGATAACCTGGTAAGTCTAGATCAATTTGACCTTCTTGTAATTTTGTTTCTTGTAAGCAGAAAAAATCTGCATCTAATTCGTTAAACACTTCCATAAAGTTCTTTTTAACAACAGCACGCAGGCCGTTGACATTCCATGATATACATTTCATTTCATTCACCTCATTACTATTGTAACAAGAAAGTCAGTGATTTCAACTATGAAAGGCTGTACCTTATAAATAATTCTATTTTTTTACATCTAAATCAATTCCTGATATGCTAAACTTAAAGAAATAAGTGTATTAACTAGCTTGTTCAGCTTTTAAAATCAAGGAGGACTTTTCGTGAAAATTGGAATCATCGGCTTAGGAAATATTGCGCAAAAAGCGTATTTACCTGTTTACTCTCAACTAAGAGATCAAGCAACGTTTATTTTATCTACCAGAAATGAACAAACTAGAAAAGAAATTAGTGAAAAATACGGCTTCAATGAAATAGTTGCTTCGACAGAAGAGTTGATTGAAGTTGGCATATCAGCCTGTTTTGTCCATGCGGCAACTAAAGTTCATGGTCAACTAGTAAAACAATTATTAGAAGCTGGCATTCACGTTTTTGTCGACAAACCGTTAAGTGAAAACCTAGCAGAAGTCAAAGAAATCCAAACTCTAGCAGCAGAAAAAAATCTCCTGTTGATGGTTGGATTTAATCGCCGTTTTGCTCCATTTGTAGAAGAATTAAAAGCTGTTGAAAATAAAAATATGTTGCTGATACAAAAAAATCGTATTGCCTCAGAATCCACAGCTAATTTTGTGATCTACGATTTATTTTTACATGTAGCGGACACGCTTGTTTATCTACTTGATGACGAGATTCGACACGTCCAAACCAAAATCATCGAGGAAAATGGCCTATTAAAAAGAGCCTTACTCCAAGTAGAAACGGAAACCACAACAGCAATTGCTTCAATGAATCTCTATGCTGGAGCAAATACTGAAACCTACCAGCTAACAAGCCCAGAAGGAACGTTAGTATTAGAAAATCTAACGGACTTAACGATTAAAAACCAGCTGGGAACGCAACAAAAAAACTTTGGCGATTGGTCAACAACACTAGAAAAACGCGGCTTCCATCAAATGGTAGAAGAATTTATCAAAGCCGTTCAAACAAATGATGGATCTCATTTAAAACAAGAAAAAGTCTTCACTAGTCATGAGCTATGTGCGCAAATGCTACGCAAACATCAAGAACATATTTTATAGAGTCAGACTAGAAAGTTTCTCTTTGACATGCTAGAATAAGTAGGATGTTTGAAAGAAAGGAACGACTTTCGATGAATAAAATTGAAATGATGAATGAATTAACGGATATAACCTTACTATTTGATGAACCTTTGATGAATTTTACCTTTACTAAAACGGGTGGACCTGTAGACGTTTTAGCTTTTCCAAAATCAAAAGCTGAAGTGGCTACTCTGGTCGAATATTGCAAAAATCATGAAATTCCATGGCTTGTTTTGGGAAATGCCAGTAACTTGATTGTACGAGACGGTGGAATTCGCGGCATGGTGATCATGTTAGAAAATATGAAGCAAATTTCTGTTTCTAAAAACCAGATCATTGTTGAAGCAGGAGCGAAATTGATCGATACAACATATGTTGCATTAGATCATGATTTGACAGGCTTTGAGTTTGCTTGCGGCATTCCAGGGAGTATCGGCGGAGCTGTTTATATGAACGCAGGTGCTTATGGTGGCGAAATCAAGGATGTTTTCACAAGTGTTGATGTGTTGTTAGAAGATGGAACGGTCAAAACCTTTACAAATGAAGAGATGGCATTTTCATATCGTCACAGTGCGATTCAAGATATGCACTGTATTGTGTTAGAAGCGACTTTTTCTTTAGAAAAAGGGGAGCACAGCATAATAAAAGGGCAAATGTCAGAGCTGACTGAACTTAGAGAATCCAAGCAACCATTAGAATATCCATCTTGTGGCAGCGTCTTTAAACGTCCAGAAGGACATTTTACTGGAAAACTGATTCAAGATGCTGGCTTGCAAGGACTAAAATGGGGCGGCGCTCAAATTTCAGAAAAACATGCTGGTTTTATTGTAAACATTGATCAGGCGACAGCGACAGATTATGTAGAATTGATTGCCCATATCCAACAAGTCATCAAAGAAAAATTTGATGTTTCATTGGAGACAGAAGTCCGTATTATTGGTGAAGAACGTTAAAAAAGAAGCCTTTCAGTTGGAAGGCTTCTTTTTTACGCTCTTCAGACTTTTTTCACTGGATATTTTCAACATTTAAATACTTAGTTTCACAGTAATAACCTTTACCGCCAACATAAACCTTCTCTATTTCATCCTGGTCATTGGTTGCCAATTTAACGAATATTTCGGAAGGCGAGTCTAAAGAATAACCTTGTTCAAATACATAGACTTCTTTTTGCAAGTAGTTGTGCTCATAAAGGTAGCAAGCTAATGCACCATTTGACGTTCCAGTTGCTGCTTCTTCATTGATATCGTATAGTGGCGCAAAATTTCTGCATATAATTCGATCGTCAGTAAAAGTATATAGATGCGTCCCAACAACATCGTAAGCCTGGCTGATTTCTTTGATTTTGTCAAAATTTGGTTGTAGTGCATGTAAATGTGCTTCACTTTTTATAGGAATCAAAATATCTTTTAAGCCAGTGGAAACAATTTGAATCGGGTATTTATGATCAATATCTTTACTATCAAAACAGGCACTGAACTCGTTTGGAGATAAAGTATCATAGAATAGTGGTTTATTTTGCTCCATGAATATACTGTCATCGTTTATGGTGATAGAAAGAACACCGCTGTTTGTTTCAATCATATAGTGATTCCTAAAAATTTTATTTAAATACATCAATATCACGAAAGAGCCAATTGTGGCATGACCACATAAATCAACTTCTTCTTTGGGTGTAAAATATTCAAATTTATAATCAGCAATTTCAGAATCTGATATAAATGCGGTTTCTGCGTAGCCTAGTTGTTTGGCTATTGCCATTTTCTGAGTGGTGGTCAATGTATTTTCCATCAGTACCACTCCTGCTTTATTTCCGCCATTATGATCCTTGCTGAATGCACTTGCTACATAAACGGATATGTTCATAAGACACCTGCTTTCATTACTTAGATTAAATTGTAGCGTAGAAAGCACTACACATAACTATTGTTGGGTAAAATTTTTGTAAAGCAAAAGACAAACCATTTTTCGCATTTGATTTCTCAAAAAATAGTTTGTCTATAGTAGCCTTTTAGTTGAAAGGCTTCTTTTTTATCATTTTATTCAGCATTTGCCTGTAAATCTTCGATCTCAACAACTTTAAGATTCTTACGCTCTAAATTCTCAACAATCACTGCACACGTTTCTTCAGTTGTGTCTGCAGGTAAAGTGATCAAGGTACGGCGGATAAATTCATCCTCACCAATATCTAGCGTAATACAGCTGGCGATACTACTGTGTTTCGCAATAATTTTCGTCATTGCGGCTAGATCTCCTTGTTTACCTGTTGTAGCAATTGTCAAAACATAACTACCGCGTTGAATATTCCAAGACTGAGCAAGGATATTCAATAACGTGCTATGTGTTAAAATTCCATAGAAATAATTATTCTCATCCAACACAGCGATGTAAGGTAATTCTTTGATCGTAAAGAAAACTTTGAAGAATGATGTGTTCACAAAAATAAATTTTGTCGCATTTTTTAATAAATAAGTCACTGGTAAACTCATGTCTCCACCGTTTGCTTTGTGGCGGTAGATGTGCATTTTATAGATATTTCCTCTAAAAATCTTTTCCGATTCATCTAAGATCGGTACACAACGATAACCTGAATCTTCAAGGATTTTCAAAGCCTCTTCTAAAGTACAAGATTCGTTGACAGTTGTAAGATTTTTCTTTTTGATAACAACGGATTTTAATAACATATTTTGACCTCCCGTAGGTTAAATTCATCTGACAATGTAATGATAACATAATTTGAAAGAAAACCATAGTTTATTGAGTATCCATTGACATTTTGCTAAAAGAATGATAATGTTATTGAGTAAATTTGTGAATAGAGGAGGTTGAACAATGGCAACAAAAAAATCAGCACTTGCTTGTTCAGATTGTGGCTCCAGAAACTATTCTAAAGCCGTCAGTGAAGGAAAGCGTGGAGAACGGTTAGAAATCAAAAAATTCTGTAAATACTGTCAAAAATACACGTTACATAAAGAGACGAAATAGATAATGGAGGCGTTCAAATGAAATTTTTACGTAGTGTCGTAGACGAGATGAAGCAAGTTACTTGGCCATCAAAAAAACAATTGCGCAAAGATACATTAGTTGTTATTGAAACATCAATTATATTTGCAGTATTATTCTTTGTAATGGACACAGTGATTCAAACTACTTTTGGTTGGATTCTTAAATAATTCAAACTAGTATTTCATTGTAAACAGTGCTATAATAACAAGCGAGGAAAAACTTCGGGGAACTGAGGTTTTTTTATTTTCACATGAAAAAAAGAAAATGAGTTGCAAGAAAGTGCTTGTGGCTTTTAATTTATGAACTATCAACTATTAACCCCAAAGGAGCGGAATCAGAAATGGAATCATTTGAAAAGAATTGGTATGTATTACATACATACTCAGGTTACGAAAACAAAGTAAAAGCAAACATTGAATCACGTGCACAAAGCATGGGCATGGGAGATTTCATTTTCCGTGTAGTTGTTCCAGAAGAAACAGAAACAGAAGTAAAAAACGGTAAATCAAAAGAAATCGTGCATAAAACTTTCCCTGGTTATGTGTTAGTGGAAATGACTATGACAGATGATTCTTGGTATGTAGTACGTAATACACCAGGCGTTACTGGGTTTGTCGGCTCACACGGTGCCGGAAGTAAGCCAGCACCATTATTGCAAGAAGAAATCAACCACATCTTGCGTTCAATCGGTATGAGCACACGTCAATCTGATCTAGATGTTGCCCTAGGCGATACTGTCCGCATCATTGAAGGCGCGTTTTCTGGTCTTGAAGGTGAAGTAACAGAAGTCGATGAAGAACGTCAAAAATTAAAAGTTAATATCGACATGTTCGGTCGTGAAACAAGTACAGAATTAGATTATGAACAAGTAGATTCAATTCAATAGAAGTTGAAAATGAGAGAGTGGAGCAAAACTAACCATAGTTTTGTCCTGCTCTCTTCTTACTATAGTGATGAATGAAAAGGTGGTAAAATGAAAAAAAAGAAGTATTATTTGCTAGCAATGATTTGTGTCTTGTTATTTTTCGCTGGTTGTACTAGTAAAAAAACATCTGATAATGAACATCAGCAAGCGGCTAAAAATTCTACGGCTACCGAAACGATTCAAAAAACATCTATTCCCACACTTTTTATCCACGGTTATAGTGGCGGCAATAATTCTTTTGGGCGCATGATCAAACGGATGGAAGGAAATGATCGTACAAAAAAAGAACTAGTTTTGACCGTCAGTGTTGATGGGAAAGTTCAAGCAAAAGGCAAATTGACTGGTAAGAAAAACAATCCCAGTGTCCAAGTTCTTTTTCAAGACAATAAGAGTAATGAATGGAATCAGGCAGAGTGGATCAAGAATTGTTTAACTTATATTCAAAAGAATTATGGTGTAACAGAAGTCAATTTGGTCGGACACTCAATGGGCGGCGCAAGTTCTTTACGTTATTTGACTACATTTGGTGATGATACAAGCCTTCCAAAAATCAACAAGTTTATCGGTATAGCAGCACCATTCAATAATTTTGTAGAGTTATCAAATGGGGAAACGATCGATGATGTCATCAATAATGGCCCTACAGTTCAAAGTGAGCGTTATGTTGACTATGTCAACGGGATCGAAAAAGTGTCTAAAGACATAAAAGTGATGATCATTGCCGGGGATGTGGAAGATGGCAGTTTAAGTGATGAGGCTGTTCCTGTCGCGGATGCATTAAGCGCTGTTTCATTGTTTAAAACACACGGTAATGAGGTGCAAGAAAAAATATTTTATGGGAAATCAGCACAGCATAGCCAGCTACACGAAAATAAAGAAGTAGATCAACTTGTTGCAGATTTTTTATGGAAATAAAAAACTAAAACAAGTGTAACGATAAAGGAGAGCGCTATGAAAATTAGGATGAAAGATATTGCAAAAATGGCAAATGTATCTGAAGCTGCAGTTTCTCTAGTTTTAAATGATAAACCTTCTAGAATCTCTGAAAAAAAGAAGCAAGAAATAAAAAAAATCGCAAAAGAGCTAAACTACGTTCCCAATATTGCGGCGCAAAGCCTTGCTAAAAATGCTTCTCAAACAATCGGCGTAGTTATTCCTGATATTGAAAATCCATTCTTTTCAAAGCTTTGTAAGCAATTAGAAGAACAGTTTAGAGCGATGGGCTATTTGACTATTATCGTCAATTCCAATGATGATTTTACTGTAGAAAAAAATTTGATCCAAATGCTGTTAAATCGCGGTGTCGATGGATTGATCATTGCTTTATCGAATGAGTCTTTTTCATTCAAAGAAGAACAAGAACATTTTTTGAGGGAAATCGATGCACCATTTGTTTTAGTTGATAGACAGGTTTCGTTTACTGGGGTTAACCAAGTGTATTTTGATAGCCAAGAGGGTGGCAAGCTTTCGGCAGAGTATCTTCTTGAAAACGGTCATCGAAATATCGCCTTTATGACAGGAGATGTTAAAGTTCCAAGTACGCTTGATCGAATTCAGGGATATCAACAAGCACTTCAAAGTTATGGTATAAAAGTAAGAGAAGACTATATTATTGAAACTGGTTACCGTTTTAACGACGGCATGAAAAAAGCCAAAGAACTTTTTGCATTAACTGATATAACAGCTGTGATCACCTCCAATGATATGGTTGCTTTTGGCATCTTAAAACAAGCATTGATCAATGGAAAGGCGATTCCAGAAGAGCTTTCCGTAATTGGCTACGACCGTTTAGAGATAGCGGATATTCTAGGGATTTCATTGGCAACGGTGGAACAAAATAGTTCTTCTTTAACAGAACAAGCAGTTACTCTTTTGAAAAACATACTCACAAATCAAAAGAAAAAAACGGAGTCGATTATTTTGAAGCCAAGCCTATTTAAAGGTGAAAGCGTAAAAAAAATAAAATAGTCATTGACTAACCGAAAATAAAACGCTATCATAATAACCAGATAGGTTAAGCGATTAATCTAAAAGATACTTTTTTAATTATTGAAAAGGTATTTTTTTCTATCATTTTGGTAATGCGCTTAACCTAAGAAGGAGGAAGGTTTTATGCTAAAAGAAAAGAGACCGATCATCATTGATACAGACCCAGGAATTGACGATGCAGTAGCCTTATCGATCGCCCTTAATCACCCAGCGTTGGATGTTCAATTATTAACAACTGTAGCTGGAAATGTAAACGTACACAAAACAACTGAAAACACATTGAAACTAGTGTCATTTTTCGGTAAACAAGTCCCTGTTGCAAAAGGCTGTGATAAACCATTATTGATTCAACTTGAAGATTCAGCTGAAATTCACGGAGAAAGCGGCATGGATGGGTACGATTTTCCACCAGCTACAGCAAAAGCGCTTGATGTTCATGCAGTTGAAGCGATGAAAGAGTGCATTCTTTCAAGTGAAGAGCCGATTACTTTAGTTCCTATTGCAGCTTTAACAAACATTGCTTTGCTTTTGAGCATGTATCCAGAAACAAAGCAAAATATCAAAGAAATAGTTATGATGGGCGGTTCTTTATCAAGAGGAAATACGAATACAAGTGCTGAGTTTAATACTTATGTCGATCCTCATGCGGCACAAATCGTTTTTCAATCAGGAATTCCGATCGTGATGGTTGGATTAGATGTTACCAGCACAGCTGTTCTAACAAAAAATGAAACAGAAAAAATCAAAGAATTTGGTAAAGTCGGTAATATGTTCTACTCACTATTTCAACATTATCGTGGTGGCAGCTTGCAAACTGGGTTAAAAATGCATGATGTTTGTGCCATTGCCTATTTGACTGATCCTACGTTATTCACCGTTCAAGAAACCTTTGTTGAGATTGCTTTAGATGGTCCAGCTGCAGGAGCAACTGTCGCTGATTTGAAAATGAAATATCATGATACAACGAATGCTGCCGTTTGTTTGGATATCGATATTCCTGCGTTTCAAAAATGGGTTGTGTCAAATTTAGAAAAAATAAACTAAAAAAGGAGTTCATACTATGATTGAGTCATTGTTAGTGTTAGTTGTTTTAGCTCTTGTTGCTTATTTGATTATTAAAAATTACCATCCTGCTCTAAGTTTGATCAGCGGAGCGTTGATTTTACTACTGTTTGCTGTTTTATTAGGACATCCACTTTATCCAGCAGGTGAAGGAACTGGCTTAGCCTTCTTCGATGTCTTTTTGAAATTTAAAGATACGATCATCGCTCAAGTTAGTTCAGCAGGAATCGTGATCATGATTTTATTTGGTTATTCTGGGTATATGAATGTAATCGGTGCCAATCAGGTAGCAGTGAATAGTCTGGTCAAACCATTGCAAAAAATTAAATCAAAAGCATTGTTTGTTCCACTTGTTTTCTTAGTTGGAAATTTAATGTCATTAGTTGTTCCGAGTGCTTCTAGTTTAGCAATTATTTTGATGGCAATTTTATATCCAATGTTGTCTAGTATGGGGATTTCTTCATTGACTGCAGCAGGCGTGATTGCTATGACAGCAACGATCATGCCGACACCACTAGGAGCAGATAATGTGATTGCAGCTGAAACATTAGGTTATGATCTTTTAAACTATGTTGCTTGGAATGCTAAAATCTCAATCCCAACTTTATTGATCATGGCAATTGCTCATTATTTTTGGCAAAAGCATTGTGACAAAAAAGAAGGGGATACGGCGTTTGTCACAATTGAAGATGATGGATTAGCGAAACAGGAAGAAACAGATGCACCTAAAATTTATGCGTTGTTACCATTGTTACCGCTGATTTTGATTTTGATCGTTGGAATTACCGGAATGTTTGTTAAAGGAATTCAAATGGATATTTTTGTCTTAACCTTTATTTCATTTTTCGTTGCGGTTGCATTTGAAGCAATTCGACACAAATCGTATAAAAAAATCCAAGATTCAGCTGCTGAAATGTTTAAAGGGATGGGACAAGGTTTTAGCCAAGTTGTGATGCTCGTTGTTGGTGGGTCTTTATTTACAACTGCAGTTCAGTCTCTTGGAATTATTGATAATTTAATGGCATCAGTTGAATCATCAGCATCAGCTGGATTAGTTACAACCTTGATCTTTAGCGGTGCAACTACCTTATTTGGTATTTTAAGCGGCGGTGGGTTAGCAATGTTTTATGCGGTGATCGAATTGATTCCTGATATTGCTGCCAAAGCTGGTATCGACGGTATCTTGATTGCTTTACCAATGCAAATGATTGCTAATTTAGCAAGAACGATTTCACCTGTTGCTGCAGTTGTAATGATTGTTGCTTCAACTGTTGGTGTTAGTCCAGTTCGCATTTTAAAACGGACCAGTGTGCCAACTATTATAGGTATTATCTGTGTGGTTGTCTTATCGATTTTATTACTGCCATATTAATGTAGTATTTTCGGAGATGAGTATAGATGAAGATAACATTGGCTAATCCTAAAGATTTTAGAGAAATCAATCATTTATTTGAAGCCGCCAAAAGCCAAATGATTCATGCGGATGTACATCAATGGACAACGACGTATCCTAATGAACAGATCGTTCAAAATGATATTAGTGATCATCAGTTATACAAATTAGCTGATCAAGATAAAATCGTGGCAGTCGCAACTTTGGATATTTCAGGACATGATGAGTTTACATTAAGGCGAATTGCAACAGACCCTAACTATCTGTCAAATGGTTATGCTTCTGTTTTACTGAATGATATAATAAATAGAGTAAAAGAAAAAAATGGAAAACATATTTATTCAAGTACAAATCATTCCAATCTCAAAATGCAGCACTTTTTTAAAAAGCACGGTTTTGAAAAGATTTCAGAATACACTGAAATTGAAAGAGAGCATCTGGGTTCTTTCTATAAGTATTTGAAGAAAATATAAGTAAGGAGAGTCCGCGATGAAAAAAGTAATAGTTTTAGGAAGTATTAATATGGATATGGTCATGGAAACAGACCGTTTACCCAAGGTTGGAGAAACGCTTTTAGGAGAAAGCATCGACTACTATGTCGGTGGCAAAGGCGCTAATCAAGCGGTGGCCGCAGCTCGAGTTGGCGCAAATGTGTCTTTGATTGGGAAAATTGGAGATGATACATTTGGCTCAAAAGTATACAAGCATCTAGAAAGAGAAAAAGTCGACGTGACGGCTGTTACCTCTGAGAAAAATATTTTTACAGGCGTTGCCTCTATTTTTAAACTAAAAGAAGATAACGCAATCGTGGTTTTACCAGGAGCAAATATGCTGTTGAGTGACATCGCTGACGAGCTAAACGAAAAGGTAAACGCTCAGGATGTACTTTTGACACAGCTAGAAATTCCTGTAGAAACAGTGAAAAAAGGCTTAGCTTTAGCCAAAGATAAAGGGGCAATAACAATTTTAAATCCAGCTCCATATAACGAAGCAGTGATTGACATGTTGCCATTTGTGGATATCATTACCCCAAATGAAACAGAATTTGAAGGGCTATTAGGCTATTCGATTACTGATCCAGCTCAATTTGAGGAGGAAATGTTAAACTGGTCACTGCAAAATAAAACGCAATTGATCGTAACGCGTGGAGGACAAGGAATTTCTTATACGACCAAGAATGAAGTCGTTACAATTGCCGCTGAAAAGGTTCCTGTGGTTGATACAACAGGCGCTGGAGATACTTTTAATGGGATTTTAGCAGCTTGTTTAGCCAAAGGGATGACTGTTTCCGAGGCAGTTAAACTTTCTGGCAAAGGGGCGACACTTTCAGTTACAAAATTAGGCGCACAAACTGGAATGCCAACATTAGCTGAAATTAACGAATTTTAAATTAATAAATAGAGTGAACACTGTTTTCTTTTAATTAATTGAAGGAAACAGTGTTTTTTTGAACAAAATAAAGCATCAAAATACATTGTAACAAAAGGTAGTAACAACTATAATGAACTCTTAGTTAGTGTATCAATGGAAATGAGGGGAGTATTATCATGGATGAAGCTATTTTAATTTTTAATGATTTTAAATCTCTACTATATTCAATTGCTTATAGAATTTGTCATTCCAGAGAAGAAGCGGAAGATATTTTACAAGAAGTTCAGCTAAAATGGTTGGAACAAACAATGGATTCAATTGAAAATCCTAAAGCATTCTTATCAAAGCTTGTTGTCAACCGTTCAATCAACTATCTAAACTCTGCTCAAGTTAAACGTGTCGACTATTATGGGCCGTGGATTCCAGAACCAGAAATGGAACAGTATGAAGATCCTTTGATTGGAAAAGAAAAAATTACCTATGCGTTATTAGTGGTCCTGGAACAATTGACCCCACAAGAACGTGTCGTTTTCTTAATGAAAGAAGTTTTTGATTACTCACATGGGGAAATTAGCGAGCTATTGGATATTAAACCTGAAAATAGTCGGAAATTGTTGAGCCGAGCTAAAAAAGCCATTAAGGATAATAATGTTTCAGTAGATAGATCCAGTAATCCTGAAAATCAAAAATTTATCGATCTTTTTAATCTAAGCATAGAAAAAGGGGACTTAACACCTTTGTTAACATATTTAACTGAAGATGCAAAAATGTCGATCGATGGTGGACAAAAACGTCGTGCGCCATTGAGGACGTTAATCAAATCAACACGTATCTTTGCCTTTTTAAAAGGGGTTATGCCACATGATTTTTTTGGAGATGAACGGTATATTGCGGAAGTTTATCATCAGCCATGTTTGTTTATCAAAGAGAAAAATCAATTAAAATGCATTTTGTTTTTAGGTCTAAATCCAGAAAAGACCAAGGTTCAGCATATTTATATTATTAATAATCCAGATAAATTAAAAAATATTTCCTAAAACCTGTCACGTTTTACTAGATTAAATGGTCTTAATTAGTGTAATAATAAAAGTTAACAAATTTAGGAGGATGTTATTATGAGTAAAACAAGATTTTTATTACCAAAGGAAAACAAAGAAGCTTATCAAAAGATTGCTGAACTGGATCAAATTGGAAAATCCGGTAGTATCAATGAAAACTTACAAGAGTTGATCAAAATCTACGCTTCTCAATTAAATGGCTGTGTTTTTTGCATTGATATGCATTCAAAAGATGCCTTAGCTAAAGGGGAAAAACTACAAAGAATCATCGGATTAACAGCGTGGGAAGAGGCTTCATTTTATACAGCAGAAGAGCGTGCAGTACTTGCATTCACGAAGGAAGTTACACTGATCAGTCAAGGTGGAGTGAGTGATGAAACATATCAAGAACTGCAAAAGTACTACAGTGAAAAAGAAATTGGTGAGTTGCTTGTACTTGTAGGAACGATTAATATGTATAATCGCATTGGCGTTACTACATTATTGCAACCGAAAATGGATTAATAGAAAAGGAGCAGTCAA
>NZ_JAFREN010000011.1 GCF_017377505.1 Enterococcus sp. DIV0212c | reverse complement strand
TTCGACTCCCTTTGGGTGCATAGTTAAGATATTTTGACTGCGGTTTAGAAGGTAAAAGTCTTAGTTCCTTTTAAGCGTTTAGTCTTTTTTTATTATTATAGCTACGGGAAGTAGCTCAGCTTGGTAGAGCACTTGGTTTGGGACCAAGGGGTCGCAGGTTCGAATCCTGTCTTCCCGATTTTAAGAACAGAGTAATCACTCTGTTCTTTTTTGTTCAACCATTTAAACCAGAGTAATACATTTATCTTTTCTTATCAAATTGGGCATTCTTCTTTATTAAACAGTGGAAGTTATGTATAATTAAGGTCAGTATTAGTCAAGGGAAAAGGATGAGTGTGATGAGTAATCAAAATACTTCGGATTTAATAGAAGCATATCTAAAGAAGATTCTTGAAGAAAGCAGTAAAATTGAGATTCGCAGAGCTGAAATGGCTCATTTGTTCAATTGTGTTCCTTCCCAGATTAATTATGTCATCAATACACGTTTTACAATCCAACGTGGGTATTCTGTTGAGAGCAAACGTGGTGGTGGTGGTTATATCAGGATCGCTAAGGTACAAATTTCTGATAGCGATCAATTGTTAAAACAAATTGCCCAGTTTACGGGTAATGAACTTTCAGAAAAAGATGCCCTGATTTTTGTACAAAAATTGTATGAAGAAGAAGTGATCACTAAAAGAGAAGGAAATCTGATGTTGTCTGTACTTGGAAAACAAGTTTTAGGCAAAGCGGGGTCAAATGAAGATTATTTACGTGCTCAATTGATGCATTCATTTTTAGAACGTTTGAGTTACGAGGAGGAATGATAGTATGGATGAATTATTTACAGAAAGTGCCAAGGCGGTTTTAGCCATTGCACAAGAAGAAGCAAAATATTTTAGGCATCAATCTGTGGGATCAGAACATTTAATATTGGCATTAGTTTTAGAACCTAATGGAATTGCAGGGAAATCTTTGCGACAATTGAATGCAGATAAAAATGATATTCGTGAAGAAATTGAGCATTTAACAGGTTATGGAACCGTTAAAGGGTATCCTAAAGGGGCATATTTACCTTATTCTCCTCGTGCAAAACAAATTTTTGCTTATGCAGGCGATGAAGCGAAACGCTTAGGTGCGCCAAATATTGGCACAGAACATATTTTATTAGGTTTATTAAGAGACGAAGATATATTAGCTTCACGTATTTTATTGAATTTAGGTTTAAGTTTATCAAAAATGCGTCAGCTATTAATGAAGAAAATAGGAATTACTGATCCGCAAATGAGTGGAAATGTGGGACGCCGTCGCAATAATCAAGCTCAAAAAGCGGCACCAAAAGGAACTCCTACTTTAGATTCATTGGCACGGGATTTAACAAAATTAGCTCGCGAAAATGATCTTGATCCTGTTGTTGGACGTTCACAAGAAGTTAGACGATTGATTCAAATTCTAAGCCGTCGGACAAAGAATAACCCAGTTTTAGTTGGCGAACCTGGTGTCGGTAAAACAGCAATTGCTGAAGGTTTAGCTCAAAAAATCGTGAACGGTGAAGTGCCAGAAGATATGTTAGAAAAACGCTTGATGATGTTGGATATGGGAGCGTTAGTTGCTGGGACTAAGTATCGTGGTGAATTTGAAGATCGACTAAAAAAAGTCATTGATGAAATTTATCAAGATGGTGAAGTAATTTTGTTTATTGATGAATTGCATACCTTGATCGGTGCAGGAGGTGCAGAAGGCGCGATTGATGCATCAAATATTTTAAAACCAGCACTTGCTAGAGGTGAACTGCAAACGATTGGTGCAACAACTTTAGATGAGTATCAAAAATATATTGAAAAAGATTCAGCGTTGGAACGTCGTTTTGCTCGTGTGCAAGTTGATGAACCAACCCCTGAAGAAGCTGAAGAAATCTTAAAAGGCTTGCGTTCTCGTTATGAAGAGCATCATGGTGTGGAAATCACAGATGACGCATTACATGCGGCGGTTCAGTTATCAGTACGTTACATTAATTCTCGTCAATTACCAGATAAAGCCATTGATTTAATGGATGAATCTTCGGCTAAAGTTCGTTTAGATTTGGCAGATGAACCTTCTGAAATCAATAATTTACGTTTAGAAATCGCTCGTTTAGTTCAAGAAAAAGAAGAAGCGATTCAGTCGCAGTCCTTTGAAAGTGCAGCAAGACTACGCCAAAAAGAGAAGAAACTAGCTCGAAAGCTAGAAAACATTCTATTATTGGAACAAAAAGAAGCTTCCGGCTATGCTAATCGTGTCACTGAACAAGATGTTGCCAATGTTGTTTCCCAATGGACAGGTGTGCCATTGCAACAATTGGAGAAGAAAGAAAGTGATCGTTTACTTGAATTAGAAGGCATTCTACACCATAGAGTTGTTGGTCAGGATGAAGCTGTCCAAGCTGTCTCTCGCGCTATTCGCCGAGCTCGCAGCGGACTAAAAGATCCAGATAGACCAATCGGTTCATTTATGTTCTTAGGTCCAACGGGTGTAGGTAAAACAGAACTAGCAAAAGCATTAGCTGAAACAATGTTCGGTAGTGAAGATGCTCTTGTTCGTGTGGATATGTCTGAATTTATGGAGAAATATAGTACTAGCCGTTTGATTGGTTCCCCTCCTGGTTATGTTGGATATGAAGAAGGCGGACAATTGACTGAAAAAATTCGTCAAAAACCGTATTCTGTTATTTTGCTGGATGAAGTAGAAAAGGCTCATCCTGATGTATTCAATATTCTGTTGCAAGTATTAGATGATGGACACTTAACAGATTCTAAAGGACGTAAAGTTGATTTTAGAAATACGATTTTGATCATGACGTCAAATATAGGTGCAACAGCGATTCGCGAAGAAAAAAATGTCGGTTTCAATGTAAAAGACCTGACAAAAGACTACGATGCAATGCAAAAACGAATCATGGAAGAATTGAAAAAAGCATTCCGTCCAGAGTTTTTGAACCGTGTAGATGAAACAGTTGTCTTCCGTTCATTGGATCAAGAAGAAATTCATGAAATCGTGAAAATCATGAGCAAATCAATTGTTCAACGATTGAGAGAACAAGATGTTAATGTGAAAATCACGGCAGCAGCCATCGAAGTAATCGGAAAAGTTGGTTTTGATCCTGAATATGGCGCACGTCCGATTCGCCGAGCATTACAAAAAGAGGTAGAGGATCGTTTGAGTGAAGCATTACTTTCCGGTCAAATTCATCTTGGTGATAAAGTAACGATTGGTGCAAGCAAAGGCAAAATAACGTTGAATGTTAAGTCGCCTAAACCAGAACAAGTATTACAAACAATTTAATCAAAAAATCAATAATTCGCTGTGCAAAACGAATCTGTTTTGTACAGCTTTTTTACTTTAGTAAAAGTAAATCAATAGCATTTATTTTGTGAAAAATGAACCTTAAAATAAAGAGAGACTATTGGAAAGTTTGTGAACCTGTGCTACTATAAAACAGTTGTTAGAAGACTGTAGGAAAGATAAAAAGTTTCATGCCAGCTTTTAAAATTGTTTAGATTTATAGGTTAGCTCCTCAGGAAAAAGATAAAAATGGATGGTGACCAAAAGCGCTACTCTTAATTTTTTCTATATTCCAGTCGGGGCTGAACGAGCCCATTCAGCTTTTAAACTATCTAGCTTCATGAACCAGCATCTCGAAAAAAAGATAAAATTCGCCTGTGATTAAAAGCATCACATTCAAATTTCTCTATTTTTTAGTCGATGCTAAACGGTTCATTCAGCTTTTAAAGGAGGATACAAAATGATTGAACTTATTGCGACTGCTGAATCAATTGAACAAGCAGAGGCGTTGTTAGCAGTAGGAGTAGACACATTATACATTGGAGAAGAGATGTTCGGATTGCGCTTGCCAACATCATTTTCTCGTGAGGAACAGCGGATCATCACCGAAAAAGCGCACGAAGTCGGTAAAAAAGTGACGATTGCATTAAATGGAATTATGCATCCTGAAAAAATGAAGAAGGTTCCAGAATATTTGACATTTTTGCAGGAAATCAAAGTGGATCAAGTCACAGTCGGTGATCCAGGTGTTGTATTTGTGATGCAACGTGACGGAATTGATATTCCGTATATTTACGATGGTGAAACCTTAGTGACTAGCTCTCGCCAAATCAATTTTTGGGCGAAACGTGGAGCAATCGGTGCAGTATTAGCACGTGAAGTTCCTTTTGAAGAAATGAAAGCGATGAAGGATAACTTGATGGTTCCGGCGGAAGTTCTTGTGTATGGTGCCACATGTATCCATCAATCAAAACGTCCATTACTGCAAAACTATTATAATTTTACTAAAAACGATGAATCAGCAGGCAAAGAGCGTGGGTTGTTTATATCTGAACCTAAAAAAGAAGAGACACACTATTCAATTTACGAAGATAGCCATGGCACGCATATTTTTGCGGATAATGATGTGAATTTAATTGGCGAACTGGACAAACTTCATGAGCATAATTACACAAAGTGGAAACTTGATGGAATCTATGCGCCAGGAGAAAATTTTGTAGAAGTGGCAAAACTATTCGTAGACGCAAAAGAAAAAATCGAAACAGGTCTTTGGTCGAGTGAACAAGCTCAAAAAGCAATTGATCAAATCGAAGCTTTACATCCAGAAAATCGCGGCTTAGATATCGGATTCTTTGACTTAGACCCAGACGAGATAAAATAAGGAGAAAAAACACATGACAAACGAACGAACACTGAAGCGTCCTGAGGTCTTAGCACCGGCAGGGACGCTAGAAAAACTAAAAACAGCTATTCATTATGGTGCAGATGCGGTATACATTGGCGGAAATGCTTATGGATTACGCAGCCGTGCAGGTAATTTCACAAAAGAAGATATGATCGAAGGCGTAGCATTTGCCAATGAACATGGCGCAAAAGTCTATGTGGCAGCAAATATGGTTACTCATGAAGGAAATCAAGAAGGAGCAGGCGACTTTTTCAGAGAAATCCGCGACGTGGGTATTTCTGCCGTAATCGTGTCTGATCCAGCTTTGATTGAAATTTGTGCATCGGAAGCTCCAGGTTTACCGATCCATTTGTCTACACAAGCTTCAGCCACCAACTATGAAACACTGGAATTTTGGAAAAATGAAGGATTAGAACGTGTCGTTTTAGCGCGTGAAGTATCAATGGACGAAGTGGCAGAAATCCGTAAAAATACAGATGTTGAAATCGAAGCGTTTATCCACGGGGCAATGTGTATTTCTTATTCAGGTAGATGTACGTTGTCTAATCACATGTCAATGCGTGATGCGAACCGTGGCGGTTGTTCACAATCTTGTCGCTGGAAGTATGAGCTTTACGATATGCCTTTTGGTGCTGAACGTACAAGCTTAACAGATAAAGGTGAAGTCGAAGAAGAATTTTCAATGAGCGCAGTGGATATGGCAATGATCCAGCATATTCCTGAATTGATCCAAAATGGTGTTGATAGCTTTAAAATCGAAGGACGAATGAAGTCTATTCATTATGTTTCTACAGTAGCAAATGTTTACAAAAAAGCTGTTGATACGTATATGGAAGATCCTGAAAATTATGAATGCAAACAAGAATGGATCGATGAACTTTGGAAAGTCGCGCAAAGAGAGCTTTCAACGGGTTTTTATTACCATGTACCGACCGATGAAGAACAATTATTCGGAGAACGCCGCAAGATACCTCAATATAAATTTATTGGAGAAGTTATGGCGTATGATTCTGAAACAAAAGTAGCAACGATTCGTCAACGAAACCATTTTAGCGTAGGCGACGAAATTGAATTTTACGGTCCTGGGTTCAATCACTTCCATCAAACAGTAGAAGTTATGTATAATGAAGATGGCGAGTCAATCGATCGGGCACCAAATCCAATGATGATTTTAACAATGCCGGTTGAAGAACCAGTAGCAGTTGGGGATATGATTCGTAAGAAGAAATAAATAATAAGGGGGAGGGATTAGCTGTTATGGCTTATCCCTTTCATTGCAGGAAAGGTAAGTGAGTTTATGTCAAAACAATATGATTACATCGTAATTGGCGGTGGAAGCGGTGGAATTGCTTCTGCTAATCGTGCAGGAATGCATGGGGCTAAGGTTTTATTGATTGAAGCCGCAGATATTGGCGGAACGTGTGTCAATGTTGGCTGTGTACCAAAAAAAGTAATGTGGCAAGCTAGTTCAATGATGGAAATGATGAGGCGTGATACTGAAGGATATGGATTTGACGTAGATGTAAAGGCGTTTAGCTTTAAAAAACTCGTTCAAAATCGTGAAGCTTATATCAACAATTTACATACGGCTTATCATCGCGGTTTAGATAGCAACAAAGTAGAAGTTTTATCTGAATATGCAACATTTGTTGATGATCATACAATTGAAGCAGGCGGTGAAACCTATACTGCACCTCATATTTTGATTGCTACCGGCGGACGTCCTAAAAAATTAGGGATTCCTGGTGAAGAATATGCGATAGATTCTAATGGTTTCTTTGCCTTAGAAGAACTACCGAAACGAGTAGTATTTATCGGTGCAGGCTATATAGCTGCTGAACTTGCTGGAACAATCCATGGATTAGGCGCAGAAACACATTGGGCATTTAGAAAAGAGCGCCCGTTACGAGAATTTGATGAAATGCTTTCTGAAAAAGTCGTTGAGCATTATATTGAAGATGGCATGCATATTTACCCTCATTCAACTCCTCGCTCGATTGAGAAATTTGAATCTGGAGAACTGATGATCACTTTTGAAAACGGGACTAAGATTACCGCTGACAGTATTGTATTCGGAACTGGTCGTCAACCGAATACGGATACTTTAGGGTTAGAAAATACCCATATTGAGCTAACAGATAAAGGCTATGTAAAAGTTGATAAGTTCCAAAACTCAACACAAGCTGGCGTGTATGCGGTTGGAGATGTGATCGGTAAAATCGATTTAACACCTGTAGCAATCGCAGCAGGAAGAAGATTATCAGAACGTTTATTCAATGGCAAAGAAAATGAGTACTTGGATTATGAAACAATTCCTACCGTTGTCTTTACTCATCCACCGATTGCTACAGTTGGCTTGACTGAAATAGAAGCAGAAGAAAAATACGGCGATGAGAACATCAAAATTTATCAATCAACATTTACACCAATGTATTTTGCACTAGGTGAGTACCGTCAAAAATGCGATATGAAATTGGTGTGTGTTGGTGAAGAGGAAAAAATCGTTGGACTACATGGTATTGGTCTAGGCGTAGATGAAATGTTACAAGGTTTTGCTGTTGCAATAAAAATGGGTGCTACCAAAAAAGATTTCGATAATACAGTAGCGATTCACCCGACAGGGTCAGAAGAATTTGTGACGATGAGATAAAAAAATTGGATGAGAAAAAACTGATTTTTAGTTTTTCTCATCCTTTAAGTTTTGATAATTCAGTATGATTTATTTATACAAACAAATTTTGTTAGGAGTAATGTTTCGGTATGAGCTTTATAAGTAGTTATGTGAAAATCGGAAGAGTGATACCTACAATCAGATGGTGGAAACAAAAATAGGTTAGGCCGATAAATGACTATGGCCTAACCTATTTTTAATTTGTCCTTACGAGAATTGCTTGTGTGATCACTAGCAGTTGTTTTTTAGCATCTGTAGTTGTTTCAGGTAACTTGTTAATCCCCTTTAATGCTTGTTGCGTATATTTTTCAGCAAGCTTTTGTGCTTTAGTTACCCCTCCAAATGAATGAACTAGTTCGTAGATTTTATTGGTTTCAGCCTCAGTTAGAGCCTCACCTTTTTCTAGATAAGGGAGTAATGTGTCACGTCCTTCTTCTAAAGCGTATAGAAGAGGCAGTGAATAGATTCCCTGACGGACATCTTCCAACACAGGTTTGCCGATTTGTTCAGGACTTTGTGTGTAGTCTAAAACGTCATCAATAATTTGAAAAGCAATCCCAATGTTTTCCCCAATCTTTCCACAATTTTTAGCAAATCGTTCTGAAGTTCCACTCTCATAAGCACCAACGAAGCAGCTTAATGAAAAAAGCTCAGCCGTTTTACCAGAAATATTCTCAAGGTACTGATCGATCGTCATGTTGAGGTTATAGCGATTGTCCATTTGACCTAATTCGCCGCTCAATATTTTTTCCATGCTTCTAGAATTTAGTTGGATACTCTTTAAAGAAGAAGAGTAATCAGCTAATAATTTGAAACAGCTGACAAATAAATAATCACCGGCATAAACGGCGGTGCTATTGCCGAATTGAGAACGTATAGTTGGTAAACCGCGTCTGATATCTGCATCATCTACGATATCGTCATGTATCAATGTTGCTGTGTGTAGAAGTTCGATGGCTGCAGCTAAAGCAACGGCTTTTTTAGGCTCTTTTTTCTCCCCAAATTGTGAAAATAAAAGCTGATAGGCCGGGCGTAGTAATTTGCCGCCAGAATGAATCATAGACATGACCGCATTCTCTACTTCCTTATTTTTTAAATTGACACTATTTTCCATCAGCTTCAAGGTATTATTTAATTCTTTTGCTAGTTCAGGATATTTTTTCCACATTGGATGAATGTTCATAAAATGACTCCTTTAATTTTACTCAGTCAGACTATATTGTTACTGGAAATATTGACTCCATTTATGTTTTGTTGTCGATTCATAATTTAATTGAAACTGTCGTAAGGTTTGAACATGGCGCAGTAAATAGTTCGCTGCAATTCCTATAGCGATTCCAGATAATAGGCCAATAAATGAAAGGAAGGGTAGATAAAGCATAGGAGCCCATGATTGAGCAAAGAAACAAGTAGTCAATAGTTGTCCAACGTTATGCAAAAATCCACCAGCAGCGCTAATACCGATAATACTGACACGTTTTGGGCCTAACTGCATAATTAGCAGCATACCAAAATAACTAAGTAACGCACCGCTAGCGCTGTAAAAGAAGGTAGAAATGGTTCCTCCAAGTAAGGTCGTCAAAATCAGACGCATACAAACTAAAAAGAAACTATCTCTTTTGCGCATCGTAAAAATAGCGATGATTGTAATCAAATTAGCTAGTCCTAATTTTGCACCCGGAGCGAAAGCAAAGGGATAAGGAATCATATTTTCAATCAACCCAATGATTACACCTTGGGCGACTAACATGGAAATATAGATATTTTTTTGTAATTTGCTCATAATATACTGGCAATGTTTAATAAATCAAACTGCCATCCTCACTCCCGTCAGAAGCTTCAACTGTGATGAATAAATTGTGGGGCAAACAAGCAATCGGTGTTTCTCCGGCTTTAGATATCCATCCTCGTTGTACGCAAATTTGATCTCCGCAGTTTGTTTCAACCATACGGATTCTGTCTCCACTGACTTCAATTAAGTTATAATCACCATCAGCTGCTTCATATTTGTATGTATAAGTGGGGCCATCTTCTTTCAGCTCGAAGACTTTGATAACTTCGCCATCCACTTTTAATACTGCTTGTTTTGTTGCATCATCTTGTGCAGTATTTTGCATACTGAAAACAACAAGGGGCAAGAAAGAACTGATAGTTAAAAGTAAAATGATCACAATATCCCAAGGACGCAAATAACTTTTTTGAATAAACTCTTTAAAATTCAACTCTTTCCTCTCCTTTGTTGTTTTTAGTCGTAACTAATTATCATAATGAGAAAAGAAAGTTCTAGGAGTAAACCTAGAACTCTCTTAGTTTTTTACTATAAAAGGAATTATTTGCTGCTATATCTGGATTTAGGTGTACCATACCACCATTTGCCTAGTGTACGTTGTACCCAAGGGATAACCCAGCGGTCTAAACCAAGTGCACGTCCAGATCCGTTCATCAAAGCGAAGGCTACAAAGATAAACCAAATATTTACCCAGTAGAACATGCCTGATAGACAGAAGGCAATTGTTAAACCAATTGTAGCTGCACTGCTTAACCAAGTGAATAATCCAGCGATCAATGCTAAAGCAATCAATACTTCAACAATCGTCATGAATTTTTGCATGAATAAAGCAACTTCTTGATTTGGCATCATGAATTTCATGACACTTTCAAACCATTTAGGCATGTGATCGAACACTTGCATTGGTTCTTCACCATATGCATAGCTTAAACCAAATTGAGCAGCTTTAGCTGTTGTTTCAGTTGCCTCAGCACCACCACCAGCGGCAGATGCGCCTGTTGTTACTTGTTCTTGTAACCATGGGAATGGGAACGCAACTTTATCAGTAAACCATGAACCATCACCAAACCAAGTGCTTGGTTTCAAGTAATCACCAGTTCCGACAATTTTCTTCATTGATTCGACTAACCAAACCATACCATAGAATACACGCAATGGAACGCTCCATAAAACATTACCGTAACGAGAAGAGTGTCCGCGTGTTACATTGCGGTCATCTTTAATATGGAAGAACTCATGCATAATATATTGGAACATGTAATAACCAGAACGGATATCAAAGAAATATTTCAAGTTAACGATGTGTTTCATAATAATTGCTAAGAAACCGCTAAGGTGAATTTTATCAAATAAGTTTGCCACACCCCATTTAGAGCCGACAGAAACCATGAATCCTTGATAATTTCCTTTGAATTTGTGTTTTTCGCCACCTTTAATGTCAGCTACGATATTCGCAGCGGCAGTGTGACCTGTTTGTTCAGCTGCTTGAACGATTTGTGGAGTTGGTGTTTCAGGAAATTCTTCGTAATACACCAAGTCACCAACGATATAAATGTTTTTATCTTCATATCCTTTGGCTTGCATAAATTCGTTAGCAATCAAACGATTGCCGCGAGCTGATTCTAAACCGAAGTCAGCAGCGTCAGAAGTCGCTTTAACACCAGCAGTCCAGATCAATGTGTGTGTTGGAACTGTCGAACCATCTTTTAATTTGATGTGGTCTGCAGCTACTTCAACGATTGGTGCATTAAGCAACAATTTCACATTTTTCTTCTCTAAATAACGTTCAGCTTTGGCTGCGTCATTACGGGATAGCATATTCAAGATTGTCGGCATTGCTTCAACGACCATTAATGTAAATTCATTAGGATCAAGTTTGAATTCTTTTGCAAGACGATCTTTCCAGTCGATTAGTTCGCCGACCATTTCGATACCAGTAAATCCTGAACCACAGACAACAAATGTAAGCATCGCTTTACGAACTTCTGGATCTGGTTCGATTGCTGCTTTTTCAACTGTTTCCAAGATATGTTCACGAATTTTCAAAGAGTTTTCAAAAGACCATAAAGTAAAGCCATGTTCTTTAACCCCAGGAGTACCAAAATCATTTGGCTCGCCGCCCATACCGATGATCAATTGGTCAAATTCATAAGAACCTAACTTTGTTTGAACGACTTTTTTGTCTTTATCGATACCAGTTACAGTGTCTGTTACAAGAGTGACATTCTTTTTACGTGAGAATAAACGTTGTAAGTCGTATTGAATCGCAGAAGGCTCAACACGTCCTCCAGCTACTTCGTGCAACTCAGTCATCATGGTGTGGTAAGAATGACGATCAATTAGAGTAATCTCAACGTCAGAATCTTTTTTCAATTTTTTTGCTAAAAATTTAGTAGCTGAAACTCCAGCATAACCAGCTCCCACAACGACAATTTTTTGCTTTGTCATTGATAATCCGCTCCTTAAAAATAAAATAAAAAATGATAATAAATACACAATCGAATTCATTATATAGCGATTTACAAGTTTTGTCTAATAACAATTCATAAATATAGGAAATAATTTTTTTTTATTAAAAAAGCGTGAAAAACGGGTAAATTTTTATGTTTCTTTTATAAATGTATTTGACATAATCGTAATTTTCTATAGAATGTAAATTATATCACAAACAAAATTTGTGGAACGTTTAAGAAAAGGAAAAGGTGAACAAAAATGAAAATGAACAAAATTGTAAAGGGCTTCACAGCTATCGCACTTTCATCTCTTTTATTAGCAGCATGTGGATCAGATCAAAAGAAAGATACTGCAAAATCATCTGACTCAAGTACTGCAACATCAAAAACAGCTGAATCTTCTAAAGCAACAGAAAAAGAAGCTGGTGCAGATTTACAAGATGGTACGTATAAATTGGAAGAAAAGAACGAATCTAACGGTTACCGTGCAACATTTGAAATGACTGTTAAAGATGGCAAAATCACTGAATCTAACTATGACAATATCAATGCTGATGGTAAATCAAAAGCAGACGATAAAGACTATGAAAAAAATATGAAAGACAAATCAGGCGTAGGCCCTGCTGAATACATCAAA
The DNA here is from genome assembly GCF_017377505.1 of Enterococcus sp. DIV0212c. Lineage (GTDB taxonomy): Bacteria > Bacillota > Bacilli > Lactobacillales > Enterococcaceae > Enterococcus_L > Enterococcus_L ikei. The sequence continues at coordinate 96,556 of NZ_JAFREN010000011.1, read as the reverse complement.
GAATTAAACGATTCTTTTGTTAAAGCACAAAGCGCTGACGGTGTAGAAGTAGTAACTGGTGCGACTCACTCAAGTGAATCATTCCAAAACTATGCACAACAATTAGTTCAAGCAGCTCAAGCTGGCGACACTAAAACAATCGAAATCGACAATGGTGCTGACCTTAAAGATGGTACGTATTCATTGAAAGAAAAAAATAACTCAAATGGCTACCACACTGAATTTTCAATCGTTGTTAAAGATGGTAAAGTAACTGAATCTAACTACGATAACGTTAATGATGAAGGCAAATCTAAAAAAGATGACGCTGACTACAACAAAAACATGAAAGACAAATCAGGCGTAGGTCCAGCAGAATACATCAAAACTTTAAACGAAGAATTAGTTAAAGCTATGAACGAAAAAGACGGTTCAGCTGCAAATGTTGAAGTAGTAACTGGTGCAACTCACAGTTCTCATTCATTTGTAACTTACGCTGAACAATTGATCAATGCTGCTGAAAAAGGCAACACTGACGAAATCGTTGTAGACAACATCGTAATGAAAAAATAATTTTTTACACAAGTGAACCTAAAAATATATATGTGGCAGAATTCAGAGTAATACTCTGAATTCTGCTTTTATTTTTATCAAAATACATAAATAGCAGATAGAAAATCCTTCCCATTCACGAAAAAAAGCGCTACTATAAATAAGACAATTTTCTATTTAGAAAGAGGGATATGATGAAGAACAAAAAAACACTAATCACTATAGCAATGGCATTATTTTTAGTTGTTTTAGCAGGATGTAACTCGAAAGACGAGCAGTCAAAAATCAATAAAGAACCTTATTCAGATCAGCAATCATTGTTAGGAACTTACGTCCAAGTGAGAATCTATGACGATGGTAAAGAAGATGTCTTGAAAAAAGCGTTTGATCGAGTGAAAGAATTAGGCGATAAGATCACTGTAAATGAAAAAGGCTCAGAAATAGATGCAATCAATGAACAAGCTGGCGTTAAACCAGTTAAAGTTTCTGATGACATTTATCCATTGTTGAAACGAGCATATGAATATAGTGAGGATTCTTCAGGCGGTTTTGATATGGCAATCGGACCAATCACACAGTTATGGCATATTGGTTTTGATGATGCTCGCAAGCCTTCACAAGAAGAGATCGATCAAGCATTAAAATTAGTTGACTATCACAAAGTAAAATTAAATGATGAGGACAAAACGGTTTATCTTGAAGAAAAAGGTATGCAACTGGATTTAGGTGCGATCGCTAAAGGATTTATCACTGATGAAGTCGTCAAAGTTTTAAAAGATAACGGCGTGACAACAGCAATCGTTGACTTAGGCGGAAATGTTTTTGTACTTGGTCACAGTCCCCGCGGTAAAGATATGGACTGGAATGTTGGCATCCAAGATCCTAATAAAGCACGTAATACAGTAATTGGAACTATTCAAGAAAGTAACAAAACTTTAGTCACTTCTGGAATCTATGAACGCTTTTTAGAAGTAGATGGCAAAAACTACCACCACTTGTTTGATCCAAAAACTGGCTATCCATTCGATAATGATATTGCTGGCGTTACGGTGATCACAAATGAATCAATTGACGGAGATGGATTATCAACAGCTGTATTCGCGATGGGTGTCAAAAAAGGGTTGGAGTATGCTGAAGGTTTGAAAGATGTTGATGTAATTTTTGTCACAAAAGAAGACGAAGTATTTGTAAGTAAAGATATTGAAAAAGCTTTTGAGTTAGGAAAAGATTCAGGTTATACAATGGGTAATCGTAAAGACCTGAAATAAGGAGAACGGATATGTCTTTGAAAGTGTTTTTGCAAGTTGTGGAAATTCAGACGAAACTAGCGAGTCTATTTCCCTTTGCAATTGGGGTGCTATTTTCGATAGCTTATTTTAATCAGTTTCAAGTAGGGTATACATTGTTATTTTTCATTGGAATGGTTGTATTTGATATGGCGACGACCGCAATCAATAATTATATGGATTTTAAGAAAGCAAAATCTCAAGTATATAAATACGAAGAGAATATTATTGGCAGTTCTGGGATTTCACCGGTTCTTGTTAGAAATATGATTTTTGGAATGATCGCTTTTGCAGCAGCTATCGGGATTTTTTTGACTGCCAAAACAGGTTGGTTATGTTTGGTAATGGGCGGTGTGTGCTGTTTTATTGGTATCTTTTACACATTTGGTCCGATTCCGCTATCTCGAATGCCTTTGGGTGAGGTGTTTAGCGGATTTACCATGGGGCTTGGGATTTTTGCGCTGACGATTTATTTGAATGTACAAGCGGATCCGCCGTTTTATTTACTATTGGATTGGGCTAGAGGAACGTTTGCTTTGAAGGGGAATTTATGGGCAGTATTAGCAATTATTTGGGCATCTTTACCGATGGTGTTTACGATTGCGAATATCATGCTAGCCAATAATTTGAGGGATTTAGATACGGATATTGAAAATCATCGGTATACACTGGTTTATTATATTGGCCGGAAGCAGGGCGTGATTTTATTTCAACTGTTGATGTTGACTTGTTACGCGGTTGTTTTGATTGGATTGCCATTTGGCGTGTATCGTTGGCCGATTTTGACAGTATTCCTATCGTTACCAGTTGTTTGGAAAAATCTTCAGCTGTTCAAAAAAGAATTGCCACACCCTAAAAGCTTTGGTTATTCCATAAAAAACTTGATGGCATTTAACGGAAGTTATTTATTAGGTTTACTACTAACAATTATTTCAGAAAAAATATAAATAAAAAAGAAGGAAGCAGTAACCAACAACGATTCTGCTTCCTTCTTTTTTACGATCTATTTTAACAACCCTTTTTCATAAACTAATTTTTATTTTTTTTACTTTTAATGAATAGAAATAGTACGGCTAGTAAAATAATGGCAATACCGGCAATTGAAAGGTAAACAGTTTTCTTTTCCCCTGTATTTGGGAATAGCCCTTTTTTATTTTCTTCTTTTTTAGTAGAAGATGTTTCTGTACGTTCATTTGGTTTAGACGTGTCTACAGTTGCAGCGGCACCAGCGAAAGCTTGGTCATTTAAAGTATAGCTAGGTGAATAGTCACCAGAGTCACTGTTAAAGGCAAAGAAACTGTAGTTATCTTGATAAGGCAATGTAAAGTAACCTTGCGCATCTGTCAAAACAGGACTATTTAGGTTAACAAATGGATAGAACTCTTTTATGCTTGAGGGCACTACATTGTAGTTAGCAGTATTTTTTCCATAAATAGGCACATTGCTTGTTGGTGTTCCATCTACCGATAATACTCTTCCTTGCACTTGATTGTTATCAGAATCGTAAGAGATAAACTGGATATTGTAAGTTGGTGTAGTTTTGACTACCAGATACTCCATATCTAGAGTAACTTCTTGTTTTTCTCCTTGATCCTCTTCCCAAGGGTAAAGCATAAAGCTAACTTTTACTAAATTTTTTCCTAGCTTATCTGTTGAAGCCTCTTCTACAAGCTTCAGATCTTGAAATGCAGCACCATGATAACCACCATCTTGATTGAGCATTTCAGCGGTCACTTTTTCTCCTTGAAATACAACAAGGGTTGTAGAGATAAGATCACCATACGCATTTTGGGTGGTGCTGGATGTTTCTGTGGAATCTGAGCTTTCTGTGGACGACACGGTACTATTCACTGTAGCCTGGTCATCTTTTTCTGAATCCTGTGTTGTTTCTACTGAAGAAGTTTCAATTGTTGAAGCCTCAGATGTAGATAGTGTTTCTTCTGCAAAGCTTGTGATAGGTAGAGCAAGAGTTAATGCGACTAAACAAAAAACAAATTTTTTCATGACTAATCTCCTTTTTCGTAACATTCGTAATCATCTGCAATATAAATGTAACATGAATGAAATTTAAGGGAAATAGTTGTAAGAAAAAATCTGTTTTTCTTAAGAAATTCTTAATGTTTTGTTGTTTAGTGAAAAACTATATCGTTGGATTTATACTGCTTAGGCTAATTTCTCCAGAAGAAAGTACCTTTTCGGTTTTATCTTGAAGTTGGACAACTAGTTCACCATGATCGTTGATTGCAGTGGCGATACCTTCATAGTCAACACCTGCTTGTGTAAATGAAACAGTTTTCCCAAGGACAAAGGATTTTTGGCGATATTCTTCTAAGAAACGTTCTTCTGGTAGCTGATTTAGTATGTTATAAAATTGATTCCAAATTTCTCCAATCAATTCGTTTCGTGTAATCGTAGGGTCTTTTTCTGGAAATAAAGAGGTTGCTTTTTCTCTTAGATCTTCCGGAAATTCATTTTGCTTTAAAGAAAAATTGATTCCCATCCCAATAATGACATTTGAAATTTGACCGGATTCTACATCGCTCATCGCTTCTGATAAAATACCGCAGACTTTTTTTTCATTGATATAAATATCGTTGACCCATTTGATTTCGGTTTGTTCTGAGGTCAAATTATCCATCGCACGAGCAACTGCTACAGCCATGATCACAGTGTATTGCGCCATTTCTTCGAAGTTTTGATTAGGTCTTAGCAGCATACTCATGTAGATGCCGCTACCCGCTTTTGAGAAGAATGGTCGGCCGAATCGTCCTTTTGGAGCTTCTTGGGTGTCAGCAACAATTAAGGTGTTATTTGTTTCCCCATTGATTGCTGCTAATTTAGCATCTTTCATTGTTGATTCCGAGGAATTCAGAACAGTGATCGAAAGCTTCGGTGTTTCAGGATTCAGCGTTAGATAAATGCCTTCTGCAGATAAAACATCTGACTTGTCATAGCAGTAACCTTTATTGCGGCTACTAGAAATGTGGTGTCCTTCTTTTTTCAATTCATTGATTGCTTTCCAGATCGCTGTTCGAGATAAAGAAAGTTGTTGCGCCATTTCTTCTCCTGAAATAAATTCTGGTGCCTGTTTCATTAATAAGGTTAACACCTGGCTTTTCGTAGACATATACTTCGCTCCTTTATAGTAGTTTTATTGTATCTGATGGGAGGAAGGTGGGTCAACCACAATACGGCTGAAAAATGGTGATTCAGGTAAATGTCAGATGCTTGGCATGTCTTAGATTTTTTGTTTGAAGGGTTAAACAGTATAACATGTTAATTCTTCGCTATTTGAACCATTATTGGATTTTGAAAGAGTAGAAATAAATGATAGAATTGAGTAAAATGATTTGGGGAATATGATAAAAGTTGGTCTTTATTTTTTTTATAAATATATATGCAAAAAAGGAGTAAGAATATGAAAAAATGGATGTTGGTAACATCACTAATATTGGTATTGTCAGGTTGCGGTAATACAAATAAGGAAGTTGATGTAAAAAAAGAAGAAACACTTTCCACAGTTGAAACAATTAAACCGCTTAAGCAAAAAAAAGTTTCATTGAGAGAAGTTAATTTTCAAATAATGGAAACGCCTTATAAGATGGATGTTTTAGAAAACTGGGTTGCAGAAGAGCTAGAAGAGTATATAGATCTGAGTATGGGCGATGAGAATAAAGGTGAATATATAGGGGTTTACGCTACGGAAAAAATAGACTTTGAAAGTTTTGATGCTTTTAAACAAAGCTTTATAGAACAAATGACGGTAGATGAAAACCTGCAATTAGTAGGAGATAAGGTAGAGAAACGACCATGTCAAACGGTACATTATTCAGGAGAAGAAGTATGGGGTGTTATAAAAGATAACGGTATTTTGATAGAAATTCACCATTATTTATTAGAAACTGAAACCGCATATGTAGGGATTGATATGATTGCTCCTCCGTCATTTTTTGAAAAAAATACAGAGGCTGTTGTAGATATTCTTAATTCCTTTGTTGCGATTTAAAGAAATTGGAATCACGGGAGAAAGCTATTCTGTTTTAAAAGGTGTCGTGTCAATAATGATAGGTTAAACGACTTTGGCTATACCATCTACAATACGGCTGAAAGAGGAGGAGAAAATCCTTCTTAGGATGTATGATTTCTTTTTGAAAGCTTGTTATACTTAAATGGTAGGAACGAGAAATAATCGTAATCATATATAGAGATGGAGTGGGGAAGAATGGAAAAGCAACAATATGTGTGTGATAAGTGTGGAAATGAACACTATGTTTCCGATCAGTTTCAAGCAACAGGAGGAAACTTTGCGAAAATATTTGATGTACAAAACAAAAAATTTATCACAGTTAGCTGTACGAGATGTGGATTTACGGAATTATACCGTGGACAAACATCTGACGGTTGGAACGTTTTAGACTTTTTAATAGGTGGCTAATTGCTACTTAAATAAATGAAAAAAAGGAGTTCGAGTGTATCATACACTTTGAACTCCTTTTTGTTTAAACCAACAATAATTGATCATCTTTTAATTCTGTACCGCTATTTTTATGGAACATATCCATTAATTCATTCACAGTCAGATCTTTTTTCTGCTCGGCGGGTACATCTACAACGACTTGACCTTGATGAAGCATGATCAAACGATTACCGTAACGAATCGCATCTTCCATATCATGTGTCACCATGAAGGCCGTTAAGTTTTGTTCTTGGATCAATTTTTCAGTCAGCTCCATAACTGTGATCGACGTCTTAGGGTCAAGAGCTGCGGTATGTTCATCTAATAAAATCAATTCTGGGCGAATCAAGGTAGCCATGAGTAGCGTGATTGCTTGACGCTGTCCGCCAGATAATAAACCAATTTCTGCACCTAAACGATTTTCTAATCCTAAATTCAAGCTGGCTAACTGCTCTTTAAAGAAATTGCGGTTATTTTTGCGAACACCATTTCCTAGCCCGCGTTTTTTCCCGCGTTTCATAGCAAGGGCCATATTTTCTTCAACCGTTAAACGAACGGCAGTCCCCATCTTAGGATCTTGGAAAACGCGGCTGATTTGTTTGGAGCGAGCGACAACTCGCTGTTTGGTGATGTCTTTGCCATTTAAAGTTAATTGACCTTCTTCAATCGGTAACGTTCCGGCAATACTATTTAGCAAAGTAGATTTACCAGCACCATTTCCGCCGATGATCGTAATAAACTCGCCTTGATTGATTGTTAAATCAATTCCTTTTAATACGTGGTTTTCGTTGACTGTTCCACGTTCAAAATATTGATGTAAGTTTTTGATTGTTAATACAGGTTCCATCAATTTGCGCCTCCTTTACGTTTCCCTAGTTTTGAAAGTCCTAATTTTTTTTGAATCAGTGGTGAAGATAGACAGATGACTAAAATGATTGCTGAGAATAATTTTAAATCTGCCGGATCAACACGTAATTCTAAAACGCAGGCTAGGATAAAGCGATACAAAATAGCACCAATCACAATCGTAATCAAACGCAGACCAAGTGATTTGTTTTTGAATAGAACTTCAGCGATGATGATCGAAGCAAGTCCAATAACGATGGTTCCAATACCAGAATTTAAATCAGCAAAGTTATTATTTTGTACGAGTAAAGCACCTGCTAAAGCGATACAACCATTTGATAGCATATAGCCGATGATTTTCATATTGTCCGTTTTGATTCCGTTGGCTTCACTCATGTCGATATTGTCCCCTGTAGCTCTGGTGGCTAAGCCGATTTCAGTTTTAAAGAATAGAACAAGTAAAACAATGACTATAATTACAATGATCGAGCCGACAACAATCGCGCTGTTGATTTTAGTGAGACCTAAGGACTGAGCATGAGAGAAAATGGAATCTGTCCCAATCAAAGAAATATTTGGAGCACCCATGATACGTGAGTTTATACTGTAAAGTCCAGTCATGGTGATGATTCCTGCTAATAATGCAGGGATTTTTAATTTAGTATGAAGAAGACCGGAAACAAGACCCGCCAACATACCAGCAATAAAAGCAAAAAGTAATGCGACAATCGGTGGTATCATCGAGTGAAGATTGAACAATGATTGGATAGGATCAGGCCAGGTGGCAGGATCTTTTGCTAGTATAACGGCAGCCACCGCACCACCTAGTGGAAAACTTCCTTCGGTCGTTAAATCAGCAATGTCTAAAATACGGTAAGTTAGAAAGACTCCAATGGCCAGTAAGGACCAAAGAAGACCTTGAGAGGTTGAGGAAAGTAATATGTCTAACAATAAAATCAGCTTCTTTCAATATAGTTTATGTATTCCCGCATTTCTTGATTAAAAATGCGGGGAAAAAATTAAGGTGCTTTGATAGTATCTGGATCAATGTCTAAGGCTTTTGCCATCTCTTTGTTTACGAAAAGTTTTAAGTCTTTCGCTTTTTCAACAGGCATATCTACAGGTTTTGCTTCGCCTTTTAGAATTTTCGCTGCCATAACACCTGTTTGTTTGCCGAGTGATCTATAATCGATCCCCACAGTTGCTAAGCCGCCTTCTTCTACTTGATCGATCGAACCTGCAATCACAGGGACTTTGTGTTCTTTCGCGACTTCACCGATAACAGCAGCTGCTGAAGCGAAGGTATTGTCTGTTGGGATATAAATCGCATCAACGTCTTTTGCTAAGCTTGTCGTTACTTGTTGTACGTCATTTGTTGAATTGGCCGTTAAAACTTTTGCTTTGATCCCAGCATCTTTTAAAGCTTTTTCAGCCATGTCAGCTTGGATTTTAGAATTTGCCTCGCCTGCGTTATACATGATGCCGACAGTTTTTGCATCAGGCACGATATTTAGTAATAAGGCAATTTGTTTATCGATTGGGACGATATCAGTTGTTCCTGTAACGTTTCCGCCAGGTTTTTCATCTGATTTGACTAATTTAGCGCTGACTAAGTCAGTAACCGCTGTGACTAGAATCGGAATATCCGTTGTTTCATTCAATAATGACTGAGCGGCAGGTGTTGCAATTCCTAAAAGTAAGTCTGGTTTTTCTTTGACTAATTTTTCACTCATGCTTTTTAATTGGGCTTGATCATTTTGGGCATTGCTGTATTCGATCGTCAGATTGTCGCCTTCTTTAAAGCCGTTTTCTGCTAAACCGTCTTTGAATCCTTCAAACGCAGCATCTAGTGAGCCGTGTTCAACAGGTTGTAAAACACCGATTTTTTTACTGTCACTGTTTGATCCACCAGCGGATTTGTTATCATTGCCGCACGCGCCAAGTGTCAATAATGCTACTGCTGATACGATACTTAGTCCTAATAGTTTCTTTTTCATCTTGATTCCTCCAATTATGATTGATGTTGGTAAAACAAAAAATCCATTCAGACAATATGCCTAAATGGATTGATAAAAGTCGTAGGTAAACACTTCTTTATTCGCCACTTAGGATTGTCTACGTGGCTGCTTGTTTATTACAAAGCGCTCTAGCCATCATAGATACAAAAACAGGTTTTTGCTGTTTGTACCCACGATTTCATGAATACAAAACTATCTAAAGTAGCTAAAGTAAGCGTTATTCAGTTGTGGGTTGATTGAGTATGTCATAAAAAATCCCTCCGCAAATTGAATTGTGTTTAGTATAAAGGAAAAGAGCGCCTGCTGTCAACAGATTATTTTAAATTTTCTGAACATTCTCTTAATGGATGTAAATTTGTGAATTTTTAAAATTAATCGTATTAAACTAAATAAAAAAGGATATCTTTGTGAATTTAAACGATTTCATGCTACTATTTAACTGAATAAATAGTAAATAATTAGGAGGATGTATATGATTTCGAAAAAATTAATCACACTAGGAACGTTAGCGGCAACAGTATTAGTATTAGGTGCATGTAACAGTGACAATAAAGCGTCTAAAGACAGTTCTTCTGATAGCAAAACAGAAACATCAATGAGCTCAAGTGTAGATGCAGTGAGTGGTGCTTCAATCAGTGACAAACCAGAAGTAATCGAAAAAGCATTGAGTAAAGATGGAAACTGGATCGTTGCTGCAACAGCAGATCTTACTTTTGACAAAGATGTGACTGTTTCAGGAGAATTCCACGATAAAGGCGAAAAAACAGGCGATATTTATAGAAAATTAGCGTTATACGCACAAGATTCAGATAAAAAAGTTACGGCTGAATATACAGTAACTGTTCCTCAATTGATCGTTGAAACAGAAAACTTCAACATCGTTAACGGAACTGTTAAAGGAGATATCTTGGTTAAAGCGAATGGCTTTGTTTTAAACGGAACAAAAGTTGATGGTAAAGTGACGTTTGAAAAAGAAGAATACAAAACTTCTGCAACTCTTGATAAAGAAGGCGCTGAAGTAACTGGTGACGTGACTGTTCAGTAGACTCGTTTCGTCAAAAAAAGGAAAAAGACACTCAATAAAATTGAGTGTCTTTTTTGAAGAGTTCGAGTCTTTTTAAATGCCTAAAAAACCTTGACTTTTACTATAGAAGGAAGTACAATGTATAGATGCAAAAACTATCTGAAAAATGACAAAGCAGGAACGAAATATTGTCCGTTCCGGTTTTTAATAGGGAAACAAAAGTAGAAACGCACGAGAAGTTTTTAAGAGCACATTCTATTTTTGGTTTTTTTTTGCCTAAAAACTGCAAAAAATGCTCAATATTACGGATATTTAATATTTGTAATATTAAAGAAATATTTCGGTTAGTGTTTTGATAGACTTTTAATTAGAGGAGTGAAGAGCTTGGCTGGACACGTAGTAAAATACGGCAAACACCGCGAACGTAGAAGTTTCGCCCGGATCAGTGAAGTGTTGGAATTACCCAACTTGATCGAGATTCAAACAGACTCTTACCAATGGTTTTTAGATGAAGGACTAAGAGAAATGTTTGAGGACATTTTACCGATCGATGATTTTCAAGGAAACTTATCTTTGGAATTTGTGGATTATGAATTAAAAGAACCTAAGTATACGGTAGAAGAAGCGCGCGCACATGACGCAAACTACTCTGCGCCGTTACATGTTACTCTACGATTGACAAACCGTGAATCTGGAGAAATCAAATCACAAGAAGTATTCTTCGGTGATTTCCCTCTAATGACTGAAATGGGAACATTTATCATCAATGGTGCAGAACGAGTTATCGTTTCTCAATTAGTTCGTTCACCTGGTGTTTATTTCCATGGAAAAGTAGATAAAAATGGTAAAGAAGGCTTTGGCTCAACAGTGATCCCTAACCGTGGTGCATGGTTAGAAATGGAAACTGACGCAAAAGACATTTCTTACGTACGTATTGACCGTACGCGTAAAATTCCTTTGACTGTATTAGTTCGTGCTTTAGGTTTTGGCTCTGATGATACAATTTTTGAAATTTTTGGTGAAACATTAAGCTTACGCAATACAATCGAAAAAGATTTACACAAAAATGCGAGCGATTCTCGTACTGAAGAAGGGTTAAAAGACATCTATGAGCGTCTACGACCTGGCGAACCCAAAACAGCGGATAGCTCTCGTAACTTGCTGAATGCTCGTTTCTTCGATCCAAAACGTTATGATTTAGCAAACGTTGGTCGCTACAAAGTCAACAAAAAATTAGATCTAAAAACTCGTCTATTGAACCTAACTTTAGGAGAAACATTGATTGATTCTGAAACAGGAGAAATTCTTGTTGAAAAAGGAACAGTCTTGACTCACCAAGTAATGGAAACATTAGGTGAACATATCGATAACGGCTTAAACAGCGTAACGTATTACCCAAGTGAAGATGGTGTGGTTACTGAGCCAATGACCGTTCAAGTGATCAAAGTTCTTTCTCCAAAAGATCCAGAACGCATCGTTAACGTAATTGGTAATGGTTATCCTGATACAAGTGTGAAAACTGTTCGTCCAGCGGATATCGTTGCTTCAATGAGTTATTTCTTTAACTTACAAGAAGACATCGGTAACGTAGATGATATCGATCACTTAGGTAATCGTCGTATTCGTTCAGTTGGTGAATTACTGCAAAACCAATTCCGTATTGGTTTAGCTCGTATGGAGCGTGTAGTTCGTGAAAGAATGTCTATCCAAGACACTGAAACATTGACACCACAACAATTGATCAATATTCGTCCAGTCGTTGCAAGTATCAAAGAATTCTTTGGTTCTTCTCAATTGTCACAGTTCATGGATCAAACAAATCCTCTAGGTGAGTTGACACACAAACGTCGTCTATCTGCCTTAGGACCTGGTGGTTTGACTCGTGACCGTGCCGGTTATGAAGTTCGAGACGTTCACTATTCCCACTATGGCCGTATGTGTCCGATCGAAACGCCTGAGGGACCAAATATCGGGTTGATCAATAGCTTGTCAAGTTATGCCAAAGTCAACAAATTTGGATTTATCGAAACACCGTATCGTCGTGTTGATCGTGCAACAGGAAAAGTAACCGATCAAGTGGATTACTTAACTGCTGACACAGAGGATCACTACATCGTAGCGCAAGCAAACTCACGCTTAAATGAAGATGGCACTTTTGCTGAAGAATTAGTAATGGCTCGTCTACAAAGTGAAAACCTTGAAGTAACGATCGATAGAGTCGATTACATGGACGTTTCACCTAAACAGGTAGTTGCCGTGGCGACTGCATGTATTCCTTTCTTGGAAAACGATGACTCCAACCGTGCCTTGATGGGTGCCAACATGCAACGTCAAGCTGTGCCTTTGATCCAACCTCGTTCACCACTTGTGGGAACTGGTATGGAATACAAATCAGCACATGACTCGGGTGCTGCTTTACTATGTAAACATGATGGTGTCGTTGAATATGTGGATGCATCAGAAGTACGCGTTCGCCGTGACAATGGCGCATTAGATAAATATATGGTAACAAAATTCCGTCGTTCAAATTCAGGAACAAGTTACAACCAACGTCCAATCGTTCTTTTAGGCGAAAAAGTTGAAAAAGGCGATACATTAGCTGACGGACCTTCTATGGAAGAAGGCGAAATGGCTTTAGGCCAAAACGTCCTTGTCGGATTCATGACATGGGAAGGTTACAACTACGAGGATGCGATCATCATGAGCCGTCGTTTGGTGAAAGATGATGTCTACACTTCTATTCATATTGAAGAATACGAATCAGAAGCTCGTGATACAAAATTAGGGCCTGAAGAAATCACTCGTGAAATTCCAAACGTCGGGGAAGATGCATTAAAAGACCTTGATGAAATGGGAATTATCCGTATAGGTGCTGAAGTTAAAGATGGCGACCTATTAGTAGGTAAAGTAACGCCTAAAGGGGTAACTGAGTTATCTGCTGAAGAACGTTTACTACATGCAATCTTTGGTGAAAAAGCTCGTGAAGTTCGTGATACATCTCTACGTGTGCCTCACGGTGGCGGCGGGATCGTTCATGATGTGAAGATCTTTACTCGTGAAGCAGGAGACGAATTATCTCCAGGTGTGAACATGCTAGTTCGTGTTTATATCGTGCAAAAACGTAAAATCAACGAAGGCGATAAAATGGCCGGTCGTCACGGTAATAAAGGGGTTGTATCCCGTATTATGCCGGAAGAAGATATGCCATTCTTGCCAGATGGTACACCAATCGATATCATGTTGAACCCACTAGGGGTGCCATCACGTATGAACATCGGACAAGTACTAGAATTGCACTTGGGAATGGCTGCTCGTCAGTTAGGTATCCATATTGCAACACCAGTATTTGATGGTGCGAACGATGATGATGTCTGGGAAACTGTTCGTGAAGCTGGTATGGCTAGTGACGCGAAAACAGTTCTTTACGATGGACGTACGGGTGAACCATTTGATAACCGTATTTCTGTTGGTGTGATGTACATGATCAAATTGGCCCACATGGTTGATGATAAATTACATGCTCGTTCTATTGGACCATACTCACTTGTTACCCAACAACCACTTGGAGGTAAAGCTCAATTTGGTGGACAACGTTTTGGGGAGATGGAAGTATGGGCACTGGAAGCATACGGTGCAGCTTACACATTACAAGAAATTTTAACGTACAAATCTGATGACGTTGTTGGTCGTGTGAAAACATACGAAGCCATCGTCAAAGGTGAACCAATTCCAAAACCAGGCGTACCAGAATCATTCCGCGTATTGGTAAAAGAATTACAATCACTTGGACTAGATATGCGCGTATTGGACATTGAAGAACAAGAAATCGAATTGCGTGATATGGACGATGATGATGATGACTTGATCACCGTTGATGCCCTAACAAAATTCGCAGAACAACAATCAGCGAAACAATTAGAAAAAGAAGCAGCGGAAGCAAAGGAAGCAGCTGATGCAGTGCTTGAACAAGAAATAGAAACTGCTGAAGATACAAAAGACTAATTGTTTTACATTTTGTATAAAGCGCCAATGAAATCCGTTAGTTTTGGGCTAGAAAAATCAACATGATTGTTTCTAGTTCCAAACTACGGTGAATAGCTCATTCAGCTTTTCTAACTAATTGAATGGAGGGAATCCCTTTTGATCGATGTAAATAAATTCGAAAGTATGCAAATAGGTTTGGCTTCTCCAGAAAAGATCAGAAGCTGGTCTTACGGTGAAGTAAAGAAACCCGAAACGATTAACTACCGTACGTTAAAACCTGAACGTGAAGGTTTGTTCTGTGAACGCATTTTCGGCCCAACTAAAGACTGGGAATGTGCGTGTGGAAAATATAAACGTATTCGTTATAAAGGTATCGTTTGTGACCGTTGTGGTGTAGAAGTAACTCGTTCTAAAGTTCGTCGTGAACGTATGGGACACATCGAGTTAGCAGCACCTGTTTCACATATCTGGTATTTCAAAGGTATTCCATCTCGTATGGGGCTTGTATTAGACATGAGTCCTCGTGCCTTAGAAGAAATCATTTATTTTGCATCTTATGTGGTAATTGATGCCGGAGATACATCTTTAGAGAAAAAACAATTATTAACAGAGCGCGAATACCGCGATAAACGTGATCAATATGGTCAAGGTTTTACTGCAGCAATGGGTGCAGAAGCTGTTAAACAATTATTGGACAACGTTGATTTAGATGGCGAAGTTGCTGGTTTGAAAGAAGATTTGAAAACAGCACAAGGTCAAAAAAGAACACGTGCGATCCGTCGTTTAGATATTTTAGAAGCATTCCGTGCTTCTGGAAACTTACCAAGCTGGATGGTTATGGATGTTATTCCTGTAATCCCACCAGATTTGCGCCCAATGGTTCAACTAGAGGGTGGACGTTTTGCGACAAGTGATTTGAATGACTTATACCGTCGTGTAATCAACCGTAACAACCGTTTGAAACGTTTATTAGATTTAAATGCGCCAAACATCATTGTTCAAAATGAAAAACGTATGCTGCAAGAAGCAGTCGATGCGTTGATCGATAACGGCCGTCGCGGTCGTCCAGTAACTGGACCTGGTAATCGTCCATTGAAATCTCTTTCTCATATGTTGAAAGGGAAACAAGGTCGTTTCCGTCAAAACTTACTGGGTAAACGTGTGGATTACTCTGGTCGTTCAGTTATCGTCGTAGGACCTAACTTGAAAATGTACCAATGTGGTTTGCCAAAAGAAATGGCGATTGAACTATTCAAACCTTTTGTAATGCGTGAATTAGTTCAACGCGAAATTGCAACAAACATCAAAAACGCAAAACGTAAAATCGAACGCGGAGAAGATGAAGTTTGGGATATCTTAGAAGAAGTTATTCAAGAACATCCAGTATTGCTTAACCGAGCACCTACACTACACAGACTTGGTATCCAAGCCTTTGAGCCAGTGTTAGTTGAAGGACGCGCAATTCGTCTTCACCCATTAGTTTGTGAAGCTTATAATGCCGATTTCGATGGAGACCAAATGGCCGTTCACGTTCCATTGAACGAAGAAGCGCAAGCTGAAGCACGTATGTTAATGCTAGCTGCTCAAAACATTTTGAATCCAAAAGATGGTAAACCAGTTGTAACACCTTCTCAAGATATGGTCTTAGGTAACTATTACCTAACGATGGAAGAAGATGGACGTGAAGGGGAAGGCATGATCTTCCGCGACATGAACGAAGCTGTTTTAGCATGGCGTAATGGATACGTGCATTTACACTCACGTATCGGAGTTCAAACAACATTACTTGGCGACAAACCATTTACGGATTGGCAAAAAGAACGAATTTTGATTACAACTGTAGGTAAGATCATCTTTAATGAAATCATGCCTATAGAATTCCCTTACTTGAATGAACCAACAGATTACAACTTAACTGTGCAAACGCCTGACAATTATTTTGTAGAAGCTGGTACAGATATTCCTGCTCATATTAAAGAACAAGAATTAGTTTTACCATTCAAGAAGAAAAACTTAGGAAACATCATTGCTGAAGTCTTCAAGAGATTCCATATCACTGAAACTTCTAAGATGCTTGATAGAATGAAAGACTTAGGTTATAAACATTCTACTCATGCTGGTATGACCGTTGGTATCGCTGATATCATGGTATTGCATGAGAAACAAGAAATCATTGATGATGCCCATAAACAAGTAGAAAATATCACGAAACAATTCCGTCGTGGTCTGATTACAGATGACGAACGTTATGAACGTGTTATTGCTGTTTGGAACAAAGCCAAAGATGAGATCCAACAAAAACTGATCGAAAGTATGGATGCTAAAAATCCAATCTTCATGATGTCAGATTCTGGTGCCCGTGGTAACATCTCCAACTTTACTCAGCTTGCTGGTATGCGTGGACTGATGGCCGCACCGAATGGACGTATCATGGAACTGCCGATCATCTCTAACTTCCGTGAAGGACTTTCTGTCTTAGAGATGTTTATCTCTACCCATGGAGCTCGTAAAGGGATGACCGATACAGCCTTGAAGACAGCCGATTCAGGTTACTTGACTCGTCGTTTAGTTGACGTTGCTCAAGATGTAATCATTCGTGAAGACGATTGTGGAACTGACCGTGGTTTAGTTATCCAATCTATTCGTGAAGGTAATGAAATCATTGAACCGTTAGAAGAACGTTTACTTGGTCGTTACACACGTAAATCTGTGATTCATCCTGAAACTGGCAAAGTGATTGTTGGTGAAGATCAACTAATTTCAGAAGATCTTGCAAGAGAGATCATTGACGCTGGTATTGAAACAGTAACTATCCGTTCCGTATTTACATGTAATACGAAACACGGTGTATGTAAACATTGTTACGGTCGTAACTTGGCAACTGGTTCAGGTGTTGAGGTTGGGGAAGCAGTTGGTACAATTGCCGCTCAATCAATCGGAGAGCCTGGTACTCAGTTAACAATGCGTACCTTCCATACAGGTGGGGTTGCCGGAGATGATATTACTCAAGGTCTACCTCGTGTCCAAGAAATCTTTGAAGCACGTAATCCTAAAGGACAAGCAGTCATCACAGAAGTTACTGGTGAAGTCATCGATATTTCTGAAGATCCTGCAACACGTCAAAAAGAAGTAACAATCAAAGGAAAAACTGATACTCGTACGTATACAGTTCCTTATACTGCTCGTATGAAAGTTGCTGAAGGCGATACGATCCATCGTGGTGAACCATTGACAGAAGGTTCGATCGATCCTAAGCAATTACTACAAGTTCGTGATGTATTATCAGTTGAAAACTACCTATTGCGTGAAGTACAACGTGTTTACCGTATGCAAGGGGTGGAAATTGGTGATAAACATATCGAGGTAATGGTTCGTCAAATGCTTCGTAAAGTTCGTGTCATGGATCCAGGTGACACTGAAATCTTACCAGGTACATTACTAGATATCGCTGAATTTAAAGATCGTAACTATGACACATTAGTAGCCGGCGGCGTTCCTGCAACAAGCCGTCCAGTCTTACTAGGAATCACAAAAGCATCATTAGAAACAAACAGTTTCTTATCTGCTGCGTCATTCCAAGAAACAACTCGTGTGTTAACAGATGCTGCGATTCGTGGTAAAAAAGACCCATTACTTGGTTTGAAAGAAAATGTTATCATCGGTAAGATCATCCCAGCTGGTACTGGTATGGCTCGTTACCGTAACATGGAACCAAAAGAAGTTGGCGTAGCGAGCGAAAATGTCTACAGTATCTCTGATATTGAAGCACAAATGGCTGCTGAAGATGCTTTGAATGAGTTGAATAAATAAAAGAAGAATCACCTAGCAGTCGAATGATTGCTAGGTGATTTTTTTGTAAAAATAGGTTGAGGCAAATCAATATCATTATTTTTTCATTCAGCTTATGATAAGGAAAAAGAAGAGGTGAAGGAATCATGGAACATAATTACGAAAAAGCAATTTTTGCCGGCGGTTGTTTTTGGTGCATGGTCAAACCTTTTGATACGCAACCAGGCATTATTTCAGTTGTAGCTGGTTACACAGGTGGACATGCTGAAAATCCGACTTATGAGCAAGTTACAACAGGAACGACTGGTCATACGGAAGCAGTTGAAATAACCTATGATCCTGCGGTTATTCCATACGAAAAACTAGTTGAAACCTATTGGCAGCAAACTGATCCAACAGATGCTCTAGGACAATTTGCAGATCGCGGCGATTCTTATCGTCCCGTTATTTTTTATGCAAATGAAGCACAAAAAGAAATCGCAGAAAAATCAAAAGAGGCATTACAAGCCAGTGGCCGATTTACACAACCAATCGTTACAAAGATCGAACCTGCCCAACCTTTTTACCCAGCTGAAGACTACCATCAAGACTATTATAAAAAGCACAACGTCCATTACAACCTATATAAAGAAGGTTCTGGTCGTGCTGGATTTATTCGGAAAAATTGGAAAAATAAATAACTGAGAGATGCGAAACAAAAGTGATAATTCCTTTTGTTTCGTTATTCATTTACATAAAAATACAATAAATAGTCCAATACTTAAAAAAGGAACAAAGGGAAGTTGTCGTATGCTTTTCTTTAAAACATATTGGCAAAATAAAATAAAGAACAACCCACTGCTACTAGCACAGAAAAGTAAAAGGATAAGTGATTCACTTCCTAAAAGCGCGCCCCATAAAGTTAATAAGATAATGTCTCCACCTCCTACAGAATCAGGAAAAAAATAGTTTATGCCGTGCAAACCAAGAAAACTAATGATACTTGTCAAAAGATAAATCGGCAACGGCAAATAAATATGCCAAATACATAATAAAACAGCTAACGGATAAAAAATTTTAGGTTCAACGATTAAATAAAAAATATCTGTTAAAGATAAGAGAACGGCTGTAAATAAGAAACAAAGCCAATATAATGAATGAACAGGCTTAAAAATTGTTAAAAAACAAAGCCATCCACAAATAAGCTCACTAAAAAAATAAACAGGTGAAAACCTATGCCCGCAATAACGGCAGCGAAAACGTAGAAAAATAATAGAAATAATCGGAATCAACTCAAAAAATTTCAACTTATTTCGGCAATAAGAACAATGGGAGGCAGGAAATAAGATAGATTTTCCAATCGGGATTCGTTCAGCCGCTAAACAAAGAAAAGAGCCGATCACACAACCAACAACAAAATAAATAACTAACATAAAAAATCTCCTTTCATAAATAAATACGTAAAAAAACTTCTTTTTTACTAGACAACTCATTTTTTATTAGGAATAATGAAAGTGAGAGATGGGGCGAGAAAATGGAAAAAATAGCAATTGGTGTGGATATTGGGACCACTCAGACGAAGGCAGTCGTTTTTAATGAAGATGGAACAGTTCGGACAACAGCTTATGTTCGTTATCCGCTCATTCAAGAAACAGAAGGTATGGCAGAACAAGAGGTGGACCAGATCTTTCAAGCAGTTATTACCTGTATCAAACAAGTGATAACTAACGTACAACCCCATAAAATTTCACTGATCTCCTTTTCTACAGCGATGCATGGGCTAATTGTAATGGATAAAAATAATCAACCTCTAACAAGAGTGATCACATGGGCGGATAATCGGGCGGAAAAATATGCAGAGGAGTTAAAGGATACAGCTCTAGGCCAAACAATATATCGAAATACTGGATTGCCGATGCATCCGATGACACCTTTTCACAAAATTCGTTGGCTGAAAGAAGAAATGCCGGAAATCTATGATCAAGCAGCAAAGTTTATTGGGATGAAAGAGTACCTTTTTTACCAATTATTTGATCAATATATTACCGATATCAGCACAGCTTCGGGGACAGGTTTTTTAAATATTCATGATCTTACTTGGGATCAGCAAGCTTTATCTGAGATGGGCGTTAAGGAAGAGCAACTTCCAACGTTAGTCAAACCAACCCATCAATTAACTAAATTAAAAGCTCATTGGAAGGAACTTTTAGGTTTATCAGAACAAACGGTTTTTGTATTAGGCGGAGCAGATGGACCGTTATCTAATTTAGGATTAGGTGCTATAACTAAAGGAATAGCGACTTTGACAGTTGGGACAAGTGGAGCTTTACGTTATATCGTTGAACAGCCGTATACTCATCCTCAAGCAGAAACTTTTTGTTGTGTGCTGGATGAACATTACTGGGTGATCGGCGGAGCTACTAGTAACGGGGCCGGAATTTTTGATTGGGCGTGTGAAACGTTATTAAAAGAAGTTCAGACTAACGCCTGTGAATCTTTACGCAACCCATATGATGCAGTAATGGATCTTGTGAAAGAAACTCCGGTGGGCGCTAAAGGATTAATGTTTCATCCGTATTTATTAGGTGAACGTGCCCCTTTGTGGGATGCAGAAGCTACGGGCAGTTTTGTTGGTTTGAAGAGAAATCATGATGATAAAATCATGATGCGCGCTGTGGTTGAAGGAATTTGTTTGAATTTGAAGCGGATTTTAACGGAACTAGAAGAGCTAGGTGGAACGGTAAACGAAATTCGTGCAACGGGCGGTTTTGCTGATTCAGAAGTGTTTAAAAAAGTAATGGCCGATGTTTTGGGTTACCCACTGTCATTAACTGAAAGTATTGAAGCATCAGCTTTAGGTGCTGTTATACTAGGTTGGCAAAGTTTAGGGGTAATTCCAGATTTAGAAACGGCGTGTGAGCAAGTAGAAATTTATGAAGTGATCGAACCTAATCATGAAAATCATCAAGTTTATCAGCAGATATATCCATTGTATATTACAACACAGCAACAATTGTCTGCTAGTTATCATCAATTAGCGAAACTCAGGGCTGATTTAGAATAAATTATTTTGACAAATAACAGGGAACTTGCTTTACTAGTAAGTAAGAGAACGGAGGAAAGGAAATGAAAAAAGTATGGATCGCTTCTTTGATTTTAGCAGGAATCTTTCTAACAAGTTGTGGTTCTAAAGGTATCTCGGCAGAAGATGCGGGAGAGTTGTTCATTGACCGTCTTGTTTATCAAAAAGAAGAGAGTAAGTTTTCCAAAGAATTTCGTGATGGTAAACAGGCTGGAAAAGAGCTGGATGAAAATAGTAAAGCGTTTGAAGAAAATTTTGCAAAAGGATTGTCTTCTACTGGCGCACAAGTACCAGAAAAACAGGCGAATCAGTTAACAAAGCAACTTTTACAACAAGTAAAAGAAAAAGCGACCTATAAAATTGTTCAAATAGATGAAACAAAAACCGGAGCAACGATCACCTATTATGTTACGGGCTTGGATTTAGTAAGCGCAATGCAGGAAATGACGCGACAACTAGTAAAAGACACGATCTCCAATCCGGAAATAGCTAAGGATGAGCAAAAAACGTTGGAAGCCACATTTTCTATTTTGGAAGAGCGGGTCAAAGCAATCAAAATCAAAACAGATCCAGTTGCGTTGAAATTGCATTTAGAAAAAGAAAAGGGTAAGTGGTTTGTGCCGGATGATCAAAAAGAAGCCGTATCTAATTTATTTATGGCATTTATATCTGGTTCAAGTGACATGGATACGATGAATAAAGAGTTGCAAGAGGCGCTGAATGAAGTGGCTAAAGAGATTGTTGATTCGTTGGATAAAATGCCGATTCCTAATGGCAATTAATGTTCTAGTTTAGAATTATTATTAAATAAAAAATATTATAAAAATGAAAGATTTTAGTGTACTTTTTCGTCATTTCGTACTACAATAATAGATGTAGATAAAAACTTAGGAGGATGATGTATAATGAAATTTGAACAAACAAAAGAAGTATTAAATCAACTTGTTGCAGATCTAAGCCAGTTTTCAGTGGTAATCCACCAAACTCACTGGTATATGCGTGGCCCAGAATTCTTGACATTACACCCTAAAATGGACGAATACATGGACCAAATCAATGACCAATTAGATGTCGTATCTGAACGTTTGATTACATTAGATGGCGCTCCTTACTCAACATTACAAGAATTTGCTGATCATACTGGTATTTCAGATGAAATCGGCACATACGAACGTACAATTCCTGAACGTATGGAAAAATTAGTAGAAGGTTACCGTTATTTAGCGGATCTTTATCAAAAAGGAATCGATGTTTCTGGTGAAGAAGGCGATGATTCTACACAAGATATCTTTATTGCGAACAAAACAGATATTGAGAAAAATATCTGGATGTTGCAAGCAAAATTAGGTAAAGCACCTGGCATTGATGCAGATTCTCGTACAAAAACTCGTTAATCAACAGAATTTAAAAGCTTATGAAAGATAGTTTTCTATCTTCCATAAGCTTTTTTTAGTTTTTTTCGCTTTCAAGTTTTTGCTTGCTACGCTCAATTGCTGCTTTCACTTGATCGAATCCAGTCCCGCCATACGAATGTCGACGTTCGATTGCTGTTTTTGAGGCGAGCGTTTGGTAGATGTCTGATTCGATTAAGGGTGTAATAGCTTGGTATTCGTTTAATGGAACATCTTGCAAATAAATCCCTTGTTTCGTACATTGTAATACTAATTTTCCAACCACTTCATGTGCTTGTCGGAAGGGCATTCCTTTGTTTGCAAGGTAGTCTGCCAGTTCTGTTGCGTTTGAAAAATCTTTTTCTGTCGATTTTTCCATTATTTCTTGATTTAGTTTCATTGTTTCTACCATGCCTGCCATAATCTCTAAACTAGTTAAAACTGTATGAGACGTATCAAACATGCCCTCTTTGTCTTCTTGCAGGTCTTTGTTATAAGCTAACGGTAAACCTTTTAAAACGGTTAAGAGGCTGAATAAATTGCCGTATACGCGACCAGACTTCCCTCGAATCAATTCTGCCATATCTGGGTTCTTTTTTTGAGGCATGATTGAGCTGCCGGTAGAAAAAGTATCCGTCAATTCAATAAACTGAAATTCGTGGCTGCACCATAAGATGATTTCTTCACAAAAACGAGAAAGATGCATCATTAAAATAGAACTGTTGCTAAGAAATTCTAAGATAAAATCCCGATCACTCACGCCGTCGAGACTGTTTTCATAGACTGAAGAAAAACCTAATAATTCAGCTGAATATGCCCGATCTATCGGAAAAGTTGTTCCTGCAAGAGCGGCAGAACCTAATGGAGATATATCGATTCGTTTCAAACTTTCTGAGAAACGTTCTTGATCTCGTGTCAGCATGCCGTAATAAGCCATCATATGATGGGCGAATGAGATCGGTTGTGCATGTTGTAAGTGAGTGTAGCCAGGCATAATGGTCTCAATATTTTCTTCAGCTTTATGAACTAAAACTTGGCGAAATAAGTGGATCTTTTCGATGACTTCTTGAACGATTTCTTTTAAATAGAGATGCATGTCTGTAGCGACTTGATCATTTCTACTACGGCCTGTATGCAGTTTTCCAGCAACAGGGCCAATTTCACCATGTAGATGTTTTTCAATGTTTAGATGGATATCTTCATTTTCTATACTAAATTCAAGTTCACCAGCTGTTAGCTTTTTCTGAATGGAATCAAGGCCCAAAGTGATTTGTTCAGCTTCTTCTTCGCTTAAAATACCTGTCTTAGCTAACATTTTTACATGGGCTAAACTCCCAGTAATATCTTGTTTGGCTAACTTTTGATCGAAAGGAATCGAAGCACCAAAAGCATCGATCCACGCTTCGCTTTTTCCTTCAAAGCGTCCGCCCCATAATTTTTCCATTATGCACACCTCATTTATGTATTATTATTCATTGTGATAAGAAATTGGTCATCCACTTCTCGATGTAGATAACCTGTTTACTTATCAATTGTTTATGGGAGATAGCTATAGCTGGCAAGGATTAAATTTTTAGTGAAATTTCTTGCTCTCCGTCGTAACGAGCTTGGCTATCATATTAAGACTTATCGATTTCCTTATTTCGATCCGCAGATAGAAAAGAAATTCTCCTAGGATAAGTCGAGCGTAATAGCTGAACTGGATAGGATAACCTTATTTACAATAAAAGTACAAGTTATCTTGTTTTAAAATTCAGCCTAGATAAAAACTAAAATCATTGCTAATTATTTTTGTTTAATGCAGCTTGGACTTCTGCATTGACTTTGGTAGGAAGTCCCCAGAGTTTGATGAAACCAACGGCAGCATCTTGATCAAATGTATCGGCAGATGTATAAGTTGCTAGGTTTTCGTTATATAGACTGTTTGCTGATTTACGTCCCTCAACAATGGCATGACCTTTGAATAGTTTTACCCGAACCACACCGTTTACATATTTTTGCGTAGATTTTAAGAAAGCAATCAATGCGTCAGTTAGCGGATTGAACCATAAGCCATCATAAATAATTTGTGATAATTGATTTTCGATGATTGGCTTGAAGTGTGCTACTTCACGAACGAAGGTCAAATCTTCCAACTCTTTATGCGCAGTCATTAGTGTAATGGCTGCTGGACACTCATAAACTTCACGTGATTTGATTCCCACTAAACGGTTTTCTACATGATCGATTCGGCCGATGCCGTGTTTACCAGCTAAATCATTTAACTCAAGGATTAGATCAGATAACAACATTTCTTTGCCGTTGATAGCTGTAGGTACACCCTCAAAAAAAGTCAACTCGATAATATCTGCTTCCTCAGGTGCATTCTCTAAGCTAGCTGTTAATTCATAGGCTCCTTCTGGTGGAGTAGCCCAAGGATCTTCTAAAATGCCGCATTCATTAGCACGACCCCAAAGGTTTTGATCGACAGAATAAGGGTTGTCTAAATCGGCTGGGACTGGTACGCCTTTTTCTTTAGCATAATTGATTTCTTCTTCACGTGACCATTTCCATTCACGAACTGGAGCAATCACATTGAGCTCGGGTGCAAGAGCGTTGATCGCGACTTCAAAACGTACTTGATCATTCCCTTTTCCTGTACACCCGTGAGCAATTGTTGTCGCTCCAGTCTCGTGTGCTAATTCTACTAATTTTTTAGCAATCAGAGGGCGAGATAAAGCGGAAACTAATGGATAAGATTGTTCATAGAAGGTATGGCCTTGTAAAGCAATCAAGGCAAACTCTTGAGCAAATTCCTCTTTGGCATCAATGGTATAGGAAGCTGAGGCTCCAACTTCTAATGCTTTATTTTTGATGAAATCTAAATCTTTCTTTTCACCGACATCTAAACAGCAAGCGATCACGTCATAACCTTCGTCAACTAACCACTTAACAGCAACAGAGGTATCTAGTCCTCCAGAATAGGCTAAAACAACTTTTTCTTTCATGAGTAACACTCCTTATTTTCTAATTGTCTTTTTTGATTGTTCTCATCATATCACTTGAAAATACATAAATCAACACTTTTTGTAAATAAATATACATTAAAATAAATAAAAGGGGAATAATATACATTTTTTCTTTTGGGAGTCGCGTAATATACATTACGCATATTTTAGTATTTTCCATTTTATAGGTAGAAGTTATTTTTTGAATCGTAAAAAGAAAGAAGAAATATAGCGGAAAAACTCAGAAATCCATTGACTTTATTAGCGATAGAAGGTATCATGTTAAATGGTATTGTTTGCCCCACAATGAGCCCCGGAAACTCAAGTGAATGTCAAACATCGAATAGAAAATTGGAGGAAAGAATCGTGCGTACAACATATATGGCCAAATCTGGCGAAGTAGAACGTAAATGGTATGTAGTAGATGCAACAGATATCCCAATGGGACGTCTTTCAACTGTAGTTGCTTCTATCTTACGTGGAAAAAATAAACCAACATTCACACCACATGTGGATACTGGAGATTTCGTAATTGTAATTAATGCTGATAAAATCAAATTAACTGGTAACAAAGCAAGTGATAAAATTTACTACCGTCACAGCCAATACCCAGGTGGGTTGAAATCTGTTACTGCTGGTGAATTACGCGATAAAAACTCTCGTCGTTTAATCGAAACTTCTGTAAAAGGTATGCTTCCTAAAAACACTTTAGGCCGTAAACAATTTACTAAGTTGAACGTATACGGTGGAGCTGAGCATCCACATGCTGCACAACAACCAGAAGTATTAGATATTACTAACCTAATTTAAGGAGGGAAATTCATTGGCTCAAGTACAATATATCGGCACTGGCCGTCGTAAAAATGCAGTTGCCCGCGTACGTTTAGTACCTGGTACTGGTAAAATTACTGTAAATAAAAAAGATGTTGAAGAATATATTCCACACGCTGACTTGCGTGAAGTTATCAACCAACCATTTGGTGTAACTGAAACTAAAGGCGCTTATGATGTAATGGTAAACGTTAATGGTGGAGGCTACTCTGGTCAATCAGGTGCGATCCGTCACGGAATCGCTCGTGCATTATTAGAAGTAGATCCTGATTTCCGTGCTGCTTTAAAACGCGCTGGACTTCTTACTCGTGATGCCCGTATGGTAGAACGTAAAAAACCAGGTCTTAAGAAAGCCCGTAAAGCTTCACAATTCTCAAAACGTTAATCAACTCCTTGTTGTATCAACGTTTACAAGAGTTTTTTTGTTCAAGTTGGTTCAAATTATCAATTTGACAAAGAATTTAAAAGGTTTAAAGCATCAGCATCTTGCTGGTGCTTTTTTTCTGGCATCAATTCAAGATAATAGTTTTGTGTTGTCTGGATATTAATATGACCTAAGCGTTTTGATACATAGGCAATATCGATATCTTGAGAGAATAGAAATGATGCATGGGTATCATGTAATCCATGAAATGTCGTTTTGAGAATATCTAACTTTTTGAGTATTTGGTTCTTCTGGAGGACGATCATAAAAACAAATAGCAGCGTTCACTAGTTCAAAAAAAAGTGTTGAAAAATATAGGGAATTTAGAATTTGCTCTGCGAGTCGTTGCGCTGTTTCTTTCCGATAGCTTAGTTCATATTAATTAATAATTTTAGCTTCTTCTAAAGGAATACCCTTTCGCCTTCTTTGTTCATAATTTTTTTGGACCTAATCAAATCACTATTACAAAAAAAGAGTGTCAAGAAAAGTAAGTATGAATCATGTGACCATTCTTACTGGAATGTGATAACAAGAACGTTGATATGTCAGCCCCGATAGGGTAGCTGAGACAGTTTCCAGTTACTTATTAGCCTCCTATTAGATGGGCTATAATAACATATAAAAAAGAATCCGTATCGGTTTGGCTTCGCCACCGATACGGATTCTTTTTGTATGTTTAGTCTAATTTTTGAATTTAGTTTTTCACTAACTTGATTATTATTTATAGGAATGGCTTTTTTGTTATTACATCCATAACATTATTGATGACTGAATCATCCGTTGTAAATGTTATTTTACAATCAAAGTTTCTTTTATAGAAAAGTTTGACGTAATTATGTTTCTCTGCATCAATCAGATTATTTTTAACGAAACGTAAAACAACTAGAATTTACGTAACTTTTTTCAGTTTTTTAGGTGCATATTCATGAAGTTACACATAATATTTAGCTCATAAGTTGCTACTTTCAATACTATTCTTTGTTCTTTCTTTCATATATTTTCATAAGAACGACTAGTACATGATAGGTGTTATTATCGAACTAATACTTATATAATTTATGGTTAACTCAATAATATGCATCTGAATACGAGCAAGTTAAAAATTGTTATTGAAGTGATTCCTAAATCTATTCCTAATAATCCAATTAATGGCAAAGATATGTGGCTGTTCCATCATAAAGTAATTGTACACAAAACAATTATTGTGGCTTTAGGAATGATAGATAACGATAGTACTATTCTATTAGTAAGCTTAGGTATTCAGTCAAATTGTTTACGAGACAATGAAGAAAAAGAAAGCAGTACTCTTTTAGCTTAACTTATAGCTATTCTTGATTGAGCATAATAGATTTAGGATCTTTTCGTAGAATAATTATTAAGGATAGTGTTGTAGACAATAGCACAATTGCTGTTCCTAAACCAAAACTTATACCTAAAATATCAGGGGTGATATAACTTGAGTCAGGTTTTTGAGCAGTCATGTTTAAGTCAGCTTTCTTACTAGAAGTAGTTTCTGTTACTTTATCTGACAGTAATGAATCACTGACCTTATTAGCAGAAAGAGAAGCAGTTCCTACTGCGATAGTAAATGCGCAAATAAAGACAATAAATAGTTCAATAAGTATTTGCAGACCAATATTTAATTTAGACTCTCCTAAAGATAGCAACACGCCAATTTCAAATTTACGTTCATATAACGAAATGATGATGATTAAAAATAAAATAATTGTTCCTGTGATACCAGTAATCCAAAGGATGATAGTAGCTATTTTTGCTACATCATCGATTGAAGAAGTTAAGTTATCGTATTGTTCAAAATCTGCATCAAAATTAAAATTTGTACTTGTGATATGTTTATTATTTTTAATAGCAGAGATAACTTTTCGTAGATTATCAACTTTATCAACGGTAACAGTTACTTTCTCGTATGCAGCTAACTTGTTTGGTGTATCAAGCATCATTATTTTTTCAACAGTTTTAGCTGTAGTATAGTAGTTATTTTTGGGATTTGTAATAGGGGAAACAGAATTTTCTGAAGAAGAGACAGGTTCTTTAATCTCAAATAATCCCGATATTGTAAATTTTATTGGTTTTGTTAGAGAATCACCAGCTACAGCAGAAATAGTATCACCAACTTTTAAGTTATTTGATTTAGCGTATGCATCAGAAACTAAAATGGCATTGTTTGCCTTTGATTGATTAGGATATGTACCTTCAATCAATTG
Source organism: Enterococcus sp. DIV0212c (assembly GCF_017377505.1). Lineage (GTDB taxonomy): Bacteria > Bacillota > Bacilli > Lactobacillales > Enterococcaceae > Enterococcus_L > Enterococcus_L ikei. The sequence goes on along the minus strand of NZ_JAFREN010000011.1, from coordinate 67,703 downwards.
ATAGCGCCCATCTGAGAATTCTTCTGTATCTTTCAAATCATCTAGTGAATAGAGACTATTAGTTGGTGATAGTGCTGTAGGTTCTTCGATTTCATTAGCATTTTTATCTTCTTTTAGTGTACTCGCCACATAAGTTTGAATCATTGTGCTAGTTTTTGTAACTCCTGGAGTGCTTTTTATTTCTGCTATTGTTTTTTGATTTAGATAATCAGTTGCGTTATCTATTTCGTTTTTATCTGGTGTATGTTGAATGGAAAATTCAGTGGTGACTTGTTTTTTAGTATATTCGCTAGCTTGATCAACTGATTTTTGGATAGATAAGCTAACTATGATAATAGTCATGACAGTTAAAATTAAGATTAGAAGTGTCAAAGTTTTTTTGGATTGCTTTCTTACACTTAATAGTGCTCGTTTTATTGTTTTAAACAAGGTTAATTCTCTCCCTTTTAGTTAAAGCGTAATCATGTATCGATTTCATTCTATTTCATTTTTGAGCTTCTATGAATTCTCTGTTTTCTAAAGAAGTTTTGGCTTCAGAGTAGGTCGTGTCAGCATTGAAATATGTTAACCAGCTAACTTTGTCAATATCAACTACATCAAATTCAATAGTACAGGTTCTTTTACTAATATCTTTAGGTAAAAACTCTTCATCATATGTGACTCCTGGTATGTTTGCTAAATATTGTTTATTATTATCAGCATTAGCTTGAGCTTCTTCTTTTGTCATAGGAGCATTGCTGTCTGCATAAGGGAAAATCTTTTCAGTTACTTCCTTAAGAAGTTTGTCATCTTTAAAAGTTAAGATAGTGCGTTCAACTTGTTCCCTATATTCTTTTTCATAAACGACTGTTTTAGTCCCATCAGCATTATTATTTTTTTCTCCCTTGATAGGTTCAGTTGCCTCAGCTTCTTTTTCGAGACTATCATTATTGCTGTCCGCTTTGGTTTCTTGAGTTGTTTCAGATGTCTCAGCTTCTTCGCTGCGCTTTTCAGTTGAGCCACAAGCAATCAGACTGAAAGATGTAGCTAATAAAATAGATGATGCTATGAGACTTTTCAAATAATGTTTTTTTCTATACATAGTTATTTCCTCTTTTCATTTATTATATTTTAAGACTAACATAGTAGAAAGAAGGGAATCAATGCAAAGGAAGTAAACTTTACATACGCTACATATTGACTTCATATAGCCATCATATAGATTAGCTATACTTCCATTTGAAATAAAATACAAATGGAAGGGTGAGATTTTTGAGAAATATAAAGAGAGCGTATTTAGGTGTTACAAAACGCTTTAAGAAAACAATACTAATTCTACTATTAATTTCAATAGTAGTGACGATGATTATGATTGGACTAGGAATTAAGAAAACAGTGAGTCAAGCTAATCAAAGTGCGAAAGATCAGATGCGTGCAGAAACAGTTATTTGTTGGGATTTAGATTCATTAGATTCTGTTGGGAGGGAAAAAGTTCCATACCTTACTAAAGAGGTTCTTGAGCAAGTTAAAAAAGTTGATGGTGTGACCGATGCCAGTGTTAAAGTCCGCTCATTTGTTAGAACTGATTTAAAACAAATTGGGAAACCTGGTGTTAGTGTACTTTTTAACCAACTTGAAATGCCGCCAACAAATAATTTGTACGGATTAGACAAAAAAGAAGACGATGATAATTTTTTAACAAATAAGTATAAATTAATTAGTGGTATATTACCTAAGGAGTCATCCGAAAACAATCCTATTTTAATATCTAAAGAATATGCTGAGAAAAATAATTTAAAAATAGGAGATACAATAGACAGTCTAGGCGGAGAAATGAAGGGCTTAACTAAAATAAAGTTAACCGTTTGTGGCATATTCGATACAGGACATGTCAAAGAAACACAAGCTATCGAATTTGACAATACGTCACATCCAGGTAATAACTTTTATACGACAAATGAATTAGCAGAATCTCTTGGTTCATCCGATAGTGACGGCGAACCAAGGACTTATCAACAAATGAAAGTCTCTGTTGACAAGGTAGATAATTTGTCTAATGTTATTAATAAAATAAAAAAAGAAGTATCATTAGATTGGAACTATTTCCAATTTCAGTCAGATTATGAGCAGTATGAACGTGTGACTACCGCCATCAATAATATGTCAGGAATATCTAATGTGATTTTATGGATTTCAGGAATTGCAGGGGTACTAATTTTATCATTGGTGATGATTTTATCATTTCGTAGTCGTAAGTTTGAAATGGGTGTGCTATTATCTATTGGAGAAAAGAAAACAGGTCTTGTTTTTCAAATGTTAATAGAAGCTTTAATTATTTTTAGTTGTTCATTTATCTTAGCAACAGGTATTAGTGCTGTAAGTGCTAATAAAATTGGTGATGCTTTGATGGCTACTCAAGTGACCAATGTGAAAAACGACAAAATAGAAGATGAGAATGAAAACTTAAAAAAAGATGGATTTGATAAATATGAAAGAAGAAAAATTAAATCGATTGAAAAGGTTGGAGTAAGAGTTCTCGATAAAGAAATTTTATTGAAAACAGGAACGTTAGGATTAACGATTGTGCTAATAGCAACGATGTTACCCTTATCACTTATTTTAAGAAAAGATCCGAAAACCATTATGTTAGAAAAATAGACGGAGGCAAGCATATGCTAGTAACAAATAATATATCTTATAAATATCAAACAAAAGAAGTTTTAACAGACATTAATTTAACTTTTGAAGAAGGACAAATGTATGCTATTATCGGTAAATCAGGTAGTGGCAAAACAACCTTATTGTCCTTATTATCAGGAATAACTGGTACACAGCAAGGTCAAATTAATTTCAATGGTCAGCGTATTTCAAAAGGTAATTTAAGAAAATATCGTAAAAATAATAGTATTGTATTTCAAGCTTATAATTTAATTAACTATTTAACTCCCTTACAAAATGTTAAAATAGCTTTAGAAATTACTGGTAAGAAAGGGAATCATCACCAAATTGCTTCTGAGTACTTGAATAAAGTAGGTTTGAGTCCTGTTCAAATGAAACGGAAATGTACGGAACTTTCGGGAGGAGAACAGCAGCGTGTTGCGATTGCGAGAGCGATTGCTTGCCAATCTAAAATTATTTTTGCCGATGAACCGACAGGTAATCTTGATTCAGAAACAGCTAGTTCGATTATTCGGTTGTTACTAAAGCTTGCAAAAGAAGAAAATAAATGTGTTGTCTGTGTTACCCATGACGATTCTTTAGCAGAGTCTGCTGACTCGGTTATTAGAATTAGTAACGGACGAATCTTATAAAATAACGACTTTGGGAGGAAGATATGATGTATCATATTTTAGTAGTTGAAGATGATCTATCTATTCAAAAAGCAATGGTGACATTTTTAAAAAAAGAAGGCTATTCTGTCGACTATGTTTCCAATGGTTTGGACGCATTAGAGCTGTCTAAAATAAATAAATATCATTTGATTTTACTAGATATGATGCTTCCTAAAAAGAATGGTCAAGAAGTCTTAGAGGAGATTCGCCATGAGAGTCCTGAGCAACCTGTTGTTATTATTAGCGCTTTAGATGATGAGTATATTCAAATGAGTGCTTTTGTTAAAAAGATTGACGATTATATTACTAAACCTTTTTCAATGAATATTTTACTATTTAAGATTAACGCTATTTTGAATCGGATATATGGTAAGGAAGAAGAGTCGATTCAAATTGGTAATCTCAATTTATATATCAATCAATATGAAATCTATAAAGATAAGGTAAAAGTAGACGTTACACCTAAAGAGTTTGAAATAGTTCAAGCGATGTTTTTAAATAGGGGAAAAGTTTATTCTCGAGAAGAATTATTAACAGCTGTATGGGGCTATGATTTTCTTGGAGACAGTCGGACAATCGACGTTCATATTAAAAATATTCGACAAAAATTAGGCAATAATGTTATTAAAACAATTAAAGGAATTGGTTACAAAGTGGAAAAATATGAAGGATAAATTAACATTTCAATTTAAAATATGGTTGTTCAGTTTGAGTATTGTTTTTTTAACATTACTTTGTGGTTTTTTAGTTTTTTATTATGCTACGAGTTTTTATTTAAATAAAAACCAAGTCAATAATTTTAAAAATACTACAGAAGAAGTAGCTCAAATTATTAAAGAGAAGGGTATTGATAAGGATTTACTAGATGGTTTCTTCCAAAAAGGTTATACTTTGCGTGTGAAAGAAGCAGAACAAATTGTTTATCCAGCCTCAATTTCTTTAAATTTGTCAAAAACACATACTGAGAAAGATCCCTTTATGCAGCCTTCAATAAACAGTAATCATAAAAAAAATGAAGTTAGTATTTTAGTACATGAGCAAACCGTCACGCATGACGGTAAACAGTATAGCTTGAGTATTGGTTATATTATTACTGTTACAGCAAATGATTATCGTGATGTACTAATTAAAGCCTTACCTGTCTTTTTAATTGTTGGGGGAATTGTAGCAGCAGCTATCTCAATGATTTACGCTAAATTCTTTTCTAGGAAAATTCAAAAAATAAATAACATTGCTGAAAATATTAGTCGCTTAACACATAGATCATTGCAAGATGGTGATAGTCCACAGTCGAAAGATGAAATGGAGCAACTTATTGCTTATTTAAATAGTATTTATCACGAACTGTTTACTGCTTTAGAACAGTTAGAAAAGGAACTAACTTACAGTAAACGTTTGGAAAATGATCGAGAGTTATTTATCAAAGGTGTGACCCATGAGTTAAAGACACCAATGATGGCTATAGGAACGATGATTGAAGGGATGTTATCTTCTTACCCTGAATATGAAGATAAGGAACTTTACCTTCATAAGTGTTATCGCGAACTTCAAAGTATGACTAAGTTAGTCAATGAAATTTTAGAAACATCTAAGCTGGATAATATTCAATTTAAAGGTAAAACTAATCTAGAAAATTCTCTGTTAGAGGTTATGTCATATTATGATATTTTATTTGAGGATAAGAAATTAACTAGGACTGTCATGGTTGATTCAGACTTAGAGTATGGGATTCCGAAAAAATATTTATTGAAAGTCTTATCCAATCTAGTAGGAAATAGTGTTAAATACAGTCCTGAGAGTTCAGAAGTTAAAATTATAACAGAAGGTAACTCTTTAGTAGTTATAAATGAAATGAGCCAGTCACTAGGATTATTAGATACAACAACTATTTTTGATCCATTTTATTCAAATCACGAAGAGTCTTCGGAAGAGGGGCATGGCTTAGGTTTGTATATTGTTAAAAAAATATTAATGGTTTATGATTATCAAATTTCATGTCAGATTGATGGACAAACTATTTATATGACAATTACCCCACAAATGACTTAAAAGATTTTTTAACGAGGCTGGGACATAATTCTACAAGTTACATTCCGGCCTCAAAGAATCCGAATAAATAATGGGAGCAGAAGCAACTACTACGCTTTGCTTCGGTCACATCAAATTCTAAGTGTTAAAGTACTAGGATTTGAAGGCTTATTTATCGGAGTTAAACACTTCTGTACCAACCTCATAATTGAAAATTAAAAGAGGCTAGAATTTAAATTGTGTGATGAAAAAAGCAATATTTTTAAAGTAGTAGCGGAATACATAGTTACTCAATTAAACTCAAAATTAAAACAATCCAAAGAAAAATTTTGAAGAAGTTTCTGTATTCAACTGTCAACTATCTTGGTTCAAGTCGTATCTATTGTAATCATTTTTTAGAAATACAAAATCTTGATATAAGTGGATTTACCAGACTAGAGATGTATGAGTTATATTATTAGTGCTTCTCAAAACGTTAATATTTCTTATATCAATATTTTGGACACTTTCCTTTCGGGAGAGTGTCTTTTTATATTTAAGTTGCTTTCTAAATTTTAAACAAATCAATATAAGCAGACGATGAAAAAGCACTCCCAATTTTCAGAAGTGCTTGAAAGCTTTAAGTCCTAAAAAGTAAATTCCTAACTACTCAACAACTAAATCATCTGCTGGACCTTTATAAAACTCCCCCAAAATCTCCCGAACTTCATCCGTCGATTTCGTTCCCATCAGCCTAACACGCAAATCACTAGCGCCAGGAAATCCCTTAACATAAATCTTAAAGAAACGATGCAAGCCAACAATCGAGCGTGGCACCATTTCAGCATAATGATCTTGTAAATCAAGCTGCATCTCCAATAATCCAAGCAACTCTTGAGGTGAATGCTCTTTTGGTTCCTTCTCAAACGCATAAGGATTCTTAAAAATCCCGCGACCGATCATGATTCCATCCACACCATATTGCTCCGCAAGTTCCATCCCTTTTTGTCTATCAGGAATATCGCCATTGATCGTAATCAGTGTTTGCGGTGCAATACGATCACGGATTTCCATAATTTGAGGAATCAGATCCCAATGAGCATCAACTTTACTCATTTCATTTCGTGTTCGTAAGTGAACAGAAAGATTAGCAATATCTTGCTTCAATAAATATGTAATCCAGGCTTCCATTTCCGCGATTTCTGCATACCCAATCCGTGTTTTAACACTAACAGGCAAACCGCCAGCTTTAGCCGCTTCAATCAATTCAGCCGCCACTTCCGGTCGTAAAATAAGACCGCTCCCTTTTCCTCGACCTGCTACATTGGGAACGGGACACCCCATATTGATATCTACGCCTTTAAAGCCCATTTCCGCTAATCCAAGACTCATTTCTCTGAAAAACTCAGGTTTATCGCCCCAAATATGAGCGACCACTGGCTGTTCATCTTCTGTGAAAACTAAACGTCCTCGTACACTTTCTTTCCCATCTGGATGGCAATAACTATCTGAATTCGTAAATTCAGTAAAGAAAACATCAGGTGCTCCTGCTTCTTTGACAACATGGCGAAAGACGACATCCGTCACATCTTCCATCGGTGCTAAAATAAAAAAAGGCTTTGGTAATTCTGCCCAAAAATTATTCATCATTATATAATCTCCACTCTATTGCTTTCGGTTACAATCTGAAAAACATAATCATTATACTAATAATAGTAGAAAGAATCAAAGAGAAGATTTGACTAGCAGATGTAGGATTTATAGTTTGCTTATTTTTAGTAAGTATATTATACTAGCTTTATCAGTTTAGTTCTAAACTTAAAAAGGAGGATCAATCAATGGAAAAGTTATCACTCTCAGAAAAAGTAAAATTAAGTTGTTGGATGTCTATTTTGCAGTTTGTTCAAAAGAGTAATATTCAGTCCAATGAATTTCTAAAACAATATGACTTAAACGTTTCAAAATTTGATATGCTTCATCGGATTCAGGAAAATCAGCCGATCACACAAAAGGAACTTGGGGAGAAATTACTTCTTTCCAAAGGAGGTGTTTCGCAGATGATCAAGCAATTTGAAGCAGATGGCTGGATTACTCGTCAACAAGAATGGAAGGAAAAATACATCTCGTTGACGGATATTGGTCAAGATCAGTTAGATACTTGCTTCCTTAAACAAAGTAAACAGCAGGCATCTGCTTTTGACAATTTAACGAAACAGGAAGTCCTTCAACTAGCTAAAATTAGTAAAAAATTGATGAACTAATCCTATATTTAGAGAATGAAAAGGAAGTGCAGGAAAATGAACAAAAAAATGAATGAAAAATTCGGCATTGATTCATCAAAAGGGATGGAAATAGGGTTATATTCTTTAGGAGATCACGTTAAAAATCCGATGACAGGAAACATAATCAGCGAGCAACAACGAATCAATGACATTATCGAAGCAGCAAAATTTGCGGATGAAGCGGGAATTGATGTTTTTGGTGTGGGTGAAAGTCATCAGCGATATTTTGTAGGGCAAGCCAATCAAATGATTTTGTCTGCAATTGCAACCCAAACAAAAAACATAAAACTCACTAGTTCAGTCTCCGTTCTGAGTACGAATGATCCAGTACGTGTGTATGAAGAGTATGCCACCTTGGATTTGATTTCAAATGGTCGTGCTGAAGTCGTTGCAGGTCGAGGTTCTCGTGTCGGTGTTTATGAACTGCTGGGGTTTGATTTAAAAGATTATGAAGAATTGTTCGAAGAAAAAATGCACTTGTTAAAACTATTGAATGAAGCCGCACCAAATGAACGAATGAATTGGGAAGGTGCCTTTCGTGCACCGCTACAAAATGCAGAAATCTTGCCTCAGCCCGTTCGGGGGCATCTACCTGTATGGCGAGCTGTGGGAGGTCCGGCAGATAGTGCCATCAAAGCTGGATTAGATGGAATTCCAATGATGCTGACAACATTAGCGGGACCGGCCCCTATTTTTAAACGTGCTGTAGATGCGTATCGTTTATCTTTAACAGAAGCAGGCTATGATGAGAAAGAATTCCCACTTGCCACGACGAGTTTGTTTTATGTTGCAGAAACGGGTAGTCAAGCACGTAAAGAAATGTATCCATTCTTAAATGCTGGCTGGAGTGCGATTCGTGGTGGAACGTATCCGAAACAACATTTTGCTCAATCAGCTGATAGTAGAGATACATTGATGGTTGGTGGTGTTAATGAAATTATCGAGAAGATGCTTTACCAATACGAATTATATGGACATCAACGTTTCATGGCGCAAATCGATTTTGGTGGCGTGCCGCTTGATCTTGTGAAGAAAAATATTGAATTGATTGCGACAAAAGTGATGCCGGAAGTTAAAAAATATACCAAAGAATAGGGTGAACCTTTATGAAAATTGTAGCAATCATCGGCTCAGCTTTTGGTAGTAAGTCAAGAGTAGCTGTTAATTATACAATCAATAAAATAAAAGAAGTACGAGAAGATGCAGAAGTAGATGTGATTGATTTTTCTGAGATGCAATTTCCATTTGCTGATGGTCGTGAATATCTTCAACATGAAGGCGAAGTTGGTGTAGCATTGAAAAAAATCATGGACGCAGATGGCTTGATTATTGGTACGCCGATTTTTCAAGCATCGATGCCTGGAACGTTGAAAAATTTGTTTGATATGTTGCCAGTAAATGCTTTTCGAAATAAGGTGGCAGGTATGATCGTCACAGCTGGATCAGAAAAACATTTTTTGATTCCTGAACAACAAATTCGTCCGGTTTTGAGTTATATGAAAGCTAATTTAGTGCCGAATTATGTGTTTATTACGGATCAAGATATTATTCGGCAAGAAATCAAAAATCCTGATATTGAATTTCGCTTAGATCGATTTGTGGATGACTTTTTCTTATTGTTGGATACATACCAAACAATGATTCAGCAAAAAGAAGCGGAATATGATTTTTAGAAATCAAAGGCAATTTTTGATTATAAAAACTGGCTACATGCCCCTTTATTTGTAAAAGAGGCATGTAGCCTAGTTTGTGTTTAATTTAAATCAAATCAGCATCTTTCAAAATATCGCCAATATACGTGTCTTTCGTTTTATCCACAAACTTCTCAACAATCTTACGTTCAACGAAAGGCAATTCCATCTCGGTCAGTTTTTTCTTATCTGACAAATAATAAACAGAATTCGCCAATGTCCGCAAATCGTAAGCAGAAGCAAAGACTTCAGGAACCCCACGTTCAACATCCAGTAATTGATATACAGCTTCCATTGCAGTTCTAACAGAGTATTCAGTAGTGAACACTGTATCTCGCTCCGTTTCAGCAAAGTTCCCAATAAACGCTAAGTTCTTCGAACCGTTAGGAATTACTAACGGACGATCACCAGGTTCGCGTAACATGAAATAAGAAGTGATAAACGGCATATAAACTGGAATCGCTACACAAGAATTTTGAGCAAATTTAGCGATGTCTTCTTCAGGAACGCCTAAGTGATACATCAATTCTTGAGCAATCTCTGAACCTGAACATTGTTCGATTGGTTTTTTAATGTAATTACCTGGAGTATTGGATAACAAACCATAAACCCAAGTGATCGATTGTTGTTCATTTTGTTCTTTGAAATGAGGTTGGCGGTGCATCGCAAAACTCATCAACCAATTAGAATCCTTGATGGTAATGATTCCGCCGGTTACAATTTTTCCAGTTCTCATTTTACGATGAGTCAATCTAGAAATATAAGGTTCGATATCGAAATTTTCCCAGGTTACAGTAGCGGAAACGAACCAACTTTCTTCTGGTAAATTCTCACAAAAGACATCAGGATTACCAAATTCTGGAGATTGTTTTGCTAAGTTCTTCCAAAGATTCCAGCTACCGCCTAAATCATGTGTGATCGGTGCAGGAGTATGGTGATCTCCTTCTGTCGAACTTTCAGTGATCGATCCATTTGTGACAAAAACTAAATCATTTTCAGTTAAATGAATTTCTTCGGTTTTTCCAGCTCTTGTTAGTAAGATGCTTTTTGCAACTTTGCTATTTTCTGTGATATCGACTTTGATATCATTGATTTTTGTTTCATATTGGAAGTCTACGCCATTGTCTTTTAAAAAGCTCAACAAGGGTTTGACTAAAGATTCAAATTGATTGTAGCGTGTAAATTTTAATGCGGTGAAATCTGGTAAACCTTTGATATGATGGATAAAACGCATCACGTAGCGTCTCATTTCGATAGCAGAGTGCCATTTTTCAAAAGCAAACATTGTACACCAGTATAACCAAAAATTGGATTCAAAGAATTCCTCAGTAAAGACATCTTCGATTCGTTTGCCGATTAGTTTATCTTCTGATGTCATAAATAAATCGACTAATTCTTTTTGGGCTTTTTTAGATAACGTAAATTCACCGTCATCAGCTGCACGCTCGCCGCGATTATAAATGATACGACAATTTGAAGAGTTAGGATCGTCATGATCTAGCCAGTAAAATTCATCTAATACAGAAGCATCTTCTACTTCTAATGAAGGAACGGAACGAAAAAGGTCCCATAAACATTCAAAATGATTCTCCATTTCACGACCACCGCGCGTAACAAAACCATCATGGGGAATGAATTTTCCATCCAAAGAGCCGCCTGATAAGGATAATTCTTCAAAAATATGGATATGTTCACCTTTCATGTGTCCGTCACGGATCAAAAAGACTGCTGCTGCTAAACCGGCCAAACCTGCGCCAACGATATAGGCATTTTTCTCATCAACGCCTTCTGGTTTTCTGCTTCTTGCAAATGCTTCATAGTTTCCACTTACGTACTTCATAAATATCCCTCCTGATTTTTGATCTGTTACACCGTCATTGTAACAAGGAACATTTTTGCTAACAAAAGATAGCTGTACAAAATTAGACAGTTAGGTGAATTTGTCTGAAAAATAGTTTTAGAAGCGAAAAAAAAGCCCTCAAGCGTATTAAGCGCCAAAAGAGCTTACTAATTTCAACCTAGAAGAAGGCACATTACTGAACGACAGTCCATTCATTAAGGGTTTTACCAGTGGCATCAATCAGTTCTAACCAACTATTTGTTCCGCCAAAGTATAAGAACAAACCGACCTCATTCACACTTTTTAAAATGATATCTTCTGTCGTCACATTGTTTTTAACCTTATCCTTATGATCTTCTCTGATTCTTTGCCCCATTTTTGCAGAAAAGCCCAGAGAGCCATCTTTATTAAGGGGTGGTTCGGCCATCATTGTTGCCCCAGCTTTTAAAAGCATTTCATTTCGTTTATGCCAAAGGGCAGTGGCTTTGCTGTCTCTTGTATCGATGAAGAATTCGATTTGGCTGACTTCTTTGGTCCATTTATGTCGTGCTTTGGCAGGTTTGGCTTTGGTTTTTTTAGCTTCTTCTTGCTGTTTTAGGCGATAGCCGAATTTTTCAAGAACTAAAAGGACTTCATCTTTGTAGGTTGTGACTGTTTTTTTCTGACTTGTTGGAATTTTTGTTTCTAACTCAGGTATATGAGCAAGGGTGATATTGTTTTCAACGGCTTCTGTAATGAACTGTTGGACTAGATAGTTCAGTTCGATATCCCAGGATGGAGCAATTGTGATTACTTTATTAAAATCTAATTCATTTTGGAAAGTACCTGCTGTGGCTTTTCCTATCGAAATAATAGTGTTGTCTTTAATTAAAATATAGACTACGGGCTGATCCAATGTGATATCTTTACTGCGATCAAGTATGTTGATGATTCCTTGATGATCGTTAAATTCAATCGTTGTTTTTGCTTCTGAGATAAGGACAGATAGTTTGATTTCCATGTTAGGCTCCTTTAGAAACTGAATGTAGGTTTAGTGTCTATTTGTTGTATTGAGGTACTGCTTATTTTTGATTTTATCATGAAAGTAAAAATAAATCTTTTAACATAAGTTTATCTATTGACATTTTTAAGTAAACGCAGTAAGATTTAAATGTAACTCAGAATGTTACTAAGAGTTGGAGTGATAGACATGGCCATGTCGACGAAATTAAGTGTTGCGATCCATATCCTCAGTTTAATTGAGATCGGGCCGCCCGATCGTGTGAATTCTGAATTGATCGCATCAAGCGTAAATACCAATCCCGTTGTCGTTAGACGATTGATGAGTAAGCTAAAAAAAGCTGGGCTCATTCACACAAGTAGAGGAGCGACCCAGACATATTTGTTGAAAAAACCAGAAGAGATTTCTCTGTTTGATGTATACGAAGCAGTTGAATTAGATCACGAAGTATTCAATATCCATCAAAATCCTAATCCAAATTGTCTGGTAGGAGCAAATATCCAAAACGCTTTAGAAGAACAATATATAAAAGTTCAGCAAAGTATGGAAGCAGAATTAAAAGAGCTTGCTTTATCTGATGTGATTCATCAAATCAAGCAACAAGAGACCTAAACGTGTCTCTTCTCTTTTTAGATTTAAATGTAACAAAAAAAGTTTCATTAATAGAAAGGAAGATAAATATGAAAGTAGCAATTTTAGGAGCAAATGGTAAAGCGGGTTCAGCAATTTTGAAAGAAGCAAAAAAAAGAGGTTTAGATGTTACAGCAATCGTTCGTGATGCAGCGAAAATCACAGACGGTACACCTGTGATTGAAAGAGACGTATACAGCTTAACGACAGATGATGTGAAAGATTTTGATGTTTTGGTCAGTGCACTAGGTTTTTGGGGCGATGTTAGTGAGTTTACTGGTTCAACACAACATTTGATCGATATTTTGACAAATCAAAAAACACGTTTGTTCGTTGTCGGTGGAGCTGGAAGTTTATTTGTAAATCCAGAACACACTGTACGCTTGAGTGAAACACCAGACTTTCCTGAAGCATTTCAACCGTTAGCTACTGCGATGGGTAAAGGCTTAGCGTTATTAGAAGGTGCTAAAGATATAAACTGGACATATATCAGCCCAGCGGCAGAATTTGATGCAGAAGGTCCAGCGACAGGGAAATATGTTGCAGCTGGCGAAGAGTTAGAAACAGATAAAGAAGGCAAAAGCTATATCTCGTATGCAGATTATGCGATTGCAATGGTGGATGAAATTGAAAAAAATGTTCATCCGAACCAACGTTTTAGTGTGCATCAATAAATAGAAAAGAACGAATGGGTTAAAGTAAGGCTGTTAAAAGTCTTGTTTTAACTCATTTTTTTATGGGGATAACTATTCAGCATGACAAAATTGATAGATGATTGAAAGATGATTCTAAGGTAAAAAAGGTTCTTTTATTTTATAATACGTTAGGTTAATTAATGAGGAGCGTGTCATAATGGAGAGTTTAACAACAAGTAAGTTTAGAGGATTAACGACATTCGATTTAAAAATAATCGGAATCGTTTTGATGTTCATTGATCATATTCATCAAATGTTTGTTCCAATGGGGGCGCCTGATTGGTTAGATTGGTTTGGAAGACCCGTTGCAACACTTTTCTTCTTTGTTAGTGTGGTTGGTTTTAGTCATACAAGAAGTAAAGAGAAGTATATGATGCGTTTGTATCTAGGTATGGTGCTTATGACGCTAGGAAGTTTCTTTTTACAGAAAATCGTAGGGTATGAAGAAGTTCAGTTGATGAATAATATTTTTCGTGATCTATTAGTCGGAACATTGATGATGTATGGGATCGATAAAATTTCAGAAGGGCACTCAAGTAAAAAATTCAGCAAAATTTTAATAGGAATTGCGATCATCCTATTTCCGATCATCTCTTCTGCGATTTTGCTTTCACTTATGTCAAATCCAAGTACGATCATGGTGGCAGTCTGGGGAGCGAATTTTATCCCAGCATTATTGTTTGCTGAAAATAGTATCATGGTATTGTTGATTCCATTGATGTATTTAGCTAAAAATCAACGTTGGCTTCAATGTATGCTGATTGCTTTAGTCGCAGTTCTGTTCTTTTTCCAAGGATCGACACAATGGATGATGATTTTTGCAGTGATTCCGATTTTATTATTTAATGGCGAAAAAGGAAAAGGGATGAAGAACTTCTTTTATTTCTTCTATCCACTGCATATTTGGATTTTGTATTTGATTTCAGCGTATATATATATGCATTGATTGTAAAAAAAATAGGCACTTCCACTTATAGGAAGGCCTATTTTTTTATCTCTAATCAGTTCTAAAAGCATTTTGAACAAGGTGTTAGACCTCGTGTTTGTGCCTCTTCTAGTGTTGCTGGAGTATACGTTCCATTGCCGCACTTATGATTATGATATTTTGACCCAGTTGCTGTAACTAGGACCATTTGCCCAGTACCTTGTGTATCTGGTGCAGGAGTTTCGGGTGTTTGAGCTGCGGCTGCCGCTTGTGCTTGTTGTTCAGCGGCCGCTTTTTGTGCCTCTTGTTCTGCTTTCTTTTGAGCTGCGGCTACTTTTTTAGCTTCTTCTTTTTGAGTAGTGAGGGTTTGTTTTACACTATTTGCGCGATTAGTTAATTCTGTGTTGCCGTTTGGAAGTTCCTTGATTTTAGCAATTGCTTGATTATAATGATCATCTGTAGGTTCTTGTTCCGCTTTTTCAACCGCTTCACGAGCGGATGCGATTTGTTTTTCTGCTTTTTCTTTTTCAGTGATTTTTTGTTGGACAGTCGTTAAACGTTTTAGTAAAGAGTCCTTATTTAGCGTTGCTTTTGCTACTAAAGCGGTTGCTGAATCGACTTGTTCTTTCGTTTGTTTTGTTTCCGCCAGTTCAACAGCTTCGTAAATCGGAACATTCTCTTTTACGATCGCTAAACGTTTGGTGAAGTCGTCTTTTTCCTTTGTTAATGAAGTGATACGAGTTGCGGCTTCGTCATAATTTTTTTGCGTAGGTTTATTTTCAGCTAAAACTAGGGCAGTTTCCGCTTTTTTCAGTGTTTCTTGATCTTGTTTTTCTTCATTTAAAAAAGCAACGAATGCTTTTGATGGTTTGACTTCGATCGTTTCAGCTTTGTCTTTGTCACCAATGGAAGCAACAAAAGTTAGTTTTTGAGGTTGATCATCTTTTAATGTAACTTTGTAAGAAAATTCGCCGTTTTTTGTTTCAATTTTTTCCCCATCTAAGGTGATGTTACTTTGATCATTCGTTTTTCCTTCGATTATTGCAGTTCCCTGATCGTTTGTTTTTATTGATTTTTCAGCAATCGAAACAACTGGAGTAGTTGGTAAGGCTAAACCAGCTCCGATCATCACAATAAAACTAGCTCCGGTTAAAAGTAATGCCTGCTTTTTCGGTTGTTTTTTGAAAGCTGTTTTCAGTGAAAGAAACCCTCCAACTAGTAATCCTAAAAAACTTATTACTAAAATAAATTCTGCCATGTTTCTTCTTTTCCTCCTTGTGACTAGATAATCAAATTGTATCATATTATTATGTAAATGATAATTATTTTATCTATTTAAAAAATAACTCAGACAAAGCCGTTTGGCAGCAAGAAAAAAATTTCCTGTGATAAAATGAAATAAGAATCGTTTACGTATCTTATTAGAGAAGAGGAGAAAAATGAAAGCAGAGATCATTGCAGTTGGTACAGAGTTGTTATTAGGACAAGTCGTCAATACAAATGCGACATTTCTATCAGAAGAATTAGCAGATTTAGGGATCGAGGTTTATTATCATACCGTTGTGGGAGACAATCCGGGACGTTTGGAACAATTATTAGCTGAAGCCGAAAAGCGTAGTGATCTAATCGTCTTATGCGGTGGATTAGGACCGACAGATGATGATTTAACCAAAGATACTGTAGCTGCTCATATTCATCGTTCTTTAGTCCAAGATGAGCAGGCGCTTACTCGTCTTCATGAATTTTTTACTTTTTCAAAAAATAAAATGACCGAGAATAATTTGAAGCAGACTTTGATGATCGAAGGCGGGATTGCTGTTCAAAATCCAACGGGTCTCGCTGTAGGCACCTTGATTACCGCCGATGAGACAACCTATCTATTGTTGCCCGGACCACCAAATGAATTAAAACCAATGTTTCTACAAAATGCACGTCCTTTATTAGGAGAACTGTTTCCACAAGCAGAGCAGCTGATTTCTAGAGTGTTAAGATTTTATGGTATTGGCGAATCGCAATTAGTGACAGAACTAAAAGAATTGATCGATACCCAAACGAATCCGACGATTGCACCATATGCTAAACCAAATGAAGTAACATTGCGTTTAACCGCTAAAATTTCAGATGCTGCAAAAGGCCAGGAGTTACTGGACAGTCTGGAAGCGCAAGTCATGACAAAAGTTGGTGAATATTTTTATGGGTATGGGGATGAGAATAGCTTAGTAAAAGTAACAGTCGAGGCCTTGAAAGCACATGGAAAAACGATCTCTGCAGCAGAAAGTTTGACCGCTGGACTTTTTCAAAGCACATTAGGAGATATCGCTGGTGTTTCAGAAGTATTCAAAGGTGGTTTTGTTACGTATTCTGCTGAAACAAAAGAACAGTTTTTAGGTATCGACCGTAAATTACTTGAAAAAGAAGGCGTTGTTAGTGAAGCCTGTGCGATTGCAATGGCCGAACAAGCAAGAAAATTAGCGGACGCAGACTTTGCAGTATCTTTTACAGGTGTTGCCGGCCCTGATGAATTAGAAGGGCAGCCAGCAGGAACCGTTTGGATTGGTATTGCTGAAAAAGGACAACCCACTTTTGCAACGCTGCAACATTTTAATCGTGATCGACGCTATATTCGTCAAAGTGCTGTGATGAAAGGATTAGATTTGATTCGTAGAGCAGTTACTAAGAAAAAATAAAAAGGCGAATGTTTGTTCGTTTTTCTCTTGCTTTTTTTAAATAAACCAGTTATGATATATTTATTGAAAAGGAATTTAAATCGTTTATATATAAGGAGGATTATCGATTGGCAGATGATCGTAAAGTGGCCTTAGATGCCGCATTAAAAAAAATCGAAAAGAACTTTGGTAAAGGTTCAGTAATGAAATTAGGGGAAAAGATCGACCAACAAATCTCGACTATTCCTAGTGGTTCACTAGCATTGGATGTGGCATTAGGCGTTGGTGGTTATCCTCGTGGACGTATCGTTGAAGTCTATGGACCAGAAAGTTCTGGTAAGACAACTGTTGCATTGCATGCAATCGCATCTGTACAACAACAAGGCGGAACAGCGGCATTTATCGATGCAGAGCATGCTTTAGATCCTCAATATGCACAAGCATTAGGCGTAAATATCGATGAATTACTGCTTTCACAACCAGATACTGGTGAGCAAGGATTAGAAATCGCTGATGCATTAGTTTCCAGTGGTGCCATTGATATCGTTGTTATTGACTCTGTAGCGGCCCTTGTACCTCGTGCAGAGATTGATGGGGAAATGGGAGCAAGTCACGTTGGTTTACAAGCACGTTTGATGTCACAAGCCTTACGTAAGCTTTCAGGTTCGATCAACAAGACAAAGACAATTGCGATCTTTATCAACCAAATTCGTGAAAAAGTCGGTGTTATGTTCGGTAATCCTGAGACAACACCTGGTGGACGTGCGTTGAAATTCTATGCAACGGTTCGTTTAGAAGTAAGACGTGCTGAACAATTGAAGCAAGGAACAGACATTATCGGTAACCGCACAAAAATCAAAGTTGTTAAAAACAAGGTAGCACCGCCATTTAAAGTAGCGGAAGTAGATATCATGTACGGCCAAGGAATCTCTCAAGAAGGAGAATTACTTGATATGGCAGTTGAAAAAGATATTGTTGATAAGAGTGGCGCATGGTACAGCTACAAAGAAGAACGAATCGGTCAAGGTCGTGAAAATGTCAAAGTTTACATGATGCAACATCCTGAAATGGTCGAAGAAGTTTCGAAACGTGTCCGTGATGCATTTGGTATCGGTGATGGAACAACGACTGTTGTTGAAGAAGAACAAGCACAAGAAGAACTTCCTCTTGATGAAGAATAATATAGATTAAGAGACAAACCAATAAGGGCTTTCAAAAGCTTTTTATTGGTTTGTTTTTTTTTGTAGTGGAAATTCTTTTCACCACCAGAGCTCTTTCGTCGGGAAAGGGCTTTTTTAAGTTGACACACTGGTGTACAAACATTAGAATAAAGTTGTATACAAATATTAGTATATAACTTTTACATGTATGCAAGTAGACATATTGATAATTGATTATAGTTTATCAGAAAACTACATGAATATTGAAAATTTGAAGATAGTACGGAGGTGGAAACAATGGGTTTAGAAATTCTCCTCGCTATCATCGGTGTAATTGTCGGTCTTGGTTTAGGGTTAGTCGTTGCAAAATCACGTCATGAAAAGGCTATAGATGGTGCAAAGTCCTCTGCAGAAGGCATAATTGAAAGTGCTAATAAAGAAGCAGAGACTCTGAAAAAAGAAGCTTTATTAAAAGCTATGGAAGAAAACCAGAAGTATCGGTCAGAAATTGAAAGTGAGTTGAAAGAAAGCAAAGTAGAACTTAAATCTCAAGAAAATCGTTTATTACAAAGAGAACAAACGTTAGATCGTAAGGATGATTCTCTTGAAAAACGTGAAAACTCACTGGAAGAAAAAGAAGAGAAACTTGGTGCTAGACAGCAATTAATTGATGAGCGAGAAAAAGATGTAGAAGAACTAGTTGAAAAGCAACACCAAGAAATAGAACGTATTGCTTCACTATCTAAAGACGAAGCAAAAGATATCATTATGAAATCAACAGAAGAAGAATTAAGTCACGAGTTGACAGTAATGGTCAAAGAATCTGAGCAACGTGCCAAAGAAGAATCAGATCGTAAAGCCAAAAACTTACTTTCTCTAGCGATTCAACGATGTGCAGCTGATTCAGTTTCTGAAACAACTGTCTCTGTTGTTAGTTTACCAAACGATGAGATGAAAGGAAGAATCATCGGCCGTGAAGGACGTAACATTCGTACATTAGAGACCTTAACAGGAATTGATTTGATTATTGATGATACGCCAGAAGCTGTAGTTCTTTCAGGATTTGATCCAATTCGTAGAGAAATTGCTCGAATGACCCTTGAAAAATTGATTCAAGATGGTCGTATTCACCCAGCTCGTATTGAAGAAATGGTTGAAAAGTCTCGTAAAGAAATGGATGAACGTATCCGTGAATACGGTGAACAAGCTGCCTTTGAAGTGGGCGCTCACACATTACATCCAGATTTGATCAAGATTTTAGGTCGTTTACGTTTCCGTACAAGTTATGGTCAAAATGTACTGAATCACTCAATCGAAGTAGCTAAATTAACTGGTGTCTTAGCCGCAGAAATTGGCGAAGATATTCAATTAGCAAAACGTGCCGGTTTATTACATGATATTGGTAAAGCGTTAGATCATGAAATCGAAGGCTCTCACGTTGAGATCGGTGCAGAATTAGCTGCTAAATACAAAGAAAATTCAACAGTTATCAATGCCATTGCATCCCATCATGGTGATGTAGAAGCAACTTCTGTTATTTCAGTATTGGTTGCTGCAGCAGATGCTTTATCAGCTGCTAGACCAGGCGCCCGTAGCGAGTCAATGGAAAATTACATTCGACGCTTAGAAAACTTAGAAAATATTTCTAATGGATTTGAAGGAGTTGAATCTAGTTTCGCCGTACAAGCTGGACGAGAAGTTCGCGTAATGGTTAAACCAGATGAAATCACAGATTTAGAAGCTGTTCGTTTAGTTAGAGATATTCGCAAGAAGATCGAAGACGACTTAGATTACCCAGGTCACATCAAAGTGACAGTTATTCGGGAAACACGCGCAGTAGATTATGCGAAATAAACACAAATAACTTTGAAAGAAGCGAGCCTGTTAAAGGCTTGCTTCTTTTTTTTATTTAAAATTAGAAAAAATTCAGAATATTTTTACTAAACTGCTTGTAGTATTTTAATTTCGCCCAACTCATAACTTTGTTATATTCGTTATAGAATTTATTAAAATGGGGGTTTTTTAGATGAAATTAAAGAAAATTGCCTTACTAGGATTGGTCACTGTATCAAGTATTGCCCTAGTTGCTTGCGGTGGAAATTCTAAAAATGCTGATAGTGGAACTGGCAGTGATGAAAAAGTATTTAGATTCATTGAAAAACAAGAAATGCCAAGTGCAGATCCTTCACTTGCGACTGATGAAGTAAGTTTTGTTGCATTGAACAATGTATATGAAGGAATTTATCGTCTAGATAAAGATAGCAAACCTCAACCTGCTGGAGCAGCAGAAATGGCTACAGTCAGTGAAGATGGTTTAACGTACAAGATCAAATTAAGAGAAGACGCTAAATGGACAGATGACAAATCAGTAACAGCTGCGGATTTTGTTTATGGTTGGCAGAGAACTGTTGATCCAGCAACTGGATCAGAGTATGCATACATGTTTAACTCTGTAAAAAATGCTGAAAAGATTGCTAAAGGCGAAATGAAAAAAGAAGAACTTGGCATCAAAGCCATTGGTGATTATGAATTAGAAATCACGTTAGAAAAAGCAACACCATATTTTGATTACTTACTAGCCTTTCCGTCATTTTTACCGCAAAGACAAGATATTGCTGAAAAATATGGCAAAGATTACACAACAGCAAGTGATAAGGCAGTTTATAATGGCCCATTCACATTAACTGATTTTGATGGACCAGGAACTGATACAAGTTGGTCTTATACAAAAAATGACAAATACTGGGATAAAGATACGGTAAAATTAGATAAAGTTGCCATCGATGTTGTAAAAGAAGCACCAACTTCATTGAATCTATTCCAAGATGGACAAGCGGATGAAGTGCCATTATCTGGTGAATTAGCACAACAAATGAAAAATGAACCAAACTACATTGTCTTAAAAGGTGCATCAACTTTCTATCTTGAACCAAATCAAAGAGAAGAAAATTCACCTTATCGCAATGCAAACTTACGTAAAGCAATATCTTACGCAATCGATCGTAAAGCTTTAGTTGAACAAATTCTAGCAAATGGTTCAGCTGTTCCAACTGGTTTAGTTCCAGAAGGTTTAGCGGCTGATCCGAAAACAGATGAAGATTTTGCTAAAGAATCAGGGAACGAAGTTGTTTATGATGTTGATAAAGCGAAAGAATCATGGAAAAAAGCGAAAGACGAATTAGGCGTTTCTTCATTATCCGTTGATTTATTGATTGATGATACTGACAATGCCAAGAAAATGGCTGAATATCTTCAAGGTTCATTATCTGAAACATTAGATGGATTAAAAGTATCCGTTAGTCCAGTACCATTTTCTGTTCGTTTGGATCGCTCTAACAAAGGTGATTTCCAAATCGCTGTTAGTGCATGGGGAGCAGACTATGCTGATCCAAGTAGTTTCTTAGATTTATTTACAACAGGCAATTCATATAATAGAGGACACTATTCAAATCCTGAATATGATAAATTAGTAGAAAGTGCTGCAACAACTAACGCAAACAATCCAGAAGCTCGTTGGAAAGATATGCTAGATGCTGAAAAAATAATCATGGATGATATGGGCGTTATTCCGTTGTATCAAAAAGCTGAAGCACACCTGCGTTCTGATAAAGTTAAAGATGTTGTGTACCATTCAACTGGTGCGAAATATGACTTTAAATGGGCGTATATTGAAGATTAATTTAAAAATAAGTAGAATTTAGAGTGTGAAGCAAAACTGATTTTTAGTTTTGCTTCACACTCTTTTTTGTTATTTATATTCCTGAATAAGCATCTGAAAATAGGGAGTGCTAGGAACGAAGCTAAGTAGAAATATATAGGGAAAGAACGTAAAAGGCAGAACAAAATATTTTTTTGTTCTGCCGGCTGTTTCTTATTCAAAAAAAATTTTAGAAACAAATAGTATTGTCATCTATATAGGTTAAAATAAATACACAAGGTAAAAAATCAATTTCAAAGATAAAAAATTTATAATATTTCTGAAAAATTTCTTTATTGTTTGACAATATAGAATGGAATATAAATAGAAAATAATTTATTCTATTACAACTATGATTCTAAGGTTAAAACGCAAGTAAGTCAATGGGATGTTAAAATTATTATTTCAATTTTTTCGAAAAGATGAAAAAAATAGAAAACTATTAACACTTTTTTTTGTCATTTATAGGGAAAATCATTGACAGGACAGGCTTTATGAAGGGGTATGAGCATAAGCCGTCAAAAACACCGTCAAAAAATATGGAGGAAATCATTATGTCTAAAAAAGGAGAAAATATTTATAAACGAAAAGACGGACGTTGGGAAGGGCGTTATGTTAAAAATCGCAATACTGACGGGAAAATTCAATACGGCTATGTTTATGGAAAAAAATATGCTGAAGTTAAAGAGCGGCTAGTGATATTAAAAGCAAAATATGCTGGAAAAGAAAATGTTCAAAATATTTATTATGGTGATTTTTCAGATTGGGTATTGCTTTGGAGAGAAAAATATTTGAAAAAAATGGTTAAAGAAACCACTTTTTCTGTTTATTCAGGTGTGATCAACAATTATCTATTATTGTATTTTAATAAAAAAAGACTAACTAAAATAAATGTGGCTGACGTTCAAGAATTCATTGAATATTTGGAAAAATTACAATTATCATCTGGGTACATAAGGAATATTTTCCATATTTTGAAAGTATGTTTACGGGAAGCAGAGAAAAAAGGCTATATTAATCAAAATCCTTGTATAGGGAGCACCTTACCAAAAACAAAAATAAAGACTGTACAAGCTTTAACAATGAAAGAACAACGGAAATTGGAGTTGGTCGCATTTCAAACAAAAACGTGCTCACCGATAATTTTGGCTTTGTATTCTGGGATGAGAATTGGTGAAATCAGTGGGTTAAAGTGGAGTGATATTGACTTTGATCAAGAAACTATCCATGTTCAACGAACGGTCTATAGGATTAGTAAATCAACGGGTGATAAAACGAAAACTCAGCTTATCGAAGGATCACCAAAAACAGAAAGCTCCAGAAGAATTATTCCACTCTCACAAAATTTAAAAAAATATTTATTAGAAAAGAAAAAAGAAATAAATTGTGAATATGTTATTGCTGATAAGGGAAGAGTAATTGAGCCAAGACTAATCAATTATCGTTTTAAACGGCTACTTTGTATCGCTGGATTAGAGAACATTCATTTCCATGCATTACGCCATACGTTTGCTACTCGTTGCTTGGAGAATGGTGCGGATATTACAAGTTTAAGTCGGTTGCTAGGACATACTTCAGTGAAAATGACATTGGATACATATACAGATTCTATGTTAGAAAATAGACGAGCAGCTATTTCAGCAGTTGATTGCCTGCTTTCTTCTTCTTCACAAAAATTCAATGAAATTCAAAAACTAGAACAAATCGTGGGATGATACCCACGATTTTTTTTATTGTAAGAGCCGTCAGGAAAATCGTCAAAAGAAAGATAAAGTCAGTATTATCAAGCTATTTAAAGAACGTTCTCTATTGTCAAACAATAAAGATAAAGGAAATAGATTGTAAGTTTTGTATAGCACAAAAATATATTTTGGGTAAAAAACCAATAGTAAGAAAGGATAAGGATAAATATAGAGTAAAAAACAAGAGTAATTGGAAGAGGAGGAACAAATATGTACCACATAGGTTATGTAAAATTGTCAGAAGTTAAGGAAGAAAAATACATACATTCAATCGAAAAGGAATGTTCGGTAGAAGAAATTGATCAAAAGATTACAGAGCCACAGTTAGAAAAGATGGATGGCGTCATTATTTTTAGTGAAAACGACGACACGATTTGTGCTGCTAGTGAAATGATTTTAAAAATAAGGGAACGATCCAATGTATTTATTTGGATCATTGCACAAAATATGAACAATATAAGCAAAGTCGTTTTTCTCCAACTAGGTGCGGATGGGATTTTTGATGATGAGCAATCTATAGATATCATTCGATTAACGACAATAAATGCGTTGAAAAAAAGAATGATAAAGCAACAGGAGATAGTAATAGAAGAAGAATCAACTGCAATTACTTTGGATAATAGAAACCAAGTAATGAAAATTGATGGGAAACCAACAGCGCCGTTAACAAATTTAGAATATAGAGCATTACAAGTTCTTGTAGATAACTTGGGCAACACAGTAACGTATGAAGAGATTTACCAAGCAGTCTGGCATCAAAAATACACAGATGAAAAATACAGAATTGCCAATGTTATGTTTCATATTAGAGGAAAAATAGAAGAAGACGCTTCAAATCCTGTTTATATAAAAACAGTGAGATCAAGAGGCTATCTACTATGTGAATTGTAACATAAAATGCTTAACTTCATTTTTTGAAAGGGGACAACTAAAAATGAAAAAAAGAAGAATAGCAGTCTTTGTTTGGATAGGCGTGTGTCTTTCGGTAATTAGTTTTTTGTTCATGATGCAGTCATTTTCTCCAATCAAAGCAGCGGACCAGCCAAATGATCAAGTCAAAATTGAGTCCTTTAATAAAGCTGATTTAAATCAAGCCACGGTTGTTTTAACGATCGAGAACACGAGAAAGCAAAATTTAACACTACAAACAGAAGGAATCCAAGAAATCGACTCAAAAACAGTGAATAGCGGAGTTGATTCAGCTTTTGATGAAAAAGTTAGGCTGGAGGAAACAGAAACCTCAAATAGTAAAAAGTTATTCATTGAAAATGGCACGAAACCACTTATTTTATCTTTTAACGTAAAAAAGGAACTAACTGCTAAGCAAGCGAAGATTAGCTTGCTAGGAAATACGCAAGAAAGTTTAGTTGAAAAGAACATTGATTTTGGTGATGTACCAACAGGGGAACAATCGGCAGAACCTGACGCACAAAATGAAGCGCCACTGAAACAACCTAGAGCATTGACAAGGGATGCAACTACGCCTCCTGTGGATAGTTTACCATTACTGGATATTTTTCGAGCACCGATTGGAACGGGGCCGGAATTAATCAATAATGGAAAAGTTCTAAGAGTTACGAAAAATACAGGTAGCCAAATTGGAGCGATCTGGTCACAACGAAAATTAAATTTAAAAAAAGACTTTCACTTGAAATCCTATTTGTACTTAGGGGATCAAGGAGCAAAAGCAGGTGACGGTATTACGTTTACCTTACAGAATGATCCTAGAATGGCAACATCACCTACATCGGTTATTGGTTCTTCTGGTATGGGTCTGGGTGCCTATTATGGTGGTCGTTCTGGGAACCCCTATGTTCAAAGAGGCTTGTCGATTGAGTTTGATACGTATTTTAACAATGGATCAAGCAATCGTATGGATCGAGAAGTTGGTCAGAATGGTAAAAAAGGACATGTGGCCTTTGTCACTCCTGGCCTGCAAAATAATAGTTACACCGGTCAGCATCATAGTTGGATATTATCACCAGAATATTTATCCAATGATACATGGAGAACACTAGACGTATTATGGGATTCTGCAACGCAAACATTGTCGTATACACTTTCTGGAGTGGGTTCAGATTCTTACAAGATTACCGATTTGAATGCAAAATTTGGTGGAACAGAAGTGTATTGGGGATTTACTGGATCGACGGGTGGTTCTTATGAAGAAAATGCCATAGCGATTACCCAATTACCAGGAGATATTGAACAAACAGCGCAGATAGAAAATCTTACCCAAAATAGTCCCTCACAAGAGACAGTCGCTGCTAAAAAAAGGGATACGTTAAAACTGAAAGATACGATTATTTTTGATGGTAATAGCATTATGAGTACAGATGGAACAAAAATGAGGGTAAATTTAGCTGAAGGATTGACCTATAAGACAAATTCTTTGGCATTAGACGGCGTAAAAATACCGGAAGCATCGATTCAAATTGTGGATAATCAGGTGATCATTTCCAATCTATCATTCTCACGTGCAGATATTCCGTATGAACTAAGCTTGGAAGCAACAGTTACAGGGAACGAAAATGATGTTCAATTGAAGTCTACGTTTGATTATCTTTCTTCAGAAAATGAAGTGGTGTCTTCATCAAACGCAGTAATCGCAAACATTCCCTTATTAAAAGGAACAGTAACGATCCATTATGTCGATGAAAATAAAGCGGATTTAGCAACACAAAAAATTCTAAATCAAAAAGTTGGAACACTATATAATGAAAAGCCAATTTCTATCGCTGATTATCTCTATGATCGAACGGAAGGAAATGCATCAGGCACAGTTCAGGAAACAGGGCAAGATGTCTACTTCTATTATAAAAAAGCAAAGGCTAATTTGACAGTTCAATTTGTAGATGAATCAGGTGGAAAACTGTATGACGCGATTGTAAAAGAAAAAACGATCGGTGAAAAAGTCGACTTAACGAAAGAAAAAGAAGTGAAAGATGCAATTGCAGCCGTTCTTACCCAACGATATTTACTAGAAACCTCAGGACGTCCTGCAAATGAAACAGCTGTTGAGATCAATACAGATGGCGCGAAAGTGACCTATACATTTCAAGGAACATTATCCATTTATTCAGGACCGACAGAAATAAATTTTGGAAGCCATGAGGTTAGTTGGAAAGGAACAAAAGATGCCGATCCTTCCTATGATCAGCCTTTGATCATTTGGGATAACCGTAAAACCCTAGATAATTGGAAACTCTCCGTCAAGCTAGAAGATGAATTAAGTATTCCAAATAGTCCTGATCATGTGCTAAATGGTGTTTTGAGTTATCAAACAGCAACTGATAAAAAAACACTATCCGTTGATGCTCAAGAAGTGTTACGCACAAAACATGAAGCTTCAGGTCAATACAACATCTCAACAAAAACGTGGGGACCTGATAAACAAGGACTTCGTTTGGATGTACCATCTGGAGCGGTTAAATTGGTTGGTGATTATGAAACAACACTGATTTGGCGTGTGGAAGAAGCTTATTAAATGATGGAGGGAAACGCAGTGAAGAAAAAAAGTATAGTTTATTTCCTATTGATCTCTGTTATTGGCTTCAAGCTTGGTTTAGGCGGTTTTTTGACTGTTAGTGCGGAAGAAATAGGGCAGGTCCAGACAAGTGCAGGTATTGGTTTTTATGAGTCTAGTACAGAAAGCAGCAGTTCAGCAGAGAATACAGCAACAACTTCTCAGTCTCAGTCAGATATTTCTACGAAACCTAAAGGCAGATATCCATCTACAGGAGAATTGGTGAAAAAAAGTGTAGCACTTAGCGGTGTTGTCCTTATTGTTTTCGTTGTGTTGTTTATTTTATGGAAACGTAAAAAGAAAAAACAAACGGAAAATAGAAAGGAAGAGTGATCAGTCTATGTTGAAAATGAACAGCGTATTTCTTCAAGTAGTAGCTATGATCATGTTCTTTTCCTTTATGCAGCCGATAAGTGTGAATGCTGAACCACGTAGCCCTTCAGAAAGCGGGAAAATCAAATTTAATGGAGAGTACCCCAAAGGCGTTGTAGATCCAGAACATCCAGATAAAGAAGTCAATCCAGGTCCAAGTCCCACAACAGAAGGTTCATTAAGATTTGATTTTGTTCCTCAGTTGAATTTTTGGAGCAATGTGATTTCAGAAAAAGATCAGGTGTATTATGCAAATGCCCAACTATTTTTAGATGGAACAGGTGCGAGAGGAAATTTTGTTCAACTCTCAGATTATCGGGAAAAAGGCAGCGGCTGGAGCTTACAAGTCCGGCAAGAAACGCAATTGACTAATGAGTCTGCACAAAACAAGGAATTAAAAGGTTCCGTGATCTCACTTGACCAATCATGGACGAATTCAATCAACAGCGCATCATACGCGCCGAATGTCTCAAAAGAAGTGATTCACATCAACAATATTGGTGAGACGTATGACTTAGCTCAAGCAAAACCAGGAACAGGTGAAGGGACATGGTCGATCATCTTCGGTGCTTCAATCGATAATGGCCAGGGGCGAAAAGATACTTTAAGTCCTAGAATCGACCAACATGGCCAACCGTTTTTAGATCCGGGCTTCAACAACCAGCCAATCTATCAAAACAATGCGGTCTCTTTATCCATACCAGGTAAAACAAAAAAGGACCCAGTCCACTATCAAACGATGTTAACTTGGATATTATCTGAGTTGCCATAAATAAAAAAATATTTTGGGAGGAAACAAAAATGAAATTAACACAAAAGTTATGCGGAGCAGCATTATTAACAGCAGTCGGAATAGGACTTGCTTTACCAGCAGCAACAAAAGCGGACGGAGGCGATGAAAAAGTTCACTCTTCAACAGGTAAAGTAAAATTCACTCAAGAAGGTACGGGCACAGATACAATTACACCACCAGAAACCGATGGACCTGAAATCACTGAACCAACTGGAAATACAGATAATGGTCCATTGAAAGTGATCGCTATTTCACCACTTGATTTTGGAACAAATGAAATCACTTCAGCAACTGCTGGTGGTTGGGAATATCACGCAAAAAGCTTTAAAACAACTGAAAAAGACAATGAATCAAATGAAGTTGAAATGCCAAATTTTGTTACATTTAAAGACGAACGTGCAGATGATAAGCCAAACAAATACACGTTAACAGCAAAAGCGTCAACATTCACGAATACAGCAGGTAAAGAATTGAAAGCTGCTACAATCACATATGATAATATCCGTCTTACAACAACTGGTGATGCAGGCCAAATCAATCCTGCAGCCGCACCAACAACAAAAGTTTTAGCTACAGATGGAACAACACCATCAGAATTTGTGAATCAAGATGCTGACGATAAAGGGTTTGGCCGTTTTGATTTAGTTTTCGGTAAAATGGCTGATGACAATGCAGACAAATCGGTAAAACTTTGGATTCCAGCTGCAAATAATAAATTATCAACAGCAAGTGAATACACGTCAACAATTACGTGGACGATTGCAGATACACGAGCTTCTGGGATTCCTGAAGAAGGCGAATAATCTAGAAGTCAGAAAATAAAAGTATGTTTGGAACAGACTCATCAGCTTTATCTCTGTGATGAGTCCTGTTCTCTTTGAAAGAAGGCAAAAAGAATGAGAAAAAAAGCAATCATTTGGTCAATAAGTTTCATGTACATAGCAATAGCGCTTTTTGTAATGCCTAATAGCGTATTGGCAGATAAAGAAAGCGAAAAAGCTGCGGCTGGCGGATTTACCTATAAAGTAATCTATCCAGAGAATCAACATAAAGAAGTAAGTTATTTCGATTTGAGAATGAAACCAGGACAAAAACAGACAACAGTGATTCAAATGAGCAATAACTCTGACAAGGAAATTACGGTTGATGTCAGCTTGAATAGCACAAAAACAAATAGTAACGGTGTCTTAGAAAATGGCCCTTCAAGTTTGGAGAAAGATCTATCTTTAAAATATGATTTTGCTGAAATTGTCAAAGGCAAAGAATCAGTCGTGATCCCACCAAAGCAAACAATCGATTATTCGCTTGATATCAAAATGCCCGAAACCACATTTGACGGCGTTATTTCCGGCGGTATTTATATGATTCAAAGAGATCAAGAATCA
Source organism: Enterococcus sp. DIV0212c (assembly GCF_017377505.1). Lineage (GTDB taxonomy): Bacteria > Bacillota > Bacilli > Lactobacillales > Enterococcaceae > Enterococcus_L > Enterococcus_L ikei. The sequence continues at coordinate 37,981 of NZ_JAFREN010000011.1, read as the reverse complement.
GAAAAGCAAGAAGGCATGATCAAGAATAAATATGCCTATTTAGTAGGAATGTTATTAACAGAGACAGATAAAAAAATCAAACCTGACTTAGAATTTAATAAGGTATATGCGGATCTAAAAAATTACCGTAATACTATTATCATCGACTTTTCAAATATACAATCGGCCTACTTGGACAATATGGCAGTAGATGTTCAAATAATGGGTGAAAAATCCGATGAAGTTCTTTATGAAACCAAGCAGACAAAAATGCGGATGGCGCCTAACTCTAAAATCAATTTTCCAGTATCAATGAATGGCGAAAAAATGGTGCCTGGAGATTATCGTGCCCATATTTTAGTTACAGCTAAGACAGGAGAAAAGTGGGAGTGGGAAGAAAAATTCACCATTACAAATGAAGAAGCAGACAAGTTTAATCAAGAAGATGTTAGCTTGCTTCAAGAAAATCGTATCAATTGGCAGTTGATCGTCATGATCATTTTAGGTGTTCTAATGGTGATCTTAGTCGTATTTGTTAGTGTTCGACTTATAAATAAAAAGAAAAATAATCAGAGAAGAAAAGCAGCAGCAAAGCGTAAAAAACGCTGATTTTGGACTGTTGTTACCGTAAGTTATCTAGCTGCACGGGCTAGCTCCTCGGAAAAAAGATAAATGATGAATGAGGCAAAAAGCGCCACAGTCATCATTTCCTATTTTTCAGTCGGAGCAAAGCGAGCCCGCTACGCTTTTATTGTTATCTAGCTGCACAAATCAATCCTTAGGAAAATAGATAAAGTGACAATGAAACAAAGAACGTTTCAATGCCAATTTCCTAATTTTCTACAGGATTCACCGATTTGTCTCGCTTTTAAATTTAGGAGGATAGAAGTATGTCATTACTGGATTGGGTATTTATCGGAACATTATCAAGTGCTATCCTCTTTGCGCTATTTTCTTTACTGAGCATTATTTTCCTTTTTAGCACTCGAAAGCAAGTCCAGCAACTTGCAAGAATCAGGACAAAAAACGCACGAAAGCGTAAAAAAATCAAACGAGCATTGAAAAAATCCAAAGTAAAATGCAAGAAACAAGGTTGGAATTTGGTGATATGTATTTTTCTTGCTTGTATTATGAGCGGGACGGCATTTTATGCACGTTATTATCAAGCAACGAACTTAGGAGAACGAGATTCAGAAGGAATTGTCCAAGGGTATTATTTGCTCAATGAAACGAAGAATCAAATCAATACCATGAGTGAGAGTGGTAATCCAGAGAAGGCTGAGAATAATTTGCGTGAATTAGCAGCAAAACTATCAAGCTTTGGGATGCGTGGAGCCGATGGTAGATTAACAACCGAAGGGCAACGTTTATTGACTCGTTATTATAATCAAGTCAAAGAGTTAGGACTAAATTTAAATAATCAAAGTGTTGAAATGCTGGAGAATGCCCAAACGCGTGAAACGTACATCAACGATCTGCAAAAAGCGCAAAAAATCCAAGCGAAAATCATTACCTATTTTAAAATCAATGAAAATGCATTGAAACAAAAAAAATAAGCAGATGAAAACGATGACTGAAAAACAAAAGGTAAACAACCATAACAACATAAAGAGAAAACGTCCAAAGCCCCAAATCCGCAAGTCACAACAAAATATAAAAAGAATAAACGGTGCTTCTTTCAAAAAGAAAAAAAAGCTACGGAAACGAAGAAAACAACTAAAATCAATGAGAGAGCTTTGGAAAGAAATAGGATTAACTATTTTTATCGTGCTCTTTCTTTCTATTCTCCTATCGAAAACTATCTTTGCTTTACCGAAAAGTGAAGGATATGGCATGGCGCCAACGGTCAACGATGGTGAGCGAGTTTTTGTGAATCGTTTTGGGACCGTTAGACGATTTAATTTGATTTATTTTAAAATACCCGATAGTGAAGAAAAATCGATTCGTCGTGTAATTGGGCTGCCAGGGGAAAGTATTCAATACAAAAATGATCGACTTTTTATCAATCAACAAGAAACCATTGAGCGTTTTTTACAAAATCAACTAAAACGAGCAGAACAAAATGAAGAGTTATGGACGGACGATTTCCGTTTGCCGCAAATTCCTAATACCAAATTAGACCGAATACCAGAAGGAAAATATTTAGTCTTGGGAGATAATCGTCCTTATTCATCAGATTCCCGCTACTATGGATTAGTAGATAAAAAAGAAATTATTGGAACTGTTGAAATGAGGATTTGGCCCATACATAAGCTGACAAGCTACTAAAAAATCAAAGGATAAACAGATGGACAAAAAAATAAAACATAAAAATCAACGAGCTCAAAAGAAACGTAAACAAAAACAACTATTAAATCTAGTATCAAACAGCGTGTTTTTTCTTTGTGTCTGTCTGTGCTTATTATTTCTATTTAAAGTAAAGACGCATGTTGTGGAAGGCTCCTCGATGTTTCCAACTTTAGAAAATGGCGATCGGATTTTTGTGAACAAAGGAGAAGTACCAAAACGATATGCGATCATCACACTTGATCCTCTGAAAAAGAAGAAAGAATCGTATGTAAAACGTGTCATCGGTTTGCCGGGTGATTCTATTTGGTTGGAGGGGACGAGTTTATTTTTAAATCAGGACACGTCTAGCTTTCTCTTCGAGCTGAAAAATAGCCAGTCTACCCAACTTCCAGATGGCACAATCAAGATTATGGTGAATGAAGCTGTTGCAAAAGAAATCAAAGGAATGAAACAGATTCCTAAAGATAACTACTTTGTGTTAGGAGATAATCGCAATCATTCAAATGACAGCCGTTCTTTTGGATTCGTTACAGCAAAACAAATTGAAGGAGTGGCGATGTATCGTTATTACCCATTGGATCGTTTAGGAAGACTGCACTAAAAATCATCTAGCAATAGAAAGGAATCATATGAAAAAACAACTATCACTATTTTTTTCAGGAAGAGTCAGATATGCCGCAGCAAGTTTTATAGTGCCGGTACTGATATTAGTCGGTGTCTATCTTACTATCGGTATTTATCCAGGAAGTAAGACGAGTATTTTAGCTAGTGATGGATTTGGTCAGTACGCGAATTTTTTTGCTAGTTTCAACAATATGATGAAAAGTGATCAGAGCCTTTTTTACACTTGGTTTGGCTCTCTAGGATTAAATTATGTATCATTGATCAGTTATTATTTAGGCGGTATCTTTACCCCTTTTGTTTATTTTTTTGATAACCAGAATATCCCTGACTTTATTTATTATTTAACGTTGATAAAAGTTGGATTTGCTGGACTAGCATTTTGGTTTTTCTCTCACAAAACCTTTCACCTACCTAAATGGGGAAATCTGTTGTTGAGTGTTAGTTATGCGTTGATGGGATTTACGATCGCAAACTCAGAAATGATTATGTGGCTGGACGGTTTGATCTACTTTCCTTTAGTAATTTTAGGGATTCATCTTATTATGGATCAACGCCAGCCTTGGCTTTTATTTATCAGTTATTTTCTGTTGTTTATATCCAATTTTTATATTGGTTTTATGATCGGTGTTTATTCGTTTCTTTACTTTATTGCACGACTATTTACAAATCAAAAACGGTATAGAAGCTCTTTGCCAAGTTATTTGTTGACATCGTTACTAGCAGGGGGTGTTTCGATGATTTTACTGTTACCAGCCTTGATCGATTTGCGGACAAATGGGGAAGCGTTGACTACGGTAAAAAGTTTTAAGACCGCAGCCACAGGACCTTGGGATTTAGTGATTAAAAATATGATCGGGGTTTATGATACAACTCGTTATGGTTCGATTCCGTTTATTTATGTGGGCTTGTTGCCACTCGTTTTTTGCTTGTTTTTCTTTTTGAGCAAAAAAATACGATTGCGCGATAAAATTTGTTACGGTCTTTTATTGCTTGTACTAGTCGCCAGTTTTTATATAGAGCCACTAAATTTATTTTGGCATGGACTTCATGCGCCCAATATGTTTCTCTTTCGTTTTAGTTTTTTATTTTCTTTTACGATTTTACTATTGGCTGGATATGGCTGGTCAGTGTATCAAAAAGAGGATTTTGAGCAGTTAGTCAATATTTTTATTGGTTTGATGGTACTTTTTACAGGTGTTAGAGTCCTGACAGCAAAAAGTCATCATTACGATTATTTAACGTACACTTCGTTTATCCTAACCTTGGTTTTTCTAGCGGTTTATTTAGTGTTTTTCTTTTTCAATCATAAAGATAAAGGTCAAACGAAAATGCTGCTGTATCTTTTTATAGGGATTTTTTTCTTAGAATTAGGGGTGAATACACAACTACTAGTGCAAGGGATCAAAGACGATTGGGGATATACACAGCGCTCAGGTTATACTAAGGATTTCAAAGCGATCCAAACACTAGTCAAACAAACCAAAGACGAAAATAAGTCCTTTTATCGGATCGAAAATAACACAGCCAGTTCGCCTAATGAAAGCTTTCGTTATGGCTATAGCGGCATCGGAATGTTTTCATCAATCAGAAATCGCCATTCTTCTTTTTATATGAATACATTAGGTTTTCGCTCATATGATACAAATTTGTCTATCCGATATCAAAACAATACCGTTTTAATGGACGCATTGATGGGGGTTAAATACAATTTATCAAACGCTGACTTGTCTAAAACGGGCTTCGAAAAGATAGCTACGAGTGGTGATTATCAGTTGTATAAAAACCGTTATGCACTACCGATGGGTGTTCTAACAGATGAAGGAATCTATGATGAAGAGACGGCAAATGATCCTGCAAGTCTCTTGTTGGCACTTTCTGGAGATAAAGAAGCGCTGTATACAACGGCCTTTCCAGAAATGATCGGAACAGAGAATACGATCTTGAGTGAAGGCGTTAAATATGATAAAAATACGTTGATTTTAAAAGCAACGGAAAAAGATAAGCCACTGAAAGTCAAATGGAAAATGGCTGTCAAACCTAACTCACAAGTGTACCTAGACCTATTTCCAGCTGATTTTACTGGACAAGGTCGAACCGAAGTCCATGTTGTGTCAGACAAACAGCAAACAAAGACGCAATTAGCCAAGACTGGGCAATTTTATTCCTTAGGTGAATATAACAAAACGCAAGAAATTACGGTGGAAGCAACCTTTTATTCTACGGATCAGTTAGAACTATTTGATCCGACAGTCATGATGCTAAATACGGTGAAATTTGCAGAAGCTGTACAAAAGGCCCAAGAAAAGGGCGTAGCGTTTCAAGTGAGTGGACGTAAAGCCACAGCCTCGGTTACAACGGGAAAAGAGCAAGTTCTATTTACGACGATTCCAGCGGATAAAGGTTGGCAGGCGAAAATAGATGGGAAAAAGGTAGGGATTCGAACGATCAATGATGGTCTTTTAAGTATCTCAATTCCAACTGGAAAGCATCAGGTAGAATTTATTTACAGGCCGCCCGGTTTGCTCTTGGGAAGTTCTGTGTCTATTCTCTGTCTAGTTATTTTTAGTATGTATCAATATGTGATCATTCGTCGTAGCAAAGATGTATTTTATAAACAAACAATAGAACAAAAATAGCCTTTGGAAATATAGTGGACTGTATAGTAAATGAAACTGTGGTGAATCACAGCTAAAGGGAGAATAACGGATGAAGAAAGCCAAAATAATAATCGTTTTTTGCTTATTATTCCTTTCAGGATGTGCTAATAGCAATGGAAAAAGTACTGCTGAACCAAAGAATGATGAAGCAAAATGGTCGAAGTCACGCACCAAGTTATTTAGTTCGTTAGATTATCCAGAACTCTCTAAAACAGAAGCAGAAAAGTTAATGGAAGAAAAGTTCGATTTAATGATGCCGTCCTTTTTTGAGCAGTCATTGACGTTAACACAAAAAGTGTTAAAGATAGAGAACCAAGCACAATACGCAATAAAAAGTGAGGCAGAGAATCTGACGATTCAAGGTGTTATTACAGGAAAAGAGGCTAGCTCTCCTAATTATATTGGATTTGCAGAAGCCCAGTTTCAAGTGAACCAACAAAAACAACACGTTTATTTAACAAAGCAATCGATACTGATTCAAAATATAGTGTCAGACCATACACTTCAAGGAGAATCGCTTGATTTACTAGTAAGAAGATTAGGTGAAGCGCTGAGATTGCCAGAGTTGGATCAGGTGATGAAACGAGCAGAGAAGAAAATTTCACAAGTAAAAGACGAGAGTTCTAACCAATTAATTGAAATTTATAATGATCGTGAAATAGCAAAAAAACAACAGGGCGTTAGCCGCCTGCTAACTATTTCATTTGATGAGGACAAGCGTGTAAAAGAAATATATGGATTGATTTCGATTGAATAATGATTAAATAAAGCGAGACTATGATACGACTCTTTGAGTGATGTCATAGTCTCGCTTTATTTGCTGATAAAACATGACTACATGACAAATGTCATATAGTGTCTAGTGATTAAAGGATAGGAACAGTTGAATTTGATTGAGGTAATAAATGTTGACAGATGAGAGATAGGCTGAAATTATTTAGAGCATTTCATAATTGATCGACACTTAAACAGTCAGCCTATTTTTAGTGATAATATTTAAAATAAAAAAACAAATAAAATAGAAGGGAATCGATTTTTTTCTGTTCTTTTAAAAAATATTTTGATTTAAAATGCTTATTAAATGGTTTTTTTACGTATGTTTTCTAAAAAGAGATAAGTAGATACTATTCATAAAAAAACATATAGACATGAAAAAAAGTCGATGATATTATAAAAGTAAGGGGGAGATTAAATATGAAAAATAAAGTATTAAAAGTAGCTGTAGGGAGTTTAGCGTTGTCAATAGTTGGGTTAGTTGGTTATCAAGTAAAGGCAGAAGCTAGTTACATGGACGAGTTTCCATATGTATATGTGGTGCCGGAAGCCATGAAAGAATCTTTGGCTTATGAAATACGTGGAAGCGAAACGGAAGATGAAGCAAGTCTACGTGATCAATTTCAACTCTTTACTAAAGCGAATTTAGCGACAGTTCATGCTATGGAGTCAGATGGAGGTTACAGCACGTTGGAGGGAATCCAGCACTTGACTAATTTAGAAGCATTTGGTGGTGAAGGTGAGACTTCTGTCATAGACCCTAGATTATTAAGTAAAAATACAAAAATGAAAAATTTGGAGATATCAGGTTCGTTTTACTCGATTGATTTTTTGAAAAATCTATCTAAATTAGAGAGACTTGATTTACGGAATAATTCTGAAACGACAGATGAGTATAGAGCGTTACTAGGTGAAAAAGATCGTAAAGTTCGTCCGTTATTTGATTTATCTGTTTTAGATTCTTTAAGTAATTTAAAGAGTATTAGAGTGCAATCAGAAGGATTTACTGAACCTATTGCACTAAAAAAAAGCATGACAAACTATACAATGGTCAGCCCAATTGTTTTACCTAAAGTCTTTGTCGATAAGGGCGCAAAAGTAATCATCGAAAGTGAAGATCAAAATTTCACCTATCAAGATGACGTGTTGTCATGGGCACAACTGTCACCTGATACAAAAGAACTACACTTTTCTTGGCATGTTGAAGACTGGACTTATTCTGGTGAAGCAACAATTCCGGTTATTTGGAAATGATTGAAAAGTAATAATAATAGCTTAACAATGACTGAGTGAGGTTGGGATAGGAGTATTTAACTCCGATAATGCTTCTACTCCAATCGTTTAATCGGATTTCTTGTGGCTGGAATGTGACTCTTAGAGTTATGTCCCAGTCACTTCTCAGTTATTTTTTAAAATCCTCAATTATAAAAATTTCCATGTTCATTGAGAAAGCACAAGGAAGTGAGAATAATGAGAAGAAAAGAGATCCTAAAAAAACATTCTAGAAAGCTAAGACCTAGAAAATGCTACATCCAGCGTATATTTTTTTGGGTTCATTGTTGCATCAAAAAAGAACACCAAATTCCTTTATTTGGTAAGCGTGTCATTCTTGTACACTTTTAACCAATGATTATTTAGGAATTTTTTAATGCTCTTTTTCATTCTTAGTTTTGTTAGTTACATACTTTAGTCGACAAACGAAGTGCTACTTAATCCTCAAAACCTAAACGAATCCACTAAACAACTCACAAACTCTTCATAAGAAGCCGCTTTTAACAATGCCTCGATCGTTTCTTGATTATCCAAAGATTCAACAATCAAATTAAATATTTTCCGAAATTCTTTTCGTTCAGACTTGTTCATGGCCATCATCACGACGATTTGTACATATTCTTCGTCCCAAAGCAGCGGCTCTTCATTGATCACAAAGTAGAGGGACGTTTTTAATGCATTCATTTCCATCGAATGAGGCATGGCCAGACCGTTACCAAAGCTTGTGGAGGACATTTTTTCACGCCTAAGGATTTCTTCTTCAAAATTTGGCTTTACTCGGTTTAACTCAGTTAAGTGTGCGGACATGCGATGAATCAGCTGATATTTCGTTTCTAAATGTTGATTTTTTTCAAATAACTCTTTAGAAAAATACTGTTCGATTATTTTTTTCATTTTTAGCTGTTGCTTACTTAAATTTATTTTTTTGACTGCTTGTGTGAGGCTTTCTTTATCTTTTTCATTGAAAAAAGGTGTGATTTTTACATATTCTACATTGCTTGGTAGTACGATCGTAGAAATAATCAGCTCTTGATTTAGGTTAGAAATCGGCGCATCAACCTCTGTAATGATTTTTTTTATGTCTAATTCATAATCAAACGCTGCTAAAATTTTCTCAGAAAGATCGACATGCATATCGTAATAACTAGGACAAATCAAGGTAGCAAACAACTTACTTTGGTTTATTTTAGCATGCTCAAAATAAGCACCTAAATGAAAAGCTAAGTAAGTGATTTCATCTTCCGCAATTTCTGATCCTAAATATTCTTCTAATTCATTAGAGACAAAAACAGCTAAATCATAAACCAATGGATAGTTCTCTTTGATCTCTTTGGTCATCGGATTTAAGGCAACTTGTTTTTCCCGATTACGACTTAGTAGGTTTTGTAAATGTAGGGAAAATTTGATGAAGAAATCTTCATCATCTAAAGAGAGTAAAAATTCTTCATTGATTTTCTTTAAAATTCGATTAGACAATTTAATACTTTCGTCTGCGATATATTCTTTCAAATCTTCTTTGATATCTGCGTAATTCAATAAGGTTGTTTTACTTTTTAAAAGAATCGTCATATAAGAAATTTCACTTTCTTTTAAGGAAATATCATAAGTACGCTGAATGTAGTTCGCAATATCAATGGCTGAGCGATGTTCTGCTGCTAGACGCGCATCGATTTCTGGAATATCTATCTCTACGATTTGATTGCTGTCATAGATTCGTTCCATCGCAACTACTATGTGTAAGATAATGCTATTTAAAGTATAGCCGTTGATATATAAGTTATTTTCTTTAAGAATTTGGGTAATCGTCAGTTTCAACTCATCCAAGTCATAGCCGTAAAAGGCCGCTTGAATCGTTGCCAAGTGGAGAAAATCAGCACTTGTTTCATGATAAAACTGTTCTCTGATCCACGCGCGTTTCTTTTCTTCAGCGCCAGATAAATAGACACTATTTTCTTGACTGATGATTTTCAAGTGACATTTACTTAATTCCTTATTTGCTTTACTGATCGTTCGCTCTAAAGTAGAAAGGCTGATAAAAAGCTGTTCTGCTAAATCGTATTTATTGATGGGTGTGACTAAATAAATAAGTTTTTCAGTCAATATCTGTTCTCGACTGACTTCTTTTGAAGATAGGTCGACTGATTCATTTTGGTCGATAACATACCCTTTTGATGTCGCTTGAATCAGTTTTTGAGTCTGGCGCGCATTGATTTTTTTGATGTAGTTTTTAATCGTTCTAGTTGAAACCAAAAAAGTATGGGCTAACTGACTAGAAGAAGTCAGACCGTTTACGCGAAGATATTTTATCAATTGTTCTTCAGATAATTTTTTCATCGCACTTTCCCCCACAGTCTTTTTTTTAAACATATGCTTCGATTATTCTTGGCTTCATTATATAGTCTTAGACCAAAACCCACAAATCACACTTTTTCACCGTGAGTGTTTACTAGTGCAAAAGGTTGGATTGCTTACGTGACAGAAAATCGAGATAATTTGAGTGTAAAAGATCAAAGGAGGAAATGAATATGACCAAGAAAAATATTTTATTAGTTTGCGGTGGCGGAGCATCTAGCGGCTTTTTAGCTCAAAGCATGAAAAAAAGTGCTAAGACGCAAGGGTTGTCAGTAACGGTTGAAGCGGTTGGAGATTCTGAAATCGAAGATTATATCGATGAAAAAGATGTAGTGTTGTTCGGTCCGCATTTACGTTATATGGAAGCAGAGTTAAAAGAAACGATGAGTGAATTTGATTCGATCCCTTATGATTTTATTCCAGATGAGTATTACGGTGCGCTAAATGGGGAAGGAACATTGAATTTTGCATTGTCATTAATGGCAGATTAGATTAAAAACTAGGTGGGAGAAAAATGAAAAAGATTATTGATTGGATGACAAATGTTTTTGCGCCAAAAGCTAACAAAATAACGAAAAATCCTTGGATCGGTGCTATTCAAGAAGCCATGACAACGGTAATGCCAATGATTTTAGTCGGTTCACTAGTGACAATTTTTGCTATTTTTGAAGAATATATTCCAAATTTTCCAGATATTTCGCCAATCAGCAGTTTTAGTTTTGGTTTAGCATCAGTTTTCGTAGCTTTTTTTATTCCGTATCTGCTGTTGGAGAAAAAGAAGAAACATAAATTAAAAAAACAAGCTGGGATGATTGGGATCGCATTTTTCTTGATGTTGGTTTTTCCGACATTTAATGAAGAAGGCGATATCATCATCGAATTTGCTAAATTAGGTTCTGGCGGTATGTTTGCAGCAATTGTTGGGGGATTGTTTGTAGCATTTGTAATGGATAAGTTTTCGAAATTTAGTTTATTTAAGGAAGATACCATGATGCCGCCATTTCTAGTAGAAGGATTTGACAGCATTGCGCCCACCTTTTTGATTTTAGCGATTGGCTGGGTCGCGATTTTTATTTTTAATATTAATCTGTATGATGGCATATATTGGATTTTATCTCCGTTAGTTAATGTGTCGCAAAGTTTCTGGGGATTTGTGTTGATTATGTTTATTCAAGCGTTCCTATATTCATTTGGTATCAGTAGTTGGGTTTTAGAGCCGCTGTATGTGCCAATTGGTTTGCAGGCAGTGGGACAAAATGCGGCTGATCTAGCACGCGGTGTGGATCCATCGTTGATTTTAACTAACGAAACATTGCAAGGTTGGGTTTGGATCGGGGGAGCAGGTTCTACTTTAATGCTTTCTATATTTATGTTATTCACAAAGTCAAAACGTTTGCGGGCTATCGGAAAGTCATCGATCGTTCCTTCATTGTGTAATATCAATGAACCATTGGTATATGGCGCACCGGTCGTTTTTAATCCAATGTTGATGGTGCCGATGTGGATTTCAGGTATTGTAGTACCAGCGATAACTTATCTTTCTTTCCAACTTGGCTGGGTCAGTATTCCGACAAAACCATTTGCTTTATGGTATTTGCCAGTGGGTATCCAAACTTGGCTGATCAATGGTGATTTAAATGGGCTAGTTTTATTAGGGGTATCATTAGTTTTAACAGGATTTATCTACTATCCATTCTTGAAAGTATATGACAATCAAATTTATAAAGAAGAATTGCTAAAAGCGGAGGAAGCCTAAGATGACACAAGAAGAAATAAATGAAGTAGCAATGCAAATGATCTTACATGCCGGCAATGGTCGTAATTTGATCAAAGAAGCACTAGAAAAAATGGATGAAGATTATTTTGTCGAAGGAGAAGAGCGGTTAAAAGAAGCTAAAAAAGAATTAAACCTAGCACATAATGCTCAAACAAAAGTCGTTCAGTACAGCATGGAAAATCCAGTTGAAATCAATTTATTATTCACTCATGCGCAGGATACGTTGATGACGATTTTAAGTGAACATAATATTGCCAAACACTTATTTAAATTGTATTACAAAATCAGTAAAATCGGGGGATGATCAAATGTCTTCTTTTCCAAAAGAATTTTTATGGGGAGCGGCGACTGCGGCTTATCAAGTGGAAGGGGCTTATTTAGAAGACGGGAAAACATTGTCTGTTGTAGATCAAAGTATCGCTCCTGAATATGCAGATACAAGTATTGCTAGCGATCATTACCATCGGTTTGAAGAAGATATTCGCTTGATGAAAGAATTAGGCTTGACGGCCTATCGTTTTAGTATTGCTTGGACGCGGATTTTACCTCACGGTAGAGGGGAAGTCAATCAGGCGGGAATTGATTTTTATACTCAGCTGATCGACGAATTGCTTAAAAATAAGATAGAACCTATTGTAACGATCTATCATTTTGATTTACCAGTCGTTTTACAAAAAGAATATGGCGGCTTTAGTTCAAGAAAAATCATTCCTGATTTTATTGAGTATTGTCGCATATTATTTGAACAGTTTGGTGATCGAGTGAAGTATTGGCTGACGATCAATGAACAAAGCAATATGTTTTTATTACCGTACCTGATTTCGTTTACTGAAGAGAATGAGCAATCATTATTAAAGCAAAAGTATGAAATGAACCATATCATGACTTTAGCACATGCTAGTGCAGTAAAATTATGTCATCAGCTTTTACCAGATGCAAAAATTGGTCCAGCGATCGGGATCTCACCCGTGTATCCGAAAACCTGTGATCCAAAAGATATCTTGGCAGCTGAAAAAGCGGAAGAACTGCGGAATACATTCTTTTTAGAATTGTATTGTAAGGGAAACTACTTACCGGCGATGCAAGCCTATATGAGAGAGCATGACTGCCTGCCAACGATTGAAGCAGGTGATATGGAGCTAATCAAAGAAGGACGCTGTGATTTTCTTGGACTTAATTATTACGATAGTAAAACGGTCGAACATGTAACAGCACACGATCGTGGCAAAGAATTAGTAATCAATAAATCAGGTGAAGTCGGTTCAACTGAAAAAGAAGTCATCGAAGGAATCTATAAAGGCTGCAGCAATCCATATTTAGAGAGAAACGACTGGGATTGGGAAATTGATCCGAAAGGGTTGCGGATCACGCTGAATCGAATTTATCAACGTTATGAAATCCCTCTAATCATCACTGAAAATGGTTTGGGTGCGATCGATATATTGACTGAGGACAAACAAATTCATGATGACTACCGCATCGATTATTTGAAAAAACATCTGGAACAGGTTCGTTTAGCGATTGTTCAAGACGGTGTGGATGTCTTTGGTTTTTGTCCATGGTCGTTTATTGATTTGATTAGTACAACCAGTGGGTTTAGAAAACGGTATGGCTTTGTTTACGTAGATCGAACGGATACAGAAATCAAAGAGTTGATTCGATATAAGAAGGACAGCTTTTATTGGTATCAAGGAGTTATTAGGAGAAATAGAAAAGGGTTTAAATTATAGAGCACACTATAGGAAAGGTTATATTTTCGAATGTAACCTTTTTTAGTGTGCGTAAAATCAACCCTTATAATAGTAGAAATACCATAAAAATTCTAAGAAAAGAAAAAGTGAATATACATATGCAAAAGTCATTATAACGCAATAAATGACCAACCCTTCCCTTCCACACGAAAAACCTCTATAATAAAAACAGAAATCAAAAGAGAAGAGGAAGTTTTTTGCGTATATTATTTATAGGAGACGTAGTTGGATCACTAGGTCGCGATACGATAACCACCTATTTACCAAAACTAAAGAAAAAATATCGTCCTCAAGTCACGATTCTTAATGGCGAAAATGCTGCAGCAGGTCGCGGGATCACGGGTAAGATATATAAGAAGTTCTTACAAGACGGTGTAGATGTTGTCACATTAGGCAATCATACGTGGGATAATAAAGAGATCTTCGAATTTATCGACGATGCTAAAAAAATGCTCCGCCCAGCTAACTTTCCAGAAGGCACACCAGGGCAAGGGATGGTTTTTGTCAAAGTTAACCAACTTGAGTTAGCAGTTATCAACATGCAAGCACGTGTTTTTATGGCAGATATTGATGATCCATTTCGCAAAGCAGAAGAATTAATCACAGAAGCACGCAAACGGACTCCGTTGATTTTTGTCGACTTTCATGGCGAAACAACTAGTGAGAAGCAAGCAATGGGTTGGTTTTTAGATGGACACGTTAGCGCAGTTGTGGGCACACACACGCATGTGCAGACTAATGATGCTCGGATTTTACCAGCTGGCACAGCTTTTCTTAGTGATGTCGGCATGACAGGTCCTTATGATGGTATCTTAGGTATGAAGCGTGGACCAATCATTGAGAAATTCAGGACAGCATTACCAAAACGTTTTGAAGTCGTTGACGAAGGTCGGAGCATATTATCAGCTTGTGTGATTGATATTGATGATCAGACAGGACAAGCAAAAAAAATCGAACCGATCCAGATCAGTGAAGATCGTCCATTCCAAGAATAAACGAGTTATGTATTTAGATAGAAGAGAAACAAAAGCCACTCCAAGATATAATAGGAGTTTCTTTTGTTCTCCTTTTTTATTTTTAGTGTAGAAAAGTTGCATGAGCGTTTATCAAGGATAGATATCTAAAGTGTTCTATAATAAGAATGAAGCTTAGGACAGTAGGTAAAATAGTAGATTGGAGGCATCTATGCAAAATTCTTTCATGGGAAAAAAAGAACGGCTGAAGTTTGAATTATTTAAATCAATCGTTTTCTCAAAACATGGCATGAGTTTCAATGATTTAATGCAAAAGCATGAGCTCACCAAGAGTACCCTGAGCAGGTACATCAATGATTTGTCACAAGAGGTGGAACAGACATTTGATGGGAAAGTTCATCTAAATCAAAGCAGCCGAACAGGTACATATCAAGTCAGAACCGCTGAAACCTATAGTATTGGTTATCTGATCGATTATATTCATTTATTTTACGTTGAGCAAAGCGGTATTTTTTTCATTTTAGATGCGCTATTGAAAAAACAATATGTGTCGATTGAAGCAATGGCACTTGATCTACATATGAGCAGTTCATCCATTTATAAACAACTGCGGTTATTAAAAAAAATGCTGATTCCCTTTGGCGGAAAGATTACTTTTGATCAGCATTCCAGCGGCTTAACAGGGAATGAACTCGGTATTCGCTTATTTACTTTTTATGCCTATTGGTCTGTTTTTAAGTCGACAGAATACACGCCCTTTTTCTACACCAATTATCCGAAAGATTGGACGGAAGTCAAAGAAACTGAAGCCTATTTTGATCATGCCACTTCTTTGTCAGAGTCTCAACGAGCGAAGCTGCGATTTATCCAATTGATTACCTTAAAAAGAGTCCTTTGGCAGAAAAAAAATATTGAAATGTCGCCGGAATTTATGGCAGATATTGCCTATTTTGATACGAATGATACAGAATTTCTGTCAGTGTTAAAACATCGACTGACGGATGAGCTATATCATAAAGAACGGGCTTTATTGTTGTATGCAACTAGAGGGCTGGTTTACAATTTAGATTCGCTAGAAACGAAAAAGAAAATCGTTCAAGATTATCAACAGTCTTCACTAGAAATAGCTGAATATACCACCAAATTGATGACAGAAATTCAAAAGGAATTTAAGCTAGATTATACGGAAGAGGGCTATATAAATTTTTATTTTTATCTGATTATTTTACTGATTTCGATCAAACATATCAATATTGATACGTCAGGTTATTACAAAAATGGGCTATCTTTTCATTCAATGATCGACTATGATGAAGCAAATGTGGTGGTTTTTCAAAAGATTACAAAAATCATTGAGCAGCAGGAATTTTATTCTAAAATAAACAAGAATTCCTCGAAAGGTGTTATGTCGATTCTGACATTGACGATTTATTCTGGTATTTATTTAAGTAAAAGAGCAGGTAGTATGTCGATTTGTGTTATTTTTAATAATAATTTAATTTTGGCAGATGGAATTAAAAAGGTTATATTAGATGTCTATAATCAAGATCGAATCGTTTTTACTAACGATGTATTGGCTGCTGACTTGGTTATTTCAGACTCTTATGAAGCGGTCAATCCACCAACGGAACATTTCTACTTTGATGAACAGTTGAACCCAGAACAATGGGGAAAAATGATCGATGCCATCAATCGAATTTTTTATGAAAAAGTTTTTTAGATTATCGAAATTATAATTTACAAAAAAGAATATATAAATTTTTCATATCGTTTTTATATCTTTTTTCTATCATTATCAAGGCTGTAGCAAAACATTTAACTGTTTTGTTATAGCCTTGTTTTGCTTGCTGTAGGTGGGTTTTCAGGATAAAGAACTGTTGTTTTTTTATTTTTGAAACAGATTGTTTCATAATTATGTAAATTTTTTCTGAAAAAAATTGTATTATTTCATTAGTAAGAAAAGTTGCTTGTATTAGCTTTACCTAAGGACGTAAGCAGATAGGAGAAATCGATGAAAAAAAATATTTTTAGTTTACTCGTTTTGTTTTTCTGTCTTTTACATATTATTGATTCGTCAGACACGGTTTTTGCTGAATCGGTTTTACCACCTAGAGATTATCCACTTGGAGTTTCTACAAAAACGAATTTAACAGCTGGCGGTACGCTGTATCTTAATACCGATCAATTGCAGGATAAACAGCTTGTTGGTCAATTTTTAGCAAAAAATATAACGTCTAATGGTTCATCGGGTTTGTCCAAAGGTGGTTTTCAAAATTATCAAAATACGACTCGCCAGTGGGATCTGGACCAGATTGATCCAGCAGTTGTTTCTGAAACGATCACCGGTAGTGACATCATTCGTTTGTATGCGAATGCGACAAGTTTCAAGTATGTGAATAATGAAGATTTGCACTACTATTTAGGAAATTTACCGACCGATAAAGAAATGAATGATGCCTTGCAGTATTATCCTGATTTACGAGAAAAATTCTCTAAACGATTATACAATGGCTCGCTCGAATCATTTCCTTCATTTGCTGATAATGGTATTTCAAATTTTTCTCAAGTGACTGGAAACATTCAAAACGTCAGTGATTATTATGCATCATTGACCGACACCGATCAGTCAGTCGTTCATAATTCAGCTGTTCAATCAGCAGAAGTAAATACAGAGAAAAAAGTAGTAAACCCAAATGACTGGGGCGGACAATCCTCGATTCAGATCAATATTGCGCTGAAAAAAGGCACGACTGAACAAGCTGTTGCAATCGTCAATGTCGATGGCCAAATCGATCATTTCAAAAATGCTCAGGACATCTCGATCAATTATACAAATTATGATCCGGATACTATGTTGCCGCCATACTTGTTTATTAACTATAAACACTTTCCAACGTTTAATTTTAGCGGTAGCACATTCTTCCATGCGGCAGCTTATCCTAGCTTACCAGGAGATGAAGAATACAAATTCGAAGGAAACAACGGCGTCTTTTTTGAAGGGAAATATGCGGATAAAGCAGTGCCTTTAATAAAATCTGATAGTCATACAATCTCTGACGAGTTAAAAGATAAAACCTATAAGATAGCGACGCATCTAGTTCATAATTTTAATGATGAAGATCAAGAGATCCAATTTAGAAGTAATGCGTCATTATTTATAGGAAGTGTTTTGGCACCAAGAACATCTGTAACACTTGATGATACACAAGGTCGAGTGTTGGGAAGTGTATATTCTGGTTATGATATTCATACGAATATGCCGATCAGTCCCGAGGAAAGCACAGCTATGTTTGATTATGACGACTTCCCTGGGCTAGGAGATATTATTGGTGGAGAAGAACTAGAAGCGCCGATCAAAGTTGGAGAACAGTTTACTTACACTGGAAATGAGAATAGACGATTATATACAATCACCCAAAAAATTCCATCCTACTCTTCACGATTTCCGATCCAAACAGTAAAAATCACAGATCCATTGGCAGATTCCTTAGCGATTGCTACAGAAGATGTCGTGATCAAGGATGAAACTGGAGGGAGCGCTGCTGATTATTTTACTCTCAATAAAAATGCAGAGAACGAATTATTGGTCGAGGCAAAGCCAGAAAGTTTAGCCGATGAATCGTTTTATGGAAAGACCTACACGATTGAACTGAATGGCAGTCTAAAACTTAGTCAAGAAGAATTAGCTGATCCCCAAATCAATCAAATCACAATTCCTAACACAGCCGTTACGACTGTAAATGAGGAGTCAAAAGCCAGCAATGAAGCTGAACTTAAAGCTGATTTTGTTCAAGGGAAATCGGTTGTTGTAAACTATCTAAACGAGGATGGGCAAGAAATTGCACCAACGGAAATTTTAGACGGAAAAGTCAGCCAGCCGTATCAAACTGAGGCCAAAGAGATTCCAGGCTATACACTAACAGCCGTACCGACCAATGCGACCGGGACTTTTTCAAACGAAGCACAAACAGTGATCTATAAGTACCAAGGACATTTAAGTTTTTCAGATGTACCAACAAAAATTAGTTTTGGAACGCATGCATTATCTAGTAAGGATGAAGAATATAAGATCGAAGCAAAAGATCGAGACATTGTCGTGAAAGATACACGCACGCTAGGGTCTAATTGGCAGTTGAGAGCAACATTGAGTAAGCCTTTGACAGGAAACAAAACCGAGCATGTACTATCAGATGCACTATTTTATGTAAAGGATGGACAATCCGTTCCAATCCACACCAATTCATCAGCGGTTATTACATCAGCAGTCACAACGAATCATGACGATTACAATATAACTCATGATTGGGCAACATCTGATGATGGACTGAAAGTCGCTGTGAAATCAGGTGATGCGTTAGCTGAGCAGTACTCTGGTGAAATCAGCTGGGAATTATACGATGTTGTAGCAAATGATTGAAAGGTGCCTAGCTGTGAAAAATAAAAAAGTAAAATGGCTTCAATGGTTACTAATCTGTGGTTATTTTATCTATTTGATTGGAATGAATGAAAGTCACGCTGCAGAAAATAGCCAAGTAACAGTCGGCTTTTATGAAGAAAAGGAAAAAGAAGCACAGAAAACGCATAGTTTTCCCAAAACGGGTGAGGATTCACCTAACAAGGTTTTACTAATAAGTGGAATATCCATCCTGTTATCTATAACTGGAATGATATCATATAAAATTTTAAATAATGAGGAGAGAATTTAAATGAAAACAAGCAAAATTTTAGTAGTATTAGCATCAGTATCAATGATTTTCAGCACAAGTATGGTCGTAAATGCCGAGGAAGTTGCGGATCAAGCGTCTAAAAGTGATATAGGGTTTACAGCTCCTACAGAAGGTGCGTTGACATTGTTAAATGTAGCTGATTTTGATTTCGGTTCTAATCCTATTTCTGCTAATGATGAAGTATACAAAAGTAAAACCGAAACAGCGACAACGGTTCAAGATATCCGCGGAACAGAAGCTGGATGGACTGTCCAAGTTGCTCAAAACGGACAATTTAAAGCAGATAAAAAGGAATTGACAAGTGCCCAAATCACATTGAAAACACCAACTATTTCAGAAAAATCAACAGGTTCAGCAACTGCAAAAACAGAAGTTGTTCTAAACACAGACGGTTCAAGCGCAACGATTTTAGACGCTGAAGCAGGCCTTGGTAACGGTGTAACGATTGAAAGTTTTGGTAAAGACGCTGCTGTTCTATCAGTACCAGGTGAAACAGTTAAAGTAGCAAAACAATACGAAACAACATTGACATGGACATTGTTGGACCAACCAGCAAATATCTAGTATAAATAAGGGAGTGGAGCGGAACTAAAAAATAATTTTGTTTCGCTCCATCAACATACATACATAAAAAATGGAGGAATTCACATGGTAAAACGTACGCTTAAAGTTTTAGTACCGCTGATTGGTGTTTTATTCGGATGTCTGGTAGGAACACTGAATGTTTGGGCTCAAGATGCAGATTATGAAGTAAAAGCGATTCCTTCAACCAAACAAGTCGACACAACCAAAACATATTTTGATCTAAGACTTACCCCAGAAGAAAATCAAACGATCGCAGTTAAAGTAACGAATAAATCCGATCAAGAACAGACCATTGATACCAAAGTCAAAACAGCTACGACCAATACTAATGGGATAGTTGAATATATCAACAGTGACAAAAACGAATCGATTGATTTACCATATGATATAAGCAAACTCGTTAAAACCAACACACCCAAAATTACGTTAGCACCTCATGAATCGAAAGAAGTTGAATATGCGATTGCAATGCCTAAAAAAGATTTTTCGGGCATTCTATCAGGTGGTATTATTTTTACAAGTGAAAATAAAGATGCAAAATCAACAGAATCTACAGCGGATGTTGCAATTAAAAATCAATTTGGGTATGTGATTGCTCTTGTTTTACGTGGAGAAAAGGAAGTCTCACCAGATTTACAATTATCTAAAGTAAGCTTAGGACAAGTCAACAATCGAAATACAGTCTTTGCCCATTTAACAAATCCTAAAGCCGCGTACCTAAACAAATTAAACGTAAATGTTAAAATCAGAAAGAAAAATACCGATAACGTTCTGTACGAAACTAAAAAAAGTGAACTGCAAATGGCACCAAATTCTGTCTTTAACTATCCAGTAAGCCTACAAGAAACAGAATTTAAACCAGGTAAATATCTTTTAGCTGTCCACGCAGAATCAAAAGGAAAAACGTGGGATTTTGAAGAAGAATTTGAAATCAAAGCAAAAGAAGCAAACAAATTAAACGATCAAGCGTATATCCATCATGATAAAAATAACTATCTGCTTTATATAATCCTCTTCTTAGTTCTCTTGTTATTGATTCTTTTAGTTATTTTATATAGAAAAAGACAACAAAAAATCAAAGCGTTAGAAGAACAAGTGGCGGAATTAAAGAAAAAATAAATGGATATAAACATGCTAAAACAGAGTAACCAAAACAAAAGGTTACTCTGTTTTTTTGACTACTGTTTCTAATATTGCACAATAAACTAAAAAATATTCGCTCCTGTTTTTTTCCACAAACTGTTGATTCTGCTGGAATTATGTTAAAATAAGTAGACCTGTTTTACAACAAAATCTTACCCAGAATAAAGGTGTGAAATCATGGAGCCATCCATTACAGATAAAAAAATCAACGAAGAATTAACGAAATTATTGACCCTGCTTGGCGAGGACGAATTGATTCAGCGTTATAAAGAACTAGAAGAAAAAGTTCAAAATAACGAGAAACTCACCGATTTAGTCGAACAAATCAAAGCAGCTCAAAAAGATGCGGTCCAATTTGCTCATTATGATAAACCGGAAGCAGAAAAAGCCGCAATCAAGCGTGCGGACGAACTAACTAAAGAATTCGATGAACATCCCTTAGTGGTAGCATATAGAGAACAATTGATGGAAGCCAATGACCTCTTGCAGCACGTCACAGATATGATCCAATATAGAATCAATGAAGAACTAGAGAAGGAAGGGTAACAATGCCGCAAAAAACAAAACACACACCCATGATGGAACAATACTTAGCAATCAAAGACCAATACCAAGATGCTTTTCTATTTTATAGACTAGGTGACTTTTATGAAATGTTTTATGAAGATGCCATCAATGCGTCACAGGTACTGGAATTAACGTTAACTAGCCGTAACCGCAATGCAGATGACCCGATTCCGATGTGCGGAATTCCTCATCACGCGGCCCAAGGCTATATCGATACATTGATCGAAAAAGGCTACAAAGTCGCGATTTGTGAACAAGTAGAAGATCCTAAAACGACCAAAGGCATGGTTAAGCGAGAAGTTGTTCAGCTGATTACGCCAGGAACTGTTATGACCAGTAAAGGCTTGGACGCTAAAGACAATAACTATTTAACGGCTATTGTTGAAGACAATGGTGCTTTTGGTGTAGCCTATGTCGATTTAAGTACAGGAGAACTGAAAACCGCCGTTTTAAACGATGAAGATGCGGTGATCAATGAAGCATCAGCTTTACAGACGAAAGAAATCGTATTAGGTAGCGAATTATCAGAAACACTGCAACAAACCTTAAAAGATCGTTTAAACATTATTTTTTCTGAACAAAACCAAGCAGAAGAAAATGCCGAATTTAGCTTTTTAACAAGTGAACTCACACATCCGCTAGAAGTCGAAGTTACAGGCAAGCTTTTAACCTATTTAAGTGTGACACAAAAGCGTGGCTTATCTCATATTCAAAAAGCAGTAGAATATCAACCCGATCATTTCTTAAAAATGGATCACTATTCTAAATTCAACTTAGAACTGACACAATCGATTCGAACTGGACTGAAAAAAGGCACCTTATTATGGTTACTAGATGAAACAAAAACCGCAATGGGCGGCCGTTTACTAAAACAATGGTTAGATCGTCCCTTGATCCAAGAAAAACAAATCCAAACCCGTCAAGAAATGGTTCAATCGTTATTGAATGCGTACTTTGAACGTGTCGACTTACAATCTACATTGACAAAAGTCTATGATTTAGAGCGTCTAGCTGGTCGTGTAGCGTTTGGAAATGTGAACGGACGTGACTTGATTCAACTGAAGACTTCATTAGAACAAGTGCCGTTGGTTCGCGAATTGATCGTTGGCATTAACCAAGGTGAGTGGAACGACTTATTATTAGATTTAAATCCAGCTGAAGATATTGTTGAACTAATTAATACGGCCATCAACGAAGAAGCGCCGCTTGCAATCACAGAAGGAAATATCATCAAAGACAATTACAACGAAAAACTAGATGAATACCGCGATGCGATGCGTCATGGCAAGCAATGGTTAGCTGAACTAGAAGCCAAAGAACGCCAAGAAACAGGCATCAAGACCTTAAAAGTTGGATTTAATCGAGTATTTGGTTACTATATTGAAGTGACAAAATCCAACTTAGCCAACCTAGAAGAAGGCAAATACGAACGCAAACAAACCCTAGCAAATGCGGAACGTTTTATCACCCCAGAACTAAAAGAAATGGAAACCTTAATTTTAGAAGCAGAAGAAAAATCAGTAGATTTAGAATATCAATTATTCTTGGAAGTTCGAGAACAAGTTAAAGCAAACATCGAGCGTCTACAAAAACTAGCGAAAACAATCAGCGCAGTCGATGTCTTACAAGCTTTCGCTACAGTCAGTGAAAGATATCAATACGTTCGTCCAACGCTGAAAAGCAACAGCAAAGAATTGCATATTGTTGAAGGCCGTCACCCAGTTGTGGAAAAAGTTTTAGGTCATCAAGAATATATTCCAAACAGTGTGCATATGAGTAAAGAAAATATTATTCTATTGATCACAGGACCGAATATGTCCGGTAAAAGTACCTACATGCGTCAATTAGCTCTAACAGTCGTGATGGCTCAAATCGGTTGTTTTGTTCCAGCTGAATCTGCGGAACTACCGATTTTTGACCAAATTTTCACTAGAATCGGTGCATCAGATGATTTGATTGCAGGGCAAAGTACTTTCATGGTGGAAATGATGGAAGCCAATCAAGCATTGCGTCATGCTACGCCGAATAGTTTGATTTTATTCGATGAACTTGGCCGAGGAACTGCAACCTATGATGGAATGGCATTAGCACAAGCGATCATTGAATATATCCATCGAGAAGTCAAAGCGAAAACATTGTTCTCAACCCATTACCATGAATTGACCGTTTTAGATGAAAACTTGACTGGTTTGAAAAATATTCACGTCGGTGCAGTAGAGAAAAATGGCGAAGTCGTCTTCCTGCATAAAATGATGGATGGACCAGCAGATAAAAGTTACGGTATTCATGTTGCTAAAATCGCTGGGTTACCAAGTGCATTATTAGAACGCGCAGCTACAATTCTTACGGCCTTAGAGTCAGATGAACAACCGCTTAAAGCCGTTGAATACAAAGATGAAATTAAAGAAGATACGGAACAATTATCACTATTTAAAGAAGTGTCGACGGATGAGCTTGGCGTGATCGATACCTTGAAGAAAATTAATTTATTAGAAATGACGCCAATGGATGCCTTAAATAAATTACACGAACTGCAAAAAAGAATTTAAATAAAAAAAGCTGAGCAAGGAAAGGATCATCTAGATGGGAAAAATACAAGAATTATCAGAACAACTTGCCAATCAGATTGCTGCTGGTGAAGTAGTAGAACGTCCTGCATCAGTTGTTAAAGAACTTGTGGAAAATGCGATCGATGCAGGCAGCACGCAAATCGATATTTTTATTGAAGAAGCTGGTTTAAAAACGATCCAAGTGATTGATAATGGTGAAGGAATCGCCAAAGAGGATATTCTCAATGCTTTTAAACGTCACGCAACAAGTAAAATTCATACAAGAGATGATTTGTTTCGGATACGCAGTTTAGGGTTTCGTGGAGAAGCCTTGCCCAGTATTGCATCTGTTTCAGAAATAGTCGTTGAAACTGCTGTTTCTGATGAAGGTGAAGGCAGTCTGGTTCAAATGAAAGGCGGAACGATTGAAGAACATCGTCCAGCAGCGTTAAGAAAAGGAACCAAAATCACTGTTTCCAATCTGTTTTTTAATACACCCGCTCGACTAAAATATGTCAAAACGATCCAAACCGAATTAGCCAATGTCGGTGATATCGTCAATCGTTTGGCGCTAAGTCATCCCAATATTGCTTTTCGCTTGGTTCATGACGGTAACAAAATGATGAACACTGCTGGAAATGGCGATTTGAAACAAACGATTGCTGGTATTTATGGTATTGGGACGGCCAAAAAAATGCTGAAGATAGAAGCCGAAGATTTGGACTTTAAATTGTCAGGTTATGTTTCATTACCAGAAGTGACCAGAGCTAGTCGGAATTATTTATCTACGATCATCAATGGGCGTTACATCAAAAATTTTGCGTTGAATAAGGCAGTTGTTGATGGCTACGGCTCTAAGCTGATGGTCGGTCGTTTTCCACTTGCAGTATTAGAAATCGAGATGGACCCATTATTAGTTGATGTCAATGTTCATCCAACGAAACAAGAAGTTCGTTTGAGTAAAGAAAAAGAATTAATGGTGTTGATAAGCGAAGCGATTCGGGAAGTCTTGAGCCATGAGCAATTGATTCCTAATGCCGCAGACAATCTTCAGTTTAAAAAGAAAGTTGAACTTCAACCAAAAGTCGAACAAATGGAAATACCATTAACAGAACCACAAGAAACGGCTCAACCAATCCGAAAACCTAGCAGTTTAGGATATGATCCCACTAGTGGAAACTTCTTTGTAAAAGAAACAACAACAAGCTTTCAAACGCAAGCTCCTGTTAACAACGAGTCAAAAGAAACGAAGTCACTGACCCAAGAGGAACTTGAAAAAGAAGCGTTGATGGCTTATGCATTTAGTTCACCTACTGAAACAAAAGAGCAACAAGCGCCTGATAATAATCAAACAGTCGCGCCCGCAGAATCAGAAGAAATTCTTCAGCCTAAAGAAGAGACGACAGTTGATGAACAGGTCTATGAAGAAGAATTAAGCCATCATCCAGAATTTGATTTTTCAGCGACTGGAGCTAAAAATGACCTAAATAAGGTCTTGAATAAGTTATCTGACGAACGTCCCAAAGAACGTTTTCCAGAATTAGAATATTTTGGTCAGATGCATGGTACTTATCTATTTGCTCAAAGTAAAGACGGATTGTATATCATCGATCAACATGCGGCACAAGAACGAATCAAATATGAATATTTTAGAGAAAAAATCGGTGAAGTAACCAATGATCTACAAGAGTTATTAGTACCGATCGTGATTGATTATCCAAATAGTGATGCGCTAAAAATCAAAGAACAAAAAGAAACCTTAGCCGAAGTTGGCATTCATTTAGAAGACTTTGGTCAAAATAGTTTCATTGTTCGAGCGCACCCAACTTGGTATCCAGCAGGTGAAGAAGAGACGATCATTCGTGAAATGATCGATATGCTTTTGACGACAGGTTCTGTCAGCGTGAAAAAATTCCGTGAAGCCACAGCGATCATGATGAGTTGTAAACGTTCGATCAAAGCCAATCACTATTTAAACGAACAACAGGCTCGCGTGTTATTGAAAGATCTTGAGACCTGTGAGAATCCCTTTAATTGCCCGCACGGTCGACCTGTTTTGATCCATTTTACAAATGCAGATATGGAAAAAATGTTTAAACGAATCCAAGATCCGCATTAAAAAATTTAAGGGAAGAAGGTTTTATCCTAATGGCAGTTATCCTAGCCTCTCAATCCCCTCGCAGACGTGAGTTGTTGAGTAGAATCATTGCTGATTTTAAAGTTGTGCCAGCTGATATCAATGAAGAAGTCAAAGGGTATTTTACCCCGATGGACTATGTCTTGACGATGGCCGCACAAAAAGCAGCACATATTGCAAAACAATATCCAAATGATTTAGTGATCGGTTCTGATACGATCGTAACAATTGATAATGAAATTTTAGGGAAACCCACTTCCAGAGATGATGCTTTTCGGATGTTGCAAAAACTGAGCGGCAGAACACATAAAGTCTATACTAGTGTAGTCTTAATGAAAGATGATCAAGAATCTTCGGCCACAGTTCCGGCGACAGTAGAATTTTACGATTTAACAAATGAAGAAATCAATCGCTACTTAGATACAAAAGAGTACGAAGATAAAGCTGGAGCATACGGCATTCAAGGTCAGGGCGCTTTGCTCGTAAAAAGTATTCAAGGTGATTATTATTCGATTATGGGATTGCCTATTGCGACACTGTACCGAATGCTGCCATCTTTTGAGTAGTAACTGAACGATGAAAGAAGGAAACAACGAATGAAATGTTCACAAACAAGAGCCATTCAAACACATATGATCACGTATCCTCATCTGAATTTTCATAAGACCTTATTTGGCGGACAGTTAATGGCATGGTTGGATGAAACGGCGGGTATTTCAGCTGTTCGCGTTTCAAGAGCGGCGATCGTCACAGCTTCTGTCGATCATTTAGATTTTCTAGCGCCTTTAAAAGCAGATCATTCAGTTTGTATCGATGCCTATGTATCAGGAGTGGGCACACGCTCAATGGAAATATTCGCCAAAGTAATCGGTGAAGACTTATTTACAGGCGAACGTTATCTAGCTGGCACTTGTTTCATGACCTTTGTCGTACCTAAAGGAGCGAGTCTGCCAAAAAACATCGAGCCTGAGACAAAAGAAGAACGCTTTATCTGTGAAGGCTATGAAGCGAGAAAACAAGTTAGACAAGCCAAACGACAAGAAAGTATCGATCTAGCCCAAAATATCGACTTAGATATTCCTTGGAACTAATAATAGACGTGAACACTCATTTTCTAAACAGAAAATGAGTGTTTTTTTCGCAATGATGCTATGATAAGACTAACTAAAATGCGAGGGTGTGATTTGTCATGGAAAAACCAACAAAAGAAGAGTTGAAAGAAAAGCTATCTGATATCGAATATGCTGTAACACAAGAAAATGCGACTGAAAGACCTTTTACTGGAAAATATGACGATTTTTACCAAGAAGGTATTTATGTAGATATCGTTAGTGGTGAACCGCTCTTTAGTTCAACAGACAAATACGATGCAGGCTGTGGCTGGCCGGCTTTTACTAAACCAATTGAAAAACAAGGCGTCAAAGAAAATTCAGATTTTTCTTTAGGAATGCGTCGTGTTGAAGTACGCAGTAAAGATGCTGATTCTCATTTAGGACATGTTTTTACAGATGGACCGCAAGATCAAGGTGGGTTACGTTATTGTATTAATGCAGCAGCATTACGTTTTATTCCAGTGAATGAGCTGGAAAAAGAAGGATATGGAGAATATAAAACCTTATTTAAATAGCTAAAAGGTCCGCCAAAGTATGAAAAGTCTACTAAGGTGGGCTTTTTTTAGTCGTTAAAAATGAATAACGAATGTTGTTTTTCTATGTCATAAAAAAGATTGCTATTTGCTAAGATTTCTAGTATTATAAAAATATTCAGAAAATTAAAATTAGAAAAGAAAATAATTATTTATTGAGGAGAATAAAATGAAAAAAACGAACATAACGAAATTAATCAGTGTTATGATGCTATCTACTCTAGTATTAGCAGCCTGCGGTGGTGGCAAGACTGGTTCTACAGATAGCAGTACGGATAGTAAAAAAGCGAGTGGGGAACAGCTTTTTAAACTAGTCGTACAACAAGAAATGCCAAGTGCAGATTTATCAGTAGCAACAAATACGATCAGCTTTTCAGCATTGAACAATGTCTATGAAGGGCTATATCGTTTAGATGATAAGAGCAAACCACAGCCAGCTGGTGCAGTAGAGTTGGCAAAGAAAAGCGATGATGGGTTGACGTACACATTTAAACTTAGAGAAGAAGCTAAATGGTCAAATGGTGATCCTGTAGTAGCTTCAGATTATGTTTATGGATGGCAACGGACAGCAGATCCTAAAACAGCAGCAGAGTATGCGTACATGTTTGAATTAGTTAAAAACGGTGCAGATGTTTCTGCTGGGAAAAAAGGATTGGATGAATTAGGGATCAAAGCAATTGGTGATCATGAATTAGAAGTAACCTTAGAACAAGAAACACCATACTTTGATTACTTGTTGGCTTTCCCATCATTTTTCCCGCAAAATAAAAAAATAATTGAAGAAAAAGGCAAAGATTATGCAACAACGAGTGATGCATCAGTTTATAACGGACCCTTTACATTGACTGATTTTGACGGACCTGGAACAGATACCGAATGGTCTTACACAAAAAATGATCAATATTGGGATAAAGATGCCGTTCAACTAGATAAAATCGAAGTAAAAGTAGTCAAAGAAGCACCGACATCATTGAATCTTTTCCAAGATGGACAAGCAGACGATGTGATCTTGAGTGGAGAATTAGCAAAACAAATGGCTGATGATCCAGAGCTTGTAATCGAGAAAGATGCTCGAACGTCATATCTTGAATTCAATCAAAGAGATGAAAAATCACCGTATCACAATGCCAATCTACGTAAAGCAATTTCTTATTCGATCGATCGCGATGCGTTAGTTGACCGAATCTTAGGAGACGGCTCGGTTGCTTCTACTGGTCTCGTGCCAGCGGGCATGTCATTTTCACTAGAAGGCAACAAAGACTTTGCTGATGAAAATAAAAACGTATTGACCCATGATACTAAAAAAGCGAAAGAATACTGGAAAAAAGCAAAACAAGAATTAGGAGTCGATTCATTCAAACTGGATATTGTGGGTGATGATACTGATTCTACCAAAAAAGTACTAGAATATATCCAAGGAGCAGTGAAAGAAACCCTTGATGGTGTGAATGTGACAGTGACAAATGTACCGTTTACCGTTCGTCTAGATCGTGGTAAAAATGGTGATTTCGAAGTGATCATGGGCGGTTGGGGCGCAGATTATGCTGACCCAAGCAGTTTCACTGATTTATTCCTAACTGGTGGCTCTTACAACAGAGGTCGTTATTCGAATGAAAAATATGACCAACTAGTAAAAGATTCAGGTAGTAAAGATGCTTCTGATCCAGAAAAACGCTGGACAGATATGGTAGATGCTGAAAAACTATTGATGGACGATATGGGTGTTGCCCCAGTCTATCAAAAAGCAGAAGCCCACATGCGTAGTTCAAAAGTTAAAGGTGTAGTGGCTCACGGAGCAGGCGCACGATATGACTATAAATGGACATACATTTCTGAATAAAAAAATAAGCCAATGCGAATGTAATCCTAATTCGTATTGGCTTTCTTTTTATCAAGCTACTGATTTTCTTGAATTTGTGCTAAAATAGAAACGTATGTGCGTGTTAAACGCAGGAAACGGTGGTCTAAAAGCACCTCCTTCTTATTTCTCGGAGCTAAACGCTTTTGAACCAACCTCATTTAGAAAGGTGAAATTATGTACGAGTATATCATTGGTAAAGTCACGTTTATCAGTCCTTATTATATTGTAGTAGAAACAAATGGCATCGGGTTTCAGATTTCTGTAGGCAATCCCTATCGTTATTCTGGAAAAACCGATCAACAAATCAAAATCTATGTTCACCAAGTCATTCGTGAAGATGCACATGTATTATATGGATTTGGTGACTTAGATGAAAAGCAATTATTTTTAAAACTGATCAGCGTTTCAGGTATCGGTCCAAAGAGTGGCCTTGCGATCATGGCTTCAGACGATCACGGCGGTTTGATCAATGCGATCGAGAGTGAAGATGCGGCTTATTTAACCAAGTTCCCTGGTGTAGGTAAGAAAACAGCGCAGCAAATGATCCTAGATCTAAAAGGTAAATTAGGCGAGTTAGAAACGTCAGATGCGGCCGTTGAAGCTATGGCTAAAGCACCGAATGCATCATCAACAAATCAATCACTAACAGAAGCGTTAGAAGCGTTGAGTGCATTAGGTTACAGCGAAAAAGAAATCAAGCGGATCACACCGAAACTGGAAGATTTAGGCGTCCAACCAACAGACGAGTATTTACGCAATGCATTGAAATTTATGATGAAACGCTAAGGAGGAATGGCTATGACAGAAGATGAAAGACTACTTTCCGCTCAAACAAGTGAAGGCGAAGAATCACTGGAAAAGTCACTGCGACCTCAATTTCTCGAACAATATATCGGTCAAGATAAAGTCAAACAAGAGCTTACAATCTACATCGAAGCTGCCCGAAATCGGGAAGAAGCGTTAGACCATACACTTTTATATGGCCCGCCAGGATTAGGAAAAACAACAATGGCCATGGTGATTGCCAATGAGATGCATGTTAATATCCGCACGACCAGTGGACCTGCGATCGAACGAGCTGGAGATTTAGTCGCCATTTTAAATGAACTTGAACCAGGCGATGTTTTATTTATTGATGAGATCCATCGTTTGCCTCGTGTGGTGGAAGAAATGTTGTATTCTGCTATGGAAGATTTTTACGTAGATATCATGGTAGGACAAGGGACAACAGCACACCCAGTTCATTTTCCCTTACCGCCGTTTACCTTGATTGGTGCTACGACCCGTGCAGGGATGTTATCAGCGCCATTAAGAGATCGTTTCGGGATCATTTCTCATATGGAATATTATGAAACGCAAGATCTAAAAGAAATCGTATTGCGCTCAGCAGATATTTTCCAAACAGAAATCGTAGAAGAAGGTGCGTTTGAAATTGCCCGTCGTTCTCGCGGAACACCTAGAATTGCTAACCGATTATTAAAACGAGTGCGGGATTTTGCGCAAGTTCAGTCAAATGGTACGATCGATCGTGGGATTGCAGATCAAGCGTTAACTTTATTACAAGTTGATCACCAAGGCTTGGATTATGTCGATCAAAAGTTATTAAAAACAATGATCGAATTGTATGGCGGCGGTCCCGTTGGTTTAAGTACCTTAGCTGTAAATATCAGTGAAGAGACTGAAACAGTTGAGGATATGTACGAACCTTACTTGATCCAAAAAGGCTTTATCAAGCGAACACCAAGAGGGCGGATTGCTACAGCTCTAGCTTATGAACATTTTGGTTACGAGTCTTACTATCAAGAATAATGAAATAAAAATACTCAAGACACGAAATTAGTTTTCTGATTAGTGGATTGAGTATTTTTTTGTCAAATAAATAAGCAGCGGTATTTTTTAATTAGATCTGATTTGTTCAAAAAAGTGAGTATTCAATTAGAAATAAAATCGTATCATTTGCACTAAATATTTTCTGCTTTTATAGTTGATAGTGTACCAATTAATAAAAAAATTAACGAAAGGATGGAAATTATGGAAAAGAATACGAGAAAAAAAGGTTTTGTATCGTACTTAACAACGCAAGATGAAGCAGGGGTGAATATCTCTTGGGGGGCGATTATTGCAGGATTGGTTTCCTTCTTTGCGATTTTCTTTACTTTAAGTTTGATTGGATCAGCAATTGGTTTTGGAATGGTTAAACCAACATCTGACAATCCGTTAGATGGTGTGGGAACAGGACTTATTATTTGGACAGTGGTGACATTTGTTCTTTCATTATTTTGTAGTGGATTTATTGCAGGAGTGGCAGCACGCAGAGTTGGTTTAGTTCATGGATTTTTAACTTGGGCAACCAGTGTTTTAGTCTTATTAGCAATTCTTTCTTATACAGCGATCGGCGCATTCTCAGCGATTGGTTCGTTGTTTGGTAATATCGCTTCAGCAACAGGCAGTACGGTAGAAACTGTAGCATCTGGTACGTCTGATGCCATCAGTAAAGGTTTCGACAAAGTGACAGAAGGTGTTCAATCAGTTGATACAAGTGAACTTCAAGGGCAAGTCAAAAAAGTCTTATCTGATACTGACGTGAAAGAGTTACAACCTGATTACTTGAAGGATCAAATGAAAGAAGCAACGGATGAAATCACAGATGCTGGAAAAGAAATCCTTAAAAATCCAGATAACTCAGATAAAATCTTCAAAGATACAGGCGACTCTTTAAAAGAAAAAGCGAAAAAAATTGGTGATTCAGTTGACCGACCAGCAATCGCTAATGCTGTTGCAGCAAATACCGACCTATCTGAAGATGAAGCAAAACAAGCAACAGATAATATCTACAATGAATTACAAACCGCTTCTAAAGAAGCACAAACACAAATTGAAAATGCACAAACAAGTCTTGAAGATGCGAAAAAAGAGTTAGATAAAGATATCAAAGAAGCTAGACAAACAGCAGAAGATGCCTCAAACACAGTAGCTAAAGCATCTGTTTGGGGATTTGTGGCAATGATCCTTGGTATGATCATTACTTCTCTAGCAGGTTTATGGGGTGCTAATTTAGTTAAAGATCCTGTGACTGAAAGTAAATTATAAGAGAATGTAACTAAATAAATCTGTTATTGTTTAGAATAAAAAAGGTGTAGCTTCGGCTATACCTTTTTTTAGTTGAATCTATAGTCAATATAGAAACTAAGTAAATAGTGGAAATTAATTTTTTTTTGCTTAAATTGTTTAGTTTTATATTTTAAATTAGTAACAAAATGATATAATCATAGCTTAATTATTAAGGAGGTATGGAAATGAAAGGTAAAAAAGGTATGTTGATCGCTAGTTGTCTGGTATTGTGTAGTTCGTTTGTTAGCAGTTTTCCACTAATTACTATTGCACAAGAACAAGCAACGGAGCAAATTGAGTTGAAGGTGCTTAAAAATGAACAGATTATCTCTGATTCATTTAGAGTAGGCCAAGATGAGTATGTTACAGGAGAAATTTTATCATCAGCCATCAAAAAGGTTGAATTACATGTTAATCATCAGCGTGTTCAAGGTGGGATAATCTATAATGATAACTCATTTGAAATTGAAGCAAAAGACGCAATACAAAAAGTAGCAGACAAAGTCGAAGTCGTTGGTTTGGATCGGAAAGGCAACGAACTAAGCCGCCAAATAGTTGCGTTGGAACAAGCAGAAATCATCTTAAGCGCTGCAGATTATACTATGTTTGATGAAGCAATTACCGGAATAGCTGGAAATAAGATGGATGAAGTTTCATTATTAATTGATGGAGAAATTATAGAAACGGTTAAAGTCAAAGTAGATCAAACCTATAGGATCCCTGTTGATTCAAGAGATATTACTTCGGTTGATGATCATGTGGAAATCGTTGGATCAGTTGCAGGAAAAGAATTAGGAAGAATCCCAGTTGCTCTGAACCCGATTGGTTTAGAGTCGGAAATTCCATCATACACTTTAGGAAAAGATCAAAAGGTATTAGGCAAATTATCAGGTAAGGACTTAGCTAAAGCGAAAAAAGTCCGTTTGTTTGTTAATCGTAAACGTTATACAACAGTCGATATCAAGTCAGACGGAACTTTTGAAATTGAGTCGACCGTTTTTATCACAGATATAAAAGACAATGTACAAATCTCTGTATTGAATGAAAAAGAGAATGAAATTGGTAGATATCAAGTTACCGTAATTTCAGAAGAAAAACCCATCAATGAATGGTTTCCTGATCCTGCATTAGCTAAAATAGTTGCTGAAAGATTGAGAGAAGACGTTGAAAAAAAAGTCAGTGAAGAAAGACTGTTATTGATTAATAGCATATTTACAATTTATAACAGTGAGGTTAATTCTTTACAGGGGATGCAATACTTAAAAAATATAGATTCGTTGCGTACTAACTGTCCCCAAGTAAGCGATCTAAGTCCTATAAGTAATCTAACAAATTTGGAAGTAATTACTATTGAAGAAGATAGCAACCTAATAAGTGATATAAGCGCATTGAAAAAATTAACCAATCTCGAATCTATCTATTTAGGTGCCTCACAAATCAGTGATTTAAGTCCATTGAGTAACTTATTTAATTTAAAACATCTTTATTTGGAGTATAATTCAATCAGTGATTTAAGCTCATTAAGTGAATTGTTTAATCTTGAAACGCTTGGTGTATATGGTAATTCAATACGGGACATAAGTTCATTAAGTAGATTGAATAAACTAACTTACCTTGATTTGAAAGATAGTCAAATACAGGACATAAGTCCATTAAGTAATCTGTCTAGTCTTAGGAAACTGTATCTATCTAATAATCAAATTAGCGATATACATTCATTAAATAAGTTACCTAATCTTACTGAGCTTTCGCTAAAGGATAATCAAATCAGTGATATAAGTTCACTAAGTAATTTAGCTGAACTTGATTATCTTCAATTGGATGGTAATCAAATCAAAGATATCACGCCGCTTGTTAATAAACCAGATCTTAGAAATGGTTCTGTAAGGAATCAGCAAATCAAACTGGAAAATAAAACAATAGCAACAGATAATCAATTAACATTGAAAAATCCAGTTATAGGAATGACTGATGGATCGTTTAATTTAAGTAAAATCAGTGATAACGGAAGCTATTTTCCAGAAACTAATTTACTTCATTGGAAGAACCTGAGTGACAATGGAGAGACAAGCTATAACTTTGAATTTGTCTCGAATAATTTTATTTTTAATGGTACTGTAACAATCCCATACTCAAAAAAATAGAACGAGTCACGTCTGAAGTGATAAACTTTCTAACTGTGACACTGTTAATTAAATTTCGATACAACAAGTATGCTAAATGAAAGAAACTTTTCTGTTTAATCACGAAGAGGATGAGACAAAAGCGTTTATTCGGATTTAGAGCCCGAAGCAAAACTGATTTTTAGTTTTGTCCCGGGCTCTTCTTTTCGTCTGGTATGACAATTGACGCGTGAGTTATCAGGCAACTGCATTAATCGTCATCTCGAGCAGATAACCAGTAATTGACAAGAGCCACAAAAAAGCGGCGCGACGATCGTTGAAACAAACTTTGCCACTGCAATCACGACCTTACGTGGCAGTTGCCAATAAATAACATAATATGAAAATGAACGTTATATTATCCAAATGAGACGAAAAATATGTAGTTTTTGTTTCGTATATGTTAGTAAATACGTCAGAAAATATGCATGCGAATCAATTATTTTTACTCCTAATTCCCACCAACCATTAACAATCCCTAAAAATCTATCAAAACCTTATATTTCCCCCCATTTTTTTGGTATGATGAACCTATCTAAAAAAAGTGAGGAAAAAAATATGAGCGAATCACAAATAACCAAAAAAGCGATCTCATCTGCATTGATTGAATTATGCGATCATAAATTGTTCAGTAAAATCAGTGTGCAGGATATTACCAAAGAAGTAGGGTTAAACCGCCAAACTTTCTATTATCACTTTACCGATAAAAACGATCTATTACGATGGATTTACACACATGATGCGCTGATTTATTTAGACTCACCAGAAGTCAGCATCGATAATTGGGAAGAGCAAGCGTTAAAAATGCTCAAAGCGATCCAGTCAAAAAGCGATTTCTATTATAATACAGTCAGCTCAGATTCAGATATTTTAAGAACATGTTTTTCTACGATCACAAATAAATTGTTTATTAATTTATTCGATCAAGTAGATAAAGAAAATCAGCTGCTTCCAGAAGATAAGATATTTTATGCTCGTTTCTTTTCATATGGTTGTAGCGGTGTCTTGATTGATTGGATTTTAAACAGCTATAAGGAATCTCCCTTAGAAATCGCTACACAATTATTCCGTTTGGCTAAAGATACTGAATTTTTCTCTTATCGCTTGTATGCTCAAGAAAATGAACTGTTGTGACAAATTGTCCATTGTGTCTAAAAAGAAGACAGAATGGAAAGGCTATCACAAGACATTTTTATAGAATCATTGTACGCTAGGTTCATAAATTGAATCGGAGGGATTCTCATGAAAAAAAGACATATTGGATTAGCAGCAGCAGGTGCATTAGGTGCGGCTTTCCTTGCCAAAAAAGTATCCGCTGAAAAGAAAGTAGAAAAAGTTGCTGAGGTAGAAGAAGAAATCAACAGCCGCTATTATGGAGACAAACAAGTTTACCTAATCGGTGGTGGAATTGCGACAATGTCAGCAGCAGCTTACTTGATTCGTGATGCAAATTTTAACGGGAAAAATATCCATGTGATCGAAGGCATGAAAATTCTTGGCGGAAGTAATGACGGTATTGGCACCAACGAAAAAGGCTTTGTAGCTCGTGGTGGCCGGATGCTGAATGAAGAAACATATGAAAATTTCTGGGAATTATTTGATAGCATTCCATCACTTGAGTGGGCGAATCATAGTGTGACAGAAGAAATTTTAAACTTTGATCACTTACATCCAACGCATGCTCAAGCACGTTTAGTTACAAAAGATCAAGAAATTCTTAATGCTCACACTATGGGCTTTGATAATGAAGATCGCTTGGCTATGACAAAATTATTAGCGGCTTCTGAAGAAAGCTTGGACGGAGTGACAATTGAAGAATGGTTTGGTCCGCATTTCTTTGAAACTAATTTTTGGTATATGTGGCAAACGACCTTCGCATTCCAAAAATGGAGTAGCGCATTTGAATTACGTCGTTATATGAATCGGATGATTTTAGAGTTTTCTCGTATTGATACGCTAGAAGGGGTAACCCGTACAGCATTGAATCAATACGATAGCGTGATTTTACCATTGAAATCATTCTTAGAAAAACATGGTGTTGACTTTACTTTAAATGAAGATGTGGTTGACTTAGAATTTAAACCTGGATCTGAAATCACTGTCACTGCTTTAAAACTAGGTAATGGAGAAACAATCGAGCTGAATGAAGAAGATGTTGTGATCATGACTAATGGAACCATGACAGATAGTTCTACAGAAGGTGATTGGAATACACCAGCACCAGCTGTTACAGAAGAATCACGCTCTGCTCGTTTATGGCGCAATATTGCTAAGAAAAAAGTGGGATTAGGTAATCCAGAACCATTCTTTGGCAATGAAGCGCAAACGAACTGGGAAAGTTTTACAGTAACATGCCGCGGCGATAAATTATTAAAACGAATCGAAGAATTTTCTGGCAATATTCCAGGCTCTGGTGCTTTGATGACCTTGAAAGACTCAAGCTGGTTGATGAGTACGGTTGTTGCAGCCCAACCTCATTTTAAAAACCAAGATCCTAATACAACGATTTTCTGGGGTTACGGCATTTACACAGATAAAGTCGGCGATTACGTGAAAAAACCAATGCGTGATTGTACGGGTGAAGAAATTTTATACGAATGGATTTGTCAAATGGGTTGGCAAGCGGATTGGGATGAAATCATCAAAGATGTTGTGAATGTGATCCCAGCCTATATGCCATATATCGATGCGCAGTTCCAACCACGTAAAATGACCGACCGCCCTCAAGTTGTTCCTGAAAATAGTACGAATTTTGCGATGGTCAGTCAATTTGTGGAAATACCAAAAGATATGGTCTTTACAGAAGAATATTCAGTCCGTGCGGCAAGAATTGCTGTGTATACGTTATTTGATATCGATAAGGAAATTATCCCTGTCACACCTTACAATCGTGATCCGAAAGTGTTGGCTAAAGCAGCGCAAACAATGTTTAGATAAGAAGACGTATATTGTTTATACTTTAAAAAGATTTTAGATTGAAGATATCAGAAGCGTGTAGAAAAAATAGTTATATTGGTTTTTGTCACTAAAAAAGAGTAAAAAACA
>NZ_JAFREN010000010.1 GCF_017377505.1 Enterococcus sp. DIV0212c | reverse complement strand
CATATTTGTAACATTACTAGTGTCCCAAGTATTTAAATCTAAGGAAGTAATTTTGGTTCTATAAAACATGGTGGACATGTTCGTTACCTTACTAGTATTTAGTTTTTCAATCCCTTCAATTTCCTCTAATTCATTTAAATAGGCAAATAAATACTGACTATCTTTGTTTAGAGAAACAGTATCTTCAAATTTAATTTTCTTTACTTTTTCCCCTTTTAATTGCCCCTCTTGAATTAACTTTTGGATATTGATTGAATAGCTAGTTGCAGGGAAATCTCCTTTTTTGAAGGTAAGTGTCTGAGTTGGTTCATCCCAGATCCAAGGTACTGTTCCATAAGTTCCTCTAGCGCTAGTTACTTCAACGGTACTACTTGCTGTTTGCTTGCCATCTTCAGTTTCAGCAGTAATTGTTACAGTTCCGCTTGCTTGGGCTGTGACTAGTCCTTTTTGATCTACAGTGGCAATCTTTTCATCTGAACTGCGCCAAGTAACTGTTTTGTTGGTAGCGTTATCTGGGGTAATGGTTGCTGTAAGTTGTTCAATTTTCCCTACATCTAGCGAAAGCTTTGCTGGGTTCAGTGTAATATCAATAACAGAGATTTTAGGATTACTAAAGGTTACAGACATGCCATCTTTGGATTCATCATTCACTATAATATCAAATTTAGGATTTTTTCCATCTGGTAATGTACTTGCTGGAACTGTTTTTCTACCTAATTCAATTGTTTGTTCTTTATTGTGCATGCCGATTCCTTTGTAATAGAAACCATCTAAGCCTCTAACCATATTACTATCTAATTTAGAGTAGCCAACAACGCCTTGATCTGCTTCTCGGAGCGTAACAATTTGTTTGCCAGCGCCTTCGTTTGTAGTGATATGTTCATTGACATAATAAATTCCGACACCGCCAGAATGGATATAGGGTGCTAATGCTGCATCAAAGCCTTTCATTTGGCGATTTTCAATTAAATAATATTGCTTAGGGTCTTCTGTTTCAACTTTAGCAACATTAAAATTATTTTGTTGGATCTCGTTAATGGTTAGTGTTTGTTCTTTCGTTATAATAGTAGGTTCTACTAGCCCCAATTTTACTTTTGAGTAAGCATCAAAGTGGACTGGATAGGAACCTGACGTTTTGCCATTCATTGTTGTATGACTATTGGCCATTATGCTATAACTGCCTAAGCCTTTTCCTTGGGTATTAGAAGGATTATATAAATCAGGTAAACCTAAATCATGTCCGAGTTCATGAACGACAGTTCCGATAGTTGATTGAGCATCTGGGTCAGTTAAATACCATTTTCTCTTATCAGTCACTGCTGTATAAGTCTCTACTTTGACACCATCGACTGAAATCCCTCCGCCCCATCTATGGGGATGGATAGTTGGAGATACACCAGTACTTGCATTTGTTGCACTAGCAGAATAACCGCTAAAGACTGCAAGGACATGAAGTTCATCCGGTGAAAGGTACCCATCATTATCTGTATCATATTGTTTTAAGTTCAATGTTTGTTTTTCTTGGTTGAGCGCTTCATTAATCATTTCACGAGGCAAAGTATATTTATCACTTGCAAAACCTGTATTTGGATGATTTTTGTCTAGTTTAACTTTCACAACGCCATCTACAGTATTTTCTTGCGTATTTTTTACAGGAGTAAATTGAATTAATCCCTTAGTAGCTTCTTGATAAAAATCATTAGCGGAATCTTTACCTGAAGCAAAAATTGTGTTATGCCAATCATTTTTAGTGAAGTCCATTGGTGTATCGTTAAATTCTATCATTACAACTAATAAGTTTCTTTTTTGTTGCATACTGCGAGATTTCGCTTTGGGTTCTACTACATTTATTTCAGGAATATCTACTTTTATTTTTGATATATCTTTTTCATAAGCTGCATTATCAGGTTTTGCATCAATGCTAAATTTACTGTCTGTAGCAACCAAATGGTTCGTGTTGGCTTCTATAGTAGCGTAATACCAGTAGTTATTTTCACCAAATACTACTAGCTCTTTCGTATTCTCAACAATGGCATATGAAAGCCATTCGTCTCCTTGAACTTCGGCTTTGAATAGTTGTTGTGTTGGTTGACTTAACTCTACAATCCCTCTAGATTCTACTGGATCTGCCCAAACATTTCCATGGGAAAGGGATAGCATTGTACCAATCAAAGCTATAGAAAACAACCCTTTTACTTTTTTCATAAAATCTCCTCCTTTTATAGGTGATACATCTAAAATATAACATGTATTTATATATATAAATATATCTAAAATTAAGAAATATATAGTGTTTTTTGAGATATGGCTGATTTAATCGCAAAGGTTACTATAAATCATAGGGAGTACAGTAGGGGAAAAGATAATTGGGACATAAGCTAACGCTAAAAAAAATCCTATTCGAGTAAAAAAACACGAATAGGATTTTTTTCAGAACTAGATACTTCGTTCTGTATTGTTTTGGAATATAATATATAAAATAAATTGATGTTAAAAATATAAGGAGCTTATCGGCAACGTTATTTCAATTATTAACTACAAATTATTCGCTTCAATCCCATAATCTTCAGCAATTTTCTTCAAACTAAATCCTTTACCAAAAACCTCACTTGCATTCATTGAAACGATAAATGCTTCTTCATCAATTGCTAAGACATTCTCTTTGATCTTAGCAAAATCTTTTTCGCTGATGACGGTCATCATCAAC
The DNA here is from genome assembly GCF_017377505.1 of Enterococcus sp. DIV0212c. GTDB lineage: Bacteria > Bacillota > Bacilli > Lactobacillales > Enterococcaceae > Enterococcus_L > Enterococcus_L ikei. The sequence continues at coordinate 127,601 of NZ_JAFREN010000010.1, read as the reverse complement.
ATGCTTGGATTTTTTTGATAACCGCCTTCGATTGGGATCATCGTTAATCCTTTATCCATGTCAACTAAGATTTTTTCTTTGATTTCTGCAAATTTCGGTGAAATAATCAACACATTTTTCGAACGAACAAAGCCGACTTGAACCAAATCCACCACACGTCCAATAAGATATAAACAAATCAATGAGAACAGTACGGTGTCAGTGTTGAACACGAACAGAGCTGATAAAATTACTAATCCATCTACAAATAAAATTGAGACACCTAACGAAACTTTAAAGTACTTATTCACAACTTGTGAAATAATCGCTGTACCGCCAGTTGAGGCATTTCCTCTAAATTCTAGACCTAAACCAATACCTGTTAGGATACCGCCGAAGATCGTCGCTAGAAAAATATTATGAGTTAGTACAGGCAAATGAGTAGTGATCCCGACAAAAAATGGATAAATCAAGCTTCCATAAATTGTTTTGATCCCAACTTCTTTCCCTAAGAGTAAAAAACAAAGGACTAATAAAGGCAAATTGATTGCATATAAAACTAAGGCTGGATTGGTCCCAAATAAATAATTGATCACCACGCTGATTCCGTTGGCGCCACCTGCTACAATTTTATTGGGCAGTAAAATTGAATTGATCGAAACTGCTAAAATAAAAGAACCAATCGTTACATATAACGTGTCTTGAATTTGTCTTTTCGTAAATTTCATTTTCATAACTTCCTCCATTTAAAAAAATATCAGGATTTATATTATTGAGTGTTAAATAAGTGCATATGATAGATTCCTCAATATATATCCCTTAGTTATACTATCATGAATGATGGGAAAATATCATGAGATAATTTTAATTTTTTAGCCGATGATTATGGTAAAATTAAAAAGAGTAAAAAAACAGCATCTATTTAATCAGATAAAAGTCAGGAAACGTTGATCCCATAAATTTTCATGGTGTTGGATAATGGTTTGTGCATCTAATAGATCATTGTTTAGTGTGGTAGTTAATCCTTTTTTCATCGAACAAGTGTAACCTAATCCGTGCGCCATGCGGATCGTTGTATCAACACAATATTCAGTTTGAGCGCCGCAAAACTCAAGCTCTGTGATTGCATGTTCGTCTAATACTTCTTTTAGCTTTGTTTGATAAAAGGAGTTGGCATGGGTTTTACTAACGTAAAAGTCTTCTGGTCGGGCATCTAGTTGGTCAAATAACTGCCAGTTATAACTATTGATGACTAAATCAGAGTCTTCATGCTGAATAAATAGGATAGGTAAATGATTTTTTCGATAATCTGCAATGCGCTGGTTTACTCCGGCTAAAATATCTGTTAAATGAAATAATCCTGTCTCACCATTTTCTAGACCATTTTGGAGATCGATCACTATCAAGGCTTTACTGTTCATTTTTTTACTCCCTATTTTTAAATATTTTTTCATTAGTATACAACGAAGTTCGATGAGTTGAAAGCAAATGCTGTAGTAGATAAAATGTATTTTTTTGAACAATTAAGAGAATATCGTTCATTTTTGACGAAATTTAAGCGAAAATATTCTTTTTACTTCTTTTTTTCTATATAATGGTTAGTAATGGAATAATAACGGTGAAGAAAGGCGACAGTATGAAATTTAGAGAGTTGTTACAGAAAAAAAGTGTACGTCCATATGTCATGGCTGCACGTTTTGGATTAGAAAAAGAAAGTCAACGTACGACATTTGATGGTCAATTAGCATTGACCGACCATCCAGAAATTTTTGGGAATCGTTCGTATCATCCATATATTCAAACAGATTTCAGCGAAACACAAATGGAATTGATTACACCTGTGGCGAATTCAATCAATGAAATGTTGCGCTATCTTGCAGCGATCCACGATGTAGCGATACGTTCGATGAATAAAAATGAAATGCTTTGGCCGCTAAGTATGCCGCCAAAACTACCACTAAAAGATGAAGACATCAAAATAGCCAAACTTGATCAGTTTGAAGGAATACTTTATCGTCGTTATTTGGCAAGAGAATATGGCAAACGTAAGCAGATGGTCAGTGGGATCCATTTTAATTTTGAATATGCGATCGAATTGGTTCAACAGCTCTTTTCAGAACAAGCAGAATACGAAACGATTGAAGAATTCAAAAACATTCTATATATGAAAGTATCACGGAATTATTTACGTTACCGTTGGCTGATCACATATCTATTCGGTGCATCTCCAGTTGCTGAGTCTGGTTACTTTACTGAACGAGAAGAACGTCCGAATGTACCAGTCAGAAGTTTGCGTAACAGTTCATTCGGTTATAAAAATAATGAAGATGTCAAAGTGTCTTATGAATCATTACAACATTACATCAACGATATTCATCGAATGGTTGAAAATGGCATCTTATCAGAAGAAAAAGAGTTTTATTCAGCTGTTAGACTACGCGGTGGACAACAGATGGCTGATTTGCCTAAAACTGGTGTTCGTTATATTGAACTAAGAAATTTAGATTTAAATCCATTTGCTCCTTTAGGTGTAGATGAAGAATCACTTGAGTTCATTCATTTGTTTATGTTGTATTTATTGTGGACAGATGAAAAAGAAGCACCGAATGACTGGGTTGCTACTGGAGACTTTTTAAATGAACAAGTTGCTTTAGGTCACCCTTTTGCTCAAGTAAAACTTTTAGCAGAAGGGGATCGGATATTTGCTGAAATGGATGAAATGATCGAAGCTTTAGGTCTGTTTAGATTTAAAAAATCAGTAGAAATTCATCGAGCACAGCTAAGAACACCCGATTTAACGATCGCTGGAAAAATGTGGACAATCATTGAAAGCAATTCTAATCAAGAATTAGGAATTGTTTTTGGTAAAGAATATCAAGGAATGGCATTTGAACATCCCTATCAACTAGCAGGTTTTAGAAATATGGAGTTATCTACGCAACTGTTCTTATTTGATATCATTCAAAAAGGTGTAGAAGTGGAAATATTGGATGAGCAAGAACAATTTTTAAAACTCAAACATAACGACCACATTGAATATGTCAAAAACGCGAATATGACTAGCAAAGATAGCTATGTTGTTCCTTTGATCATGGAAAATAAGACAGTCACTAAAAAAGTCTTGGCAGAAGCTGGGTTTACGGTGCCTGCTGGCGATGAATTTGATACGATTGAGCGGGCAGAGCAAGCTTATGTGAAATATGCAGAAAAAGCCTTTGTGATCAAACCAAAGACAACAAACTATGGTTTGGGGATTACGATTTTTAAAGAAGGAGCTTCGCTGACTGATTATACAGAAGCGCTAAACTTGGCATTTAAAGAAGATTCAGCTGTTTTAATAGAAGAGTTCTTGCCAGGGACTGAGTACCGTTTCTTTGTTTTAGATGACCAAGTGAAAGCAATTATGCTACGTGTGCCAGCCAATGTTGTTGGTGACGGGATTCGATCTGTTGAAGCATTGGTAGCAGAAAAAAATCTAGATCCATTGAGAGGAACGCATCATCGCTCGCCATTAGAGTTGATCCAGCTAGGCGATGTGGAACGTTTGATGTTGAAAGAACAAAATTTATTAATAACATCAGTTCCAGAAAAAGATCAAATCGTTTATTTGCGAGAAAATTCAAATGTCAGCACGGGTGGAGATTCCATTGATGTCACAGATAGTTTTGATGAAAGCTATAAACAAATTGCAGTTGAAGCAGTTCAAGCCTTAGGAGCAAAAATCTGTGGAATCGACTTGATTGTTCCAGATAAATCGATAAAAGGAACTAAGAATAGTAAGACTTATGGAATTATAGAAGCAAACTTTAATCCTGCGATGCATATGCATGCATATCCACATTCTGGTAAGGGACGTCATTTGACGATGGATGTGTTAAAAATGCTTTATCCAGAAGTTTTTGAATAATAAAATATAGAAGAGGTTGAGCACATTTTTATCTCAAACTCTAGAGTAAAAGATCATCCGATTGTTATGCAATCGGATGATCTTTTTTTAGTTAGAATAATAGGAAATAAGTAGCATAAAGATATGAAAAAGAGTTATATTTTATGTTTATTTGTACAAAATATCTTTAATGGTAACTAAATTCATTCTTTTTGGTATATAATGGATAGGGAATGTATAAATCAAGTATATGATAGATGTTTGTCGATAAATAAGGACAGAGAATCGAATTATTTTGATATATAAAAAGTAGTTATTAGTTATTTAATTTGAAACAAACATATCTTGAAACTACTTCTTTTGAGATGAAATACTTTACTTATATTAGTCTAAAGCATTTATTTTGATTCGTCTAGCCGTTTTTGTTTCATTTTTTTCTTGTATTACAATAAAAATTGAGAAAAATGTGAAAAAATTGTTATTATCTCTTTTATTCTAATTAATCTGTAACTAAAAAACATCGGAATCATACGTTATTAGCAAAAAAAAGGATATTATTAGCCGTCAAGGTAGCCGTCATTATTTTACACAAACTGGAGGGGATTTAGTCAGTGAGAAAAGGTGAAAATATTTATAAAAGAAAAGACGGTCGCTGGGAAGGGCGTTATATCAAGGGACGAACAATCGACCATCGAATTATTTATGGATATGTCTATGGCAAACAATATTTAGAAGTCAAAGAAAAATTAGCGGTAAAAAAAGCGCAGTATATTTCTTCAAATAAAAAAATTACTTCTTTTTCAGGTACATTAGAGCAATGGTTTGATTATTGGCTAGACATTCTAATGAAAAGTAAAATTAAAGCATCCTCTTATTCAAACTACAAAGGAAAGATAGATAAATATATTTTGCCTTATTTAGGAAAGAAAAAGTTAAGCGAGTTGAAATCAGAAGATATTGAATCGTTTATTCACTATTTAAATACTATGAATTTAGCCGGCAGTACGATTCGTAGCATTGTTGCTATTTTAAAAAGTTCACTGAAAAAAGCAGAATTTGATGGAAAAATAGCTAGTGATCCATGCACTAAAATTGTATTACCGACCACACAAAAAACAGAAATTTCTGCGTTAACATTATATGCACAAAAACGTTTAGAGCAAGCTGCTTTAAAGAAAAAAGAGTGTTCGGGAGAAATTATCGCATTGTATACAGGAATGAGAATCGGTGAAATCAGCGGTCTGAAATGGTCTGACATTGACATGGAAAAAGATATTATTCACGTTCGGCGTACAATCTCTAGAATCCCTTCTCCTACAATCAACGGGAAAACGGAAATAATGATTGATACACCTAAAACCAAAAGTTCCTTAAGAGTAATTCCTCTTGCTGTAAATTTAAAAGAGTATTTAATGAGTTGGAAGAAAGATACAACGAGTGAGTATGTTGTAAATTGTAGAGGTAGTTTTACGGAACCAAGAATCATCAACTACAGATTTAAAAAAAATGTTGTCCAAGCACAAATAGACGATATTCATTTTCATACGTTAAGACATACGTTTGCTACCCGATGTGTGGAAGAAGGCATTGATATTGCTACTTTGAGTAAGATATTGGGTCACTCATCAATAAAAATGACCTTGGATACATATACAGATTCACTATGGGAAAATAGAAAAGCTGCAATAAGTATTATCGATAAAAGATTGAGCATCCACTCTTAAACGAGTGGATTTTTTTATTCTAAGCTCATTTTTTTAGTAAATTCTTGATGATTTACTATAATTTTATTTGTTTTAAACCGTCAGTAAGATGGTCAACATCTTTAAAATTTACTGGTATATAAAGGAAAAAATAGACTTATCTTGAAAGAAGTAGTTTCAAGATATGTTTAGATTTGTGTACTTTGTTGACATTTCTGTAAATAGAAGAAAGCAATGGGGGATATACATACTATGAACAAGGTAGGATGTACCTCATTATAACTTTCTTTAATAAAAAATAAAAAGAATATGAATGATGCTTGATTTTATTTAAGTTGGTTGAAAGGAGAAAGATGTGTTATGTACAAAATTGGATACGTTTCATTATCTGCTGCAACAGAAAAAGATTACGTGAATACACTTAAAGCTACATATAAGAATGTCCATAATATTGAGCAAGAACAAGTGATGACAAAAAAACAGGATGACTTAGATGCAATCATCATTCAAGATGATGAAAATCATTATATAGGAAATGTTTGTGAAATGATTGTTCATTTAAGAAAATGTTCTACTACATTAGTTTGGATTGTTTCAGAACATTTAACTAAAGCCAACCGTCGTGTTTATCCTAGATTAGGAGCTGATGGAGTTGTTGGGGATGAATGTGAACCGGATGAATTGGTTCAACTAATTACTAATGCACTGAATCGTCAGAAAAACACATCAGACTTTCCTACAGAGCAATCATTGCAGACACGAAATGAATATCAAATGAATGAACCAGCAACCCTAAAACTTGTATCAAGCAATTTTAGTGTGTTAATAGATCACAACGAAATTGACCTGACAAAATTAGAATATTTAACGATGGAGTATCTTTATCAAAATATTGGACGAGCGGTCAGTTATGAAAAAATTTATCAAAATGTTTGGAAAGATGATGTGGGTGCCCGTAAATACCGAGTGTCAAACTTGATTTTTCATTTGCGTAAAAAGATTGAGAAAGATGAAAAAGCTCCTAAGTACATCAAAACAGTTCGTTCTAAGGGGTATATGCTAGTTTGTTAATCCTTAAATAAATAATCAAAATCAGTTATTGAACAGTCAGCGATGACTGTTTAATATATAATAAAATTTTTTTAGGAGGAATAGATTGTAATGAAGAAAGTATCATTTAAATCAACAGTAACAAAAGCGGTAGTACTTGGAGCCTTGATTGCACCCACTGTTTTACCATTAGCAGCGCAAGCAGAAGGAAATGTCGCAGTTACAGCAGTATCACCAATAGAAGGTGCTACACAAGTAAGTACCTATGAAGAGTTGAAAGCAACATTGGCAGATGTGTCTGTATCTGTAATCGAAGTAACTGAAGATATTACGTTTTCTAGATCAATCACTGGTGTTCCAAGCAGAGATGTCAAAGTCTACTCTGCAGAAGGTGCAAAAATTGATCTTGGGAAATACCATATCAGCGCTAAAACTTCAAGCAAAGAAAAAGCAACATTTACATTGGAAAACTTGAATGTTGTCGGAAGTCGTTCTTTAGGTACTTTCTTAAAAGCTAGCAATGGCTGGGACTTTGTATCAAAAGACAATACATTTGATGGTGAGACATTAGTTCAATTGAATAATGGAACATTGAGTTTTGAAGGAACAAACACAATCGATACAGAAGATGAGATCGGCTGGGTTGCTCATGTTGTCTTTAAAGATGCTTCTGTTTTAAACGGGGTTGCAGCGAATAGCGGACATGATCGCAGTGCATTCAAATTTAAAGGAACTTATGAAAACGGCTGGCAGGGAACTGCAACAGTTGAAACTGGAGCAGAAGTTAACTTAAAAGTGAAGAACAAAGCACGTTCAGCTTTTAATGGGAAAATCAATCAAATCAATTTACAAAATGACTCAATTTTGAGAATTGAAACTGAAGGAACTGGTTTAGCATTTGATAAATCATTACAACATAAAACAGCTCCAGCTTTAAATGTTGGAGAAAATGCTGAATTTGAAATTCATTCTAACGGATCTGATAAAGGAACTAAACCAGCATTGAATCTTGAACAGCCAGGTTCTCAAGTGAATGCTGCTGAGGGTTCATATGTGTATATTACAGGTGAAGGTTCTGAGGGAGTAATTTTTTCATCAACAAATTCTTCAATTAATGTAGATGGTGCAAGAACATTTGAATTAGGAAACAAAACGATTGGTGCACCGATTTTCAATACTAAGAAGGGTACAGGAAATATCACTCTTGATTTCAAAAATGAAAAAGGGGTTAAAGGTTTCAGCGATTACAATACCTTATACAAAGATTGGATATTAACTGACGCAACTGTATCTGTTGTCAATGGTGCGACAACATCAGTTTCATCCGAAAATGATGAATTTAATAAAGAATTTCAAGTTCAAAACTTTGGTAAAATTACTCTTTGGGCATCAAGAACATAATTTAATCATTTGAAATATTTTAAGACTGAGAATTTTCTCAGTCTTAAAATTAAGTAAAGAATATTAAAGAAAGGAGGATAAAATATTGAAAAAGAAAAAAATTCAATTGCTAGCAGTAGCAATAATATGTCTTGTATTTATCTTGGCTCTTTTCCAAAGTGGTTTTATGAATGGTTACAACCTTCAAGCAAAGGAAACAGAGAGCGGAGTAGCTAGTGAGAGCAAAAATAACAAACTCATGCAGCCCTATTTGACAGATGATCCTACTACTGGTCGTGATAAATTATTGTCAGGACACAGTAAAGCTATTAATTTAGAGAATCCAACGAAGACTTCTTTAGAAAGCAAATACAGTTTCATTCCGCGTTGGACATCAGATACTATAGTGAAAACCACAGACTTTGCATTGGTATCAGCCCCGGATGAAGGATTTGCTGGAAATACTTATTATTATTCACCAGATGACGCTGTAGCTAATAAACGATCTAAGTTGACATACACGAAGGTGGGTTTGTTTAAAGGTAAATGGATAGACATGCGAATTACTGTTGAAAAAATGGATTTAGCTGATGGTTTTAACAATAGAAATACCTATCCAGGACTGCTGATAGGTGGAAGTAGTGGATACTTTAATCAAGTTCGTTTGACAAGAGCAAAAAATCATACACAAGAAAGATTGTATCCTAATGTTGAATTGAAATATGAGTATCTTGAGCATGGAACAGAAAATAAAATCGAAGTAACTGGTTATAATGTTTTTGCTGATGTGGATTATCGTGAAAGCATATTATTGAATGAAGAGCAGATGAATTTACAAGATATAATCGTTCCACAAGGCACTTTGCTAAGTTATAAAATGACTGATGGATTGCTACATATTATGCCAACAATACCAGGTGTAAATGCTCCAGATGGTGAAGAGCATCGAGAAATAGCTAAAAAATCTTGGGCGGCATATACTTTTGGGCCGACTAGCAGTTATAACCTAATTCTACGAATGTCAGATAGTACAACAGCAGTTGACAATGAAGGATTACTGCCATTTGAAACAGATAATCCCAATAAAATTGGATATGATAATGACAACACAGATGAAAAGGATAATGTAGAATATTCTATCTATCAATATACACCAAATAATGGGAAAAATTATCGCTATAATTCCTTTATCTGGACAGATCCGGTACATAACGCAATCAAGATCAAAAATAAAGATAGTGATATTAAAATTAAATTGGCACAAACAAACCAAGAATTGCCTAAAAGTTATTATAATATCACGATTGATCCTAATGTAAATGTGCCAGCAGTTCCAGCTGATTTTGAAAATGGTGTTGAAGCTGAGCTAGCAAGTGTCAGAGATGTTATTCGAGTTGAATTTACTGAACAATTTATGAAAGATCAATCGATGTATGGTGCAATGTTTGCAATGGATATTAAAGGTGTTTTGAACAAAGAAAATCCAGCAGCGCTTCGAGAAACGTACTCGGCGATTGAACAAGCATTCGTTATACCCAATAGAGCGGAACTACATTATACAGATACGATAGCTACTAATGGAGCGAAAGAAAAAGTTGTTTCTAGTAATACAGCTAAAGTAAAAATAAAATCAGCTGAAATGGTGCAGCCGTATGTTTCTAAAACAGTTGTTAATAAGTCAGCTAAAGAGGATGAAACACGTCCACCAGGAGCGAAAGCAAAAGTTGGTGATATTTTAAACTATGAAATGGAAGTTAAAAATCTTTCGATCGTCCCAACAAATATCTGGAAAGATGTGAATATCTACGATGAAATCCAATCTTATTTAGATATCGATACGAGCACGATTAAAGTGAGCAAAGATGGTATAACAACCGATCACCCGGAATATTATAATGCCAGTAACCGTAAATTGAGTTTGCCAAAACAAGACATTGCAGTAGGAGAGTCAACTGATTTAAAAATCAGTTTTTCAGCCAAAATCAATTTTTCAGGTAATGGAAAAATGATTGATAACTGGATTTATGCTGATGGTTTTGATTCATCCAATAATCCATTGAATAGTTCAGCTAATGCTTTGTTGCCTGAACAAGTGGAAGAAAATACAGCACCAAAGATTACCTTGAATGAAAAAACTGGTGAATCAGATGGTACGGCAAAAAAACTGACAGGAACATTCAATGATAAAGAGTCAGAATCGGTTACACTGTGGTATAAAATTGACGGTGGACTTGCCACCGCAATATCTCCGGTATATAAAAATGATCCGAAGAATACGAATCTTCCGTATGAATTTACTATCAGTGCAGAAGATTTATCTTATGGACCTCATATTATAAGTGTCTATGCAACTGATAGTGAAGGTTTAGAGTCTAATATAGAAACCCTGACTTTAGATGGAGTTCTACAATTAGTTTCGTCACCTAAGACCTTAGATTTTGGAACTTTAACGTATGACGCAAAAGACCAAACCTTAGAAAATCCCACATATAATGAGCAACTAGTTGTTCTAGATAGTCGTTCAAATCGTTCGGAAGGTTGGCATCTAACAGCGACATTAACGAAACCGATGATGAATGAAAAAGGACAAGAATTAGTAGATGCTTTACGTTATGTGAATAAAGGGAACGAAAAAATATTAGGAGAAGCTGCAGCGTCTATTTATGAAAATACTGAAGGCAAAAACGACAAGGTTGTTGTTAGTAGTACTTGGGGTAAAACCGAAGGGACGGATGGAATCAAACTAAAAATCGGTTCCTCTGATATTGTATACACTGGAAATTATACTGGAACGATTACATGGAAACTCATGCAAGGACAACCATAGAAAGGAGAGAAATATTGAAAAATAAAAAAATAAAACTATTACTCCTTTTTGTGGTTATCCTATGCAGTGTTTTTGGAAATGGGCCTTCTGCTCAAGCTGTCGAAGGTGGTGACGGGCAAGTAAATAGAGGGGGAAAGATTATCTTTTACGAAGAGACGACAGAATCAAGTACTCCGATTAAAGATAGTTCGGAAAGTTCCCCTGATGAACCCAAAGTAGTGAAGCCAAAAGGAAGATTTCCACAAACGGGAGAACTCATTCAGAAATATGGATGGATCATCTTAGTTCTTATGATCATAGGTCTCTTTTTCTTCTTTCTACGTAAGTATAGAAGGGAGGCACAGTGATGGTACGATCAAAGAGATTTGTATCTACATTAAGCTTGTTGATTTTTCTGACAAGTTTCATTGGATTTGAAAAACCGTCTTATGCTGATTCACCAGATACAATAGATGGAGCTGGTACAGTCAAAGTAACAGGAAGTGATCGTTCAGACATCGTTGATCCAGAAAATCCTGAGAAGCCTGCTAATCCTGGAGAAAGTCCGTATACGACTGGCCCTTTAAGAATCGATTTTGTCTCTGCATTGAATTTTGGTAAGGCTGAAACCAAAAAAAGTGATCGGAAGTACCTAGCGTTAGCTCAACAATTTTTTGATGAAACAGAAGCACGAGGAAGCTATGTGCAACTCACCGATCAACGAGGAGTATCAACCGGTTGGTCACTTCAAGTGAAACAGCAAACACAGTTTCGTAACCCTGTAATTCAGAATAGAGAAGAGCAAGAATTAGTTGGCGCGTACTTGTCATTAGATAAAGGCTGGGCCAAGTCCAGCAGTGACAGTTTAGCCCCGACCGTTACGAGAGAAACGATTGCCATAAATGCCATGGATACAGCTTATGAGGTTGCCACAGCCAATAAAGGTGCTGGAAGAGGCGTTTGGACGATTGCTTTTGGAGCATCTAAAACAAATAGTGATAATCAGCCTACTACCTTGCAACCCCTTGTGGATAAAGAAGGAAAAGCAATATTGGATGAAGAGTATCAAAAACCAGCTCAGACCAATTCTGCGGTCACTTTAACTGTACCAGAAACGACAAAAATCTATCCGGTGCAATACGAAACGAAGTTAACTTGGATATTAGCCGAGTTGCCTTAATAAATTAATGAAAAATAGAAAGGAAGTTAAAAAATGAAAGTAAGAAGTTTATGTACAATGACATTAGTTGCCCTGTTAGGTGCATCATTAGTAGGAGGAACACAAGCGTTTGCAGTAGCAACTGAATTGCCATCAGAAGGCAAAGTAGTTGTAGAAGAAGGGGGAGATCCTGGTAGGGGAAAAACTCCTGATCCGGAAAAACCAGATCAAAAATTACCAGATCATCCTGAAATTACTCCAAATGATACTGCTGGAGCATTGATGATCGATCAAGTTTCTAATTTAGATTTTGGGACAATTAAAACATCAAGTAAAGATGTTGAAGCCTATGCGGCTCCAATTGATTTATCCAAAGCAACACCAGCAGGAACTGGAACACGTGGTGCTATTTTAGGTTGGTCAGATATTCGTGGTGGAGCTTATGGTTATACTATAACAGCGGAATTAACTAAACAATTTACTGCTGCTAAAGATTCAAACAGAATATTATCAAATTCAACAATTGATTACATGAATGGAATGGCTGTTGCAGATTCTGCGAATAAAAACAAAGTGCCATCTAATGTAGCAACAGGTTTCCAATTAGCTTTTGAGGGTGGAGCGAAAGATGTTGTAGTAGCAAATAAAGTTGCAGAAGAAGGTAAAGGAACTTATGTAATGGAATTTGGTCAAAGTAAAGACTATATACCAGGAGAAGGAGCACCTAAAGGGAATCTAGGACCGGAAGATAAAGGAACTGATAGTACCTCTGTGAAACTATCTGTACCTGCGTCAACAGCTTCAAATATGACTCTTGACACATATACAGCTACAGTAACTTGGAAAATCGTTGCAGCCGAATAGAAGGGTAATCTAAGTGTGAAGTAAGCTGATGAATCAATTTTTTTCATCAGCTTACTTTTTCAATGTTTCTATAAAAAATACTAAATAAAATAATACATAATTGATTGAAGGAAAAACAAGAGGTGAGTTATGAAAATCAAAAAAAGAAAAAAGATATGGCTGTCATTTGTTGTGGCACTTAACATTTTGTTTGCTGGAAATATTATAAGTGAAGAGGGATTTGCTAAAGAAGCAGATCCAGGGGGAGCAACAGGGTTTACCTATCAACTCGCTTTTCCAGATAATCAAATAGAAGAAAATATCGGTTATTATAAATTAAAAATGACGCCTAATGATCACCAAATGCTGAATATCAGGTTAAATAATCCTGGGAAAAAGAAAATTACTGTGGATGTAGGTATAAATGGCGCAAAAACAAATCAAAATGGTGTGCTTGAATATGGTAATTCAACTATTGAAAATGATGCCTCGTTGAAATTCGATTTTACAGATATCGTAACAGGTCCAAAGTCAGTAGATTTAGAGCCAGGGGAAACCAAAAATCTTGAATTGGCAATTCAGATGCCTGAAACAAGTTATGATGGCAGCATTGCAGGTGGTGTTCAGCTCATGCGTAAAAATAAAGATGATGCTACTGAAGAAGGTGGCTCTAAGATTATCAATGAATATGCCTATGTCATTGCTATTCTATTGCAAGAAACAGACCAGGCATTAATACCAGAATTAGAATTAAATCAAGTTAAAGCTGATCAAGATAATGCTCGTAATGCTATATTTGTAAATTTTTCCAATGTGGTTGCTACTTACCTAAATGATATGGCAGTAGAGGTTCAAGTAACCCCAAAAGGGAAAGAGACTGTCTTGTATGAACGGAAACAAACGGCCATGCGTATGGCACCAAATACATTTATCAATTTTCCAGTCAGTATGAATGGAGAAAAGATGATATCTGGTAAGTATGAAGCCAAAATTTTAGTGACGGGGTCTAATGACCAAAAATGGACATGGATGAAAGAATTTGAAATTACAAAAAAAGACGCAGATAAATTTAATGAACGAGATGTAGGTTTAGTTCAAGAAAAAGGGATGGATTGGCAACTGATTGGTTTAATTGCTGGGGGGCTCATTGGCGTTATTTCAGTTATTTTTTCATTACTTGTATTCTCACGTAAACGTAAGGAAAAAATCCGAAAAGCAAACAAAATTGGAAAACAAGCAAAGAAGTCTAATACGGCTATGAATAAAAAGAAAAGCAGATAGGGGTTGAATGATGTGACTGTTTTAGATCAGTTATTTATTATTGGAGCAGCAATTGTTATTGTGTTGCTTTTTCTAACTGCCTATTTTCTTATTCAAAATGTCCGAACCAAAAGGAAAATAAAGCAATTACCAAAAAAAGGGAAAAATAAAAAAAGGAACAAGCGAATTTTTCAGCAGCGCAATAGGCTGAAAAAAGATCAGAAAAGACAGTTGAAAGGATTTATTTTATCCAGTATGTTTGCTGGTTTGCTTGCTGGTGGTATCAGTTATTTGTCGTACTATCAGTCTATGAATCTAAGTTCTAACGATTCAGATGTAGTTGTTAAATGTTATTATTTGCTTAGGGACTTTGAGAAAGAAATAACTACTGCTAAAAATCAAGGAGACGATGAAGATAAAGTACAGCAAAACATTCGATATTTAGCAACATCGATGGCAAGTCAAGGGGTAAAAAAAGCTAGTGCAATCAATACAGAAGAAGGACAATTGATTTTAAATAGATATTATAATAGTGTGAAACAATTAGGTATGAATGCTAGTACACAAACAAAAAATTTTTACGGGAATGCAAATGTGGTAGATGATTTTTTAGCAGATATCAAAAAAGCAGAATCCTATGAAAAAGAGGCCTTTAACTATTATAAAGTAAGTCAAGCAGCATTTGAAAAAGAAAAGTGAGCAAAATAAATGGTAGCAAAAAAGAAACGAATGAAAAAACGAAAAAAAAATCTTTATTTTATCTACCTAAAAGAATTGTGTCTCGCTTGTCTTTGCAGTCTTTTGTTAGTAATCGTTGTTAGTTTATTCTTTTTTCGTTGGACAAAAGTAGCAGGTTACAGTATGAGGCCGACACTGTATGATCAAGACGTTGTGATAATCAAAAAAACAAAAACGGTAAAACGTTTTGATTTGATTCTTTTTGATTTGGGGATGAAACAACAAATTCGTCGAGTGATTGGATTGCCTGGTGAAAAGATTCGCTATCAAGAAGATACGTTGTATGTAAATAACGAGCCTATAGATGAAAAATTCTTAGTAGATGAAGTGAATGAAACTCAGCGAAATGGACGTAATTATACGGAAGATTTTTTCAGCGGAAATGATGAAGGTGCTCGAATAATACCAGAAGGTTTTTATCTTGTGCTAGGAGATAATCGCCCTTACGCGACTGATAGTCGACATTATGGATTGCTTGCAACGAAAAATGTGATTGGAAGAGTAACAGTAAAAATTTTTCCTATTAATGATATTCAAGTTTTTTAATGTGTGTATAAAAAAGCGAAGAGCGTGATAAACTGTTAACAGTTTATCACGCTCTTTAAACCTCAATAAATGCTGTTTTTATATTTTTTTAGATTGAAAAAGTTGCTCAGTCTCCTTAGTATTTAGGAGCTATCAATGAAATAATCTATGCCAGAAGTTTTTCTTCGATTGTTCTACCTTTGGAGTTGCCATGACTCGTGTAGGATACTTCTCTTCAACATCAATAACTTCCTCATTAACTGCTTCTTTTGCAGTTAAAACTAGCCCTAAAGCGTCTGGTTTATTCTCAACAAAATCATTGACCACTGTGAATTTTACTTTTCGTTCGTTGATTAATTTAATATAAGTCGACTGTAAAGTAATTTCCATCGCTCCATTTAACAAGACAGTAGCATCAGGATGCAGTGTCATTTCTTTCAAGAAATTTTCTTTATCCTCAGCATTTTTCATCTGCGTAATCGTCATCGTTAAATAGCATCGTTCACGAAATGTTCCCATGTATTTGCGTTGTTCTTCTGGTTTGAGCTGTGGGGTGCCATACATTGCATTATCTAAATGTTTTTGTAAGTCATCTTGAGCCATTAATTATCTAACCTACTTCCGTTTTATAGTCTTATCTTGAATTATAGCATATAACGAAATACAAAACTCTTGGAAAAGCTGATTTTTAAGGGATTAGGAGTGAATAAATGACAAAAAAGTATTGCTTTTCTTTCAAGTTTCGCATAGACTAATAAGTAAGAATGAAAATCATTCTCAATTAGAAAAGTTGAATAAGTTCACTTAACTTTTGAGTGAGTCAGGCGTTTAATTGTTGAGAAAGTTAGCTTTTAAAGCTGAATCATAGCATTGAATGACTTCATTCCAGCAAGTAGAAAAATGGAGCGAGTATATGAAAAAAATAGGCCTATTTGTTCTCTTACTCCTTTTGATTGTATCATCGATTTTTGTCGGGGTGAAAGATATATCCCTGGCACAATTATTTCAATGGGATTCACAGCAACAATTAGTATTGTTAACAACGAGGATTCCTCGAACGATTAGTTTAGTGATTGCTGGAAGTACGATCAGTATTTCTGGATTGATCATGCAGCATTTAACGCAAAATAAATTCGTTTCGCCAAGTACGGCAGGTACGATGGACAGCGCTCGGTTAGGGATTTTAGTTGTGATGATCCTATTTCCTAGTGCACCGTTATTATTTCGGTCATTTGTCGCATTTTTATTTGCTTTTGGTGGAACATTGATTTTTATTTATCTCACACGGTTTTTACCAGCTAAAAATCAAGTGATGATTCCGCTTATCGGTGTAATGTTTGGTAATATCATTGGTTCAGTAGCAACCTTTTTTGCTTATCAGTTTCAATTAGTTCAAAATATGTCTTCTTGGCTGCAGGGGAATTTTTCTACAGTGATGAAAGGCAATTATGAACTGCTTTATCTAACGATTCCGTTACTGATCATCACGTATCTGTTTGCCTACCGATTTACAGTAGTTGGTATGGGGGAAGACATGGCGACAAATCTGGGCTTGAATTATCAACGCATTCAATTATTTGGTTTAGGGATCGTAGCGTTATCAAGTGCGGTGGTGTTAATCATGGTTGGAAATATTCCATTCTTGGGCGTGATTGTTCCTAATATCGTATCGATGCGTTATGGGGATCATATGAAAAATACACTAGCAATCACAGCAGTTGGAGGAAGTATCTTTTTACTGGCATGTGATGTTTTAGCACGAGTTGTGATTGCACCTTATGAAGTCCCCGTCAGTGTTGTCGTCGGCGTATTGGGTAGTTTCATCTTTATCACATTATTGATGAGGAGGAAAACAGCATGAAAAAATTCTTCCAATCCTCAGCAGTAAAAATTATTTTATTATTGATTGCAGTGATTAGTATTTGTGCCTTGTATTTATCTTATAAAACCTACGGGAACTGGGATTTCGCTTTAGAGCTTAGAGGGAAAAAACTACTGGCATTTGTATTTGTCGGGATCGCTGCAACATTTTCAACGATTAGTTTTCAAACAATGACTCAAAATCATTTTCTTACCCCAAATATTTTAGGGCTGGATTCATTGTATGTCTTTATTCAAACCTTGCTGTTCTTTTTTTTAGGCGGTCAGCAACTTTTAGGAAATGAGACCATTCCGACATTTCTTTTTAATGTATTATTGATGGTTGCGGCTAGTATTGTTTTGTCGCGGTTCTTATTGAAAAAAGGCAGTAATGACCTGTTTTTATTGTTAATGGTCGGTATTATTTTAGGAACGTTTTTCAATAGTATCAGTACTTTTTTACAAGTAGTGATGGACCCGAATGAGTATGATCTGCTTCAAGGAAAATTATTTGCAAGCTTTGGGAATGTGAATAGTCAGCATTTACTGATTGCAGGTATTTTGATTACCTTTTTAGCAGGATTCTTGTGGGTGAAAAGTCATGCTTTAGATGTGCTGCATTTAGGAAATGAGCAAGCGACTAGTTTAGGGATCAACGTGCCTAGATTTCAGTTTGTGTTATTAACTGTTATCAGCGCTTTGATTGGATTATCTACAGCTTTAGTAGGACCTGTGACGTTTCTTGGATTTATTGTAGCGAATATGAGCTATCAGTTGATGGGCACTTATAGGCATCGTGAGTTATTTTTAGGTGGAAGCTTGTTGTCGATTGTCTTGTTGGTTTTAGGACAGTTCCTTGTGGAGCAAGTTTTTCAGCTGAATACGACGTTAAGTATTGTGATCGAATTTAGCGGCGGATTATATTTCGTTGGTAAAATTATTAGTGAAAGGAAGCAGCGCGGATGATTGAAATCAAAAATGTATCAAAAAGATATGGTGAAAAGATTGTTGTTTCAGAAGTTCAATTGCCAATTACAGAGCAAAAGTTGACCGCTTTTATCGGTCCAAATGGGGCAGGGAAAAGTACGCTGCTTTCAATGATGAGTCGCTTGATTCCTAAAGACACTGGTGAAATTTATTTAGATCATAACGAAGTAAAAACATGGAAACAAAGTGAATTATCTAAAAAACTATCGATTCTAAAGCAAACAAACGGCATCAATTTAAAAATCACAGTCAGAGAGTTAGTGAATTTTGGTCGTTTTCCTTATAGTAAAGGGCGTTTGAAAAAAGAAGATCATGAAAAAGTCGAAGAAGCAATGAAGAATCTTGGTTTGTTGGATTTGGCAGATGAATTGATCGATACTTTGTCAGGCGGACAATTGCAGCGAGTTTATATTGCTATGGTTTTAGCTCAGGATACAGATTATATTTTGCTGGATGAGCCATTGAATAACTTAGATATGAATTTTGCAGTTCAAATGATGCAGACATTGCGACGCTTAGTAGATGAATTTGGTAAAACAGTAGTGATCGTATTACATGATATCAATTTTGCTGCTAGCTATGCTGATGAAATCGTAGCAATGAAAGATGGCCGATTATTTACGCATGGAAGCACAGACGACATTATCCAATCAGAAGTGTTGAATAAGCTTTATGATATGAACATCCGAATTTGTGAAATAGAAGGAAAAAGATTTTGTATGTATTTTAACTAGAAAAGCTGAGAGCTAACGCTCGAAGCTAGATTACAAGAAAAGCAGAAAAAACACTTTAACCCATGGTAGAAAAAATTTAAAAACCTTAATTAAACTGGAGGAAATAAAATGAAAAAGAAATTTTTAGCAGTTGCAACGGTATCAATGATCGCATTATTGACTTTAGGTGCGTGTGGAAACAACGGAAAAAAAGCTACAGATGGTTCAGCATCTAAAGAGTCAACTTCAGATGCAGCAACAACAATTACAGTAAAAGATTCAAACGGTTCAATTGAAGTGCCGAAAAATCCTAAAAAAGTTGTTGTATTTGATAATGGCTCATTAGATACAATCGATGCATTAGGTGTCGGTGATACAGTAGTTGGTGCGCCAACAAAGAATTTACCAAAATACTTGTCTGACTACAAAAAAGTAGAATCTGCTGGCGGAATCAAAGAGCCTGATTTAGAAAAAATCAACCAACTAAAACCAGATATGATCATTATTTCAGGACGTCAAAAAGATTTCCAAGACAAATTAAGCAAAATCGCTCCAACAATTTATTTATCAGTAGATGCCAAAGATACATGGAATTCTACGAAGAAAAATATCGAAACTTTAGCAGAAATTTTTGATAAAAAAGATGAAGCTAAGACTAAAATTGCTGATTTAGAAAAAGAAATTTCAGATGTAAAAGAAAAAGCTGAAGCAAGTGATGAAAAAGCCTTAGTTGTTTTAGTGAATGAAGGACAACTTTCAGCCTATGGCAAAGGTTCTCGTTTCGGTATCGTTCATGATACATTCGGTTTCAAACAAGCAGATGATGCCATCGAAGCCTCAACTCATGGTCAAAGCGTTTCATATGAATATGTCTTAGAAAAAAATCCAGATATCTTGTTTGTTGTTGACCGTACGAAAGCAATCGGTGGCGATGATACAAATGATAATGTAGAAAATAACGAATTAGTAAAACAAACGAATGCTGGTAAAAACGGTAAAGTAATCTCATTACAACCAGACGTTTGGTACTTAAGTGGTGGTGGATTAGAGTCAACGCACTTGATGATTGAAGATGTACAAAAAGCATTGAAATAACGTAAAAAAAGAGAGCGTATTGAAAAATACTTTCTCTTTTTTTATTTCAAATAATTAAATAATATATTTTATACAAAAAAATGAGTATTTAATGATTTTTTTTGATATAATTAAGTTACTGTTGATATGTTTTTTTAAATATTTAGGCAGATTAATAATTAAAAGGAGTGGTGAAATGGTTGGAAAGAAAAAGGCAGTATCGTTCATAATGTTGGTAGCAGTAATGTTCGGAGTGAATAGTCAATATGCAGAAGCCGAAGAGCATATCGAAGAGGTGAATGTTGACGAAAATATGCTGCAGCCGAGTGAGGTTCCCAGAAAAAAGAACAGCAAAAAATCTAGTACTGCAGTGAATTCCAGAACTTTTGTACCGAAAGAAGAATTAGAAAATATTCAACAATTGCAGAAAAATTATCGGCTAGTTTTTGATAATCTTCCGATGGGAGAGAAATATTCCACAAAACCTGTATTATCAAATGGTGTATATCAGTTAGGTGTTTTAAAAGAGGATCAACGAACAAGTATTGAAAAACAAATCAACTTTTATCGAACATTAGCTGGAGTGAAAGCAATTCCTTATACAAATGAAGCAGATGATATTGCTCAACATGGAGCTATGGGAATGGCAGCTATTGGTCAACAAACTCATTTTATTGAGAAATTTGAAAAACCAGAAGATATGTCAGAGGAGTTTTGGAAGAAGGCTTGTGTAGCTACAAACAGTTCTAATATCCATTCGTCTATTGAAGAGCAAACATTTGATCATCATGCTAATGCTTTTATGATAGATTACGGAGATACCAATAAAAGTGTAGGTCATAGAAGCGGAATCCTTTCTTTGACAGCAGACTCTTTAGGAGTAGGCTATGCGAAGACACCTAAAGAAACTGAGTATCAATATTATACAACTTTGTATAAAAAGACAACGTATAAAGCGTTTAGCGAATATGACGAAGAGAAAATTGTACAATGGCCAACAGCAGAGAATTTTCCTTATGAAGCTTATAACAAAGACAACCCTTATGCGGGAACATATTATAAAGACCATAAAGATCCAAGTGAGCGAGCAAAATATGAGAAAAATATGCGCTGGTCAGTTTTTCTGCACCAAAATGGCTACTATTTGCCAGAGTCTGAAATCAGAGTATTTTTGATTGATAATGAATCTGGTATTGAAACTGAAATGAAGACAGATAATAATGACGGAGAATTAACTGTTGAAGATATATCTAGACCTTCTGTTTCATCTGGTTTTGATACTATCTCATTTAGACCGAACAATGACTATGTAGTCAAGAAAGATACACTATATACAGTAAAAATTTTAGGTATCCAAAAAGAAGGAAAAACAATTGATTATCAATATAATACTCGTCTTGTAGGCATGTATGATCATTATGAAGCGGATAAAGAACAAGTTACTGAAATTACAGTGACTCCGAAGAAAAACAAGTTGGCAATAGGAGAAAAAAAAGTACTATCTTCTGTTATTTCACCTAAAGAAGCTGAAGGAAGCACTCTAGATTGGCAGAGTGAAAATCCCCAAATAGCTACAGTAGATTCTTCGGGAAAAGTGACGGCCGTTGGAGCTGGAAAAGTAACCATAACAGCTAGTGCTCAGAACGGAAAAGTTGCTAATTCAGCTGAAATAGAAGTTGTTGCAGGACCAATCTTAGTTGAGAGCCTGTTCCCTGTTTACGAACACTATTATAATATTAATGTGAATGAGGAATTTAAATTATATGCTTTTGTCTTTCCTGAGAATGCTACTAATAAAGAGTATACATTTTTTGGTATGCCTAAAGATGAGGCTTTTATAACGATTGATAATCAGAAAAAAACATTCAAAGCTTCTAAACGAGGACAGTACTGGGTTTGGATGAAATCAGCTGATGGAAATTTCAATACTGGAGATAGTATTGTGTGCTACTTGATAGATGTAGGTCCGGGATTTGGTGGTTCAACTAGTGGTTACCAACACCGTATTCCCGTTGAAAGTGTAACATTAGATAAAAAGAAAATAGAAGTAGCTGTTGGAGAAAAATTTACACTTACTCACGCAATTACACCAGCAAATGCAGCAAGTAAATATGTTAGTTATTTGTCTAGTGATAAAGATATCGTTCAAGATCGGAAAGAACTAAAACAGTCATCAGCTACTTTTGAGGCAAAATCAAAAGGTAAAACCACCATTACAGTAGTAAGTCATAATGGTAAAAAGACTGATATCTGTGAAGTAACCGTTCGATAAGATTTCAAATAATTCTTTTTTTAAAGGCATTTAAAATCCAGTATATGAGTGAGCTATTTTTAAAAAGTAAATTGGAATAGAAGGAAAGTATTTTTCAGATAGCTCAAAGAGAGTGAGACAATAGCTCTTTTTCCAAACAAGAAACAAGTCTGATTTTGATGATCATCAAAATCAGACTTGTTTCTTTATTCTGCATAACTTTCCTTACCATATAATTATTTAAATTTAAGAAAACTAAGATCATCAGAGCCAGATCATTTTCAATCTTTGCCCCATGTTCCCCACAAAATTCGATAGCATTTTTTTGTTTCCGTATTTTAACCTTATAAGGCTGTGTGATCTTGTGTACTACAAAATCAAAATAAGTGGAACGATAATCAGATTTTTCTCTGACTATCGTCCCACTATCATTTTAATGTAATATGAGTAGATTATAAGCTAAATTCATTTTCTCTTTTTTTCTTAGTGAAATAAACAGCTGCAACTATTACTAAACCAATAGAAGTCATTGTAGCATTAATTTCTGTTTCACCTGTTTCAGGTAGACTTTTATTGTCTTTTTTAGAAAGATCTGTTTTCACAGGAGTTTGTAAAAGATTTGGAATTGTTGATTTTTGAATGTTTGCTGTTGGATCTTCTGGAGTAGTAGGAACAGTAATTATTTTTCTATAGGTAGCAACAAAATGTTGATCCTCTAAGCCAAATGTTCCATCAAGAGTTGAAGACGCATTTGAGTAAATTGCTTGAGAAAGACCTAAATATTCATAGCCTGCTAATTCAGGAGCCGTAATAGTAAATGTATCCTTAAATTTACCAGCTTGGGAAACAACGTCACCTAGTGGCACGCCATTTTCATCAGCACAAACGACGCTAACCGTTGTTTGAATACGATCATAGCTATAAATAACACGTTGATCAGTTTCTATGAATGAACCATTATGGTTCTCCGGTGTGTTTACTAACGTGTAACCTGGGATATTTTTTGGTGTAGTTGTATAGGTATCACCAATAAATCCACCTAAAATAGTTACAGCATCAGTTAATTCATTTCCTAAATCGTCAAGATGAACAACATAGACATTTCCAGCAGTAATACCATCAAGTTGTTTAACAGTAACAGAAATACTGTGAGTGCCTGAGGCAGAGTTAGGGAATGTTAGCTGTAAACCAAGTTGTCCTGTAGCATCTGCAATAGGGATTGCCATTCCATCTGAAGTGGAAACAAATTCATACTGTCCTGCTGCTAAAGGTAACTGAACATTTTGAGTTGTGCCTACTTCGCCAGTAATAGAAAGACTTTGGGTTGAGCCTGTTGTCTGATCTATAAGGCTAATATTAACAGTTACATTAGTATCAGCTTTTTCTTCTTTAGGTTCTTCTTTTTCGTTTACTTCCTTTTCAGCTTCAGGTTTAGACACTTCTTTTTCAGAGTCTTTTTCTGGTTTGCTTTCAGGTTTAGTTTCTTCTGATGGTGTTTCAGGTTTTGCTTCTGTTTCTGTTTCGGGTTGTTTTTCAGCTTCAACTTCTTTTTCAGCTTCAGGTTGTTCTTTTTCTGGAACTACCTCTTGTTGTTCTGAAGGAACTGACGGTGCTTCTTCAGCGAATACATGTTGTGCATTCAATAATGTTGGTGCTAGTAGAGTAACCAACGCCAAACTAGCAAATCTTTTGTTTTTTTTCATTTTCTCTTCTCCTCCTAAGATAGTATCAAATTATTTTGGTACCAATTAAAGTATATCATTAACAAGATGGAGCGTTTTATCAAAAAAAGGATTTATTTTATAAGAAATAGAGAACAAAGTCATGAATTTTGGTTCATGTGTCAAATAATAGTTACATATAAAAGTGGAAATGTAGATTGCGTTTGATTTGATATGGGAGAGGTTACAAGCTTGCTAGTTAAACTAAAGTGATAAAAATCACTGTTGACTCTCACTAATTTTTTATGCTACAATCCATATAATACATTATCTATTAAAATTAAATGTGAAGATGAGGAAAGTATTTTCCAGATAACTCAAAGAGAGTCTCGATTGGTGGGAAGAGACAGTGAACATGGAAAAGAAAATGGCCTTTGAACAAATTGATCGAACGCGTTGAGATCAATTCAGGTGCGCCTGTTACAGCGCCTCAGTATGTTTGTACTGAAAGAGTGGGCTTATTAATTGAGTCAATTGAAGGTGGTACCGCGAAAGTTTAAAGCTCTCGTCCTTTTATAGGATGAGAGCTTTTTGTTGTGAATCACTACGATTGGCTCCGCCAGAGTAGATGATGAACAATACTTGGCGACCAAAGGGAGAGAAGTTACCGTACTAGTGAATCACTGCACTTCGTTTCGATCTCATCAATTTCTAAGAGCTAAAGCTCTAAGAATTAAAGGACCACGATTGGCTTCGCCAGAGTAGATGATGAACAATACTTGGCGACCAAAGGGAGAGAAATTACCGTACTAGTGAATCACTGCACTTCGTTTCGATCTCATCAATTTCTAAGAGCTAAAGCTATTAGAAATGAAGGACCACGAATGGCTCAGCCAGAGTGGATGATGAACAGTACTTGGCGACTAAAGAGAGAAGTTACATCTATGTTCAGCTTTTCTGACATCTGCACAACAAGGTAGGAGTAGTTAATGTATATAGATACTGAAGGGGGAAACAAAAATGAAGAAAAAATTATTAGTCGTAAGTGCAGTATTAACGGGATTATTACTAACAGCATGCGGGGGCAACGACAAAAAAGAAACGACTAAAAGCGAAGACGGGACAATCGCAGCAAGTCAAAAAATCGAAATCAGTTCACCCGCACCACTTTCAACATTAGATACAACACAAACAATGGATAAAAACACTTTTACGATCGTTCAACATCTTTTTGAAGGTCTGTATCGTTTTGATGATGATAGTACGCCGATTCCAGGATTGGCAGAAAAAGTCAATATCAGCGAAGATGGTTTAACGTATAAATTTACATTGAAAGATAATATAAAATGGAGCAATGGCGAACCGATCACCGCACAGGATTTCCTTTATTCTTGGAAAAAACTAGTAACACCTGCAACAATCGGTCCAAATGCTTATTTGCTAGACAACGTGAAAAACAGCAAAGCAATCCGCAATGGGGAGAAATCGGTTGACGAAATTGGGCTTTCAGCACCAAGTGATAAAGAATTTGAAGTCACATTAGAACAGGCGCAACCATCCTTTTTAGCAGTTGTTTCAATCGGTTGGTTAGCACCGCAAAATCAGGCTTATGTTGAGAAACAAGGAAAAGAGTATGCTGCAGATAGTGACCATTTAATATACAGCGGACCATTTATCTTAACGGATTGGGATGCTTCATCTGATACATGGACATTAAAACAAAATCCTGAATATTATGATGCTGATAAAGTGAAATTAGAAGAAGTCAAAGTGAATACAATTAAAGAAGAGAATACAGGAATCAATTTATATCAATCAAATGAATTAGATTTGACTCGAATCAGCGGTCAATACGTTCAACAATACAGCGACGATGCAGGTTACGTAACGCATTCAGATGTAGCAAATAATTATTTGGATTTCAATAAAAAAGAAGGGACAGCTCTTGCGAATAGTCATTTACGAAAAGCAATCGCTCAATCAATCGACAAAGATGCCTTAACAAAAAGTGTACTTAACGATGGCTCAAAACCATTGAACGGTTTGATTCCAAGTGGGCTCTATAAAAATCCCGAAACTTCTGAGGATTTCAGAAAATTCAGTGGTGATCATTCAGTATACGATGTGAAAAAGGCCCAAGCTGAATGGGAAAAGGCTAAAGCGGATCTAGGTGATAAAATCAAGCTATCCCTTTTAGTTTCTGATGACGATAATGGGAAGAAAATCTCTGAATATGTGCAAAGTCAATTGCAAGAAAACTTAAAAGGCCTAGAAATTACTATCAATGCGCAACCAAAAAACAATGTCTTACAAACACGTAAAGATAAAAACTATGAACTGTCATTGTCTGGCTGGATTGCTGGTAGTAGTGATTTAGATTCTTATTTTAACTTATATGCTGGAGAATCTGCGTATAACTATGGTTCATACAAAAATGTTGACTATGATAAGTTGATTACAGATGCACGTACAGTTAATGCAAATACACCAAATAAACAGTTTGATGACTATAAAAAAGCCGAAGATATTTTATTGGATCAAGATGCTGCCCAAGTGCCGCTTTATCAAAGTGCGTCTAACTACTTGATTAATCCGAAAATCAAAGGAATCAGTTATCACTTGTATGGTGATTATTTCAATCTAAGAACGGCTTATTTAGAAGAATAGAAAACGCTTTGTAGGTGGCATATTTGAACTGAGGAGGTACACAATGTCTCAATTATTAGAACGATTTATCCGTTATGTCAAAGTCAATACACGCTCTGATGCAGCTAGTCAGACAGTTCCAACAACGCAAGGACAAGTGGATTTTGCACGAATCATAGAAGAAGAATTAGCTAAAATCGGACTTTCTGACATTCACTACAATGAAAAAAATGGTTTTTTAACAGCTGTTTTACCTGCAACAACTGAGGAGGATGTACCGACGATTGGATTTATTGCTCATTTAGATACAGCCGATTATAACGCTGAGAACATTCAACCAACTATTTTTTCAAATTATGATGGTCAAGATGTTGTGCTGAATGAAAAACTTGGAATTATCATGGAGACAGAAGAATTTCCTAACTTGAAAGACTATGTTGGTCAAACGCTGATCACCACAGATGGAACCACCTTATTAGGTGCTGATGATAAAGCTGGAATTGTTGAGATTTTAGATGCGGTTGAATATTTGTTGGCTCATCCTGAAATTCCTCATGGCAAAGTCTTGCTTGCTTTTGGACCTGACGAAGAAATTGGACGTGGCGCAGATCGGTTTGATGCAGCGAATTTTCCAGCGAAATTTGCGTATACAATCGATAGTGGCAGAGTCGGTTGCTTTGAATATGAAACGTTTAATGCGGCACAAGCTGTGATCACGATCGAAGGGACAAGTGTCCATCCGGGAACAGCCTATGGCACGATGGTCAATGCAATCAAATTGGGTGAGAAAATAGATGCTCAATTACCACAAGCAGAGGTTCCGGAAAAAACACGTGGACATGAAGGATTTTATTTACTGACAAAATTTGTTGGAAGCTTAGACCATGCTGAGTTGACGTATATCATTCGGGATCATGACAAGAACCTTTTCCAACAAAGAAAACAACAGCTTGTGGATATCGTCAGTGAATTAAATAAATCATTCGACAAAGAACGGATCAGGATTGATTTTCTAGATCAGTATTATAATATGAAAGAGATCATCGAAAAAGATATGACGCCTGTAGAACTTGCTGTTAAAGCAATGAAAAATCTAGGAATCAAACCAGATATCCAACCCTTTCGTGGTGGAACAGATGGATCGAAAATCTCGTTTATGGGAATCCCAACACCTAATTTGTTTACAGGTGGAGAAAATTTCCATGGGCAATATGAGTTTATTACATTAGAGTCAATGGAATTAGCTGCAAAAACAATCGTAGAAATCATTAAAGAAAATACGAGTAAATCAAGAGTTTAATAGAAAAAGTCAATTTTTAAATGAAAAATAGTTGACAAGATTAGAGTTTTCTAATATGATTGTCCTCAATAGCAAAGCTTTGAGAAAGAGGAGTAACAACACTGGAACTTTTCAGAGAGCTGATGGGACTGCGAATCAGTAAGGGATGGGTTGTGAATGGACTTTCGAGCGAAATGTTGAATCTTAGTAGGCATTTTCGGGAACTCCCGTTATAGAGTAAGGTCGTTGATAGACGACTGATAAGAGGAAAGAATTTCTTTCAAACTTGAGGTGGCACCGTGAATTTTTCGCCCTCAAACCACAGATTTTGTGTGGTTTGAGGGCTTATTTTATTGTAAAGCGTGAAAAAAAGTGGTTTACAATAAAAGCTGTGTTAAGGAGAGAGAAGTAACTATACTAGGAATCACCAAACACTCTGATCCCAAATGATCAATGGTGAACAGCGATTCCAAGGTTACGATAAAGAATTTTTTTCATTGAGGTGGTACCGTGGATACTATTATTCGCCCTCACAAAACAGATCGAGGTCTGTTTTGTGAGGGCTTTTTGCTGTGAATCACTACGACTGGTTATGCCAGAGTAGATGATGAACAGTACTTGGCGAGCAAAGCGAGAGAAGTTTCATTACTAGAGAATCACATATTCTATCAGACTCTTAAACAAAAAAACTAGAAAAGAGGAAATCACATGCAATTAATCAAGGAAATCCAAGCAGATTATCTAACGGCGATATCCGCATTTTTAAGAATTCAAGGAACAAACAAATGCCTTTTAGAAAGCATTCCTAGAGATAAAAGCAAAGGACGTTATTCAATCATTGCTTGGGATGCTGTTTCCGAAATTACTTGCTTGGGTCAAAAACTCACGATAGATGGGCAAACGAATATGGTAAAAGATCCATTAAAAGAAATCGAAAAACAGGTATTGAAGAGAGAAGAACTTATAAAAGAACTTCCTTTCCAAGGTGGTGCAATCGGTTATGTCGGTTATGATGTGATTGCCTGCTATGAAGATTTAGGCAAGCTGCCATTTGATGAATTAAATGTTCCTGATATCCACTTTTATCTATTCGATTCTTATTTGATTTTCGATCATGTCGGTGAAAAAATCTTTTTGGTCGAGGCAGACACTTACTCAAAACGAAGCGAAGAAGCTTTAAATGAAGCAATCAGACAGAAAGTAAATGAATTACAAACACCAAACGAAGAAGAAAAAAAAGAAATTCAGCTAAAAAAATTGGCTTATCAAAGCAACTTTACCAAAGAAAGCTTTGAACAAGTAGTTACGACAGTAAAAGATTATATCAAGCAAGGAGACATGTTCCAAATGGTTCCCTCACAACGTTTAACAGCTGATTTTGAAGAAGAACCTTTCGATTATTACCGCAGATTAAGGGTCACTAATCCATCAACTTATCTGTATTTTCTAGATTTTGGCGAAACATACGTGATCGGATCATCTCCAGAAAGTCTAGTCAGTGTCAAAAACCGAATCGTAACAACAAATCCAATTGCAGGAACACGTAAACGAGGGCAAACGGTGGAACAAGATTTGTTTTTAGAACAAGAGCTACTCACAGATGAAAAAGAACGTGCAGAGCATTTAATGTTGATTGATTTAGGCCGAAATGATATAGGAAAAGTTAGTGAAGTGGGCTCAGTTGACGTCCCTGTTTATATGATTGTTGAAAAGTATCGCTTTGTAATGCATTTAGTTTCAGTTGTGACAGGAAAACTAAAAAAAGGATTGACCGCGATGGATGCGTTAAAGGCAACACTACCTGCTGGAACAGTGAGCGGTGCGCCAAAAATCCGAGCGATGCAACGTATTTACGAAATTGAACCTGTAAAACGGAATATCTACGCAGGTGCTGTCGGTTATCTATCTAAAAATGATCAAGCCGATTTTGCCATTGCGATAAGAACAATGGTCATCCATAAAAATAAAGTCTACGTACAAGCAGGAGCGGGTATTGTTTATGATTCTGATCCTACGAAAGAATATGAAGAAACACTACAAAAAGCCAAAGCACTTTTGGAGGTGGGAAAATGATTTTACTGATCGATAATTATGATTCGTTTACACATAATCTTGCTCAAATGATTGGGACAGGTCACGATGTAGTAATCGCTCGAAATGATTCAGATGATATTTTTCATTTAGCAGAACAAGCGGATGCAATCGTGATTTCTCCGGGTCCTGGAACGCCAGCAGAAACAGGCTCTGTAAAAGAAGTGATCCAGCAATTTTACCAACAGAAACCATTATTAGGTATTTGTTTAGGACATCAAACAATCGGTGAGGTATTTGGCGCTAAAGTGATAACAGCCAAAGAAATTCGTCATGGTAAACAATCCACTATTACAACAGAGAAAGTCAGCCGACTTTTTAAAGGAAGCGTCGATGAAGGTTTAGTTATGCGGTATCACTCACTAGTAATTGATCGAAAAACACTACCGAAAGAATTCATAGTCACAGCAACAGCGGCAGACGATCAGGAAATAATGGCGATCGAACACCAAACTTATCCCGTTTTTGGTCTTCAATTTCATCCGGAATCGATCGGAACACCAATCGGTAAGGCAATCATTAAAAATTTTATCCAACTAATGGAGGAACAACGATATGAAAAATCTATTTGAGAAAGTTTTTAGAAATGAACATTTGTCGCGTGTAGAGGCACAACAAGTAGCAGAAAAAATCTTTGAAGGCCAACTAACCGATAGTCAAATCGCAGCTTTTTTAACAGCACTAAAATGTAATGGAGAAACGGCTGAAGAAATGGCGGGAATTGCTGAAACAATCCAGCGAAAAGCAGTGACCATTGATTGTCAAAAAGAAAATGTCATGGATAATTGTGGAACCGGTGGCGATCAATCAAATAGCTTTAATATTAGTACAACTGCAGCCTTCGTTTTGGCAGCAGGGGGCGTAACTGTGGCTAAACATGGCAATCGCAGTATTTCCAGTAAATCGGGCAGTGCGGATATATTTGAATGTTTAGGTGTAGATATTGCCCTTTCACCAGATAAATTAAGTACAGTATTGAATGAAGTTGGATTGGCCTTTCTCTTTGCGCCTCATATGCACCCCAAAATGAAATATGTCATGAAAGTTCGCAAAGAATTAGGGACGCCAACCATCCTAAATTTAATCGGTCCGTTAACGAATCCAGTACTTTTGAACTCACAATTAATGGGAACCTATCGCCGAGACTTGCTGGAAGAAACAGCGAAAACATTAGGAGAATTAGGACGCAAACGGGCGGTAGTGGTCAATGGTTCAGGCGGATTGGATGAAGCCTCTCTTGCTGGAACGACACATTTTGCTTTGTTGGAAAAAGGGTTGATCACGATGCATACGATCGAACCCGAAGAGTTTGGTTTTGCTCGACTTCCGATAGAAGCAATTCGTGGCGGTAAAGCTGAGCAAAATACTGAGATTCTGTTGTCGATTTTGAAAAATCAAGCAAGTCCCTATTTGGATACAGTTTTATTGAATGCAGGGCTAGGTTTTTTCAGCAATGGAAAAGTATCAACTGTGCAAGCAGGAATCGTATTGGCGAAAGATTGTGTGGCGAGCGGTGCGGCTTTGGATAAACTACAACAGCTGATCCAAGTACAAAAGGAGGTTGCTTAAATGGATTTTTTAGAAAAAATTATCAATGAAAAAAAACAAGAAGTGAAAGGCATGCCGTTAGAAACTGTTCAGCCACTAAGAGAAACATACTCATTTTATCAGCAAGTCAAAGATTATCCTGAAAAAATGCATATCATCGGAGAAGTCAAACGAGCGTCTCCGTCTAAAGGCGCAATCAATTTATCCGTCAACGTGATCGAACAAGCGAAAGCGTATGAACAAGCAGGCGTCACAGCAATTTCTGTATTGACAGATGAAGTTTTCTTTAAAGGTTCGATCGAAGATTTAAGGCAAGTAACATCAGAAGTGAACATTCCTGTATTATGCAAAGATTTTATCATTGATGAAAAACAACTAATTCGTGCAAGAAATGCTGGAGCAACGATTATTTTACTGATCGTATCAGCTTTGTCCAAACAAAAATTGGCAGAACTATATCAAAAAGCAACGGCATTGGGTCTGGAAGTTTTAGTAGAAGTTCATGATAAAGAGGAACTGCGGATTGCTGAAGTGTTATCGGCACAATTGATTGGTGTAAATAACCGAAATTTAAAAACGTTTGGTGTTTCGATTGGAGTGAGCCAAACGTTGGGGGAAAAACAAAAAACAGATGCTGTGTATATCAGTGAATCCGGTTTTTCAACGAGCGAACAAGTCGCTCTTGTGAAAGAAAACTATCAAGCTGTTTTAGTTGGAGAAGGATTGATGCGGGAAAATGATCCGAAAGATAAAGTCAAAGCATTGCAGGTCTTGCGATGAAAGTGAAAATTTGTGGATTGAAAACTAAAGAGCAGGTAGACGTAGCAGTGGCGCATGGTGCAGATTATCTTGGTTTTGTCTTTGCAGAAAGTAAACGTCAAATCACCCCTGAAAAAGCCAAAGAAATCACGAAAAATGTACCAAAAGAAGTTAAAAAAGTGGGGGTCTTTGTTTCACCAATCCAATCAGAAGTAGAGGTAATCATCCAACAAGCTGGACTAGATATGGTGCAAATCCATGGCGATTTGACAACAGAAAACTACACTGTTCCGCTAATTCGAGCAATTCCAGTTAACGGAGTAGATCAAGAAAAATACATTAAAGAAACAAGCGCAGAATTTCTGCTCTTCGATGCCCCACCCAAACAATTTGTCGGAGGCAATGGTGAAGTATTCGATTGGCAGCAATTAGATACAAGCTCTATCAAAAATAAAAAAATCATTATCGCTGGCGGCCTAACCCCAGAAAATGTCCAACTAGCTAAACAAAAGTTCAACCCATATGCAGTTGATGTATCCAGCGGAGTTGAAACAAATGGAGTAAAAGATCCCAAAAAAATCATTGCTTTTCTAAAGAAAGCGACCTAGTTATGGGCTAGCCTGTTCAGCTTTAATGCTATCTAGCTTCACGGGCTAGGTTCTCGAGAAAAAGATAAAAATGGAAAGTGACAAAAAGCGTCACAGTCAATTTTTCCTATTTTCTTGTCGAACCTAAACGAGCCCGTTCAGCTTTAATGTTATCTAGCTTCGCGGGCTAGCCTTTCGGAAAAAAGATAAAATATGCCTGTGACAAAAAGCGTCACAAACATATTTTCCTATTTTTCAGTCAAGGCTAAACGAGCCCGTTCAGCTTTAATGCTATCTAGCTTCATGAGCCAACATCTCGGAAAAAAGATAAAACCTGAATGTGGCAAAAAGCACCACCCTCATGTTTTCCTATTTTTCATCGATGTTAAGCGGCTCATTCAGCTTTAATTATAAGGAGGAAAATTATGTATAATCAACCAAACCAAGGATTTTACGGAGATTTTGGTGGACAATTCGTCCCAGAAACATTGATGTATGCCGTTAAAGAATTAGAGGAAGTTTATGAAGCGTCAAAAACGGATGAGGCATTTCAAAAGGAGTTGAATTATTATTTAAAACAATACGTTGGACGGGAAAATCCACTGTACTTTGCGGAACGTTTAACAGATTTTGCTGGTGGGGCTAAGATCTACCTAAAAAGAGAAGATTTGAATCACACTGGTGCCCACAAAATCAACAATACGATCGGTCAAATTTTATTAGCGAAAAAAATGGGTAAGAAAAAAGTCGTTGCTGAAACAGGTGCAGGGCAACATGGTGTAGCAACAGCTACAGTGGCGGCTTTGTTTGGAATGGAATGTACGATTTTTATGGGAGCAGTCGATGTAGCACGTCAATCACTGAATGTTTTCCGGATGGAATTATTAGGAGCAAAAGTTGAAAGTGTGACTTCTGGAAGTAAAACATTAAAAGATGCAGTCAATGAAGCGTTGCGTTTTTGGGTGGCCAATGTTGAAGATACTCATTATGTGATGGGATCGGTTTTAGGTCCTCATCCATTTCCAGAAATCGTTCGAGATTATCAAAGCATTATCGGAATTGAAGCGAGACGTCAATTTTTAGAGGTAGAAAACAAATTACCTGATGCCATCGTTGCTTGTGTGGGCGGTGGTAGTAATGCCATGGGGATTTTTTATCCCTTTATCAATGATGAGGTTGCGTTGATTGGTGTTGAAGCAGCCGGCTTAGGATTAGATACAACCTCACATGCGGCATCGATCACCAAAGGGAAAACAGGCGTACTTCATGGGGCAATGATGAAACTATTACAAGATGATGATGGCCAAATTTTAGAAGCCTTCTCGATTTCAGCTGGCTTAGATTATCCAGGGCTTGGACCAGAGCATTGTCATTTAAACGAAACGCAAAGAGCAAGTTATGAATCAGTAACTGATCAAGAAGCGCTAGATGCTTTTAAAATTTTATGTCAAACAGAAGGGATCATCCCAGCTTTAGAAAGTTCTCATGCCGTTAGTCATGCGCTCAAAGTTGCAAAAGAACTTGGACCAGATAAACAAATTATTGTTTGCCTTTCAGGCCGTGGGGATAAAGATGTACAACAAATCAAAGAATTATTTGAACAGGAGGCATCCCAATGAAATCATTAACGAAGCAACTAAAGGCAAAACAACAAGCAAATGAAACGATTTTTGTACCTTATATCATGGCAGGCGCACAAGGCTTAGATCAATTAGTTGATGAAATCCAGTTACTAACAGAGGCTGGAGCCAGTGCAATCGAATTAGGCATTCCGTTTTCAGATCCAGTTGCAGATGGTCCTGTAATCCAAGCTGCTGGTCTAAGAGCATTAGAAAATAAAGTAACACTGAAAAAAATAATCCAGCAGCTAAAACAAATCAAAACGGCAACGCCTTTGGTGATCATGACTTATTTTAATCCGATTTTTAGTTATGGTTTAGAAATATTTATTCAAGAGTTAGCTAAAACAGATGTCAAAGGGCTGATCGTTCCAGATTTGCCTTATGAGCATCAAGAATTACTCACTCCGTTGCTAAAAGACAGTGATATTTCGTTGATTCCCTTGATTGCTTTAACCACGCCCAAAGAGCGAATCCCCGAATTGGTAGAATCGGGAGAAGGATTTATTTATGCAGTAGCAGTCAATGGTGTAACAGGAACTGGACGAAATTATCAAGAAACATTGGATGAACATTTAGCCTATATTCAAAAAGTCAGTGATAAACCAGTTTTAGCAGGATTTGGCGTATCATCTAAAGAACATGTAGAACGTTTTAGGAAAAATTGTGCGGGCGTGATCGTAGGCAGCAAAATCGTTCAGCTGCTTAGTGAAGGGAAACAAACAGAAGTCAGTGCCTTCATCAAAGAAGCAGTGAATAACTAATTTTAGATTTCTTATTTTTTTATTTTTCTTCTTGCCTCTGAGCACTTCTTTCTGTAAAGTAGTATAAAAAGCAGGTGGAATTATGGAAATTGTTATCAATCGCAATTTGATTTTTGCAGAAAACCAATATTTGGAAACCGAACGTTTGAAGTTACGTCCAGTAACATTAAGTGATGCCAATGATATGCACGAATATGCATCCGATGACGAAACGGTCACCTATGTTTTCCCAATCCATCAGTCTTTTAAGGACACCAAAGAAAGCATTGCAAACTATTTTATGGCAGCGCCGCTTGGAAAATATGGTATCGAGTTAAAAGCAACCGGTAAATTTATCGGAACAATCGATTTACGTGTAGTCGATCAGCATAATATTGCAGAAATCGGTTATTCTTTAAACAAGGCGTTTTGGGGCCACGGCTATGTGCCGGAAGCGGCACATGAATTACTTCGTTTAGGCTTTGAAGAGCTAAAATTGATGCGTATTTTTGCAACGCATGATATTGATAATCCTAAATCTGGCCGTGTAATGGAGAAAATTGGCATGAAAATAGAAGGCAATATCCCAAATGCTCGGATGTGGAAAGGAAAAGTCGTTACAGATATTATTCGCGGTATCACGTTAGAAGAATGGCAAAAATTGCCTAACTAAACTACAGAATTGCTCAGAGGAGAATTGAATACATGTTGATGTTTACTGAAAAAGATTTTGATGTTTTTACGATAGAAGGCTTAGACCCAAGAATGGCTGGCATTCGTTCGACGATCCAACCAAAATTTCAAGAATTAGATGATTATTTTGCTGAAAGATTAGGTGAAAAATTAGAAACCGAATTTTTTGTTCATATCGCCCAACATCGCCGTAGAACTGTTTACCCACCGGAAAATACATGGTCAGCATTAAGTCAGAAAAAACGCGGCTATAAAATGGAAGCTCATTTTCAGTTAGGCATTTGGCCAGACTATCTTTTCATGTGGTTATCTTTGATTGATAATCCTAAAAAAGAGAAGGAAATTGCTCAAGCTTTTTTAGATAATCCAGCGTTATTTGAGCAGTTGGATGACGACTTTTATCTGTCGATCGATCATACACAGCCTGAGATTGAACGCTTGAACGAGTCTGATTTGGAGAAACATTTAACTCGTTTTCGCGATGTGAAAAAAGGAGAATTTCAAATTGGACGAATCATTAAAAAAACAGATGATTTGTTGCGTGATCCTGAAAAAGCGCGTGCGTATATGTTGC
This sequence comes from Enterococcus sp. DIV0212c, assembly GCF_017377505.1. Classification (GTDB taxonomy): domain Bacteria; phylum Bacillota; class Bacilli; order Lactobacillales; family Enterococcaceae; genus Enterococcus_L; species Enterococcus_L ikei. The sequence goes on along the minus strand of NZ_JAFREN010000010.1, from coordinate 91,187 downwards.
AAACTTATGAGGAACTATTGCCTTTGTATCAGTTGGCGATTGGGTTGCAGGAGGCAGAGTAAGTTAAGCTAGTTGGATTAATAAGAGTGAGGCAATGTCATATAAAAATGACGATTGCCTCACTCCGTTCAATTTTAGAAACTAGAATTCACTTGTAAATCTATTATGGTATTTTTAATACTGTAGTTTTTGCTGGCGGACTATAGATTTCTAATTATTTTGCTTCAATCACTTTAAAAGGCGTATTTCTGTTGGCTATATTGGACATATCTGGACCACCATCGGCAGCTACATGAACATCTCTATACAACCAAGAAGAACTGTCAATATAATACTGACTAAATACTTTTGTATGATCCCAATTATATGTTATTCCGATGCCTAAGGAGTGTGTATTTGAATCACTATACAGTTCATGTTGGACCCATGTTTCATTGTTCAAATAAATACCCGTATTAGAAAGTGAGCCATTACTGGACGTCCAGTAATTCCAACCAGGCCAATTAGCATTAAGCATTTTAATTCCTACTAAATCACCTAGCCTAATCACGCCGTCTCTCATATCCTTAGCTTCAAAGACGATTTTTGTACCATTTACATATTTATCTTTATGAAAAAAGACATAATCATAACTTGCATAGGGCCAAAAGCTTACACCACCATAGTTTTCATTAGCATCTTTTAAATAGTAGGGGGTATTATATTTTACCTGTTCCCCAGTTATTGTCATTGGATGACTGTCAGCAGCTAATGAAATACTTGGCATACATAGCAGGACGATAGAACTTACTACAAAGCTTATTAAATACTTTTTCATTTGAATTTTCTCCTTACCTATTTTGTTTTATTGCTTATTTATCAGGGAATCGCATTTAGTTGGTCTGACAATTAATTTGCTTTGATTAGGACGAAAGGGGTTGACCTTTCTTGTATATTGTTTTTTCCGTTTTGGTTTACCTTTATCTTCATCCAAGGGGTGCTCCCGGTATTTATATAATACTCAGACCAATATATTCCAACTTTAGCGCTTGAATCCCACATTAGCCCAATCCCTGTTGTTCGTGAGTAAGAATCACTAGATAATTTATGCTCGTAAGAAGCTTTATTAGATAGATAAACGTTAGCATCTCCCGTACACTTCCAGTAATTCCAACCAGGCCAATTAGCATTTGCTGATTTAATTGTTACAAGATCATCAACGTTAATATCGCCGTCTCTCATATCTTGTGCCTCAAAAATAATGGGTGTTCCTAATGATGTTTTATCGTTAGTGAAAATTACATAATCATAGCTTGCATGTACTTGGAAAGTAGCACCGCCATAATTTTCGTTACGATCTTTTAAATAATAAGGTGTATTAAACTTTACACGTTCCCCAGTAATTGTGAGTGGTGGAGAATCTGCGGCTAAAGAAACCGAAGGAAAGGTGAGTCCTATAAGCCCTGTAAGTCCGACTAGGATTCCTAGTATATATTTTTTCATTAATTATTCACTCCATTTCCAAATAATATAGTCGAAAAGTATGTTAAAAATATTTCTGTGTGAATAAACTGTCTTAAAATTTTAATGCTCTCTTATGAGTTTGAAACTTTTGCAAATTCTGCTTTTTCAGATTTAATGAATACCGGATCACCATCTGTTACATCATATGTTTCTACCTCCATATGACTTCCGTACTGAGCTGTGAAATCTGCAAGCCCTAGTCTAGCATTTGCTGCATCGCCTAGTTCAGGTTTGTATTGCCAATATTTTAAGAAGTATTGGGAAGGGAGATCGTTTATATTTTTTTGATAATCAGATATGGTTTTCCCTACGGATTGAGCGTATAGTTTATCCCCTTGTAATGCTTTTGCATAGAATACCTCTCCAGTTACAGTGCTGGCTAAATTCAACTGACCGGTGGCTTTTCCTACAAAAAGCTTAGCTTGAATGAGGTACTTTCTTTTAGGCGGCACTGAGACTTTTTGCGACTTCATTGTATAAACATCTGCTGATTTTTCTATTTGAGAACGGCTTGTAGAAAAATCATATTTAGCAGAAAGTTTGATACCTCCCTCCGCAACGATAGGGATTCCTATTTTACCAGAGGCTTCGAAGCCAAAACCAACTGTATGAGTTGTTGTCGTAGTGACAGAAGTTTCGAAAGTTTTTTGAAATTCCTGTGACTGATAATCTTGTTTCTCATCACTATTGTTAGTAAAAGTCGCTTCCCCAGCATGTAAAGGCTCTAGTTCGCTACGGTTTAAAATGTTGGCGCTTACTTCTGGGTTGGAAACATCTATACCAGGTAATTTGTAATCAAACAAAGGGATTGCCCCCGAAGGCAACGTACCATTTTTACCATAAAATAAACCTAATTGCCAACCAAATTTTCCAAGATGTTCTTTTAATATCTGGTTGAATTCAGGTGAACTATGAACAGTATCATCAGTTAATTGCTCTGCATGAGCACTTGATAAACTAGAAGTACACATTGAGCTAAATACGAAAAAAGTAGCAGCAAATAAAATACGTTTCAGTTTCATGCTTTTTCCTCCTCTAAAAGTTGAAATAATTTTTTGCCTAAAAATAGAGCTTTAATATAATTGATGATATTCTTCTTCTTAACACCTCCTGATAAGATATATATTTAAAAAGCTCTGTCTAGAATAAGCTAATTTATCTTTTTGATATTTTATTTTTAAGAGGTTGGGGAAGAAGTGATTGCTTCTGCTCCCACCATTTATCCAGATTCCATGTGAGTTGAATATGACTCTGTCCACTCACAGTCGTTATATTTATGTCAGGTAAAGTATTATCGAAGTATGAAAGTAGAAATTGTTAGCGCTATTTCCAAGTCATTTTACACTGGTTTGATAGTGGTAGCTATACTATTTGTGGAATACATGTATGAGAAAATATTGAATTTTTTAATACGGTTATAATTAAACGGAGATAAAACGCTTTCTTTTTGGGCGGAAAACGAGCGTGAGGCAAAAAGTAAAATCTACTTTTTACCTCACACTCTAAATACGAATAAGCAGAAGCAGTACCATGATCTTATTTATCAGAGGTATACACTTCTTTCACGGCTTCGTTCTGGATTTAATTATTTAAGCTGGAAGGAATTTTTAGTACAATAGTCAATTTTTATAGACTAAAAATAAACTATTGTACACCGATCTTATTCAGTGGATAATATCGAAAATAAACAACGCCCACAATATCTTCTTCATCTACAAAGCCAAAATAACGGCTATCATCTGCTTTCCGCCGATTATCTCCCAATACAAAATATTTCCCATCAGGAACAACAGTGGCAGGACCTGCGGCACTATTGGCTAAAGTAAAATCGGCAGTTAAAGGCATATTATCTTCCAACGCCGCTTTAAATTCATCCAAATAAGGTTCGTCATATTTTTTGTCATTGATATATAATTGATCATTTTCCATCCTAATCGTATCCCCAGGCAATCCAACAACACGCTTTACGATTCTTTTTCCATTTCGTGGGCTGGGAAAAGTCGCTATGTCAAAGCGTTTTGGACTGACTAAAGAGGTTTGCCACAAACGATCCGATTCATGATAAGTTGGCTCCATCGAACTGCCAACAACTTCTATGGGTGTCAAAACAAATTTCCTCAAGAAAACCACAAATAGCAAAATCATTGCAAACTGTATTACCGTATAAAGCGTACCATGTTTCTTTTTCATAAATAAACTCCTTTTTACTTATTATTTCTTACTAGTATACCAGAATAAATCGAGCAAATAAGAAGAAAATTAGACAATTTTGTGGATTATTTAACATGTAAGAGAATTTCTAAAGCAGATATTTTGTTGTCAATTCTAAATTTTGCTATACTTTTTACAGAACTTATCGATCGATAAGGAGGAGGGGAAACTATGTTTTTAGCTTGGAATGAAATCACCCGTTCAAAATTACGTTACGCGTTGATCATAAGTGTGATGTTTTTAATTTCATATCTGGTCTTTTTTTTAACAGGCTTGGCGTATGGTTTGGCGGAAGACAATCGAACGGCTGTGGACAAATGGCAAGCGGACGGCATTGTATTGTCCGATGAATCGAATACCAATATCAATATGTCGATGATTCCAATTAAGTCCATGGATGAAGTCGAAGCAAAAGAAAAAGCGTCATTAGGGCAAACGGCAGCTGTGATTCAATTAGACAAAAAGAATACTGAAAAAATCAATGCCAGCTTTTTCGGTATTAATAAAGATGAATTTCTAATGCCAAATATCATTGAAGGAAAATCATTCACGAATGAAAACGAAACAGTTGCGGATAACAGTTTGAAAAAAGAAAATGACCTCAAACTTGGAGACACAATAAAATTAGCTGGCAGTGATAAAAAGCTTAAAGTCGTAGGCTTTACAGATAATGCTAAATTTAATGTTGCGCCCGTTTTATATGTATCGACAGCGGCATTTCAAGAAATTCGCTTTGAAAAATCAGACACCTCAGAAAATGCTCGAGTAAATGCTATTGTCTTCCGGGCAAAAGAGGGATCATTAAAAAATGTTCACTTAAAAGAGGATGATTTGACTAGTTACAGTATCAAAAAATTCATTAACGAATTGCCGGGATACAATGCTCAAGTACTGACATTCGGTTTTATGATTGGATTTTTGATTGTGATTGCTGCAATCGTTATTGGTATTTTTATCTATGTTTTGACTATGCAAAAGGCAACTATTTTCGGCATCATGAAAGCACAAGGGATTTCTGGTTTTTATATCGCTGTTTCTGTGATTATTCAAACCTTTGTTTTAGCGATTTTTGGCATAGCTTTAGGTTTGCTTGGCACAGTAGGTACATCATTCGTATTGCCGACAGCCGTTCCTTTCCAAACGAATTGGTTATTCTTCTTATCGATTGGCGGCATAATGTTAGTTATTGCGGTATTAGGCGCGCTGTTCTCGGTTCGGACGATTGTTAAAATTGATCCGCTAAAGGCAATTGGATAGAAAGGGGCTAGTTTAAAATGAAGGCAATCGAATTTTTATCTGTGGATAAGCAGTTTTTAGATGGAGATACGACGATCGAAGCATTGAAATCCACAGATTTTTCTGTGGAAAAAGGGCAATTTGTTGCAGTGATCGGCCCAAGTGGTTCAGGTAAAAGTACGTTTCTAACACTTGCTGGTGGCTTACAAACTCCAACGAATGGCGAAGTTAAAATAAATAATGAAGCATTTAGTAAAGAAAATGAAAAAACACGTTCTAAGATCCGTTTCTCCGAAATTGGTTTTATTCTGCAAGCGTCGAATTTAGTTCCATTTCTAACTGTGGAAAAACAATTACGTTTGGTGGATAAAGTCAAAAAAGAAAAGACGGATGTGGATAAAGTCAATAAGTTATTAACAGAACTAGGAATTGAGAAGTTGAAGAAAAAATATCCAGATGAAATTTCTGGAGGAGAACGTCAGCGAGTGGCAATTGCTCGGGCTTTGTATAATGATCCATCGATCATTTTAGCAGATGAACCTACAGCAAGTTTGGATTCGGATCGAGCGTTTGAAGTTGTAAAGATATTAGCGAGAGAAACGAAAGAAAAAAACAAAGCGACAATCATGGTGACACACGATCAACGCTTGATTGAACATTGCGATGAAGTATTTGTGATGAGAGACGGAGTATTGGAAAAACAAAGAACATAAAAAAAGCTTGTACAGCAGAGCTGTACAAGCTTTTTTTCGAAAGATCCATAATGCATAAAAGCAAGAGAATCTTAAAGTTTTTGGTTGTAGTATTCAACGACAAGAGCTTCGTCGATATCAGGATATAACTCATCACGTTCTGGTAAACGAGTGAAGCTACCTTCTAATTTTTCAGTGTCAAAGCTTACGAATGCTGGACGTCCAACAGTTGCTTCAACAGCTTCTTTTAAAGTTACGATGTTTTGAGATTTTTCACGAACAGAAATCACTTGACCAACTTCAACGTGGTATGAAGGGATATCTACGCGTTTGCCATCTACGGTAACGTGACCGTGGTTAACTAATTGACGTGCTTGACGACGAGTAGTTGCAAGACCTAAACGGTAAACGACGTTATCTAAACGTTGTTCTAGTAAGATCATGAAGTTAACACCGTGTTTACCTTCTTTGATCTTGCTTGCTTTAATAAACAAGTTAACGAATTGACGTTCGTTCATACCGTACATATGACGTAATTTTTGTTTTTCAGTTAATTGCATACCGTATTCAGAAACTTTACCACGGCTGTTTGGTCCGTGTTGTCCTGGTTTGTATGGGCGACGTGCTAGTTCTTTACCAGTTCCTGATAGAGAGATACCTAGACGACGAGAGATTTTCCATGATGGTCCTGTATAACGTGACATTAAAAATTCCTCCAATAAAATAAGTTTTTTGGAGTAAAATAATCTTCTGAAAAATTCATATTCGTTCAGTTCATTCTTCAACCTTCGCCCTTTGCAGCCGTGGTTACGCAGTTGAACCTGAAAGCCGAAGCAATCAAGGCAATGAAATGTTGACGAGCCTATTATTTTTCTGCTGCATTATTTTACACGAGGTTTAGTATACCGCAGAATAGGTGATAACTCAAGTGTTTTTAAGAGAATAAGCAGGTTATTTCTTTTACTAAATAAAAAAAAGTGGTACTTTGTATGAAAAAGCACTAGACAAAACCCCTGTTGGTCTTTAGAATGGTAAAGGATGTTTTTTGAAAATATTAGATGAAAACAAATTGAAAAGGAGAAACACAATGAAACCTGTATCGCCATTATTTGAGCAGATCGACAAATCAATTAGTAAAAAAATGAACTTATTCCAAAGTAGTTTTATGCGTTACGCTTTTCGTGCAATGCTTGCTTGTATGTTTTTAACATTAGGAACGGCAGTTGCCTTTGCGATTGCAATCAAAGGTGAAGGAATGGTACACGGCTTAGGCAAAATTCTATATGCCTTTATGTTCAGCTGGTCACTTGTTATGATTCTTTATATGAATGCAGAACTTGGAACATCGAATATGCTTTATATGACAGTCGGCGTTTATCGTAAAAAGATCAACTTTTCTTTTGCAGCGAAAATTTTAGTTGCATGTATTTTCTTTAATTTAGTCGGTGGCGTACTTTTTGGCTACTTGATTTCGTTGACAGTTCCTTTCCAAGATTTACCTGCTGATAGCTTTTTCTTTACATCGATTGCTGGTAAATTAGATAAAACAACGACACAAATTTTAGTTGAAGGAATGTTTGCTAATATTGTAGTAAATACAGCTGTATTAGTAAGTATGCGTATGAAAGATGATGCTGGTAAAGTTGCGGCAATCATTTTCATTATCTTTATCTTCGCTTTCTTAGGCTATGAACACGTTATCGCCAATTTCCCTGCATTCAGTTTAGCGTATTTCGCTTCTCATGGAACAATGGCGGCAATGACAGTCGGCAGCGTGGCACACAATCTATTCTTTGCACTGATCGGTAACTTTATCGGCGGTGGCTTAGTGATGGGCTTGGGCTATGCATGGTTGAATAATGCAGATACAAGTTATTTAGATTAAACAATTTAGAGGCTGAGGCGGGTTTCCCGTTTCAGCTTTTTTGCTGTCTGCAGCTGATTGAAGTAAAATATAGGAAAGAAGAAAAAGGAGTAATAAAATGGATAAAGTAGTTTTTCCGAAAAATGAAGAAAAAGCTGAACAAATGGCAGCTTACATGAAAAATTTATTTCCTTTTGCAGGTGTTGCGGCACCAGAACGTGCTGTGGTGGAGAAAGAACTTTTGAAAGCTAGCAAAAAACTGCCATTCGATGTGTTATTCGAGTTAGTGGATTTTTACTATCATAAACCTGAGCGGGAATATCAGTATTTGGCAATCGATTTAGCAACAGTTAATGTCAAACGCTTTTCTTTTGAAGAAATGTTACGCTTCAAACCTTTCGTGATCGAAAAAGCTTGGTGGGATAGCGTAGATGCTTGGCGTAAGTTTTTTGGGCTTTGGGGACACGATCATCTAGACGAAATGCCTCAGTTATTTGAAGCATTTTTTGGAGAAGAAGACTTCTGGCATAGACGGATTGCAATCAATCTGCAACTGTTATATAAAGAAAAAACAAACCTTGTGTTATTGAAAAAAGCCATTATTTATGATAAAACTACAGATGAGTTCTTTATTCAAAAAGCGATTGGCTGGTCCTTGCGTCAATATAGCAAAACTGATTCTAAATGGGTCCAAAAATTGATCAAGGAGACTGAATTAAGTCGATTAGCTGTTAGAGAAGGCAGTAAGTATTTGCCAAAACCATAGAAAGTGAGCGAGTTATTACGCCATGGAAAGAAAACTTTTTGCATTTGATATTGATGGAACATTGTTGGGAACGGATCGACAACCGTTAGAAAGTACACGAGAAGCATTGAAGATGTTGAGAAAACAAGGACATCTAGTAACGATTGCAACAGGGCGCAGCCGTTTTATGGCGCAAGATATTATTTTAGACTTAGATTTTTCCAATTATGTACTTTGTAATGGTGCAGCAGCATTTTTGGACCATGAACAATATTACCAAAATCTATTGGATCAGGAAGAACTGCATCGTTTTGCTTCTGAAGTAGAGAAAAGAGAGATTGGTTTAGCCTATGTTGGGCTGGATGATGTGAAAAAAAATAACCATCACCGCCAGGATCAAATGATTGAAGCAATGGGTTCTATTGATTTTGAAGCTCCAGAATATGATTTGAATTTTCAAAAAGAAAATGATGTCTATCAAGCATTGGCTTTTTATGATGAATCTTCAGAAGGCGTATTTGAAAGTGAATTCTCTAAATTCCGTTTCATTCGTTGGCATTCTGAAAGTGTAGATATTGTACCTAGAAACGGGTCTAAAGCGGCGACTTTGCTTAATTTAGCAGACCGTGTTGGGATTGCCCGTAAAAATATTATCACATTCGGTGATGGTGAAAATGATCGTGAAATGTTGAGAGAAGCAGGAATTGGTGTGGCGATGGGTAATGCACTCCCTCACATTCAACAAGAAGCAAAGCTTGTGACAGATACGAATGATAATGATGGTATTTGGAAAGCATTGAAGGAACTAAAGGCTATTTAAGAATAAGTAAGTTTTATGACTGCGGAGTATATCCGCAGTTTTTTTGTTTCGCAAACAAAAATTGCTATATATTTTGTACTCATTCTGATAAAATAAATAAGACATTATGGCAAATATGCTGTAATTTTTTAGCGGTGAAACTTAGTGTGAATCGCATAAAAACAAGTTTTCATTATTCTAATCAGGAAAGGAGAGAAAGAATGGGGAAAAGTAAAGTAGTTGATGTACATATACATGTTTATCGGGCAGTTTTGAGAATGTCTCAAAGAGAATTAGCAGAAAAAGTAGGAGTTGCTAGACAAACAATTATTAAAATCGAAAGAAATAAGCAAAATCCTTCTTTGTTGTTGATTCACGATATTGCTGAAGTGCTGGGTGTTACCATAGAACAATTATATACTTTCGGAGAAGAAGAAAACGAAACTGAAAAAACGATTGAATTGGAATAAAGAGTAGAGGTTCAAAAAAAAGCATTGTAGGCTGAAATAATTCTATGCCTACAATGCTTTATCTAAAGGAGTTAACATTTTCTTCCTATAGTTAAGTAGTTATTCGATCACTAAAACGCCATCTTTCAAAGCAAATGGATTTCCTTGGTTGATATGATCGTAAAACATAACACCATTTAAATGATCGATTTCATGTTGAACAACGATTGCTTCATAGTTCTTCAATCGGATTTTTTGTTTGTTACCCTTAATATCCACGTAAGAAAGTGTGATTTTGTTATGGCGCACTACATATCCAGGCACTTCACGGTCAACAGATAAACAACCTTCCCCTTCGCCAAGACAAGCATCTTGAACAGAATGGCTCAAAATTTTAGGATTATACATGACTGCGCTTAAGGTCGGTTCTGGATTTTCCAAGTCACCGCTTGGCACATGAACTGCAATGATTCGTTTAGAAATATCTAATTGAGGAGCAGCTAAACCAACGCCTCCCCGCAAAGCCAATTCCTCTGCTTTGACAGGATCTTGACTATTTTTCAAGAACTCCATCATGTCTTCGCCTAATTTAATATCTTCATCAGAAAGCGGCACAGCTACTTCTTTTGCTACTTCTCTAAGTGTTGGGTTTCCTTCACGGATAATATCCTCCATGGTGATCATGGGATAATTCCTCCTTTAATTATTCAAAAGTCTAGACTCATCTTAGTTAGCCGGTAGATCTTTTCATTAATGTATGTATTCGCCTATATAGTTTATCATAAAACCATTAATAATGGGGATAAATTGTTCAAAAAACACCGACTAGAGCCAGCTTAGTCTTGCATTTTTTACAATTTTCCTGTAAAGTGTACCTGTATGAAATCATACCGTCTTTTACTTGGTTGTGCGAATCACCAACGCATTACTCAGTAGAAAGATGACTATTAAAGAAGAGGTGAAAAACATGGCAATGTCAAAAGAAAAGAAAAACGAAATCATTAGCGAATACGCTCGTCATGAGGGGGATACTGGTTCACCAGAAGTACAGATCGCTGTATTAACTGCTGATATCAACCACTTGAACGAACATGCTCGTGTTCACAAAAAAGATCATCATTCTTACCGTGGACTAATGAAAAAAATTGGTCACCGTCGTAACTTGTTAGCTTACTTACGTAAGACTGACATCCAACGTTACCGCGTATTGATCGAACGCTTAGGATTACGTCGTTAATCAAAGAAAGAAAAGTGAGGTTCCCAGTGAATCTCACTTTTTAGTAATGTAAAGAAATACCAAATTTTAGAAGTCTTTGGAAGGGTCTTTTCACTCTACTAACCAAATGAAAGGATTTAAAACATTAAATCTTTTCATTTGTTTAGTAGTCGATTCCCTTTTCCAAAGCGCAAAGGAGAACAGATATATGTCAGAAAAACAAGTGTTTAAAACAACTTGGGGTGGACGTCCTTTACAAGTTGAAGTTGGCCAATTAGCCAAACAAGCAAATGGTGCAGTCTTAGTTCGTTATGGAGAGACTGTCGTATTAAGTGCGGCTGTTGCTTCAAAAGATGCGAGAGATTTCGATTTCTTTCCATTAACAGTTAACTACGAAGAAAAAATGTACGCTGTAGGTAAAATTCCAGGCGGATTTATCAAACGTGAAGGTCGTCCAAGTGAACGTGCAACATTAACTGCTCGTCTAATTGACCGTCCAATTCGTCCGATGTTTGCTGAAGGCTTCCGTAATGAAGTTCAAATTACGAATACAGTTATGAGTGTTGAACAAGATTGTACACCAGAAATGGCAGCAATGTTTGGTTCATCTTTAGCTTTAGCAATTTCTGATATTCCATTTGATGGACCAATCGCAGGTGTGGATGTAGGTCGTGTGGATGGCGAATATGTGTTGAATCCAACAGTCGAACAATCTGAAAAAACAGATATCGAATTAACCGTTGCTGGAACGAAAAAAGCAATCAACATGGTTGAAAGTGGTGCCAAAGAAGTATCTGAAGAAGATATGCTTGGTGCGTTACTTTTCGGTTTTGATGCAATCAAAGAATTAGTTGCTTTCCAAGAAGAAATCGTTGCCGCTGTTGGTAAAGAAAAAATGGAAATCAAATTATTACAAGTAGATGCTGATTTGAAAAAAGAAATCTTCGCGGCTTACTACGCTTCAATGAAAGAAGCAGTTATGACGGAAGAAAAATTAGCTCGTGAAGTGAATATCGATGCGATCAAAGATCAATTAAAAGAAGCGTATGCTGAAAAATTTGCTGGTCATGAAGATGCCGACCAAGTAGCAAAAGAAGTAAAACAAATTGCTGAAGATCTTGAAAAAGATGTGGTTCGTGAATTGATCACGATCGACAAAATCCGTCCTGATGGCCGTAAGCTAGACGAAATCCGTCCATTGGCATCAGAAGTTGGTATTTTGCCTCGTGTTCATGGTTCTGGTTTATTCACTCGTGGACAAACACAAGCGTTGTCTGTTGTGACATTAGCACCGCTTGGCGAACACCAAATCATTGATGGTTTAGGTGTGGAAGACAGCAAACGTTTCATCCACCATTATAACTTCCCGCAATTCTCTGTTGGTTCAACAGGTCGTGCAGGATCACCTGGTCGTCGTGAAATCGGTCATGGTGCTTTAGGTGAACGTGCAATGGCGCAAATTATTCCGGATGAAGCAGATTTCCCATACATGATCCGTGTCGTATCAGAAGTTTTAGAATCAAATGGTTCTTCTTCTCAAGCAAGTATCTGTGCTGGAATCTTAGCCTTGATGGATGCTGGTGTGCCAATCAAAGCACCAGTTGCCGGAATCGCTATGGGACTTGTTAGTGATGGTGAAAACTATACAATTTTAACAGATATCCAAGGTTTAGAAGATCATTTAGGCGACATGGACTTTAAAGTTGCAGGTACAAAAGATGGGATCACAGCTTTACAAATGGATATCAAAATCCAAGGAATCACTGAACAAATCTTGACAGAAGCACTAACTCAAGCGAAAAAAGCGCGTATGGAAATTCTTGCTGAATTAACATCAACATTAGCTGAACCTCGCCCAGAGTTAAGCAAATACGCACCGAAAATCGAAATGATTCAAATCGCTCCAGCTAAAATCAAAGATGTTATTGGTAAAGGTGGAGAAACAATTAACGGAATCATTGATGAAACTGGCGTGAAGATCGATATCGATCAAGAAGGTAATGTAAGTATTGCCTCTGCTGATGCAGATATGATCAAAAAAGCCATCAAGATCATTGAAGAATTAACAAAAGAAGTTGAAGTTGGACAAGTTTACCTTGGTAAAGTCGTTCGTATCGAAAAATTTGGTGCGTTTGTTAACTTGATTAAAGGAAAAGACGGACTAGTTCATATTTCTCAATTAGCGAATGAACGTGTAAATAACGTTGAAGATGTTGTAAAACTTGGCGATGAAGTACTTGTAAAAGTTACTGAAATCGACAAACAAGGTCGTGTCAATGTTTCACGCAAAGCGTTATTAACTGAAGAAAATAAAGAAAAATAAGCAATCGGATTTTGCTTTTAATAGTCATTTTTTTTAAGCAGAGTAAGGCATTGAGCCTACTCTGTTTTTTTGTGAAAATGACTTTATTTAATAAAAATAGGTAAAGACGTACCACAGCTCTTTTGTTTGCCTTGAATTAGTGGTAAAATTATTGCTATCAGTCTAAAGATTATTCGGGGTGTCGATGTGAAAAAATTTAATCCAAATAAAAATATAATTATCACGCTGATCTTAGTGATCATAGTGGTTACGATCATTAGTTTGACCGCCGCTCACAGAGCAAATGACGGAAAAACCAATCTTGGTCAATCAGCAGTCAACGACAGCGTAGGGTTTGTCGACAAAGTTATTGCATTTCCAGGCAAAGCCATTAGCAATGGAGTGTCGTCAATCAGCACACTTTTTAACACCTACGATGAAAATGTCCGCTTAAAAGAAAGAATCGACGGATATGGTGAACTATCTATCCAAAATGACAACTTAAAAAAAGAAAATGAAGCATTAAAAAAAGAACTATCTTTGAACGAAACTTTAGGAAATTACGAAAAAGTGACAGCAACTGTTGTTACTCGTTCTCCTGATATGTGGCAAGATTTATTGATCGTCGATCGAGGTTCAAATGACGGTATCGAACCTAATATGGCAGTTTTGGCTCAAAAGGGTTTGATTGGTCGAGTGATCGAAGTGAATGCAACTACATCAAAAGTAGAACTATTAACCTCTAAAAATCAAAATTCTAATCATTTTCCAGTTCAGATCAATTCTGAAAAAGGAGATTCCTATGGACTATTAAAAAATTACGATGACAAAGAAAATACGTTGATTGTCAGCCAATTAGTAGGAGATATGGATATCAAAGAAGGCGATATTGTTCAAACATCTGGATTAGGGCAAAATTCACCAGCGAATCTGCCGGTTGGAGTTGTTCAAAAAGTGAAACCAGACAGTTACGGATTAGACCGAGAAGTGTATGTTAAACCGTATGCTGAAATGTATAATATACCCGTCGTGACTATTATCAAGAGATTAGCTGGAGCGGGGGAGTAAGATGCAAATGATACGGAAAGAAAATGTTAAATACTATGCGCCAGTAATTTTCTTTTTATTGATGTTGATCGATGGTCAACTGACCCAAGCTGCAGGTAATTTAACAGACAATGTCTATTTTGCGAATGCTCACTTTTTATTGCTGGCCTTTTTAATGGCAGTGCCTAATCTATCTAAACGCTATTTATTGATCACAGCTTTAGTTTTGGGTCTGATTTCTGATAGTTACTATATAGGAATTATTGGAATATATACCGTTGCATTAGCGGCGACAGTCATGATGATGTATCGATTTCAGCGAGTGGTGCACACGAACCTATTGACTGCATTTTTTGGAATGATTATTTTTGTGACCACTTATGAACTGATCGCAGTTGGCTTGCAAATTATATTCCATCTATCAAATGTGGCGCCATTATTATTTATCACGAAAGTTTTAGGTCCGACATTACTTTTTAATATGCTAATATTTGTTATTTTTGCTTATCCATTGAAGAGATTATTCGCTAACGAATAGTCTCTTTTTACATGAATAACAAGATATGAGATAGTACGATTAGTATTATTTAAAAGGATGTTTTATTGAGTTTTGAATAATTATGTTTGTTATTTAATTATGCTGTATGAAACATTTTTGTAATGTCCTGTTTATCTGTATGTCATACTGCTATGTTACAATTACCTCGTTGTCAAATTAAACTAAGACTAAAAATACTCAGAAATTATAAAATACATAAAGTAAATGCCGGAGGAATAAAGAGTGAAAAAAAGTATATTATCAGCATTGATGGTTTGTTCAGTTACCCTTACATCAGTTGCGTTACCTAGTGCTGCAATTGCAGATGACTATGATACAAAGATCGAGCAGCAAAACGAAATCATTAATGGACTGAAAACAAAAGAGACAGAAGCGGCAACTAAGCTAGCAGCGATTGAATCAGATATGTTGACTACGGCAACAAAAATCGATGAATTGACTGAGCAAAAAAAGACTCTTAAAGATGAGATCACAACATTATACGGTGAGATTTCTGATTTGAATGTTCGTATTCAAAAACGAGAAGTTCAAATGCGCAACCAAGCCCGCGATGTTCAAGTTAGCGGATCAAGCTCTAGTTATTTAGATGTTGTCCTTAACTCTGAATCAATCTCAGACGCAATCAACAGAGTTCAAGGAATTACAACGCTTGTTAAGGCGAATAATGATTTATTAGAACAACAAACTTCTGATAAAAAAGAGGTAGAGAAAAAGACCAAAACAGTAGAAACACAAATTTCTGTTTTAGAAACCTCTTCAAAAGAATTAAATGAAAAACAAGCTTCTTTAGATACGTTGAAACTTCAACAAGAGATTGCTAAAAATGATTTAGAAGCACAACGCTCAACAGAAGAAAATAAAAAATCTGAATATGTTGAACAAAAAGCAGCAGCTCAAAAGAAATTAGAAGAAGAACAAGCTAAACAAGCCAAACAGGCAGAAGCTCAAAGAAAAGCTGAGGCTGAGGCTGCAATGAAATTAGCAGAAGCACAAGCGGCAAATCCAGGTCTTGCCAAAACGAATGTTGTAGAAGAAAATGGTACGACCAATACAACACCAGCTGCACCAGTTCCTGAAAAAACAGTAGAAAAACCTAGTGGTAACACTGGTGGCGGTAGCAGCATCGGTACTGGCGGCGTATCAGAAGCGAAGAAAAGAGCAGCTCAAATCGCTTTAAATGCGGTTGGACAGACGAATCCGACAGGATGGGGTCAAAGTGGCGAGTGTATCGTAGCGGTACAGAACTGGCTGAATGCAGCTGGCGTTCGATTCTCACCAGGTGGTCCTCACAGTGGCTATACTCAATCAGGAGCGGTTCAAGTATCTTGGTCTGATGTTCAAGTTGGCGATGTTGTTCAATATGAAAACGCGCTTAGCCCTGATGCTTGGTTAGACGGCGTTCATACAGTATTAGTCGTTGGTGTTAACGGTAGTTCAGTTCAGATCGTTGAATCTAATAATCCAGCAGGTTCCGGCTATGTATCAACAACTACAGGTTGGACACCAAGCCCCTATGCAGCAAACTTTAGAGCAGTTGTATGGCGCTTTCCAGGATAATTAAAACAAAAAGTTAAATGACCAGCAGCAAACTTCATCGAGTTTCGCTGCTGGTTTTTGTCGCGTAGACGGAAAACACAGGGATTTGATTCATAGGCAAGAAAGCGGATGCCTGAGCGGGTTACGGTCAACTTTCAAAAATGAAATACTCCTGTAACATTATCTTTATATGTATGACATGTGATTATGATACAATGACTTCGTTGTTAATAAAAGAATGAAAATTACTCAAAAGATGAACCATTATATGATAAGTAAAAAAGTCGGAGGAATGAATTTTGAAAAAAAGTATATTACCATTACTAATGATTTGCACATTAACCCTTACATCTGTAGGATTACCTGCACTTGCATCAGCAGATGAAGTGGATTCAAAAATTCAACAAAAAGATCAAGCAATTTCTGGATTGAAATCAAAAGAAGCGGATGCTCAAAGCCAAGTAGCTGCAGTACAAAGCCAAGTAGCTACTATTAACGAAAAAGCTGAAACTTTATTAGCTGAACAAGGCAAATTAAGAACAACATCTACTAACCTAGAAAAAGAAATCACTCAATTAACAAAACGTATCGAAAAACGTGAAGTTGCTATCCAAAACCAAGCACGTGACGTACAAGTTAACGGTAACAGCACAAGCTATATGGATGCATTATTAAATGCAAAATCAGTTTCTGATGCTATTACTCGTGTAACAGCAATGTCTACGATCGTTAATGCAAATAATGATTTAGTGAAACAACAACAACAAGATAAAAAATCAGTAGAATCTAAAAAAGCTGAAAACGAAGAAAAACTTCAAGAACTTCAAGATAACCAAGTAGAACTTGAAGCTCAAAAAGGCGATCTTGTTAAAGCAGAAGCTGATTTGAATGTATTACAAACAACTTTAGCTGCTGAAAGAGCAACTGCTGAAGATCAAAAAGCTGGTTTAGTGAAAGAAAAAGAAGCAGCAATCGCAGAACAAGCACGTATTGCTGAACAAGAAAAAGCAATTGCAGCAAATGCTAAAAAAGCGGCTGAAGAAGCTAAAACGGCTAAAGCAACAACACCAAGCACAACGACTGCTTCATCTACTGAAGAATCATCAACATCTGGTACAACAGGTTCATCAACTGGAAGTTCAGATTCTGGCAATGTAACACCAGTTCAACCTGAGCAACCACAGCAACCTGAACAACCACAACAACCAGAGGTTCCAAAAGAACCAGAAACACCAATTTTACCACCATCAACTGGCGGTTCTGCAATCTCTGTTGCAGCAGCACAAGTTGGTAAACCATACGTTTGGGGTGCTAAAGGACCAGGAAGCTTTGACTGTTCAGGTTTAGTCTACTACGCATTCATGAACTCAACTGGCCGTAATGTCGGTGGTTATACAGTTGCACAAGAAAGTGCTGGTACACGTATCTCTGTAGGTGAAGCTCAAGCTGGAGATTTATACTTCTGGGGTAGCCCAGGTGCTTCTTACCACGTAGCGATTGCTACAGGTGGCGGCGGTTATATCCACGCTGGTAACGAAAGTACAGGCGTTGAATACAGCAATGTTGGTTCATTTACACCAAGTTTCGCTGTACGTATGTAATCAAATTTAACTTAATAATTTAAGAATCAGACAGTTGTCTGGTTCTTTTTTTGTATGCAAATTAAAAAGAAGCTTCAACGAAAAATCCGTTGAAACTTCACAATACTATTTAATATATTCTTCTGTTAATTCCATAAACTCATTCACATCTTTAATCACTTGATCAATCCCAGCTTGCCAAAAATCTGGTTTTGTTAGATCAACACCAAGATGTTTTTTAGCCAAATCTTCTGAAGTCATCGATGCAGTATCTCGAAGTAAGGCAATGTATTGGTCTTCAAAATCACTACCTTGTTCGTTTGCATAAGCGTAAATACCCATGCTAAACAAATAACCGAATGTATAAGGGAAATTATAAAACGGCACATCATCAATGAAGAAATGCAATTTACTTGCCCAAAAATGAGGATGGTAGCTACCCAAGCTATCTTGATAGCTTTCTTTTTGTGCTTCAAGCATCAGTTCAGTTATTTCATCTTCACTTAATAACCCTTTTTGACGTGCTTCGTAAAAATTATTTTCAAAAATAAAACGAGAATGAATATTCATAAACATTGCAATAGCATTTTGCATCTTCGTATCCAACAAATTGATTTTTTCTTCTGTCGTCTCTGCCTTTTTCAGTGTAGCATCTGCAACAATCAATTCTGCGAACGTACTAGCAGTTTCAGCAACGTTCATTGCATATTCCCGATCAAGTACTGGAAGATCCCACATCACGCTACTATGGAAGGCATGGCCTAGTTCATGAGCAAGTGTTGCGACTTCATTGATTGAATTTCCGAACGTCATGAAAATTCTGGATTCTTGCGTTTCAGGAAGTTCCGTACAATATCCACCGGGGCGTTTATCAGGACGATCTTCAGCTTCGATCCAGCTTTTTTCAAATGCTTCTTTTGCAAATGTCGCCATTTTAGGACTGAATTTTTCAAAATTCTCTAAAATAAATTCGGCAGCTTCATCAAAAGGATAAGATTTTTCTTTCAAATCACCTAAAATGATCGGTGCATCTTGATCTTGCCAGTCCATTTTATCTTTTCCGAATAATTGTGCTTTACGGGTCAAGAAATCGATAAAGGGCTGTTTATTCTTTTGGATGGTTGCCCACATAACATCTAATGTTTCTTTTTGCATACGGTTATAGTTCAATGGTTTTTCTAAGAAGTCAGTGACTCCATGTAGTTTGTATTCACTTAAACGGAAGCCGTCCAAATGATTTAAGGTATCTGCGAGTAAAGGCGCTTTCTCGCTCCAAGCTTTTTCCCATTCGTTGAATAGTTGTGCACGAACCTCTGAGTTAGGATCGCTCATCATCCGATTAAAGGCTTGTCCAGCTGAAAGAGATAGTGTTTGACCGTCTTCTGTAAATGGAATCGAAATGCTTGCCACGATTGTATCGTAATGGCTACTCCAAGCGTTAAGTCCGTCTAAAGTCAATGTGTTGATAATGTTTTCTTCCTGCTCTGATAATAGCTGCATACCATCGCGACGAATTTCATTTAAACGAAACGCAATCGATTCGAATACAGGTAAAGCTGTTAAAGTTTGCCAATGTTCATCAGAAATTTCTGTCAATTTCTTAGTAAAAATAGTTTCTGCTAACTGAATTGCAGGTAATAGTGAAAAGAGATCGCCAGATAAGATCTTAGCTTTTTTATCTTTTGTATCAGCAGATGATAAGGCTGTGATAAAGCTGCTGCATTGTGAAAAACCATCAGAAATTTTTCCTTGTAACGTTAAAATTTGTTGTAATTCTTGATAATCAACATCATTTTCTGGTGTCCATTGTTCAATCAACTGGTGATAAGTTTGGCTTTGCTCTTTCAATTCTTTTAAGCGTTCTTCCAGTTGTACCGAATGGCTGCCGCCAGGAAAAATGCTATCTAAATCCCAAACAAGCGAATAAGTCATATCTGATTCCTTCTTTCTTAAATCTTTTTTCTTCTAGTATATCATAAGAAAAAAAGAATGAGTGATTGTTTATTTTGTAATAAAAGGCTAATATAGTAAATGAAACGAGGTGACGAATTGAAAAAATATTTAAAAAATAGTAACTTTTACATAGTTGTAGCATTCTTGATTATGGCTGTTTTGTTTTACAGCTCCTCTCAAACCTATGAGCAGCAATCACAAGTTGGGCTATTAGACAAACTATTAAGTAATCATCCATTTGAAGAACAATTGAAAGGAATTTCGTTTAGCTACGCGGGGAGTGAAGTAAGTATCCAAGCAAGAGGCTACATAAAATTCATTGAATTTTTCATTCGTAAAGGCGCCCATTTTGGCACGTACTTTTTATTAGGCGGCAGCTGGTTTATAGGACTAAACATGAAGATCAAACAACCACTTTTGATCGGCGTTGTTGCATGGCTTACAGCAACAGGTTATGCCGGTCTGGATGAATACCATCAAATGCTGACAGGCGGCCGAACACCGCTATTTCAAGACGTAATGCTGGATTCTATAGGCGCACTGACTGCGGTTCTTCTATGTTTAGTTGTAATCAGCATTAAAAAATTGCGAAAAAAATAATGATAGTTAAAGAATGATTCTATTTTATTTATCACAAAAATTAAAATTATAAAAAATAAAGAGGGATTATGCGAGACATAGTTGCTCTTTATTTTATTTTTTTCTCAATTTAATTCAAAAATCGGTCTTTAGCAGGAGGAAAGTAGACAGAAAAAACTTTATGATAAGTAGGTCAAGGTAACGAAGGCTGAAAGAAATGAGGATATATCTGATGAAACGATTCTGTAAAACGATGTTGGCGATAATGATGTTCTTAGCAATCAGCATTATTGGGCTTAGAATATACACATACAATAACACGTCAACTGCGGCAGCTATGATCGATCGTTTGAATCCGCTTGTCAAAACTGAAATTTTATATGCTAAGACAACTAAGAACTATGAATACAAATACCCTGATTCAGTCACTAAAATAGAAAACTTTGCCTACGTTCAAACGTGTTTTAATCAACACGGAAAGGCAAGGAAAATCGAATATATCTCATTTGGGAAACAATTAGCGCCTGATAAATTCCTCAAAATAACCGCAAAAGGTCAAAGTGTTTTTAGCTGGGAAGAAATCAATGAACAGGATTTGCCGAAGAAAGTTCTTCCGTTATTGTAGTTAAATGAAAAAACTCTTATAGAGGCGATAGTCAAATTTAAAAGAAACTCTTCTATAATAGAATTTGGGGAGTGATTAAATGGAGAAGCTAACGATTCATAAAAATAAAATAAGAGATACAGCAACAATCCCTAGTCTAGGAATGCTTGCATATCGAATTTTTACAGATACTGAGTGCATCAATATTCAACTACTGAGCGGAGAACAAGAAGAATGTACGATTCCGCTCAACGATGGTGAAATGTTTAAACTACGAGACATAGATCTTTATTTGTCTGTTACCAATTAAAAAAATAAAAGTTAGATACGGCAGCTGCTGAAAAGCGTTGTTGTATCTGACTTTTGTTTTTTATAGGAAATATTTAGAAGAAGAGTAAAAGTTGCAACTATTAAGAACAATAGTAAAATAGAAGGTAAACAAGCTTTACAGCTAATTTTCAAGGATGAATGAGTTCGTTTAGCATTAAACATGAGGAGGAAAAACGAATGGCGGGACATAGTAAGTGGAAAAATATTCAAGGGCGAAAAAATGCGCAGGATGCAAAACGAGGAAAGATTTTCCAAAAATTATCAAGAGAAATTTATATGGCAGCTAAAGCTGGAGGTGCTGATCCTGCAACGAATGCAGCATTAAGACTAGTAATGGATAAAGCCAAGGCTGCTAATATGCCAAATGATAATATCGACCGTGCCATAAAAAAAGCCAGTAGTGCAGGCGAAAATGAACATTATGATGAGATTACTTATGAAGGATATGGACCGAATGGTGTGGCGATTTTAGTTTACGCTTTAACAGATAATCGTAACCGCACAGCAACCAATGTCCGAGTTGCTTTTACTAGAAATGGCGGTTCTTTAGGTGAAACGGGTTCCGTGAGCTATATGTTCGATCGTAAAGGCTATATCGCAATTGAGCGTTCAGGTCTTTCTGTGGATGAAGATACGATGTTTGAAAATGTGCTGGAAGCAGGGGCAGAGGATTTGGAAACGTCTGAAGAAGTGTTTGAAATTTATACAGCGCCAGAAGATTTTATCACAGTTAGAGATACTTTGGAGAAAGACGGCTATATGTTGGCACAAGCCGAATTGACAATGATACCGCAAACTTTAGTAGAATTGGAAGATGAACAACAAGAGCAACTACAAATTTTGATTGATAAACTAGAAGAAGATGATGATGTATCTGAAGTTTTTACCTCAGCTGACGTGTAATTCTTTAGAAATAGTTGAAATGCTGACATAAGGTTGTCATCATTTCCATGTTAATTTATAGTCATCACATAAAAGGGGATGATACTATGAATTATAGAGTTGAACAAAAAGCAGCATTCACTGTTAGAGGGTACACAAAAGAAATGGTTAAGATCGAAGGCGATGAAAATTTCTATGAAATATCACACTTCTGGTCAAATTTGACTGAAGCAAAAATCAATCAGCTGGTGTCTGTCTCAGACGGCACTGTCATGGGGTTATTAGGTGTTTCAGATAGCAACGAGAGCCAACAAGAACAATTTAACTATACGATTGGAACGAGCGCAAATCATGAGGAATCTGCTAAAAACGATTTAAATGATCGTCAATTTCCAGCGTCAGCTTGGGCAGTATTTGAGTGTATTGGCGCAATTTCAGCAGGAGTTAAGGCAATCGATGAAAACCAACCTTTTGAGCTTAATCATTTGATGCAACTAAAACAAAATACGCAAGCGCCGTGGACAGATGAGTCGATTTTGGAGAATGCTGAGATTCCGAGGATTGAGTTTTATCCGCTTGGTGATATGGAAGCGGCAGATTATCAGTGTGAATTATGGATTCCTATAAAATAGTAAAAGAGGGATAAAATGAAAGAAATCACAGATGTAAGTGTAGCGACTGTCTTTGAACATTATCCTGAAGAGTATCGAAAACCTCTATTGGCAGTTCGTGAACTGATTTTTGATACGGCATCACATGTAACTGTTGTCGGGGAGTTAGAAGAAAGTTTAAAATGGAATCAGCCATCTTATGCAACGAAAGTAAGCAAATCAGGTAGTCCAATCCGTATCGATCGTTTTGGTACTGATAAAATAGCTATTTTCTTTCATTGTCAAACAACATTAGTAGAGGAATTCAGAGCATTGTTTAGCGACGTTTTTGAGTTTTCAAAAAATCGCGCAATCGTACTTGATCCTAAAGCAGAATTACCAACGAACGAATTAACTTTTTGTATTGAACGAGCATTGACTTATCATAAAAGTTAAATGAAGGACTGTAAAATACACCTGCTCATGGGTGCATTTTACAGTCCTTATTTATTATAGATTATCCTCGTTCAATAAATGTATAAGGAATTGATACAGTTCTACTTTTTTCTTCCCATAAAAGATGAAAAGCCGCCTCACCACACTGATCGATATGATGATCGATCGTAGAGAAATTGAGGAGTCTGCTAGAGAGTAAATTTTCCTCACCGATCACAGTCACCTCATCTAGAGAAACATGCTGCAAAATACCAGCGGCGACATCATCTCCATTAGTAACGATCACTTCAAGTTCCTTTACCTTTGAAAAATGAAGCCCAGCTTGGATGCCATCTTCGTATGTACGGCAGTTTCTAACAATCATTGACTCATCCGAATAGCCGATGATATCGCTATAAGCTTGCAAAACCAATCCAGTACTAGCACTTTCTTTTTCAGTACGTCCGACTGTTAAACCAATTTTATGATACCCTTGTTTTTTCAAACTAGTAAAAAGATCGACATAGGATGTCTCACGTTTGATCGAAACACAGGAAATAGGGAAATCCCCCGTATCTTCACAACAAACGATTGGCGCATATTTTAGATAACGTGCAATAGTTGCAAAAGAAACTTTCTTTGAAGTAATAATCATTCCGTCCCAAGCTTTCGCAGCTAGTTCATCTAAATAGTGTTTCTCGACTTTAGGATCATAGTTAGTTGGAAGTAAGGTCACTTTATAGCCATCCTCAAAAGCTGCATTCAAGATACCACTGACGATTTTATCAGAATAAGGATGGTTGGCATAAGGGATCATGACCGCAATATGTTTTGATTTTCCACTGCTTAAATCACGTGCTTTGGCGTTGGGTATATAATCAAGTTCATGCATGATTTTCAGGATATTTTCACGTTTTTCTTCTGACACATAAGGATGATTATTCAAAACACGAGAAACGGTAGCAACTGAATAACCAGATAACTTGGCAATATCACGAATATTTGCCATAAGTAACTCCTTTCAAACCTAGTAACTAACGCTTACAGGACGCAAAATACTGCTTAAAAAAGGCATCAGATGATTGCCATAATCAATAAAGTGATAGTGTTCACCCTCATAATCAAAGCAAATGAAATCAAGCTCACCTTCTTCTCCAAACGTTAGTCCTTCTATTTCAGCCAATTCTACTGCTTTATCGATCGGTTTGCAATAGTTATTCAAGCTACGAATAACAAGAACATCCTTTTCATTAGATAAAGAAACGAAGTAGTAATCAAGGCCTAAATGATCGGTCAATTCAAGCATTCCATTTATCATAAATCGATTCCTCCTGTCTTTTGTTCAACTATAAAGTATGAAACGCGTATCAGGTCAAGAGGAAGAACTCAATTTATTTTGTTATAAGTGTTGGATGAGGATTTCTTGATTGATCCGATCAATGTCAGCTTGCTTCATCTCAGGAAACCAATTAAGCACATTAGCTGTTGAATAGCTGATTGCTTTTTTTAAGACATCAAGATCTTCTAATTGTCCTAATGTCAGGTATTTAACCAAACCGCCTAAAAAGAAGTCACCGCAGGCAATTGGATTTTTGGCATGCACAGGAGGAACGGAAAGATGATAGATTTGTTTATTTAATTTGGCAATCACGCCTTTGGAGCCTAATGTGACGATGAAATATGGAATAGCAGCCGCCGCTTCTGATTTGAGGAAAGAGACATAATCTGCTAGAGCGTTGAAGCTGAAATCAGGAGCTAAATCGCATAATTCTTCATCATTGATTTTGATCACTTCAGGTTTTTCTTTATAAGCTTCAACTAAAGCAGGTCCGCTCGTATCAACAAAAAAGCGAATCTCTTGTCCTTTTAATTGTGCTTGGATTTGAGCGATATAATCATCAGGCATTCCTTTCATCAATGAGCCAGAGAATACAACCGTATCTTTGGGTTGGATCGCATGAAGCAATTGATCAGTAAATGTTTTTAATAAAGCGGCATCTAGTACAAAACTATTTTCGTAAATCGGATAAATTTTTTCATTTTTCGTATCAACAATAATATTACAGAATCGTGTATTGATATCCACAGTAGTGGTTTGTAGCTGAATGTCTTTTTTTAATGCCAATTCTTGCAAATATGCGCCATTTCTTCCGCCTAAAATGGTGTGTACACAATAAGGAACAGATGGCTTTTCAAAATCCATTGCATAAGCGACGTTAAAGCTTTTTCCACCTGCGAATTCACGAACATCATAAGGTCGGTTTGGTAGTGCTTCAGAAAAATCTTCTACTAAAAGTGTACGGTCGATTGCTGGATTTGGACAAATTAAATGGATCATCTGGGACAACTCCTTACATTTTATTGAAAAAAATATTAAGCGGTTTCATTTTCGCTTTGGAAATACCACATAAAAAAATAGAAAACGTGTTCTACTCTTTTATCCGTGCGCATTCCCTCATTACATCTTAAACGTTGAAAACTCTATTTTGTAATAGTCCCATTTTTTATAACTTTCAACATATTCTGCAATGGTTCCATCTTGTAACGTAGTCTTTTTTTTCTGGAAAACGATTGGTTCAGTCTCTGAAATAGCTAAAAGGTTCGCAACTTTTTTTGGTGTAGGAAATAAAATTTCATTTGTTTCAGTTGCGTGTTCGTCATACATATGAATCCCAAATTCTGTTTTAAAGCGTTCATAGATAGAATCGTAGTAGCTCAAGTCTTGAATATCAGGATTAATAAATCGATTCGGCAAATAGGTAAAATGCAAAATAAAAGAAACCTCATCCACTTTACGAATCCGAGTGATTCGTCTGTAGGTTTGATCAGAAGCTAAGTTTAATTCGGCAAGTATTCTTGGTTCAGATTCCTCTGTGATGCTAAGGACCTGGACGGTTTCTGTTTTACCAGCAAAAATTTCAATATCTGTAAATTCGACTAATTTTCTTTTTCTAGAGCGAGAAACATAAGTTCCTTTTCCTTGATAACGTACTAGATAGCCTTCTGATGCTAATTCCTGAATCGCTCTAATGACTGTGATCGAGCTAGCATTATATAATTTAATTAACTCATTTTCACTATAAAAACGATCGCCATGCTCAAATTCGCCAGATTTTATTTTATTTAGTAAGTCGTTTTTGATTTGTTGATATTTTGGGATTTTCATCGTGCACCTCCATATTCATCTTACTTAATATAATAAGTTAAAAGAGAAGAAATAGCCATGATTTTTAACGTTACTAGAGGAAAAATCTGATTAATCACTTACGCCGCTTCATTCTGGAGATTCATTGTAAAATTAAATAAATAAAATAAAAAGATATTTATTGACAAATACTAAGCAAAGAAGTTAATATGTTAATATATTAACTGGAAGCGCTTTAAAGGAGAGGTCAAAATGCATACATTTGAAGTGAAAGAGGATTTTTTACTGGATGGGCAACCATTTAAGATCATGTCTGGTGCCATTCATTATTTTAGAATTAGACCAGAAGCTTGGTATCACTCGTTGTATAACCTAAAAGCTTTGGGTTTTAACACAGTGGAAACGTACATTCCTTGGAATTTACATGAGCAAGAGGAAGGAAAATTTGATTTTAAAGAACAATTAGATATTCAAAAATTTGTACGAGTAGCAGAAGATTTAGGATTATTCGTTATTTTGCGTCCATCACCTTATATTTGTGCAGAATGGGAGTTTGGAGGATTGCCGGCGTGGTTATTGAATTATCGTGAAATGCGAATTCGATCTTCTGACCCAATGTTTATAAAAAAAGTAGCTAATTATTATAAAGAACTATTTAAGCAAATCAGTCCACTGCAAGTGACTCAAGGTGGACCTGTCATCATGATGCAATTAGAAAATGAATATGGATCGTATGGTGAGGATAAAGAGTATTTATTGGCGCTTTACGAGTTAATGCTAGAAAATCAAGTGACAGTTCCGTTATTTACCTCAGACGGTGCTTGGGATGAAGCACAGACTGCTGGAATGCTTTTGGACAAAAATATTTTAAGTACTGGGAATTTTGGATCAAAAGCTAATGAGAACTTTGCACAATTAAGTAATTTACACAAACGTCATAGGAAAAAGTGGCCGTTAATGTGTATGGAATTTTGGGATGGTTGGTTCAACCGTTGGGGAGAGGAAATCATCAGACGTGACCCAGAGGAATTAGCAGAAGCTGTAGGTGAGGTGTTAAAACTAGGTAGTATCAACTTATACATGTTTCATGGCGGTACGAATTTTGGATTTATGAATGGTTGTTCTGCAAGAGGTCGTAAAGATCTACCTCAGGTAACATCGTATGATTATGATGCATTGCTGGATGAACAAGGAAATCCAACTGAAAAGTTTTTCTCAGTCCAAAGAAAAGTTCATGAATTGTTTCCTGAAATAGAACAATCAGAACCCCTTAAGAAAACAGCATTAGAACCTGCTGTAGCTGAACTAAAAGCAAAGGTTAGTTTATTCTCTATAGTAGAAATGATCTCACAGCATCATTCAAGCAAGTACCCTGAAAATATGGAAAAACTAAATCAAAATTACGGGTACACACTTTATCAAACAAAGGTACCTAAGCGCTCCGATGAAGAGTTTTATCGAGTGATTGATGCAAGTGATCGAGTTCATTTCTTTTTAAATCAAGCAAAAATTGCTACACAATATCGCGATGAAATCGGAGAGAAAATTTTTTGTACACCTAATGAAGAACAAAATCAACTGGATATTTTAGTTGAAAATATGGGGCGTGTGAATTATGGACATAAATTATTAGCGGATACGCAACGTAAAGGGATTCGTAGTGGAGTTATGTCAGATTTGCATTTCATTTGTGAATGGGATCAGTACAGTCTAGATTTTTCGAAGCTTGACGGTATTGATTATAAACAACCTTGGATCGAAGGTACACCAGCATTTTATCAGTATGAACTTGCTGTGGAAAAGCCCGGAGATGCGTATATTGATTTACAAAAATTTGGCAAAGGAGTGGTAATTGTTAATGGTCTTAACTTAGGTAGATTCTGGAATTGCGGGCCTACACTCTCGTTGTATGTACCAGCAGCTGTTTTGAAAAAAGGAATAAATGAAATCGTTATCTTTGAAACCGAAGGAGAGTGGTCAGAAAACATTACGATGGAACCAAAGCCGAAATACAAAAAGTCACAGGAAGGATAGTGGAGAAGATGAGTATTATTGCAGTAAGAATTGATGGGAGATTGATTCATGGTCAGGTAGCTAATCTTTGGACAACCAAGTTAGACATTAGCCGTATTATGGTTGTCGATGATGAAGTGTCAGAAAATGCGATAGAAAAAAGTGGATTAAAATTAGCAACGCCAGCTGGTGTAAAGTTAAGTGTTTTACCGATTGAAAAAGCGGCTGCTAATATTTTAGCTGGAAAGTATGATTCACAAAGGCTATTAATCATCGCTAGAAAACCAGATCGGTTACTAAAACTAATTGAATTAGGCGTGCCGCTCAAAGAAATAAATGTTGGCAATATGTCTCAGAGTGAGCATTCAAAATCAATCACTAAGTCAATCAATGTGTTAGATAGCGATATTGAAGATTTCAAAAAAATTGATGCTGCAGGTGTGAAACTTGTGTCTCAAATGGTTCCAAGTGATAAATCAGAAGATTTTATGAGTTTGTTGAAATAAATCTTTAGCATTACGGGCTAGCCTCTCGGGAAAAAGATAAAACCTGAATGAGACAAAAAGCGTCTTAGTCATTTTTTCCTATTTTCCAGTCAAGGCTGGACGAGCTTGTGCAGTTTTTAATGTTATCTAGTTCCACGGGCTAGTCTCTCGGGAAAAAGATAAAAAATAAATGAGGCAAAAAGCACCTCAGTTATTTTTTCCTATTTTCCAGTCGAGCCTGAACGAGCCCGTTACACTTTTAAATTATCTAGCTTCACGGGCTAGCTCTTCGGAAAAAAGATAAAAATGGCGTGAGACAAAAAGCGTCTCAATCAATTTTTCCTATTTTTCTGTCAGAGCTAAATGAGCCCGTTACACTTTTAAATTAGGAGGAATATCAATGGCAATTCAATGGTGGCAAATTTTATTATTAACGCTTTATGCAGGGTATCAAATTTTGGATGAATTACAGATTTATTCAGCGTTTAGTCAACCGGTTTTTGCTGGGTTAGTGACAGGTTTGATTATGGGCGATGTAACAGCAGGGTTGATTATTGGCGGAAGTATGCAATTGACTATTTTAGGAGTGGGTACTTTTGGGGGCGCTTCCAGAATTGATGCGAATTCAGGAACCGTTTTAGCGACTGCTTTTTCAGTAGGTTTGGGGATGAATCCAGAACAGGCGATTGCTGCGATTGCGGTGCCAGTAGCTAGTTTAATGATTCAAATGGATATTCTTGGTCGTTTTACTAATACATTTTTTGCTCATAGAATAGACAGCAATATTGAAGCAATGAATTATAAAGGAATTGAACGGAATTTCTTATTAGGAGCGGTACCATGGGCGCTTTCAAGAGCGTTGCCAGTCTTCTTTGCTCTTAGTTTTGGTGGCGGTTTCGTGGACAACGTTGTAGGTTATTTGAATACAGATCTTAAATGGTTAGGTGACGGATTATCAGTTGCAGGGGCTGTTTTACCTGCTGTCGGTTTTGCAATTTTATTAAGATACTTACCAGTCAAAAAACACTTATCTTATTTGATTTTAGGTTTTGTACTCACAGCACTTTTAACCACTGTATTTGGCAATATTCAACTATTAGGCGGAGCGGTTGCAGGTGTAGCAAAAGATTTTGCGCCAATGTTTACTAATTTACCGATGCTTGCGATTGCGTTGATCGGGTTTGCTTTGGCTTTAAACGAGTATAAAAAATCAGTTGCGCATCCTGTTGTTGTAAAAGATCATTCACAAGAAACAAATGAAGGAGAGATCGAAGATGACGAAATCTAACTATAAATTAACTAAAAAAGATTTTAACCAAATCAATAAGAGAAGTTTATTCACCTTTCAATTAGGTTGGAACTATGAACGGATGCAAGGCTCAGGGTACTTGTATACGATTTTACCCCAGTTAAGAAAAATGTATGGCGATGATACGCCTGAACTAAAAGAAATGATGAAAACTCATGCACAATTTTTCAACACAAGTAATTTCTTAAATACGATCATTACAGGAATTGACTTAGCGATTGAAGAAAAAGAAGGGATTTCTGCAAAGGACTCAGTTGCTGGGATCAAAGTTGGGTTGATGGGACCGTTTGCTGCAATTGGTGATTCGATTTTTGGAGCTTTAGTGCCAACAATTTTTGGAGCACTGGCAGCGAACATGGCCGTAAATGGTAATCCGATTGGTGCGTTTATTTGGATGGCGGCACAAATTGCTATTATGATCTTTCGTTGGAAACAATTGGAATTTGCTTATAAAGAAGGGATTTCTTTAGTAACAACCATGCAAAGTAGACTTACCGCGATGACGAATGCGGCAACCTTGATGGGTGTTTTCATGGTTGGAGCTTTAGTTGCGACTATGATCAATGTGCATTTTGCTTGGGCACCTTCAATTGGAGATTTAACCATCAATGTTCAAAATAATGTGGATATGATCATGCCTCGTTTATTACCAGCTGCAATTGTTGGTGGGGTGTATTGGTTACTTGGAAAGAAAAATATCACATCAACTAGAGCCATTTTTATCGTATTGATCGTTTCAGTAGCGTTATCAGCTTTAGGTGTGATTTCAAAATAGTTGGGAGGAACTTGGTTTGACTAATTTAGTGTTGGTGAGTCATGGCAATTTTTGTACAGAATTAAAAAACAGTTCTGAGATGATCATGGGGGCACAAGACAATATTTATACCGTACCTTTATTACCTGAAGAAGGTGAAAAAGAGTTTGTAGCAAAATTTGAAGCAATCACACAGTCATTAGATGATTTTATCGTTTTCTCAGATTTGTTAGGTGGGACGCCTTGCAATATCTTATCGAAAAAAATAATGGGCGGAGAAACATTTGAATTATACGCAGGAATGAATCTGCCGATGGTCATCAGTTTTGTCAATGCAAACTTATTAGGAGTCCAAGGTGATTTTGTGACAGAGGCAAAAGAAAGTACAGTCAATGTCAATGACTTACTGGTAGCTGCATTTGATGAAGAAGATGAATAGATAGGAGTATGAAGTCAAATGGAATTATTTAAAGAAACACAAGAGAATCTTGAAAAAATTGGAGCAGGGATCACAACGCAAGAAATAAAACAACAACCGATTTTATGGCAAGAAGCCTTTGATAATTATAAAGATCAGCAGGGGAAAATCGACCAATTTATCGCTGCAATAGTAGCAGAAAATAACAAAAAAATTCGTGTGATTTTTACTGGTGCAGGAACTTCAGCTTATGTTGGTGATTCAATTACACCTTACTTGAGTAATAAAGGAAATCGAGATAACTTTACTTTTGAAAGTATTCCAACAACAAATATTGTCTCTAATCCTCGTGATTATTTACAAGAAGATCAGCCGACGATTTTAGTCTCATTTGCTCGTAGCGGCAATTCTCCAGAATCGGTAGCTACTGTGAAATTAGCTAAGCAGCTAGTCAAAAATCTCTATCAAGTGACTATTACATGTGCTAAAGATGGTCAGCTTGCCCAAGAAGCAGCAGGTGACAAGAATAATTTATTGCTACTTATGCCTGAAAAATCCAATGATTTAGGCTTCGCTATGACAGGGAGTTTCACCTGTATGCTGTTAAGTGCATTGCTGATTTTTGATACAAGTAGTATGAAGGAAAAAGCGTTATTTGTGCAACAGGTTATCAAAATGGGCGAAGAAGTCATCACAAGAGAGTCTGAAATTGAACACGTGCTATCAGGTTCATTTGATCGAATTGCTTATTTAGGTTCAGGCAGTTTAGCTGGTTTAACGAGAGAGGCACAATTGAAAGTTCTAGAACTAACGGCTGGAAAAATTACGACTATTTTTGATTCGTCTGTTGGTTTCAGGCATGGACCAAAATCCTTCGTCAATGAAAAGACACTGGTTTTCGTCTTTGTCAGCAATGATCCCTACACTAGAAAATACGATCTAGATATTGCAGAAGAAATCAAAGCAGACAATATTGCAGCGGAGATTGTGACATTGGATGTAGAAGGGAAAGAGAATTTCTCTGGTCAACGGTTCACCTATGAGGTCGGTGGAGAATTACCAGAAGCTTATCTGGTCTTGCCTTACGTGTTATTTGCTCAAACTATAGCACTTCATAGCTCTTTAAATGTTGAAAATACACCAGACACGCCATCCGCTTCCGGCACAGTCAATCGTGTGGTTAAGGGAGTCAACATTTACGAGTATCACAATTAAAATTTAAAAAATCGAGGAGAAAGCAATGTTAAAAATTACAGCTGCCAAAAAAGCAGCGATGGATCGTTTATCAACAAAAAATGGCATTATTGAAGCTTTGGCAATTGATCAGCGTGGCGCTTTGAAGAAAATGATCAAAGCATTGGATGAAGAACCGACGGATCAGCATATCATTGATTTTAAAACAATGGTTTCCAAGGAGTTAACGCCGTTTGCTTCTGCGATTCTATTAGATCCAGAATACGGAATACCAGCTGCCGAATCCAGAGATCAAGAAGCAGGCCTGTTATTGGCTTATGAAAAAACAGGTTACGATGCTTCCACACCAGGACGTTTACCAGATTTATTAGAAGATTGGTCTGTTATACGTTTGCGTGAAAAAGGTGCAGATGCTGTTAAATTTTTACTTTATTATGATGTAGATGAACCACAAGAAATCAATCATCTAAAGCATGTTTTTATCGAGCGTTTAGGCAGTGAATGCTTGGGTGAGGATATTCCATTTTATTTAGAATTAGTTTCTTATGATGCTAAAATTACGGATGCATCTTCTAGTGAGTATGCTAAAATCAAGCCGCATAAAGTGATCGAGATGATGAAAGAATTTTCAAAACCACAATATAAAGTCGATGTATTAAAAGTAGAAGTTCCAGTAAATATGAATTATGTTGAAGGAATCGGTGCGGAGAAAGCAGTTTATTCTCGGGCAGAAGCTTTGGCGTATTTCAAGCACCAAAGTGAAGCCACACACTTGCCATTTATTTTTCTAAGTGCGGGTGTTTCTGCTCAAATGTTCCAAGATACCTTGGCGTTTGCTAAAGAAGCAGGATCTACCTTTAATGGTGTGCTTTGTGGTCGTGCAACATGGAAAGATGGCGTTGCTCCGTTTGTTGAAAATGGAGAAGAAGCTGGGCACAACTGGTTACGTACAGAAGGGAAAGAACATATTCAACAACTGAACGAAGTAGTCGAGCGTACAGCAAGTTCTTGGCATGATAAGATAGAGGTAATAGAGTAAATGAGTTGCTGTAAGTGAAATCAAGTGTGTCGAAAAATCCAGAATGAGGCTAAACTAATTTCCCTAACCTCCTTCTGGATTTTTATGAATAAAGGCTGTTGCAAAGGAATTTGATCGTTCGGAATGATAGCGTATTCAAAGAGGGAGAGTGACAACGGAATGAAAAAAAAGTGTATGACATCTATTAGTATCTTAGCATTAATGACCTGTGGGGTTTTGCTTGGAGCAAACAATGTTTTGGCGGATGAAAACAGTAGTCAAAATCAAACTAAGGTTGCAACTGAACCGGCAGCTGTGGCAAATTATTGGCAAACGAATTTTCAAAGTGGACAGTTAGGCAATTGGCAAGATTTAGTTGGCGGTACTAATAGAACATTAAAAAATAATGCACTTGATATTTCTCGAAAAACTACTGCAGGAAATAACGCAGTATCAGTCAATTTGGACTCGCCTGTAAAAGCTGATGGAGAAATAGAAACCTCGTTCAAATTTAGTGGTGGAGAAGGTCGGACGGGGATAATCGTCAGAGGCGCTTCAAAAGATAGTTGGGTTTTTGTCGGATTTAATGTAAATGGCAAATGGATCGTTGAAAGTCCAACTTCTTGGAACGATGGGATTTCTGGTCCTACTTTAGTGCCAGATACAATGTATGTTTTAAAAGTTCGTTATGTTGGAACGAAGATCACTATTTGGTTAAATGGCACTCAATTTTATGATGGGGAACCAGTATTAGCTAACGGCACTAAAATTCCAACAGCTGCAGGACGCGTTGGTTTTAGAACATGGTATGATCAAAAAACAGTAAGTTATAACTATTTTAAAAACGGAGACAGTGGAACGATTCCTGAGCTAGTGCCGGAAATCACCGAATTGACACCTGTTAAACTCTTTACGAAAGTGGGCACAGCACCTACGTTGCCTGCAACAGTGAAAGCAACATACAATACTGGGAATCAAAAAGAAGAGTCTGTTACTTGGGACGCTATTGCCCCAGAAGCTTATCAAAAAGTTGGTAGTTTTGATGTAGCGGGAACTGTTGCAGGAACAGCGCTAAAAGCGAAAGCTACAGTAACGGTCACTGCTGACGGTAGTGTTGAAGCAGGAGATAAAATTTCATCAACAGATCTTACCGCTGTTTTAGATCCGACGTTTCCAAGGGTGATTCGTTATGAAAA
Source organism: Enterococcus sp. DIV0212c (assembly GCF_017377505.1). Taxonomy (GTDB): domain Bacteria; phylum Bacillota; class Bacilli; order Lactobacillales; family Enterococcaceae; genus Enterococcus_L; species Enterococcus_L ikei. The sequence continues at coordinate 56,543 of NZ_JAFREN010000010.1, read as the reverse complement.
TCCCGCGGATAACAAAATCATTTTTAAAGGACAGCAAGAAAAAATCAGCCAAGTGTTGGTTGATGGAAAACCGTATGAAGCAACTGCCGTGAAAGAGTCGATGACTAAAAACAATGCGATTTATCAAGTAACAGTTCCGGCGATTGGGTTGAGTTTTAGAGTTAGTTTTACTGTTGCTGATGGTCAAGAAGTTGCAATGAAAATAACGGATATCAAAGAAGGAACAACAAAAATTCATACCCTTGCCATTGCAAACCAAGGCTTGCTTTCTGTAAACAGTACCGATGCAGGTGCCGCATTCTCTGGTGTAGTCATGAATACGGGGACGAATGCGAATAATAGTAATAAAAATGGAGATACTTTCCAGAATTTAGTCACTTCAAATGAAGTTGGAACAAAACAATATATGTATGGATTTTTAAATACGAATGATTATGCAGCTAGTTTCTGGACTAACGCATTTGGTGACGGTACTGTTGATAACAGCGATAATAACCGTATTTACAAACAAACAAAAGAAACGAGCGGCGGCTATGTTACATCATTATGGAGTGGCTCTTGGACCTATCGCCCATTTGATGCGCCAAACACTTACCTAACGGGGGAAATTCCTGAAGTGAAAATCAAGTTTGCTAAAGACTTAAATGGTGATGGCAAAGTGGATTGGCAAGATGCAGCAATCAACTATCGCGCAATCATGAATAATCCAGTGGGAGCTGAAAAAGTACCTGAGTTGGTCAACCAACGAATTCCATTCAACTTTGCAAGTCAGGCGACAAACCCATTTTCAGTGACACTTGACGAAACAAAACGAATTTATAATCTGACCGATGGCTTAGGACAAATGAACTTGCTAAAAGGTTATCAAAACGAAGGACATGACTCAGCTCATCCAGATTATGGTGATGTTGGTAAACGTCAAGGCGGAGCTAAAGATATGAACCAATTGATCGACGATGGTCATAAGCTGAATGCTATCTTTGGTGTTCATGTCAATGATACTGAATCTTATCCAGAAGCGAAATCATTTAATGAAGAATTGATCGATCCGACCAAACGAGGGTGGGATTGGCTTGACCCATCATATTTCATCAAGCAACGACCAGATACGATTAGTGGTAACCGATTAAATCGTTTTAAAGAGTTGAAGACCAACGTGCCAAACTTAGATTATATTTATGTTGATGTCTGGGGCAATCAAGGCGAAGCAGGCTGGTTAAGTCGTCAGCTAAGCAAAGAAATCAATGGACTTGGTTGGATCACGGCCAATGAATTTCCAAATGCCTTAGAATATAACTCAATTTGGAATCATTGGTCAGCCGAAAAAGCTTACGGTGGAACTTCAATGAAAGGATTTAACAGTAATATTGTACGTTTTATCCGCAATCATCAAAAAGATACCTGGATCATTTCCGATAATCCATTGTTAGGCGGAGCAGAATTTGAAGCGTATGAAGGTTGGGTTGGCAAAACGAATTTCAATACGTATAAAGAAAAAACATTTGCAATCAACGTTCCCACAAAATTCTTACAACATTACCAAATCACAAATTGGGATACGACAACCGCCACAAGTGGTCAAATTTACGGTACGATCAAACTAGCAAATGCGGGTGACAAGGTAGTTGTGACGCAAAAAGATGCCAATGATCAAAAACGTGTGACGCTAAATAATATCGAAGTGTTAAAAGGAAATACCTATCTAATCCCGTGGAAAGTCAATGGTGAAGATAAGCTCTATCATTGGAATGAAACTGGCGGCTCAACCACTTGGACAATTCCAGAAAAACTTCAAGGGAAAACGAACTTACATTTATACGAATTGAGTGATCAAGGTAGAAAAGATAAAGGACTAGCTGTTAGATCAGGAAATCAGGTAACAATTCAAGCAGAAGCTAAAACGCCTTATATTATTGCTGAACCTACGACAAAAGAACCGCTAAAATTTGGAACAGGGACACTAGTAAAAGATCCAGGTTTTAATGAACAGGATACCTTAGCTAAAAACTGGCAAGTCATCAAAGGGGATGCAGCAGTTATTAAAGATCCAAATGGCGATTATGTTCTGAATGCTGGAAAAGCTGCAATGAATATCCAACAAGCGTTGACAATACCAAAAGCAGGGAAATACAGTGTTTACGTAAATACTGAAACTCACAATCGAAAAGCAAGTATAACCGTGGATGTTGATGGGAAAAAATATACCAAAGAATATACGAATTCTGTCGTTCAAAATTATATTCAAGCCGATATTAATCACACCAGCAGCAAATATCCTCAATACATGCAAAATGCTAGAGTAGATTTCGTGGTTCCAGAGAATGCGAAAAAAGCGACACTTACTTTAGCAGCAGAAGCTGGCAATAATGTCACTAAATTTGATGATATTCGAATCGTTGAACGCCAAACAGATGTGAGCAACATAACAAATGAAACAATTGTTAAACAAGATTTTGAAGATACTCAGGCAATAGGTTTGTTCCCATTTGTGAAAGGGCAAGCTGGTGGTGTGGAAGATCCACGAATTCACCTATCAGAAAAAAATGAACCTTATACCCAATATGGTTGGAATGGCAATAAAGTATCAGATGCCTTAACAGGCAATTGGTCGCTAAAAGCGCATAAACAAGGCGCAGGATTAATGCTTCAAACTACACCACAAAATATATTATTTGAAGCAGGGAAAAAATATACAGTCAGCTTTGATTATCAAACGGATGGACAAAATGTTTTTTCTGCTGGCTCTGTGACGGGTGAATTTAAAACACTCACAGACTTGAAGAAAGTAGGCGAAATCTTACCAACTTCAGCAGATGGAAAAACCAAAAAATATGAAGCAGAAATTGTTGGTGATGCTTCAGGAAATACAACATTCGGTATTTATACAACAGGCGGAGCTTATGATTTAGTTATTGATAACTTCACAGTAACTGTCAAATCTACAAAATAATATCCTTTGATTTTTTAAAGGAGGTTGGGACGGAGTTGTTTCTGCTCCCATCGTTTATTCGGATTCCAAGTGAGTGGGTCGTGACTCCAAGAGTTATGTTCCACTCACTTTTTTCTCTGAGCAGATAGTATGAGGGCTCTTCTTTGTCTTTATAAATACCAGCGAGTATACTCAAAAGTAAGAGAGAGTTTCCACAAATTAAGTAAAGGAGTCGTTAAAAAATGATAAAAATCAGTCAAGCAAAAATGGATGCACTAAACCGTTTGTCCAATGAAAAAGGCTTGATCGAAGCCTTGGCGATCGATCAACGAGGGTCATTGAAAAAAATGATTGCTGATGCTAGTACAGTGGCAAATGGAGAAGAAATCATCGATTTTAAAAAAGTTGCTTCACAAGAATTAACACCTTATGCTTCAGCGATTTTACTTGATCCAGAATACGGCTTACCAGCGACAAAAGTTCGGGATAAAAACTGCGGATTATTGTTAGCTTATGAAAAAACGGGTTACGATGCATCAACACCCGGCAGAATGCCAGATTTATTAGAAGACTGGTCAGTATCACGTTTGAAAGAAGCTGGAGCCGATGCAATCAAGTTCTTACTATATTATGATCCGGATGAACCTACTGCGATCAATCATTTAAAGCATGTCTTTGTTGAACGATTGGGCAGCGAGTGCTTAGGTGAAGATATTCCACTTTTTGTTGAGATCGTCACCTATGATACTGAAATCGCAGATGCTGGTTCAGCCGCATTTGCTAGAGTCAAACCACATAAGGTCTTAGAATCAATGATCGAATTTTCTAAACCCCACTATCATATTGATGTGTTAAAAATGGAAGTGCCAGTTAATATGAATTATGTGGAAGGTTTTGCTGAGAATGAAGTGGTTTATAGTAGAAAAGAAGCCTTAGACTATTTCAAAAAACAAAGCGAGTTGACCGAATTGCCGTTTATTTTTCTTAGTGCCGGAGTTTCAACGAAATTATTCCAAGAAACGTTAGAGTTTGCTAAAGAAGCTGGTTCTAAGTTTAGCGGTGTCTTGTGCGGACGTGCGACTTGGCGTGAAGGAGTTAAACCATTTGCTGCAAAAGGAGAATCTGCCGGTCGTGATTGGTTTGCGACACAAGGCAAAGAAAATATTGAAACTCTGAATGAAATCGTTGAACGTTGCGGCACTTCTTGGCGATCAAAGGTTGAGGTTGGATAAAAATAAAAAACGTCTGGAGTAAATCGATTCATGATTTATTTCAGGCTTTTTTTATAAATTATGAATTAAAAAATAAAGAGAAAATAAATATTTTTTCTATGTATTGCGGATAAACTTTCATTAAACTATAATCTAGTAAGTGGCTTATTATTCAAAAAGATAAGCAATGAGTAAGAGAGGATCCTGAACAATGAAAATTGGTATTCCAAAAGAAATAAAAATTGGCGAAAATCGCGTAGCATTACCAGCTGCTGGGGTTTTAGACCTTGTGAAACACGGTCATGAAGTCTTTGTCGAAACAAATGCTGGACTCGGCGCTTCGATTCATGATGAAGAATATGTTGCTGTTGGTGCAACAATTGTAAAGACTGCCCAAGAAGCTTGGGCACAAGAATTAGTTTTAAAAGTAAAAGAACCATTAAAAGAAGAGTATCAATACTTAAGAGAAGATTTGACGCTATTCACATATCTTCATTTAGCAGCCAATAAGCCATTAGCTGAAGAATTAATGAAGAAAAAAACGAAAACGATTGCTTACGAAAGTGTTCAATTAGCCAATGGTGAATTACCTCTGTTAGCACCAATGAGTGAAATTGCTGGACGTTTAGCAGCTCAGATCGGTGCTCAATTTCTAGAAAAAGTTCCAGAAGGAAAAGGGATTTTACTTGGCGGTGTTCCAGGTGTGAAAAAAGGCAAAGTAGCGATCATCGGCGGTGGAATCTCAGGGTGTAATGCGGCTAAAATCACTCTAGGCCTAGGTGCAGATGTCACGATTTTAGATGTAAACATCAAGAAACTGCAAGAAATCGATAATCAGTTCAATGGAGCTGTAAAAACACTTGTTTCAAACCACTTCAATATTCAAGAAGCAGTGAAAGATGCTGATCTTGTGATTGGAGCAGTCTTGATCCCTGGGCGTAAAGCCCCTGTTTTAGTTACAGAAGAAATGGTGGCTTCAATGCCGGAACATTCAGTAATCGTGGATATTGCCATTGATCAAGGCGGAATTTTTGAAACCATCGATGAAGTGACGACTCATCAACATCCAACCTATATTAAACACGGTGTGATTCATTATGCTGTGGCGAATATGCCAGGAGCTGTTCCGCAAACAGCAACGTTTGCTTTGGCTAATGCGACATTGCAGTATGTAGTAGAATTAGCAAATAAAGGCTTTGAACAAGCAGTTGAACAAAATCCAGCATTATTAGCGGGTGTGAATACTTTAAATGGCGGGATGACCAATCATGCGGTTGCAACTGATTTAGATTTACCTTATTCTTCCGTTCAATCTATGTTATAAATAGCTAAAATTATCAGGAGGACGATTATACCAATGACAAAAAAAGAATCTTTACATTTAATCGAGCGCTTATCCAATGCATCAGGTGTTTCAGGTTTTGAAGACGATGTTGTGGCGATCGCTAAGGAATTTTCAACATCTTTTGCTGAAGTATCCGAAGATCATATTCGCAATGTCTACATGAATGTCGGAGAGCATAAAGCAGATAAACCAACAATCGTATTTGATGCGCATAGTGACGAAGTTGGTTTTATCGTTCAAGCTATCAAACCAAACGGAACCTTGCGTTTTCTACCTTTGGGCGGTTGGGTACCAAATACAGTACCAGCTCATCGTGTACGCATTAAAACAGCAAATGGCGATGAAGTTCCAGGGATTATTGCCAGCAAACCACCACACTTTATGACAGATGCAGAACGCAAAGAAGTTCAAACCATTGATGACATGGTGATTGATGTGGGCTGCACCAGTGCTGAAGAAGTTACAGCTAAACTAAATATTGCCATTGGTGATCCAGTGATTCCAGATGTTGCATTCGAATATCTTGAAGCGACTGACGTAATGCTAGGCAAAGCGTTTGATTGCCGTATTGGTTGTGCTTGTTTACTTGAAACGCTGAAAGAATTATCTGAAAAGAAATCTGACTTCAATCTTATCGGGACAATGACTGCTCAAGAAGAGGTCGGCGAACGTGGAGCGACTGTTGCCATGAATAATGTCAAACCAGATCTAGCGATTGTGTTTGAAGGTTGTCCAGCAGATGACACTTTCTCAGAAGACTATATGATCCAGTCTGGTTTAAAACGTGGGCCGATGTTGCGAAATTTCGATGTTTCTATGATCACCAATCCACGCTTCCAACGTTTTGCCAAAGAAACAGCAGAAAAATATGGTTTGCCAATGCAAAGCTCGGTCAGAAAAGGTGGCGGAACTAATGGGGCCATCATCAATTTAACAAACAAGGGCGTACCAGCGATCGTAATCGGAGTACCAGTTCGCTATGCACATACGCATTACGGCTATGTAGCTTACGAAGATTATCAAACAGCACGTCAACTAGCAGTTGCTATTGTGAATGACTTAACGGCAGACATGATCAACAGCTTTTAATGATAGAAAAGAAATTAGGGGGAATCACAAAAATGAACATGAAAAAATGGGCATTAACAACAGTAGCTGCAAGTGCATTGATTTTATCACTGGCTGCTTGTAATTCAGGAAGCAAGAAAGAAGAATCAACTGGAGATAAAAAACAAGTCCTAAAAGTATTGGAAAGCGCTGAACTGCCAACGATGGATATTTCTCAAGCAACAGATGTTGTCAGTTTTTCGGCTATTAGCCAAGTGATGGAAGGGTTGTATGAATTTGCGGACGACAGTACTTCAGTACCAGCAATTGCCGAAGAAGTTGTTACACCAACAAATGACGGGAAAACATATACGATCAAATTACGTGATGATGCCAAATGGAGCAACGGCGATCCGGTTACGGCAAATGATTTTGTTTATTCATGGAAACGTACAGTTGATCCAAAAACAGGCTCAGAATATGCCTATCTATTTGATGGTTTTGAAAACTATAAAGCAATCTCTAAAGCTGAAAAACCAGCTTCTGATTTAGGGGTTAAAGCGCTAGATGATCATACCTTAGAAATCAACTTAGAATACCCGATTCCTTACCTGTCTTCTCTTTTAGCAAAACCAACATTCTATCCATTGAATGAAAAATTTGTTGAAGAAAAAGGAAAAGAATATGGAACAAACAGTGATAATCTACTTTACAATGGCGCATTCACGCTTGCTGACTGGGATGGAACTAGCATCACTTGGAATTACATCAAAAATGATCAGTACAGAAATGCAGACAAAGTTAAGTTAGATGAAGTCAATGTTCAGGTAAGTAAAGAAATCGGTACGAATGTGAATTTATTTAAAGCGGGTGAAACAGATATTGCTCCAATCAAAGGAGAATATGTGGATCAAGAAATGGATAATCCAGAATTAGTTACTCGTATTTATCCATCAACATCTTATTTGCAATATAACACTGAAAATAAAGTATTTGCTAACAAAAATGCTAGAAATGCGATCACAAAACTGATCAACTCAGATCAAATCGCTAAAAATATTCTAAAAGACGGCTCAATGGCAATCGAAGCGTTTGTACCAAAAGGAATCGCTAACCAAGAGACAGGAAAAGATTTTGCCGAAGAAGCTGGGGCTTTGATGAAAACAGATATTGATGGCGGCAAAAAGTTGTGGGAAGATGCTAAGAAAGAATTGGGCATCGACTCTGCTTCAATCACATTATTGACATCAGACACAGATTCAGCGAAAAAATTATCTGAATACGTTCAAGGATTACTAACAGAGAATTTAAAAGGCTTAAAAGTAACGATTTCAAGCGTACCATTCAAAAATCGTTTAGATCAAATGAGCAACGGCGACTTTGATGTTGTTTTAGCTGGCTGGGCAGCAACATATGCTGATCCATATGATTTCTTACAATTGTTTAGAACAGGCGGAGAACAAAATTATGGTAAATTCAGTAACGAAGAATTCGATAAATTATTAACAGAATCAGCAACAACTTACGCTACAGAAAATGAGAAACGCTGGGATACATTATTAGATGCTCAAAAAGTGTTGATGGATAACTCACCAGTAACTCCATTATACCAAGCATCAGAAGCATTCTTAGTGAATGATCGAGTAGAAGGCCTTGTGTATCGTGCAATTGGCGCTCCTTACTATAAAGATGTATCTTTAAAATAATCAGCTACACAAAATAAAAAATGTTGAGAAGTAGATAGAAGGCTGCTTTTCAACATTTTTTTATGTCCACACTATAGTAATAAATAAAAAAGGAGTTATCGAAACTATTTAGAATAGAAAAAGCAAATAGGGCATTAACGATCAAATAAGATACATCAATATAAAACAAATTGATGCAATATCTCCAAGAAAGCTTTATACTAAAGAAATAATGATACATTTTCTGGAGGAGAAAGATGAATAATAATGATATACTGATTCGTTTACGCTATGCGTTAGACATCAAAGATACAGATATGATCAAGATTTTTAAATTGGGTGATTTAGACGTCACAAGAGAAGAGCTACGAGTTTTACTAACAAAGCAAAATGAAGAAGATGAGCTTCCACGGGATGCTGTTTGTGATAACCACACCTTAGAAGCGTTCTTAAATGGATTGATCACGTATAAAAGAGGCAAAGCACCAGCTAAAAATGGTGTCACACCTAAGCCGACATTTTTGATTACGAGTCAAAGCAATGTTAATAATGTACTATTAAAGAAGGTAAAAATTGCATTGGCTTTAACAAGTGATGACATGCTTGATGTCTTGAGACTTGCCGGTGTTTATGCATCTGATAGTGAATTAAGTGCGATTCTTAGAAAAGAAGGACACCGGAACTATAAAGAGTGCGGGGATCGTTATGCAAGAAACTTCCTAAAAGGATTAGCAATCAAGTATCGCGAATAACAGATTGAATAGTGGTCGAATAAAAATAATACTGGGATGGAACTAGAGTAACTAACACTAGTTTCATCCCTTTTCTAATTTAAGGAGGAAATCTTATGAAAAAAATCGAAAGAATACTTGCAATGATCGTCTTGCTGTTAGACAACGAGGTTGTTTCGACTGCTCAGTTAGCCCAAAGGTTTGACGTAAGTAAAAGAACGATTTTTAGAGATATTGAAACAATCGAGTTAGCAGGATTTCCGATTATTTCTTATGCAGGTCGCAATGGCGGTTTTTCTTTAGTGAATTCATTTAAATTGCGAACATACACTTACAGTGGAGAAGAGAAACAAGATATTATCAATGCCTTAAACGTAAAAGAAAGTTTATTTGGATCCGTTGACCAAAAAAATATGATCAAAGAAAAAATCGAATTGATGCAAGGCGCAACAAATAAAGAAAAAAAATTAAAAAAAAGCTTCTCATTTGAGTCACCAACAATGCATCGGCTTGAGATTGAAATTGAAACGAAGAAAAAAATCAACCACATCAATCTTGCGTTAAAACAGAATAATAAGTTAGTAATTAATTATGTAGATAATAAGGGCGAATATACCCAAAGAACGATTCATCCGTATGAATTAATGTTGATGAACGGTAGTTGGTACATTTTCTCATACTGCGAAACAAGAGCAGCTTTTAGGTATTTTAAGGTCACACGAATTCGACAACTTACAATTCAGGCAACGACATTCGAACCTGTTGCGTATTCGAATAAAAAACAAATTGAAACTGAGGAGAAGTTGATCCATTTAAGGTTTAGGAAAGAAGATTTAGGTAAGCTCTATGACTACTACACGGAAGATGAAATGCAAGTAACAGAAACACATATTGATGTCAGGGTCTATACGGTTCAACGAAAAACGATCGTGCCATTTTTGTTGATGTTTGGTAACGGTGTAAACGTCATTGCTCCTGATGAATTAAAAGAGATGCATAAGGAAGCAATAATCAGGTTACAGGAGACCTACTAAGAAGTAGTGATATAGAGGAAAGTTATTTTTGTTTGTTGAATAAGATTGGTTGGTTGAGTTGTGGGAAGTGTTGGTAGTTTTGCTAGTCGAATGAACTTCAGGAAAAAGAAATAGGTCTAAAATTGTTAGAAAGAAAATTCTATCAATGATAGGCCTTTTTGTGATTCGTTTTGTTAGAAGAGAAGGTGCATTTGATTGTTGAAAAACAGAGTATGACTAATGATAAAATAACTGTTTAAAAATAAAAACAGATGTAAAAGGGATGGAATAAGAGTTCGTAAAGATAATTTCAGAATATATTGATATTTTTTTAGTACGGATAAAATATATTTTAGGTATATTGTTCGTATAATAATAAGAGGAGAACGTTTTAAGTTAAGAGATGGAAAATGAAATAGGAAGAGCATTCATTAAGGGAATTGAGAGGAGGCACTATAGAATAGGGATATAAAAAACATTTCCTGTTTTTCAGTAAAACAGGAAATGTTTGAGAAACAATTGATATTATTTTTATATCTAATATCATTCTATGGGTTTGCAGATGATAAATCAATAGTGAAACGAAGAAAAAAACGATATAAATTTTCAATTTTTAATAAAAAAACAGAAAAAAATGAGAATCTCGAATAAATATATTACTTATTCGAGGGGACTTTAATGATTGTGCGAACAATTGGTTGTTTTTATCCGCCGTCAATTTCGCCGTCAATAATATAGGAAGGATTTGATTTTTTTGGCTAAAGGCGAGAACATTTACAAAAGAAAAGATGGACGTTGGGAAGGTAGGTATCCAAAAGCAAGAAAAAATGATGGGACTATTCATTATGGTTATATTTACGCACGGTCTTATCGAACTGTAAAAGAGCAATTGTTAGATAAAAAGGTACAACAAACACTCGTTTACACAGGAACAACGAAAGAGTTTTATGGCACGTTTGGAGCATGGAGCAATCTTTGGCTAACAGAGATCATGGCTCCAAAATTGAAAGAAAGCACGTATGCCAGCTATAGCAATAAACTTCAACTATATGTTTTACCAAGTTTAGAAAAACAGCCATTAAAAAAAATCACAGCATCTGATATAGATAAGCTAGTTAAACGATTGTCAGAATCTTTAGCGGCAAGCTCAGTTCATATTGTTTTCCGTATCATCAGAAGCTGTTTTGAAGCAGCCAAAGAACGCAGTTATATATATATAAACCCGTGCGAACGGACAGTTTTGCCTAAAATCAATAAGCAAAAAGTTCAAGCTTTGACACGTGTACAACAAAAGGCAGTAGAGGTTGAAAGTATGAAAAACAATAAAGGATTGCCCATTTTACTAGCATTAGAAACGGGTATGCGTATTGGTGAAATTTGTGCATTAAAATGGGAAGATATCGATTTTGATTCATCAGTACTAAAGGTACAACGAACAAAACAACGAATATCTTTGCCTAGTTCTTCCGGTCAACGGACAAAAATTATTGAAACAACACCGAAGACGATCCATGCAAATCGAATTATTCCGATGTCTTCAAAAATAAAAAAAGCCTTGCTACATTTGAAAAAACAAGCAGTTTCTGCCTATGTTGTGACGAATAAAGAACATTCGATTGAACCTAGGACAGTCAGTTATCGGTTTGAACGTATCAAACGAAAACTTGGATTAAATAATGTGTCTTTTCATGCGCTTCGTCATACTTTTGCAACGCGTTGTGTAGAATTGGGCGTTAATATCGCTGCGATAAGCTCCTTATTGGGTCACTCATCAATAAAATTAACATTAGACACGTACACAAATTCTTTTCTAGAAGAACAACGTGCAGCAATTGATAAATTAGCAGCTTTGTAATGTTTATCTTATGTTTTTTTTGTTTTATTGAGTAAAAACTACTCATTTTCTTTTTTATAACACGCGTTACGTAAAATTTATTTTGAACAATTTCTTTAAAGCCAACTTTTTCAGTTTTTGAAAGAGATGGTTTTTTCTTTTTGTTCGCCGTCAGATTAGCCGTCAACAGAGCAGTATAACCCATATAAAACTAATACTTCACGTTCAATTTCCTGTTTTACTGAAAAACAGGAAGTACTCAGGAAGAGCTATAGACAGTCTAATACCTAATTTTAACTAGTATAAAAACTATTTTATATTACTGCAAATATAACGATTGAAGATAGGAAAAAATTAATAAAACATAGAATATGGAGGGGAAAATAGACATGTATAATATTGGGATAATATCTTCGAATACTGAGCTAGACAATAGTACATACATAGAAGCGTTGAAAGAAACGAAATGTAATGTTTGTTATCTAAAAGATAAACAAAAATGGAATATCACTACGAATGAACTAGATGCACTTATTATTGAAGAAGCAGAAACTGAAAATCAAATGAGTATAGTGTGCGAATCTATTATAAAAATTCGAGAACAAACATCAGCCCTACTGTGGGTATTATCTAAAAACACAGATAAATCTGCGAGAATCGTGTATATGAAGTTAGGAGCAGACGGAATCATCAATACATCAATTGATTCGGACGAGCTTTCTTTATTTATATGCGGAAATTTGAAACGTTTTGCTGAAAAAAAACAGAAAGTTTTTGAAGGGCAGGTAAATCCGCTACTTCAAGAGTCAACCGCACCGAAAAAGAAAGTTGAACTTATTCATTCTAATTTCAGCGTTATATTAAATGGAAATCAAGAAGTAAGTTTGACTAAACTTGAATTTAGGACAATTGAATTGTTAAGTAATCATGCAGGGCAGGCATTGACCTACGAAGAAATTTATAAGAATGTCTGGAGTGGCGAAGACGAAGATAAACAATATCGTGTAGCTAACATCATTTACCATTTGCGTAGGAAACTTGAAGGCGATGATAGTACAAATGAGTACATTAAAACAATTCGTTCGAAAGGGTATATGTTGATTACTTAATAGGAGCGCAAAGCTCTAAAATACCAACATTTAAAAACTGTTTTCATTTTTTTCTGTAATCATATTCTCGTCAAGTTGACGAATAGAATTGAAAAGAAAAAATTGAAATAAATGTGTCTAAATATACGGCACACTCATTTTTGAGGAAAGGAGGAAAAATGTTGAAAGTTAATAAAAAGATTCTTTTTACCAGTGTTATAAGTATGGTGATCGGAATTGTGGCGTTTGGTGTTCTTAGAGACTCTTCGGTAATCAAGGCAAATGACTCTGTAAATACAACTGATTCCAACAGTAAGATAATTTCACCCTCTATTAGTGATCAATTTTTGTCGGATAAATTATTGAATACGAAAGAATCAATTGATTTAGAAGCACAAGATAGAAGTGTTAAAAATTATGCGGTACCTTTTGCAGTGTTGCCAACACCAATAAAGGAAAGCAATGTGGCGAGTTGGACTGCTTTAATAGCTGCTGTAAGAGATACAACGATTGATAGAATAAATATTACTGCAGATTTTACCTCTGGAGCGGCATTGCCGGCAATTAGTAGGGATCTGGTGATTAATGGAAATAATCATGTGCTTGGTTTTGGGGCAAGATATTTTAATATTGGTGCAGCTGGAAAACTAACAATTTCTGATTTGGAATACACAGGAACGAACTATTTAGCTTCTGGAAGCGGCACACTTGTTTTAACGAATAAGATAAGTTCATCAGATGGTAACTCTTCTGTACTTGCAAACATGAACGGTGCAACGGTGATTTTTGATAATGTTGATCTTTACTTTGATTCAACTTCAAGTACTGGAGCTGTAGTAGCCAAAAATTTTTCAATCACAAATCAGTCGAAAGTTGATAGTAACTCTGAACGTTTCTATCAAATTACAGCAGCTTCTAATGCTGATGCTAGTTTTATAGTAGATAAACAATCAAAAGTATTGCTTTCTAGTATGAAAGGTACTGGTACAGGTAACCATGGTCAGCCGATTCAGTCCACAAGAGAAGTGCATATGACCATCGAAGGTGCTGGCACTGAAATGAAAATTAGAGGAAACGGAAAACAAGATCTTTCTAATACGGGCTTGATCAATATCGACGCCAATGCTTCTACGATCAATGTTTTGAATGAAGCTCTGCTAGATATCTATACAGAAAATACCTCTGCAATCAATATGCAGAGTTTAGGCGGAGTTTTCAACGTTAAGAACAAGTCGTTATTGAATATCCGTCAAACTGGAGACAATAATTATGTGAGGGCTGCGATGATTCGTTTTAGACTACGAGGAAATATGCAGTTTAATATTGAAGGACAATCAGAAATCAAAATGGTGAAAGAGAGTGGAACAGCACCAGGTATTCGTATGTATGGTGGTGGTAACTCTATAAATGTGTCAGGTGGATCTGATTTCACTTTAGTAAGTCATGGCTCAGGAACACCGATTGATCCAGGTGGCGATGGAGGGAATCAAGGGATTCTTTACACAGATGGTGGTGCAACACCGGATTCATTTGTAGTAAAAGATGAAGATTCTTCGGTTGATATCCAAGCAACAAATGGTGCTGCCATTGATGCTAAAGGGTTGAATATGTCTATTTCAGCTGGGGCAGGTGCTTATTTTGTTGCACGTGGACAAACAAGAACAGCTACATCTGGTATTTTTAATGCAGGGAATTTAAAAGCGGAGTTTGACTCGTTGAAGTATTTTGATTTTGTGAATACAAGACCTAGTGGTGGATTGATTTTCGATACTAGTGCAGGCTCTACATTCCAAAGCTTACATTCAGATATTTCTGTGTGGGTGGCTGGTGCCAATGATATAACTGGTAATCCTATGCGTTCATTCGTTCTTGCTGATATCGCATTGACTGGTGCTAACTTTGGAACAATTGGTAGCGGCACAGATTCTGAAGTTACTACAGGATTTAACAAAGACGGAGGTATGCCTAAGTACACTCGTTTGAATGGGAATAATCAAAATGCGGTTATTGATGAGCTACGAATGCCAACAGATGCTGATAAATATATCTGGGGACATATCGGAATTCCAGAAGGGAAACAAGATAGCAATCGTGATGCGTTTACTGGTGAAGTCTCAGTTGCTGTTGGAGTATATGATGAAAATAATACATTGTTGTATACAACTACAGGGACTGTCGTTGAAGAATCTGTTGGATTGGGCGGTATTTCAGTCTATGGTGATGATTTACGTAGTGGTATTTTTAGATTAGATACTCAACCCAAAGCTGACTTTCTGAAAAAAGGGCAAAAACTAGAAGTACTTGAAGCTTGGCGAGGAGATAAGACTTCTGGGAAAGCACATATCAGTGAAGCAAAAGATTTAACTGCTCCTAAGCGGACTGTTCTAGATGTAACACCGCCAACGCCAACAAAGTTGAAAGATACTAAACTGAATAATGCAACAAAAGTTCTTTCAGGAACAGGGGCCGAAGTTGGTGCAACGGTTCATGTTTACTACGATACCGGTGACAAAGATACTGGGACTTCGTTAGGGACGTCAACTGTTGGAAAGGATGGTTCTTGGACATTTAATTTACCAAACTATGTTGATAAAACAAAAGAATTGAGTGTCTATCTTGCTGACGATGCGAAGCAGCATATTGCTGCTCAAATTACTTCTACGGCAGGGGTTAAACCTGAACTTTACGACTCGATTGGTTTGATCAAGCCGCCAATAACAAATACTGCAAATGGTAATATCAACCCGTATACAGATTTAAAGTATCATGATGCTGTCTTTAAAGGTGTTGTGAAATATACAGTAGAAGATATATTACCGGATAAACCATTAATGGAAAAAACGGTTCTTTCAACTGGTGGTAAAACTACACAAGTCGGCGATATCCTAACGTATACACTGAAAACGACGAATGGGAAACCAACTACTCTTGATGCAGTCTGGAATAAAGTCACTATAAAAGATACAATTCCAGATGGATTAAAATTTGATCCAGCTACAGCCGCAGTAACGATTAATGGAACTGCGGCAACGGAAACGGATTTTACCTATGATGCAGATACTCGTTTATTAACAGTCAATGTCGGAAACTTGAAAGCTGGAGCGTCTGCTACGGTAACGTTCAAAACAGAGGTTCAGCAATCAGCCGTCGGTAAAGTAATCAATAACGTGGGAACAGCAACTGGTTTTTCACCGAGAGAATCAGGGGAATTCATAGAAGGACCCGATGATCCTAACCGAGTCCACGAGGTATTTTCTAAAGCCGCAAACGTTAATAATCCAGGTGGAAGCATTTTCGGTATTCTAGAACTTGTTTCGGCGCCCAAAACTATTAATTTTGGAGCAACTAAATTCAGTCCTAAAGGAACAAAAATCAATAATCCTTCTTATGAAGGTGGCGATTTAGTCGTGAAAGATAGCCGTGCAGTTCAAGAAACATGGACATTGAATGCTCGTTTAGAAAAAGAATTAGCTAAAGTTGATGATCCGAGTACCTATATCCCTAGAGCGATTCGTTATGTACACCAAAATGATGAAATCACTTTAATGGGTGCCTCACAACCGATTATCTCACGTAAAAATGCTAACAGTGATTCGTATAATATCAGTGGTACTTGGTCACCAGAAGGGGATGGCTTCAAATTAAAAGTAGAATCCGGTCAATCGGTAGATGCTGGTAAATATGAAGCAACCATCGTTTGGGAATTAGTCGCAGGACCACCATCAGCAAATCCATAAAAAGTAGAGGAGAAAAGTATGAATAAAAAAGTATTACCTATCTTGCTATCTTCTATCATGGGTCTGATGATAGTCACGCAGTTTTCAACAACTGTGAATGCAGCTGAAAACCAAAATGGGGGACAAGTAACGACTGAAGGAATCATTACGTTCTATGAAGACTCGACTGAGCCAACAACGGAACCACCGTATGAATCAACAACAGAATCTTCAAAACCAACGCTGTCTAGTTCATCTGAACCTAAGGTAGTAAAACCTGTTGGAAGATATCCTTCCACGGGAGAAATTATCAAAGGCTCAATAGGGATTGGCGGAATTGCTCTAGTTGCTATCGCACTGTTCCTTTTCTTTAAGAAACGTAAAAAAGAACAGGAGGCAGATAAATGAAAAAGAAACCATTGATTTTGACTGCCGGCATGTTACTTGTAGCAATCGTAGGAATGAAGAACGTTGCTTTGGCAGAAGAAAGCAAGGTGACCGGGCATGGAACGGTTGAATACACTGGAGAACATCCCAAAGAGCCAATCGATCCAGAAAATCCAGTCAAACCTGTTGATCCAGGTCCAGGACCTTCAACAGACGGAGAGCTTAGATTTGATTTTGCATCAACGTTTAATTTTGGTAGAAGTAAAATAACTGAAACAGACCGCAATTTTTACGTGAATGCGCAACTATTTCATGATGGAACAGCTGCCAGAGGCAACTTCTTGCAAGTGACAGATTCTAGAGCAGAAGCTTCGGGCTGGACGCTTCAAGTTCGGCAAGAATACCAATTTAAAAATGATGTTATTCAAGAGAATACAGAAAAAGAATTGAGAGGGGCAGTCTTATCTTTTGATAAAGCGTGGGCAAATACCGCGTATACTCAAGAAAAATCGCCCCAACTCAGTAAAGATATTATTCAATTGAATGCACCTGGAACAACCTTTCCAGTAGCCTCTGCTGCACAAGATCAGGGAAAAGGAACGTGGATTATTTCTTTCGGTGCGTCTGAAGAAAATAGTCACGAGCAACCAAACACACTTTTTCCTAAGCTTGATGAAAACAATCAGCCGATCTTAGATGAGAACTTTGAAAATCAGCAAGTTCAAGGAAATAAAGCCATCTTTTTATCTGTACCGGATGCCGTAAAAATCCATCCTGTACAATATCAAACCGAGTTAACTTGGATATTAGCCGAGTTACCATAAAAAACACACATAAAAACTAGGAGGAAACACACATGAAATTCAAAACATTATGTTCAGTAGCAGTAGTAGCAGCAATCACAACAGGAGCTTTAGCACCAATGGCGGCAAATGCCGAAACAGAACCAAAAACATTAGTTGGTCACGGTGAAGTAACATACGAAGAAGATAATGATGCAAACTTACCAGGAGATCCAGAAATTCCAGATGGAGAAACTATTGATCCAGATCCAGAAAAAAACCCAGATATCACAGTAAACCCTGATGGCGGACCTATCACAATCGACGTTGTCTCTAATTTAACTTTCCCTAACCAAAAAATTGGTGTATCACCAGAACCAACAACTGATTACGCGAAACCAATTACGTTAACGTTAACGGATGGAACAACAATGACTCGTGGTAACTATGTACAATGGACGGACAAACGTGCAGGAAATGACCACACATACCAAATCAAAGCAGCGATGACTAAACAATTCACAAACGGTTCAAATACATTAAACAATGCAACAATTTCTTATTCTAATGGGTTCTTAAACTCAGAAATGGGTAAAGAAAACTGGCCTACAAAACGTCCTGAGAGCCTAACGTTAACTCAAGATGGACTTAGCCAAGTTGTGCTTGATAATTCTGATTCAACAGGTGCTAAAGGCTTAGGTACATTCTACGCTGAATTCGGAACATCAACAGAGGATAAAGAAAATACATTAGGGGAAGTTTCTACTGGTGTGGCAGATTCTTCAGTTGAATTGATGGTTCCAGCTGGACAAAATATCGTTAAAGGGAAATATGTTGCGGATATTACTTGGTCAATCGAGTACACTCCAGCACCAGTTGCTCCTGAAACACCAGAAGCTTAGTCATTAAAAGTAAAATAGAATCAAAGTAAAAATAGTTAATACTCAAGGCACTGGTTCCTAAAAAAGGGATCAGTGGCCTTGTTTATAGTCTTAAATGGAAGAAGGAAATTTTATGAAAAATAAACTAACATACATAGTAACAACTGTTCTCATTTCAATTATTACACTTAGCGCATGGTCAACGACTAGCCTTGCTCAAGAAGCAGGCGGTGCAACAGGATTTGTTTATGAAATAAAATTTCCTGAAAATCAACAAAAAGAGGCTGGCTATTTTGATTTAAAAATGGCATCAGGTCAAAAACAAAAGGTACAAGTATTACTGAAAAATCCAAGAGACAAAGAAATAACCGTCGAAACAAGCCTGAATGGTGCTAAAACGAATATGAACGGAGTTTTAGAATATGGCCCGATTAATCTAAAAAAAGATGCCTCGCTAAAATATGATTTTGTGGATGTGGTGAAAGCCCCAGAAAAAGTAGTATTACCGGCAAACTCTGAAAAAACATTAGACATAGAAATAACAATGCCTCAAGCTTCTTATGATGGGGTGATCGTCGGTGGTATTCAATTAAAAAAAGCCGATGATGAGGATCAAAAAACACAAAATGGCGCGAATGTCATTAACAAATATGCCTATGTTATTGCAATGGTTTTACAAGAGACCGATGCTAAAGTAGAACCAGAATTGAATTTGAACAAAGTCAATGCAGGACAATCGAATGCACGTAATGTTGTCTATGTAGATGTTTCTAATATTAAAGCAAACTTTTTAGATAATTTGTCTATGGAAGCGCAAATCACATCTGATAAAAGCGAGGAAGTCCTTTACGAAACGAAGAAATCTTCCATGCGGATGGCGCCAAATTCTAATATGACATTCCCTGTAAGTATGCAAGGGGAAAAAATGGTTTCAGGCAAATATCGCGCCCATATATTGGCAACTTCCGGTAGTAAAAAATGGGAGTGGATGGAAGATTTTGAAATCACGACAGAAGAAGCAGATAAGTTTAACCGTGAAGACGTTGGATTGCTACAAGAAAAAGGGACGAACTGGTTATTGATCATTGGTACCGCTGTTGGGTTATTCGTGGTTATTTTGGTTATTTTCTTCATTATTCGTGCGATTCGTAAAAAGAGAGAAGCTTCTAAAAAAGCAGAACGTCGTAAAATAAAAAAAGAGCAAGGGCTAAGTAAATAATGCTGGAAAATAATTGGAGGGAAGGATCATGACAACATTAGATTGGTTTTTTATTATAGGATTAGTGTTGGCAGTCCTTGCCATCCTATTCTTCATTCTTTTTCTATTTTTAACCATTAGAACTGGAGCGAAGGTAAAAAGTTTAAGCAAAAGAAAAGCGAAAACAAAGAAAAAGAAGAAGAAACTCCGTATGGCTAAAAAGAAGTTGATCAAGCAAAAGAAAAGTCAACGGACAGGGACTATTATTTCTTTGTTTACAGGTCTATTATTAGGTGCTGGGGCGTTCTATTCTGCTTATTACCAAGCGATAAACTTAAGCACGGATGATTCTGATTCTATTGCGAAAGGCTATTATCTGATCAGTGATTTTGATAACGAATTGAGTAAAGCGAGTAGTGCAGCAGAATCTCAAGAAAAGACTGAAACAAATTTGCGGTACCTTGCAAATAGTATCGCAAGTTATGGAACGAAAAGAGCAAGTACCGTAAATACACAAGAAGGTCAATTAACGTTAAATCGCTATTACAATGCCATGAAAGAGCTAGGTACAAATGTTATGAGAAATTATAACTACATTTATAACAATCCTGATCTGGCAAAAGAGTACCAAGAAGATGTTAAAAAGGTAAAAGAGTATGAGCAAAAAGTATTCAAGCTGTACAATGTCAATGAAGCTGCTTTAGATAATAAAAAGTAAACAATTGAGGTGATTTATCATGGAATCACAAAAATGTACAGTCAAAAAGAAAAGCAATCCTTCTAAGCAACTAAAGAAGCCAGTACACAAGAAAAAGAAGCCGCAAAATCAAAAAGACAAAAAGAAACTACCGATAAAGCCGAATCGACCTAAGAAAAAAGTAAAGCGGCCTATTCAGTCAAAAAAAGCGAAAATCGAAGCTAGGAAAAGAAGAAAAAGACAAAAACGTAAAGCAATGTTATTGGAATTTATAGGGGCAATAATGATTGCAGTTTTTCTTGTTTTTATCCTCTCGCTATTTCTCTTCGCGCTACCGAAATTCAAAGGGTATTCAATGGTTCCCACCTTAAGAGATGGGGATCGAGTCTATGTGAACAAGCTTGGAAAACGCAAGACCTTCGAGTTGGTGTATATTCAGTTGCCAGGAACCAAGGAAAAAGAAATTCGGCGGATCATTGGGTTGCCTGGGCAAAAAATAGCCTATAAAAATGATCAACTGCAAATTGACGGGGAAAACAGAGACGAAAAATTTATCTTTGATGAACAGCAAATCTCACAAGAAAACGGACGACTGTATACCGATGATTTTTCGATCTTTACGTTGACCGGAAAGCCAGAAATTCCAGCAGGGAAATACTTAGTTTTAGGGGATAATCGCCCTTATTCAGTGGATAGTCGCCAATATGGATTGATCGATGAACAAGCTATTATTGGTGTGGTGGAAATGAGAATCTTGCCGTTACATCTGCTAAAGACTTTTTAATTAAACACAGCGGGGAAATATCTTGATTCTATGTGAGTGTATAAATTTTTTTATTCTGTAAACTAAACAGTCGATTTTATTTAAGGGAATAACTCCTAAGACGTTTTAGGTGGAAAAAACTAGAATCATACTAAGTAGTAAAAAGATGAAATTATTTTTTATAGATGAATAAGATAGTTTCGTAGTTACAATAATACGGAATTGGCTTCTTTTGTTATTTTAAAAATGACGAACGAAGTTTATTTGTCTTTTAATCAAGGTTTTTATTGGTGTTTTTTTCATAAAAAAGAGAAAATTCGAAAAAAACAGAAAATACAATCGTTATTTTATGTGTTAAAATGAAGAGGCTGGGAACAGCAAATAAAAAAAGAGAGAGGTATGAAAAGTATGATTAAAATTAAAAATGTTGCTGGAGTTTTGTTCTTTGGTTTATCTGCAAGTTTATTTGCAGTAGCGGGTGCTCAAAAGGCGTCTGCCGCTGAACTATTAACATCTAGTACTGACTTAAATGGTTACGCTGCAACAGTAACAACAAAAGCAGATGGCACAAACGTATTGACGACAAGAAAAGGAGAGTATCTTTTAAATGAAGATGCTACGTTGTACAGTTCAAAAACAATTACGATTACTTTGAACAATACAAAACCAGTTGATATGGGCGCAATTGATGCAAAAAGAACACTTGAATTTCGCGGGGATGGACAATTAAATGTTCAAACAACAGGTGAAGTTGGAATTAATGTTGGAGAGCATTTAAAAGCATTCAAATTCACAAAATACGGTAAAGGTCATGTAACAGCGACTGCCGCTGATACTGGTTTATTTGTTCATAATGAAATCCAAATGGATGGTGGGACTGTAGAAGGATTTGGTAAAAATTACGGCGTTTACAGTGAAAATGACATCAAACCTCACAATGATGCGGTGTTAAAAGGAACAAGTAGTGAAGGTACTGGGATTTACGCTTATCGAGATATTTATGCATGGAAAGGTGCAACTGTTGTAGGTGAAGGAAAAGTTTCAGGAGCACGTTCAATCATTGCTCATATCCAAGCTGAAGGTGCTGGAAGTTCAATCACAGGTATTTCTACCGACATCAATAGCTCGTTATCAGCTTTACACGCGGATAAACAAATGTTACGTGCCTATTCAGGTGCGGTTGTTCGCGAAGAATACAGAAAACCAGCGTTTGAAATTACAGATGACGTTCCAGTATTTGTAACAGATTTTGCAAGTGTTGCCCGTAACATGAGCGATATGAAAAATTACACTTGGGTTTCAGAACCTGATAATGTCTTTTTAAATGAAGCTGGCGGTTTATTAGGCGACTTAGCTAAGGGAACACCTAACAAACTAAAAATCATCGGTACTCGTCAAGAAAGTAAATTGAACAAAAACGAAGTGAGCCAATTAAAAACAAATGGCAAACATGAAGTGATTTTTTCAGAAACACCAACTAAATTTACTTTACCAGTAACGACAAAACATTGGGTATTAAATCACAAAACAGGTGAATATCAATTATATAAAGAAACAATCTATGACATTGAAATTGGAAATATGTTCAAAGTAAAAGATTATCTTTATGATTTTGGAGAAACTGAATGGACACTTAAAAAAATTGACCATGAAGATTTTGAAGTAGTAAAAGATGGGAACGAATACGTTGTAAATTATTACTACAATGTTGATATGAATTTCGACGATTAATCAACATTAAATGAGTTTCAGTGATGAAAATCATCACAAATAGAAAAAGACGGTATCCTCGCAAAAGGATATCGTCTTTTTTTTTGCACTTTACACTACATAAAAAGCGAAACAGATTCCATTTTTTTGTCGAAAAAATAGACGAAAATAAATAAAATAAATATAAAAAATAATTTAATATAAATAGTTGTTATTTCATAAATGTTCGAGGGGAGGGAAGTGGAAGAAAAACTAAAATTTATTAAACAGTTATGATATTAAAAGTATTTAATTTGTTTATAAATTAAATTTAAAAGTTAAAAAGTAGGTGGGAACATGCGGATTTTTTTGGATGAAGTCTATGATAGAAGAATAAATGTTTTAAGTTTTGTCGCTAGTAAAAGGCAAGAAGTTAGCTTGACAGAAATAGCGGAAGCGACAAATCTTTCGAAAAAAACAGTGTCAATCATCATCCGGCAATTTGAACAAGAGTTAAACGTTACTGATGAATACTTTAAAGTGTCGTACGTTCATCGTACGTTGCAAGGTGTTTATGCCAATAATCTTGATTTAGTTAGTATCAGTAACAACTATTTGAAAATATCTATTCTTTATAAAATGATCAGACATATCTTTTTAATGGAGCGAATTGATGCGATTACTTTTTGTGATTTAGAATTTATCAGTCCAGCGACGTTCTCGCGTCACCGAAGAAGGCTTCAAAAAATACTAAATCAATGTGGGCTAAATTTGACTCGAACAAATGAAATCACTGGGGATGAACTAAGAATTAGAAATTTCTTTTTTCTCTTTTTCGCTAATGCATCAGGTAACTGGGATTTTGAAACTAGCATTTATAACGAGATAAATGAATACTTCGGTCAGCGGATTCAAGGTTGGTACGAGTTAAATAGTATAAAAAAAAGCAAGTTATGTTTAATCATTTATATTTGCAATGTTCGATTTAGTCAGAAAAAAGTGATAAAAAAATCCATACTTCCAGATTTAGCAAAAAAATTTCAAGCAGGTACTCATACAAGGGGAATTTTTGACTATTTTCATCTGAAGAAAAATCGATCAGAAAATCAAGCTTGGGATGAAACAAGTGCTGCATTATTTTTACTTTACAAAGAAAGACTTGCTGAGGAAGAAAATTTTGAGATTGAAGTGTATCAAAATTTTTTTAATGAGTACAATTTTCCACTGGTAAACTATAGCCATTTATTGACTGAAAAATTGATTGATGTTTTTTTTCAAGTAAACGATCGGTCGATCATTTATTGGCATATCAGAAAAGAAATAGACATGATGCATTTATTAATGGAAACCTGTTTTATAGATCCAAGAATGTTTTACTACATTTATGATGAAAGAAGCTTTTTTTATGCAGATAAAACGGAGCAAAAAATAAAAATAAAGATTCGAAAGGTCATCGAACAATTAATCACAGAAACAGAATATGGCGATTTTTTTGAAACAATCAAAAAATTTACTGCCGAAGAAACGTTGATCGATTACACCTACTTAGTAACGTACACAATGTTAGTGAAATTTTTACAAGTAGACTTTCCTAAAGTTAGAATATTGATTCAGAATTCTAAAGTGTTTGTAGAACCAATCTTATCAAAAAAAATTACTCTGCTATTTGGTGACAAAGTTGAATTTGTTAAAAATCAGTTTTCATCTCCAGATATTATTGTGACGGATACGAAATTGATGGGATCAGATTCTAATGCGAAGGAAATATTTATTGCATCGTTTTCGAACAGCTCTGATTTTTCGCTCATGCTAGAAGAAATAAGAAAGAAAATTATTGAACATTATACGAATAGAAAGCCATGTAACTTAGAATGATCACAGATTCTATGAATAACGAGAGTCGTTAGATCAAGCATTATGCAAGGCATAGATTTTTCCACTGATAAAAAGAATCAGCTCTCTCCAAGTTGCCTGATCATGGGAATGTTCCAAATGAAAGGTTTGGTCGTTTGTCTTTTCCCCCTCGTAAGCATCCGAAATAATAACGTCAGCTTCAGTGATATCAAAAGTAAATACCAACGTTGCATCGCCAAAAATAATTAGGAGATTATTCTTGATAAAGTCATAGATAAAGTGATTTGGAGAATGTTGGATAAAAATCAGTAGTTTTGCATTCATTTCTCCACTTTTCAAAATAGAATGGAAAAATTTTGCCATAAGTGAGACAAAACCAGCGTTCATATGATTGCGGATTAAAGGTTCTTTAAGAAGGGTTTCTTTCACAAATAAACGATAAGATGGTTCGTCTGAAGAAAACCATTTTGCCTTGGATTCCACCGTATCATCAACGAGAAATTTTCTGAAATTTATACCAACAAAACGGATATAAATCAAACAAATAATCAGTAAATAATAATTTTCCAAATAATTATCAGTCGATAGTTTGACTTTGTATGTAGCCAAAAGCTTATCCAAAATTCGTGTAGTCAATTCAGCCAATGGCAATTTAGAATGAATAAACGTTTGGGCAATCTTTCTTCTTTCTTCAGAGGAATCGATGTTTGCAATCAGAAATCTTGATAAAAAACCAAAGAAATAGGCTTCATCTTTCTGATTGACTTGCTCAAGATCTACTTTTTCTAAATTTGAAAACAATCGAGTTGGTGAAACTGTCTCAAAATAGACAAGATAATCCATAAATTCTTTTGACAAACTCAAACTTTCTTTTCTATAGAGAACACGCCAGTAGGTGACATTTTGGAAATATCTCAGCCTTGTTTGTTGTGATGGTGAAAGGCGTTCATCGTTTACAGCTAACGGAAGTGTTTGATAGCTACTTGGTGTTTTAGAAAAAGGCCATTCCAATCCTTTAAAAACTATCCAGAATAAAACAAAACCCAATACGCGAATATTTTGCTCGGTACCTTGAATATTGGTTTTATAAATGGTAGTAGAAAAAGAAATTTCCAGTTTAAAAGGACGTAAAAGCTTATTTAAAAACGTCAAATTTGAGTAAACATGAGATGGACTTAAGTTTAAATCCTGAGCTAATGCTTCAACAGAAATATAATGTCTTTTTAAAATGGCATCAAGAATCGAAAATTTTTGTGAGATTTTTATGTAATACAGTCTCATAGAATCAAGAACGTAACTAAAGGTCATTGGCGGAGCTAATTCAATGATATAGACAAGTTTCTTTTTTTTGATGGTTACTTCGTTTTGTGTAAATACATTATTTAAATCATCGCTAAGTTGTTTTTTATAACGATAAAAAGTCTTACTGGAGATATTGAATAGATCCATCATTTGCTGAGTAGTTGCCCCAGATTTAGCATATAGAAGTTGTTTCAACAGTTCGAAACGAAGGGTTTCATTTTTCTTCATAAAAATAGTTTCCATACCGTACGTAATAACTCCTTTCAAAATCTTGAAGCTATCATAACATGGATGTTTACTGGGTGTATATTATTAGCTTTTATTCAGTAAATAAAGGCTGGATTTCAATAACTTCTCAGGGCGGTAACGATATTGGAAACAAAATAAAACGAAATAATATACTATTGTTTTTGAGGGTTTTATAAAAAAAAAGTATATTTTTGAATAAAAAAAATAATACATAGAAAAAGGAGCAGAAGATACAGATGTGTAATATAGGAATGCTTTCTTTAGGAAAAACCGCTGCAACTAGATTCGACATAGAGGAAATCAAGCAAAAACATAACATTATTGAGTTGACAGAAGAGTTAGAGTGGTTGGAGAAATTAGACGCAATCATAATTTTAGAAGAAAATATCAGTAATTTAAGTGCGATCTGCGAATTAATTTCTAAGATAAAAAAAAGATCAACTTGTTATATATGGGTCATGATAGCTACTGAAAATTCAGTAGGCAAATTAGTTTACTTACAATTAGGTGCAGATGAAGTTTTTGATTTGAACAGAGAAGCAAAAGAAATTGGTTTTATCATAGAAAACTCTCTACGAAGAGTTAATGAGCCGCTTGCAAATGAATCTGTTGCATCAGAAAGTTATCCTAACAACGAGTTACTTAAACTAATTCCCAATAATGCTAGTGTGCTGATAGAAGGCAATCAAGAAATTGTCCTAACCAAATTAGAATTTCAAATGCTGGAGTTATTATTGAAAAACGCAGGAATGGCGGTTAGTTATGAAACTATTTATCAGGCGATGTGGAAAGCAGATACAGTAGAAAACAAGCAATATAGAATCGCAAACGTCGTTTATCATTTAAGAAAAAAAATCGAAAAAAATATTAAAAAACCAATATTTATAAAAACCGTGCGGTCTAAAGGATATATGTTGAATATCTAATGCTGAATTCTCCACAATAAAAAATGTTTCAATAACTTCTTTGGGATTTGACCAAGTTGGAAACCCTAGAAAATAAAGTGTGTGGGACAAAAGTAAAAAGCACTTTTGTTTCACATATTAACTACGAATAAACGGTGGAAACAGAAGTAACCTCTTCGGAAATAAGCTGAAATTCACAAAAATTTGAAGAGCAATTTTCGTGAATTCCCTCTTATTTCTCGAGGTTAAACACTTCTGTCCCATCCTCCTGGATATAATAAAAAAATAAATGATAAAGGACTGGAAATAGTAATGGGTAAAGAAACCATAAGAAAAAAGTTGTCCTGGAAATTCTATTTTTTAGAAGGACTACTCGCTTGTATTTGGACAATCTATTTAGTTGATTTTTATTCTTTTTACAAAGAAGCATACTTTTATATAGATAAGCGCTTGTCAACGTTTCTTAGACTGTTGTCTTTCTTGAATGATAATTGGCAGGAATTGTTTCTCTATTTTGTTTTAAGTTTTTTATTCATGTCACTGACACTTTTTTTCACTTATTTTGTGTATCTAACTAAAAAAGAAGAGCGATCAGGCTATCAGTTTTTCTTGTATCTAAATGTAGGTTACTGCTTGGTTTTATTTATTAATCTATGTGGCATTATTTTTTTCATCCTCTTTATTTTAGCAGCGAGTTTAGTTTATATCATCTTTATTCTAGCGAATTGGGGAACTTATAAAAATAGATTGCAGTATGAAGAAGATGAAATCATTGAAACAAAAGGACCTTTTGATACAGAGGAACAAGCGCAAAAAGAGAGTCGATTGTTCAAGAGTCAAGGAACGGAAAAAGAAGGATTTATTTTAGTGGAAGAAGTTTATTTAGAAGTCGATGGGAAATACTATGTGGATATTTATAGTGAACCAATAGAAAAGTGAGTTGTTAACCATTTAAAGTAAGGAGCATTCAAAAAATACATGAAAAAAAATAAATTAATCTATCCAGTTTTACTTATAATCGGGTGCCTATTTTTATTCCCTAACAAATCTTTTGCTGACGAGTCCTCAAATTTAGGGTATACCGTTTCTGCTGTTCTCAACGGTAAACAAATCGATCCGGGCAAGAGTTACTTTTATATTCAAACGACTCCTGGAGAAGAGCAAGTTTTAAAAGTAAAAGTGAAAAGTACCCAAAAAGAACCAATCAAGATGAAAATGTATACCACCAATGCTTTTACCGGAGACAATGGAACGATTGAATATACAGAGGATAAACGCTTATTAGATACAACCTTATCGCAGCCAATTTCTTCTATAGTCAAAGTAGAAACGCCAAGTTTAACCGTTGAGAAGTATGAAGAGAAAGAAGTTTTATTTAAACTAACGCCACCGGAAGAAAGTTATAAAGGCGTTAAAATGGGCGCATTGGTTTTTGAAAAAGACGACTCAGACGATGAAAAACAAGTATCTAGTAAATTCGCTTATAGAATCGGACTGATTACATCTGAAACGGGCGATGATTACAAAGATTCAAAAACATTAAATATCATAGATGCGAAATCAACACTTAAACGTGGGAAAAAAATGATCTTAGCAACATTACAAAATCCAGAGCCGAAAATTCTTTCAGAGTTGGAAATAATAGCCGAAGTCAGAGAAAAAGGCCAAGAAACTGTTTTAAAGAAAAGGCAAGTAGACAATTATATGTTGGCACCTAACAGTAAATTTGATTTTGAAATGGATTGGGGAACGAGTTCAGTTAAAGCAGGCACGTATATCTTAACAATGAATGCAAACAATGGTTATTCTGAGTGGTCATTTGAAAAAGAGTTCGAGATTACAGTTGAACAAGCAAAAAAGATGAATGAGGAAAGTAGCTTTAAAATTATTACGCCGATTTGGATTAAAGGAGCTACGATCTTATGTTTTATTCTAATGGGAATAATTACGCTATCACTTCTAGTAAGAAGAAAAAAAATGGAAATAGCATGGAAGAAAAGACGGAAAAAAAGAAAAAAGAAAGAAGGAAAGTAAGATGAAAAAATATATTGTACTAATATTTTTTCTGACTACAATCTTGGGAGGTGAAATGTGGGGGACCGCAGAAGCAGTTAGTAAATCTGATACAACAGATTTAAAGATCACTTTTTTTAAAAGTGAAGCCCCGACGCTTAAAGAACCGATTATTGAAGGTTTGTATTTGCCAGAAGGAAATCTGTCGATTACTCACAAAGGCAAGCTGCCTTCTACTGGGGATTTAATTACTTCCTTGATTTGGACACTTATAGGCTGTTCAGTACTTATTATTTTAGTCGGAGTTTATAGTTTGAAAAATATTATGTTAACTAAATTATAGGATGGGGAAATAAAATGATTGATTATTTATGGATTTTTATATTGGGAGGCATTGCAATTGTGTCGCTATTAGTATTTTTGACCACTTTGGCAAGAGATGTATTTCTAATCAAAAAGTTAAGAAAAAAGAAACAAGGATTACTTCTAAATTTCAGCTTACTGTTTATTACATTAACTAGTTTAGGCTTGATTACTTATTTATTCACACTCTTACGAGAGCAAATAGAACTTTTAAAATAATTTTATGAACAACTTATAACAGTAACTGTCACCAAACTATATTTATGCTATTAAAGGATGGTATAAAAATGAAAAAAACAGTAATGATTACTTTATTATCAGCAGCAACTTTGTTGTTATTTGCAAATACAGCGGATGCGAAATCTTTTGATGATAAAACAGATGTTGGGGTCAATTTTAAATCGGATGAACCAACAGTTCAAGGGGAAAACAAACCATATAAAGATAACTTAGCACTTGTTTGGAAACCATCAAGTTTTCAATTTGGGGAACAAAAAGCTGTTGGAAATTCAGCAACATTTAGTAATGTGATCCAAGGTAACCAATATTTGATTGTCAATGATGACAGAAAAACGGCATCCACTCCTTGGGCGTTAAAAGCTAGCTTATCTGAACTGAAATCAACAGACGGTTCGAAATCATTGGCTTCAAAATTAACGTTCGCTTTAAGTGATGCACAATCATACATGATTGGTGACACGATTGGTGAAGACAATGACTACATTCCAAATAAACCAGAAGCTTCAGGAAGCTTAGGAACATTAGATCCAAATGCAGGAATTACACTTGGTGATGGTAAAGTGAAAGCAATGACTTTAGTAGCTGGCGAAACAACTGGTCAAGCTGTTTTAGAGAAAAAAGCAGCAAATGATGTTAAAGGCGGCGTGGCAACATTGATTAAAGATGCTAAATTAGTTGTAACAGATGCCAAAGCAGATCAAGCAGCAGGAGAGTCATTTACAGGGTATGTAACATGGACGTTAGATGATTTACAACCTTAATAACTAGAAAAAAATAAAACTGCATGAATATAGGTTGGGTAGAGAGTTATTGTTATAAGTTGTTCATTAAAAAATGAATTAAGAGGTTAGGAACCAATGAAAAAAAAGAGAATCTATTCGGGACTATTAGCGATTTTGTTTCTATTTCTATATCCTAGTATTAGTTTTGCGGAAGAAGATACGACCAATGAGATCAGTGGATTTTCCTATGAGATTCTATTTCCTGAAAACCAAGTCGATAAAGAAGTCGGATATTATGACCTTTTAATGAAAGCAGGCCAAACTCAAACGATCCATTTAAAAGTAAATAATACATCGAATCAAGCAATGAACGTCGAGATTCGAATCAACAGTGCTAAAACAAATGGGAATGGTGTTATTGAATATGGACCGAATGAGTTAAAAAAAGACGCATCACTAAAATATGATTTAGCCGAAATTATCAAAGGACCGGATGAAGTCGTGATTCCAGCAAATAGTAGTGAGGTAATTGCATTTGACCTAACTATGCCAGTAACTAATTTTGAAGGGTATGTTGCAGGTGGCATCCAGTTGAAACCCGTACTTCAAGAAAAGCAAGAGCAAAATGAACAAAATGCAATTGTTAATAAATTCGCCTTTTTGATTGGTGTATTGCTCCATGAATCGGATGTAAAAAAAGTAACACCTGAGCTGAAATTAAATGATATCTCCCTAAAATTAAAAGAAGGAAGCTATACATTATTTGTGAATCTATCCAATACAAAAGGGATTTTTTTGGAAAATATGACAGCAAAAATCCGTATCAATGAAAAAGGAAAAACAAGAAATTTATTTGAATTACAGAAAAATAATATGAGAATGGCACCAAACTCAATGATCGATTTGCCAGTTTTTTTATCTAATAACGAAATAACTGCGGGTGAATATACAGCAAATATTCAAATCACTACAGAGAATGGCTGGACTTGGACTTGGGTGAAAAACTTTACATTATCGAAAGTAGCCGCACAAAAAATCAAACAGCCTGCCCAGAAAAAGACTACTCGTAACTTTGATACTAGGTGGCTCATGGTAATAATAACACTACTGACGATCTGTTTTAGCATAGGGTTATTCATATTTAAAAGGAAGAGATAAATTATAAATCCTTATAGAAAGGGTGCAGTGCATGAAAAAAATAAAAATAACGCTGATGAGCGGGTTGGTTCTACTATTTATATTATGTCTATTTATCGCTATAAGTCGTACAACGAAAATAAAAGCACTATCGGGAGAAAAACAGGATCAATCTGAACGTATTCAAAATAGAAGTAATTTCTCTGATAGTACAGTTCCAGGTATTCCGTTAGATGATCTGTTCCAAGTACCAAGTGGAGCAAATAGTAAAGTAGTAGATAATAAAGTAATCATCACCGAAAAAGCAACGAACCAGAAGGGCTCGATTTTTTCGGTAGAAGATATGAAGTTAAATTTGACGAAACAGTTTTCTGCAGAGATGTTTCTAAAGATTGATGGAGATGCTGACGGTGTAACGTTTGTTATGCACAATGATCCAAGCGCAATAAAGAAGTTTGATAAAGCTAATGGCATGTCTCTAGGAGTGTACCCTTCTAAAATTCTTTCAACTAGCTTATATCAGTCAATGAAGAAAAGCTTTGTCGTTGAATTTGACACGTATAATAAGTCAGGCGATTTGTTTGATTGGAGTGTTAAGCAGAATAATGGTTTGGGGCATGTTGCATATACATTTCCTGACAAAAGAGATGAATATACATTAGGCTATTGGGGAAGCATCCAAGGAATCAATCATCACGGATTACAATACCCGACTTTCAAGTTAGGAGACAATGTTTGGAGAAAATTTAGCATTACTTGGTCACCATTTGATGAATCAGGGAACGGACAGTTGAAATACCAACTTGAAGGCTTAGATGCTGTAATAGCGACAATTCCTCGTTCAACGTTTGATACTGATCTGGTCTATTGGGGCTTTACTGGTTCTACAGGAGCTGAAACTGAAAAAGCCACCGTTTCATTTGCTAGCGTACCAGCTTTGGTCTATTACGATGATAGATTGAGTTTGCTAAACCCAGCAGGTGAGGTAATGAACGATGATAGTGCAGTAAGAAATGACTCAGAACTTACTGTGCAGTATTTCGGAGAGTATACTGGTGGACTAAGGGATCTATTAAAACCTGTGCTGACATTTGGTTTAACTTCGGGGCAGGTCTATCAGGAGGGCTCATTTCTTGTAAATGGACAAAGTGTAACGCCGATAATTTCAGGTAATTCTTTAGCAGTAAATTTAGCGGATCTTTCATTAGAAAATAAAGATGTACAAGTGAGTTTTAAGCTAAAGAATGAGGGGTTCCAATCGTTAGCCAAACCAACTGTTACCAGTAATCTTTCAGGAAGTAACTATATGCAAATAGAGGGCTCTTCGGTTTCTTATACAATAGATGATGCGCCACCATCTGGGGTTGGGAAATTAACCGTACTTGATCAAGGAGACGCCTCAAAAATTTTAGAGGTGACCGACTATAAACAATTCTTAAGCGTATTAAGTGATGATTATTCATCTGAAGAAGGAATAACCGTTTCGCTAAAACCAGATCAGGAAATCGAAAGTAAAGTGAAAGAATTAGGTCCAGCTAATTTCGATTTGATTGCAAAAGATGGAGCAGGCAACGAAGCGATAATTAAAGTACCGATTTTTGTTAAAAAAGAAAACGATCAAGTCGTAACGGATGGGACGTTTTTGTTAAAAGGAAATCATTTTAGCATGAAAAAAAAGGATTATCCTAAAACAGTGAGTGAATTGAAAACAACAATCATAAATAAATCAGCGTTAGAATTATGGTCATTTAATCAGTCGGGCAATTATGAACAATTGGATGCTAATCTGATTTTAGTCAATCTTACTCAACTCCCAACGCCGGGCATCATTCCAGATTCCAAAATCTATTCAATGGTAGTTACTACTTCCAATAGTAAATTAGTACTCAATCTTGAACTGGAAATCAATGATGCCTCAATTCGTATTCTATTTTTGAATGAAGCAGGAAAACAATTGCGTGAATTGGTTGAGTTGATGGGGAATGTAGGGGAGATAAAGGATTTAACGAAAGAAGTTATCGTCCAAAAAGCCATTCAAGGAATCAAGGGAAAACATTATGAATTGATAGAATCTCCTAGTGCAGAATCGTCCATTCCAATTGAAATCGATGGGATTTCTGTATATTACAAGTTTAAAGGAAAGTTGTTTATTGAATCATTCCCATCAAGTTTAAACTTTGGTGATACCTATTTAACTCGTCCCTTTATTAAAGAAGAACAACCTGTATACGATATTCCTTTGGTTATTGGCGATACACGAAATAGCAAAACACCATGGACTTTGACCGCAACATTAGAGCAACCATTAACAAGCGAAGAAAATCCAAGTGAAGTCTTATCAAGGGCAATTTGGTATAAAGTAAATGATACAACGAAAGTACCGCTACACAAAGGTGAGGCACAACCCATTGAAGTTGGAACAGTTTCGGAATCTGGAGAATACAATATAAGCAAAAGCTGGGAGTCGAAGAATACAGGCGTGCAGTTAAATGTATTTTCCAATGAAATCATTCAAAAAGGGAAATATAAAGCCGCGATTTTATGGCAAGTAGCTGCAACGCCTTAAGTCTTTTCTTTTTTTAGCTAGATTCATGTATAATACTCCTAATCAACTAAGAGGAGTCGTCTAAATGGAAATCGATAATCTGTTACCTATAACCACTAGACAAGAACTAAGAACCTGGCTAAAAACCAATAGCACAACTGAAAAATATTGCTGGATCATCGTCAGCATCAAACCTGAACCTAATAAAATCCAATATTTAGATGCCGTAGAAGAAGCGTTGTGTTTCGGCTGGATCGATGGCATCAAAAAGAAAATTTCTGATACCCAAACCGCACAACGTTTATCTCCAAGAGCCAAAAAAAGTCCATGGACTGAATTAAACAAAGAACGCGTCCGCCGTCTGGATCGTTTAGGTTTGATGACCGAGCAAGGCAGAAACGTTCTACCTGATATGACAGAAGCTTCTTTTCAAATAGATGAGATGATCGCAGAACGACTAAAAGAGGACGTGGAAATCTATGAGATTTTCCTATCATTCCCAGAGCTCTATCGACGTATCCGCATCGATACGATCCAAAATTATAAACAGCAGCCTGAACTGTTTGAGAAACGCTTAAATAAGTTGATTGAAAATACAAAGGCAGAAAAAATGTATGGCGCTTGGCATGATGAAGGCCGGTTGCTTGAATAAGTAAAAAGTTGAGCTGGACAAGAAAAGTTCAGCTTTTTTACTTGCCTTGGAGTTCACTTCATGGTTTATGATAAAAATATCGAATAGAAATGAGGATAAGCTTATGACTAAAACCCTATATCTAATGAGACACGGCGAAACACTATTCAATCGACAGAAAAAAATCCAAGGCTGGTGTGATTCGCCACTTACAGAAAAAGGAATCAAACAAGCTCAAATTGCTGGGAATTATTTCAAAGATGATGCCATTACTTTTGATAGCGCATACGCTTCTACTTCTGAACGTGCTAGTGATACTTTAGAACAAGTAACAGACATGCCCTATAAAAGAGTCAAAGGGTTAAAAGAATGGAACTTTGGCCGTTTTGAATCAGAGAGTGAGTCGTTGAATCCACCATTACCGTATGGCGATTTCTTCGCTGGATTTGGTGGAGAAGAAGAAGTTCAATTTAGAGAACGAGTGTCTGAAACCTTGATGGACATCATGAAAGAAGCTGGAGAAACGGTTTTAGCGGTTTCTCATGGCGCAGCTTGCCGTCAATTTATGCGGAATTGGGCGCATACCAGTGAAGTGGATCAAAAAGAGCGATTGGGGAATTGTTGTATTTTGAAATTTGAGTTTGAGGATGATACATTTACATTAATAGAAATCATCAATCACGATTTTTCAAGTTTGGAATAAGGGATTAAGGGAGTGAAACAAAGTGAACAGTAAAGAAGCAGCTGAAATGTTTGACCTAACGACAGATACGGTTCGGTACTATGAAAGAGTGGGTGTCATTCCGCCAATCAAACGGGATAAAAATGGCTACCGTGTATATACTACGAGAGATCTTAATTGGATCTATTTGGCAAAAAGTTTACGTCAGGCTGGAGTGTCGATCGAATCACTGATTGAATTTGCTACCCTTTCTCAACTTGGCGGAAATGTTGAAGACGCCCAAAAACAAATTCTGCATGATCAACTACAAGAAATCACTGATAAGTTAGAAAAAATGACCCAAACACGAGATTTACTCCAGTACAAAATCGATACCTACGACGAGCATATCGCCAAGTTTAAATCAGGAGAAGTAACCTCAGATAACGTGGAAGAACTTTGGAAGGTAAACGTCAAAAATTAAGAACAAGCCGCTTGCTATGAAGTGGACTTCATCGTTTATAGTATTCTTGTCATAAAATAAGGAGGAGGAAATAAGCATGCAAACTGTCACATTGAATAATGGAGTAGAAATCCCAATTTTAGGTTTTGGAACTTATCAAATCACCGATCCAAAAGAAGCAGAACAAGCCGTTGTAGATGCAATCAAAGCAGGATACCGTCATATCGATACAGCCCAATCTTACATGAACGAAGAAGCAGTTGGTCGTGGGCTTGCAGCTTCTGGTATTTCTCGTGAGGAATTATTTATTACCACTAAAATTTGGGTAGAAAATGTTTCTTATGAAGGTGTCAAAACCTCTTTTCAACGCTCGCTGGATCGTTTAGGTCTTGAATATGTGGATTTACTTTTATTGCATCAACCATACAATGATGTTTATGGTGCTTGGCGTGCAATGGAAGAACTACAAGCAACTGGGAAAATCCGTGCAATCGGTGTGTCAAACTTTGCTGTGGATCGAGCAGTTGATTTAGCTGAGTTTAATAAAGTTGTTCCCCAAGTCAATCAAATCGAGATCAATCCTTTCAATCAGCAAGCTAAAAATATCGAAGCGTTAAAAGCAGAGGGAATCATCCCAGAAGCTTGGGCCCCCTTTGCTGAAGGGAAAAATGGCATTTTTACAAATGAAATTTTAACTGAGATTGGCAATAAGTATCATAAATCAGTTGCTCAAGTCATTGTCCGTTGGTTGATTGAACAAGAGATCGTTGTTCTCGCTAAATCAGTGAAACCTGAACGCATGGCTGAAAATTTAGCTGTTTTTGATTTTGAACTATCGAATGAAGATAAAGCAGCAATTGCCACGCTGAATGAAGGTGAAAGTCAATTTTTCTCTCATGCAGATCCAGCAATGATCAAATGGATGGCTAGCAGAAAAATGAATGTGTAATAATTGAAGACAGATAAATACGGTCAAAAACTTCGTAGATTCTACAAGTTTTTGACCGTATTCTTTTATTTTAAAAAGAGAATAAGCCATTAAAATTTTGCTATAATGTTTAAGTGATATTCCCTAAAACCCTTGATAAATCAACATGATACGAATTGTATCAGTGTGAAATTTCAAAATGATACGAAAAGTGGCTACCTTTTATTGTAAGTTATCAAGATAATAAAAAAGAAAGAGGTGATACCATGAACATTGGCGATAAAATCAAAGAGCAACGCTTAAAAAAAGAACTGACACAAGAACAGTTAAGTGAATTATTAAATGTTTCTCGATCCACTGTTTCTAGCTGGGAAGTAGGCAGAAATTATCCGGATTTAGAAACAATTGTAGCAATCAGCGATTTGTTTGGTATCTCTCTTGATAACTTATTACGGGAGGATACGGAAATGGCAAAAGATTTATCTAAAAAAATAAGATGGAACAGCTATTACAAGCGAATATTATTGGTGATAGGAGTTCTTGTGTTGATTTATACTGGTTTTAATGGCAAATTGAGATTGGATGAACAACGCTACTTAACTAATCTGGCTGCACATTCTTGGAAACAAGATGATTACAGAGATTCAGGGAGTTATACTTTGCAAGAAGATGGTATTCTGTATGCAACTTATATCATGGAACCAGGTGTCAATCCTATCCCATTAAAAGAATACCAGCCAGGAGTGATTGCGAGAAAAGACAATTTGGTGATTAAGGTCAAAGCTGGTAATAAACGATACGTCGTTATGTCAGAAGCGAATGATCCAACAGTAACACATGAAGCGATAGTTGAAGTAGATAAGGCTGGGAATTTATCGAAAAGTGAATCAAGTCGGTCAGATGAGAAAAAGCAATCGGTGAACGCTTATTTGAAAAAATATCAAAAAGAGTACGTAGATCTACTGAAAAATACTGTCCGTAAAAGACAAGAAATTGTTGATTAGGGAACTAATTAGGCTTATCAAAAGAGAGTAGCACCCTAGGATAAAAAGGTTGCTACTCTCTTTGTATAGTTTCACAGATTATTTTTTATTATTTCGATATAAAATATCTTCTGAATCTCCACTAGACCAGATTTTCCCAGTTGTCGCATCAAAATCTTCATTGCCTAATTGGATGCAGCGAATGCGTTGATTATTGTACGTTTTATAATAATAATTCAAAGAGCTGTTTACCATAACAGAAGTATATTGCGTATAATCATAGGCTTGTGTTGTTTTTACCACACCTTTAGGAATATCAACGTTGGCAAGGATATGGAACATGGCATTGACGCCATCTAACTCTGTCTGAATATCTTGTAAGCAAGATTTTAAGAAAGCTGCTCTGACAAAACGTGATGGTGGCGTAAAATCACCAGGTAGTCCAAAAGCACCAGCGCCTTCACCAAAAGGTTTCATGATCATATTTTTCAAATGAACTTCTGTTTTTTGTTCAGGTTGAAGTCCAATGTAATTTCTTAAGTTTGTGGTATGCCATGTATAATCTGGACTGTTCGTCATTACACCAATCTCATTTTCATAAATGTGTAGTGTCTCTTCAGTATATTCGATGACTATACTTTCTCCTGTATGATCTGTCACGATCCAATGAAGAGGTAAAACAATTCCAATAAAATCTAAAACAGTATTTTCAATCTGAATCTTTTCCATTTTTTGAGTTACTTCATCGATTGTTGTACAAGTAGAGAGTAAAAAGGGCACAACATCATGAGGAGCAAGCGTGTATTGTTTTTCTTTATCTTGGCTGTTGTACTCAGCGTATCCTGAGAAATAAAGAGCTGCACATGAAAGTCCTTTTTCATTTAAACCATCAGCAAAAATAAACTCTCCACTATCTAATTGGCGCGCCATTCCGACAAATGCATAGTCATTTTTACGATCATCACTTGCATCATTTGCAAAGACAAGTTTTTTTCTGGGAATAAACGTCGGTTCTGCATCTAAAATAACCGCAAAATCCATTGTTCTGGCCAATAAAACAGTTTGATCTTTCGTTGCCATTGTAACACTTGTACACATAATTACCGCTCCCTCTTTTTTATGAAATAAATGTTCTATCTAAAAAAATAGAATAATATAAGTTAAAGTGAACTTTATAAAAGTTTAACGTAGTTTAAATTTATAATCAAATAAAGACTATGGGGTGTTTAATACAAATATTTAAATGGATTATTAATTTTATTGAATATTTATTTTAAATTTTTCGAGAAAAAGAATGTAATAATAACTAAATTGCTTATGATGATATACTTTTGGTATAATAAATGTAGATGTGTTTTAGTCAAACAGGTATAGGAGTAAACCGCTAACGTTTAAGTCCCTATTCGTGACAAGAGACAACGAGATTTATAAAGCACACTAAAAAAAGATTAAAGGCTAAATAAGAAAGTTGGTGTTAAAAAGTCAGGTATGCGTTAGGGTAGTTTTAAAAAAAGTATTAAAAAAGGATTGTTCTGCTTTATCATTTCAATTAGGTGGACAAAGTATGAACGGAATGGAGTTTAAGATGAAAAAGAAAATTTATATTACAGGGCTTTTTATAATAATGGGATTGCTAGTGGTTCCTAAGATTGCTAGTGCTTTAGGGGAGTATGTCTATCTTCCTTCTGATAACTTAAGAACAGGGTTGAGTAGAGACGTTGCAGATCCCAATAATTTATTTGAAAAATATGGAATCTTTGAAAAAGACGTAGTTCAAAATTATACTGGATCAATCATCACTGAGATTGATGATAGAGATTTTAATCTTGAAGGTGTGAACGAATTCAAGAGTGTTGATAGATTCAGTAGTGAAGGTGGAACATTTAAAGATTTACGTCCATTAGGAGAATTAGAGCAATTAAAGGAACTTAAGCTTTACGATATAAATTTGCTGGTACCGAATTTAGAAGATTTATCAAAACTTAGCGAGCTAGAGCGTATTTTTTTTGAAGGACAGGAAGCTAGTTTTACTGATATTTCAGCATTGTCAAACTTACCTCAGTTAAAAGAAATAAAAATCAGCTTGGATGATAATAAGCTGGCTACTTATAAAATTAGTAAATCAAATC
Organism: Enterococcus sp. DIV0212c; assembly: GCF_017377505.1. Lineage (GTDB taxonomy): Bacteria > Bacillota > Bacilli > Lactobacillales > Enterococcaceae > Enterococcus_L > Enterococcus_L ikei. The sequence continues at coordinate 16,422 of NZ_JAFREN010000010.1, read as the reverse complement.
CGTCGCTGACTATCGTTGATCCAATTACTCTATCAAGTCAATTTAAAAATGCTAAAGTTGAATATAGTTCATTGGATGAAAATGTCACTATTTCATCTGAAGGGATTCTGGAATGGAAAAATATCCCGACAGATACTAAAGAACTGCACTTTGAATTTTTAGCAGAAGTAGAAGATGGTGAAGCTTTTTATTCATTCGGAGGCCAAACAACTATTCCTATAACTTGGAATAAGTAAAGTAAAAATATAGATGAAAAATGAGACCATGGTTCTTATACAAGTACTTTGAACTATGGTCTTTTTGGTGAGAAATAGAATGTCAAAAACATATATATAATGAAAAAATGAAATCCGTTTTAACTCTTTTAAATGTTAAGAGAAGTTTAATACGAACATCTTTGTATGTTAGCTTGTTTTTCAAAAATAAACGGATAATAATAATCTTCAATCAAACCGTAAGAAGTAGACATAAAATTGAAACATTCACTTTTTTAGTAGGAATTCCAAAAAATTGTCAAGTAGGACAAATCGATCAAAAGATTTTAAAATTGTCGATCTAGGAGTTGAGTATGTACTTTAAGGATTTGAAGTTTGAGAAGAGGTATAGCGAAGCGCAAGGAAATAAAATCTTAGAATATATGTTTAAATTTGACAAGCTTAGATAATAAAAATTCATATAAGAGAAGTCGCTAAAATTTTAGTTGACTTCTTTTTATTTTTTTAGAAAAACAGAAGAGAAACCTAATCAAAGTCTATATTTTTACAATGTAAATCTATATAACAATGTATTTTTATAAGATAAACTGAACTTATGGTTGTAATTTAATTTTTAAATAAACAGATAATAGTGTAGTTGATGGTGGTGGGAGGAAAAAGTCAAATAGTTCCAAGCGATGCCACTCAAGAAACTATTACTGGAAGAGAAAAAGGAGGAAACACAAAGTGGAAAAGAAAAAAGAATTAAAATGGTTGATTTCGATTGTTTTGACAATGTTGTTAGTAATTGGCAATATATCAAGCGCTGATGTCGCAAAAGCAGAAGAAGGAGTTACCAAAGCAGTAAAAGTTGAACAGGTGGACATCAACATAGCAAGTTCAGAAGAGTTACAGAAGATTTCTGGAATTGGAACGGTTCTTGCGCAGAGAATTATTGATACGAGACCTTTTGCATCACTTGATGAATTGAGTAAGGTCAAGGGAATTGGCGCGGGTACATTGAAAAAGATTAAAGAACAAGGCTTAGCGTATGTAGATCAGGTGTTGGGAACAATTGCTGAGGTGTTTCCAGATCCAAACTTTGCTTCTGAAATTGCAACTAACTTAAATAGAGATATCTCTTCAACTATTAAGCAAAGTGACTTAGATGATATAGGAGGACTATATCTTAAGAACGTCAATAATATTGAGGGAATACAGCATATAAGAAACCTTCTCTATCTACAGATTAGAGAAGGGCAAATAGAAAATTTCACTCCAATAGCAGCCGTTAAAAAACTTGAGCTACTTGAGATAGAGCATTATGAAGATCAAAGCTATATTAATTTAAATGGGGTAGAAAATTTAAGTAATTTAGGAATTTTATTATTAAATGGTATACAAAATGCAGATGGTTTTGATAAAGTTTCTAATTTGTCTAGTTTAGAACGCTTGATTATTTTTGGTAAGCGCAATGGTTCCTACATCTATGATTTTGCAGGATTTGACGAAGATAAATTACCTAAGTTGAATCAACTATGGCTGACTCATACTCCAGTTAAATCATTAGCTCCGATTTATAAACTAAATCATTTGAAAACGTTGGAGTTAGAGTATACAAGTAGAGAAGATAAACAACCGTTGGATTTTGATGGAATCCAGCAACTTGATAACTTAACTACATTAAAAGTTAACTTTCCTGAGAATATTTTAGAAGTAGGTCCTATTGGTGGCTTAAAATCATTAGAAAAGCTAGATTTTGGTAGCTTTAAGAGTGCGTACAAAGTGCCTGTAACGGGTTTATCTGAGCTTTCAAAACTGGATAAAGTGAAAGAGCTTCGCATCTACGAAACGCACATTGATAATGTTGACTGGATGTCTTCACTTAAGCAACTCGAAAAATTATCTCTTGTACAAAATCGAGTGAAGGATGTCTCAGCTTTAGCTAATTTAACAATGTTAAAAGAGCTGTGGTTTAGTGATAATATAGTCGAAGATGTTTCAGCTGTATCAAGTCTAAATCAATTAGAGCGGCTAGATTTAAATGCACATGCTATTAAGAAAATCCCTTCACTTACTTCTTTAAGTAAATTAAAGAATTTGAATCTTTCAGGAGAGAAATTAATAGATACACCTGAAAATACTGCTAGCTTATCCTCATTACCTAGTTTACAAAATTTTTCTTTGCTCATGAAGATAACTAACAAAATGGATTGGTTACTTTCAGCGGAAAAGTTGGAATCACTTAGAATTGGGTATAATCGTATTCAAGATTTATCACATTTATCTGAGTTATCAAAACTAAAATCACTAAAGACTTTATCTGTGAACAGTAATAAAATTGAAGATATTTCAGCTTTATCAAAATTTGAACAACTTGAATCTCTAGATATTGCTTATAATAGTATCAATGATTTGTCGGCCATATCAAATTTAACTAAATTGAAGGTGTTAAGTATAAATGATAATGGAGTACAAGATATTCTAGTTTTATCCAATTTTAATCAACTCGAAAAATTATATATGCATAACAACCCTATTACCGATGTTACGCCGCTTTCACAGTTGATTAATCTGCAATTTTTACGCTCTTCAGGAACTAAAATCACAGACTATTCTCCATTAGATGGATTGAAATGTGAAATTTATAAATAAATTAAAATTAAGACAATTAGTATGAAAAAATAAATAAAAGCTTCTTTATTTGTTATAATAAATAAAGAAGCTTTTTGTGCTTATGAATGAAAGGAAGAAGGGAAGTATGTGTACAAAATTTTAGTTGTAGAAAAAGATCCGCTAATTCGTAAGGAGATTGTGACTGTGATTAACTACAAACAGTTGGGAATTAATCAGATTTTTGAGGTTGCTGATGGTAAACAAGCGTTAGAAATCACTAAAAAAGAAGATCCACATATTATTTTAACGAATATTAATCTACCTTATATGGATGGATTGACCTTTGCGAAAAAGGTCAAGATACGTTCGCCAGAAACGATGATTATTTTTATAACTGGGTACAACCACTTTGAATATGCTGTGTCTGCTTTAAAATTAGGTGCAGAGGACTACATTTTAAAGCCAGTAACAAAACAAGATATTGAAGAGTTATTGACTCGCGCAATTAACAAATTAAAGTTAACTCAATTAGATTTTCGCTTGCAGAAGATGAGTGCAACTTATGGAGAGCAGCCTGAAAAAGATGGTCTTGCTGATATATTAAAAAGGACTGTGGATGCCCAGCTAAATAATCCACTATTGTCATTAACGTGGTTAGCTGGTGAATTAGGTTACAACGCCAGTTATTTAAGCGGCGTCATAAAAAAAGTATTGGGTACGACATTCCGAGACTATGTTGGTGAAAAACGAATTGAGCATGCCAAAGTTTTATTATTGGCAACATCGCTAAAGAACTACGAAATTGCCGAGAAAATTGGTTTTGAAGATGTAAATTATTTTTCGTTACGCTTTAAGCAAGTGACAGGAGTATCGCCAAGACGGTATAAAAAAGAGGCGGAAAATCGATGAGAGGCTTCAACGATATGATCAGGCTGACGCCCCAATATACATTCATTCTGGAATTAAATTAGTATACACTTAATGTCTTGAAACAGCTTCATAAACTTAGACAAAGAAGTCACTGGAATGTTCAGTTGGCTTTTTTATAATCATGACGTTTAGGATTATTAAATAACGCTTGAGTTTTAATTTTATAAAGCATATTTTTCATAAAAGTAGTAATGATAATTTGATGTGTATAAGATGTATATGATTTGACACGAAATCAATTTTTGTTTAACATCAGAAAAGTTGCTTTTTATAAAGGCAAAAAATACATATTGGTCTATATCAATCACGAGGAAGGAATGATGTATAAAAGATGTTAAAAAAATTATCATGGTATTTAGTAATGGTTGTTGGTTTCTTAGGAGTATTTGGCATTAGCGAACATTCGTCAGCTGCGGAATTAAACAATGGAGGATTTGTTGATACGATCCAGTTTGATAAAACAGAACTAATGAATGGCGAGTTGACCTCAATTCATGTAACATTCAGTGAAAAAGCTGGGATGAAATTAAAAGCCGGAGATGAATTGACGCTGTCTTTACCTAAAGAACTAGAAGGGTTAGCAGAATCCAACGATGTACCACGAGAAATAGATTTAAACGGATTAGGAATCGTCCGTGTTTATAAAGATAAAGTGATTTGTATTTTTAATGAAAAAGTAAATCAGCTGGATCGTGTTCGCGGCGAGTTTACTTTTGGTGTTCGTGTAACAAATGTTGAGGAAAATACGGTGAAAGAAGTACCTGTAAATTTAGGGACATCCGTTAGCGTACAAAATATTATTGTTAAAGGACAAACAGGTATCTATGAAGAAAGAGAGAAACCTTTCTTTTATAAAACAGGTGATTTGTTGGGGAAATCTGGACAAATCCGTTGGTTTTTATCTGCTAACTTAAACAAAAGCGACTTGGCTGCTGATATCGTTATGACCGATCAATCAGGTGGCGGTCAATTATTGAATAAAGATAGTTTTGCGTTTACCATTGATAACTACTTAGGTCAGTCAACATTGAGTTTAGAAGAATTTCAAAATCAAGGTTATGGTACAGTAGAATTTGGAGCGGAGAATGCGTTTGTTATCCGTATTTATCGTGAAAAAGCTCGTTTATCTGCATTCACAATCATGTATACAGCGAACATAACAGAAGCTGGTAAAAAACAAGCCAACTTTACCAACGATTGTCAAATTGATTATCGTCTTTTATATGAAAAAGCAATCAGCGAAACAGCTACTCATCAGGTGAAAAATATCTTCTTAGATGGTAATGCTATAGGAGATGAAAACCAGCCGATAAAAGAAGCAATCGAACAAGAAGAAGTAATTGAAGATGAATCCAATGAATTAGGAGAAATCACACCACTAGATCCAGAAGAACAAGCAAAAGAAACACAAGAAGAAGAACTGAATAAAGCCAAAGAAGAACAACCTGAGATCCATGTAGGTGAACAAATCGAAACAAATGAAGATGAATCCAATGAACTAGGAGAAATCACACCACTAGATCCAGAAGAACAAGCAAAAGAAACGCAAGAAGAAGAACTGAATAAAGCCAAAGAAGAACAACCTGAGATCCATGTAGGTGAACAAATTGAAACAAATGAAGATGAATCCAATGAACTAGGAGAAATCACACCACTAGATCCAGAAGAACAAGCAAAAGAAACACAAGAAGAAGAACTAAATAAAGCCAAGGAAGAACAACCTGAGATCCATGTAGGTGAACAAATCGAAACAAATGAAGATGAATCCAATGAACTAGGAGAAATCACACCACTAGATCCAGAGGAACAAGCAAAAGAAACACAGGAAGAAGAACTAAATAAAGCTAAAGTAGAACAACCAGAAATAAAAATTGGTGAGCCAGAAGAAGTAATTGAAGACAAACCAAATAAATTAGAAAAAATCAAACCCTTTGAACAGAAGAAACCAGAATTAAAGGAAATAAACGCATTACGTCCTGTAGTAAAGAATACACAAAGTAATGAAGGACTAAAGTCGGATAAAGAGAAGTTATCTATTCAATCTGATCCATTCCTTTTAACTGACGCTAAACCGACGAATGGACAATTACCTAAGGCGGGAAGTTCAACGAGCTATGCATTTGTACTTGTTGGTTTTGCAATGAGTACGTTAGCAACAAGTGCTTTTATATTCAATCGTAAAAAGTACAATAACTAAAGAAAAACTAGACAATAATCTGTGTAAGGAATTTGCCGAAATTTGGCTCCTTATGCAGATTATTTTTTATACTAAAAAAAGCCAATGCAATGAGCACTGACTTTTAAATAGAATGCAAATAATACTCATTGTTTTCAGTAGATAAAATAGAAGTTTATAGTACTTTTATGCCAATGTTAGTTGCCAAGTAATACCAAACTTATCGGTTAACCATGCCACTTTTTGGAAAATTCCAGCAGCTTCAGGTCCCATAATGACCATACCATCATTCGATAAGGCTGAGAAAATTTGGTCAAACTCTTCTTCACTATCCATTTCGGCGTATAAAGAAAGGTTCCAACCAGGAGTAACAGGATTTTCAGGGCCCATTTCCAAAAAGTAAAGCAACATACCATTCAACTCTAATTGTCCATTTAAAACACGTTCAGGATATTCTTCATAGTACGTAACAGATTGAATCTTAGTATTTGGGAAAACATCAACATAGAAATCCATTTGATTTTTGGCATGTTCAGTTACTGAAATAAATGTGATTGGTTGTTTCATATCGATCACGCTCCTTAACTGTAACATAACAGAATTGAAATTAATTTCAATGGATGTGCTCAACAACTTTGGATACCTGTTAACGTGAACAAATCAATCCGTTACAGTAATTTTCAACTCTTTAAAGAAAGCTTCTGTACCAATATCAACAAAGAAACCAATCGCACCTCGAGCATCAGCACCGTGTTTCATATTTTCTACGACTAGCACAGGTTTTTCGCTATCGTTTAAATAAAATTCTCCTTTAGCCCCATTAATCACCGCTTTTAAACTGATCCATTCATCAAGACCAATATCAGCTGGTCCTTCAAAATCAGTGATACCAAGATTTCGGAAATAATCAAAGGTGTATTTCGGGTAGGAGAAATATTGAACACCGCGATTTTTTCTGACAGGATCATCAATACGACCGTTTGTAGGTCTGACATAGAACGATTCAAATCTTGTGTCATCATCATTGATTCGAAAAGCGATTCCGATAAATCCTCGTGCAAAATCTGGTGCATCTGGCAACAAACAGCTCAACATTTTAACTTCGATGATCCCGTTATGGAAAGCAGAGCCGATTAATTTTGCATACGTGTTTTCGTCAAACTCCATCAGTTTATCTTTTTTTACTACTCTTACAACCGATTCACCGTTCAATGTAGTTTGTTCAATCGCAGTATGAACTGCTTTAATTGGCGTAGTGTTATTATTCATAAAAAAGCCTCCTTAATCGTTGTTTCTATCTTTAATAAAAGTATAAACAACTTTTTAGAAAATGTTAAGTAGGCACTAATTTGTAACTATCTAGCTAAACTGCTGTTTATAAAATTGCCCCCATTGCCTCATAGACTCAATAACAGGCAGTAAGGTTTTACCTAATGGTGTCAATTGGTACTCAACGTGAGGTGGCACTTTTTGAAAATCTATTCGTTCCACAATGCCAGCTAGTATCATTGAATTAAGGCTTTCGGTCAACACCTTTTGAGAGATGCCAGATAATGAGCGTTTTAATTCAGAATTTCTTTTTGGACCTGTTATTAAGTCTCGTATGATCAGAGTTTTCCATTTACTCCCAATCAATTGAACGGTCGTTGCCACATCGCAAAGTGGCATTTCTTCTTTTTTTATCATAGAAAAATATCTCCTAACATTTGAGAATGAGCTGGATTTCAGTATTGGTTCTTACTATAAGAGAATTGTTGCATGTTTAGCGCAGAAAATCAATTTGCTTCATAAAAATAGAACAGACATTGGCGAACTTCTAAATACGTTGTTGAAATGTTAGCGCTATTATTGTAGACTGGAGGGAGTGATATAATTTTTATCAATTTGTTAAGATTTTTATAATGAAAAACAGGATAGTAAAAACTGATACACCTATAAAGAATAACTGGCTATTTAATCACATTGTACGAGGCCAATCGTAACGTTTAATTCAATTTTAAATTGAAAGCGCAAACATTTTTGTATAGAGTGAGGTCTTTTTTTTATTTGAATGTAACTAAAAGAAAAGAGGAATAGAACTATGAGCAATGACAACGCAGTATTAGCAAGAAACACGGGAAATGCACCACAAAATTCACTAGCTTCACAAACTGTCGCTTTTTCTCATTACAATAACTTTTCAGCCCAATTACCGATTGATCCAACTTCGGGGAAATTGGTAGCAGGTGGCATTACGGAGCAAGCTGAACAATGTTTTAAAAATATCAAAGCAATTGTAGACAGCATTGATCATGTGATGAGCGATATCGTTCGAATCACTGTATTTGTTAAGAATATTAAAGACGTTGATGCTGTAGATGAGGTATACGCATCATTTTTCACAAGTTATCATCCTTCAAGAACTGTTGTTGCGGTAGATGCTTTACCAATGGGCGCTTTAGTCCAAATAGAAGCCCTTGTTTCAAACGGTGAAGGCACGATTCCAAACGCTCCACAAGCAGGCGATTTGATAAAGCTGACAAACAACACGTTAAATGCACCGAGCAATTCACTATCAACGCAGACTGTCTCATTTTCCCATTACAATAATTTGTCCGCTCAGTTGCCGATCGATCCCAAAACTGGGAGAGTAGTAGCTGGTTGTGTGAAAAAGCAAACTGGACAGTGTTTAAAAAACATCAAAGCAATTTTAGAAAGTATCGATGTTCCTTTGGATGATATTGTTAAGATCAATATTTTCCTTAAAGATTTATCTAAAATCGATGCTGTGAATAAAGTGTATGCCACCTTTTTTCCAGATTCGGCGATTGCTAGAACAGTAGCCTATGTTCCCGCACGAACAGTTGTTGCAGTGAAAGATTTGCCGATGGGGGCTGCGGTGCAAATCGAAGCGGTTGTATCTCACGGAGATGGTACACCTCCCCAAGCGATAGAAGATAGACATGGATTGATTATCGAAGCGAATAATACAGAAAAAGCGCCCAAATGTCCATTTTCAACACAAACCGTTGCTTTTTCACATTATAATAATATTTCAGCACAATTGCCAATCGATCCAAAGACAAATGCAGTTGTTTCAGGTGGAATCAAAGCGCAAGCTGGACAGTGCTTAGAAAATATCCAAGCGATCATCGAAAGTGTGGATCATGTGCTGGCGGATGTTGTTAAGGTGAATATTTTTGTGAAAAATATCGAGGATATGGATGCCGTTGATGACGTTTATGCAACATTCTTCCCAGATGGTGTCCCTGCCAGAAGAGTAGTTGGTGTGTCTGAGCTGCCTAAAGATGCTTTAATCCAAATCGATGCAATTGTAGGGAACGCAGAAGGAACGCCGCCGATTGTTTAATAAGTAAAAAAATATCATGTAAGAACGAATCATAAAATAAACCTGTGCGCCCTTTGCTAACAAAGGAACATGGGTTTATTTTAGTTTGTTGCATAATAAAATGTAAAAATGGTCATAATTTAAAGGAGGATTAAGAGCGAAAGTATCTTTTTTCAAACGACTACTCGAAGGGAAAACGGTGAACAAAAGCAGCTGTTTCCTAGACTTCGATTTAAATTTATAAGTATCCGTGCAAATTAGCTGTTAAATTTTAAAATTCTATATCGTAATCAGTAGTAAATAAGTTTATAATAGATGGCAGTATACAAATATCGGAGGGTTCTCACGTGAAAAAACTGGGTTTTGATCCACAAAAGTACATTGAAGAACAATCAAAATATATCCTTGAAAGAGTCGATCACTATGACAAGTTATATTTAGAATTTGGCGGCAAATTAATCGGGGATATGCACGCAAAACGTGTTTTACCAGGGTTTGATGCAGATGCTAAAATCAAACTTTTACAAAAACTAAAAGATCAAGCTGAGATTTTAATTTGCGTTTACGCAGGTGATATCGAACGAAATAAAATTCGTGGTGATTATGGAATCACCTATGATATGGATATTTTACGCCAAATCGATGAATTAAGAGAATACGGCTTAGCAGTTAATAGTGTGGTCATTACGCGCTACAGCGGACAGCCGTCTACAAAAATGTTCATTAACAAGTTGGAACGAAGAGATATCAAAGTGTATAAACATGGGGCGATCGAAGATTATCCATCAAATCTCGAAAAAATTGTCAGCGAAGAAGGCTTTGGTAAAAATGACTACATTCCAACCACGAAGCCAATCGTAGTTGTCACAGCACCAGGACCTGGTAGTGGAAAATTAGCGACGTGTTTGAACCAACTGTATCATGAAAGTCGTAACGGAAAGACCGCCGGCTATTCAAAATTTGAAACCTTCCCAGTTTGGAATGTTCCGTTGAAACATCCACTAAATATTGCCTATGAAGCAGCAACGGTTGATTTAAAAGATGTGAACATGATCGATTCATTCCACTTTGATAAATACCAAAAAGTTGCTGTTAACTATAATCGTGATGTGGAGACCTTCCCTGTGATCAAACGAATCATTGAAAAAATTACAGGTGAAGAATCTATCTATCAATCGCCAACGGATATGGGCGTTAACCGTGTCGGTTTTGGGATTATCGATGATGATGTGGTGAAAGAAGCATCTAAGCAAGAAATTATTCGTCGTTGTTTTGCGACTGAATGTGACTTTAAAAAAGGCTTGATCGATGAAGAAACAGTCAATCGCATTAAATTGATCATGGAAGAAGTCGAGCTGAAAAAAGAAGACCGAAAAGCGGTATTGCCTGCTAGAGAATATTCAGAACGATTGAGAGAACAAACCCAAAGTAATGATACACCTGCCGTTATTGCGTTTGAGTTAACAGATGGCAGAATTGTAACAGGAAGAACCAGTAGTTTAATGGATTCTTGTTCATCGGCTATTTTGAATTCTATTAAGACATTAGCCAATATATCGGATGAAATTTTATTGCTATCTCCAGTGATTCTTGAAACGATTCAAACAATGAAAAGAAAAGATCTACACAGTAAAATTACAGCTTTAAAAGCCAATGAAATTTTGATTGCTTTAGCGATTAGTGCCGTTACGAACCCGACAGCACAATTGGCGTATGATAAGTTATCTGAATTAAATGACGTACAAGCACACTCTACTGTGATGTTGAGTAAGAATGATGAGCAAACGTTGAGAGAGTTAGGATTGGATATTACGAGTGATGCGGTTTATCCGTCTGAGAATTTGTATTATATTTAGGTTGGTTGTGAGAGTTAAGTATTAATAGAAGTAACGGTATGATAATTTATATTACCCGTATTTAATAAAAGACAAGTAGTCGAGTAGCCGACTACTTGTCTTTTTTTATAAGTTCAATGCTAATTGTTTTTCAGTGAATTGTGATACTATGCGCAAAAAAAAGTTTACATTACTTGCCTATGTGCTATTATTAATTTAGGTTTATTAGGAATAAATGTGGTAATGATGGCAAAAAACTTGTTTCCAGTTTATTCGAACTAAATTATTACTATGAAGCTAAGAGCTATGGTAGTAAATTATACACAATGGTACGATCAGTGGTGTTGTACCAGTAAGAGGAGAATCTACTTATGAACATTTAAAATTACTTTACTTTGAAAGAATTAAGAAAAAATCAAAGAGACAAATTTCTGTTTCTTGATAAGTAAAGGTGAGAAAAAAATGGAAAAGAATAGAGCATTCAAAAAGCTTGTTATCGGTCAAATGTTTGCGAATATTGGCGATATTATTTACACAATTGCTGTTGTGAGTTCTGTTTTTACACTAACAAACTCTGCATTAGCGGCTTCCTTAGCACCCGTTATTATGACTATTGGGACAGTATTTTCAGGATTGCTAACGCCGGTATTAATTAATTATGCTACATTGACAGATATTATACGAAAAACTCAATTATTTAAAACATTTATATTAATAGGATTGGCTGTGTATTTAAACTTAAAAGTAAATAATGAAAATCTTTTCTTTTTATATACATTTATCTTTAGTATTTCTTTTTTAGACGGTTGCGCTGAGCCAATAAGCAGGGCACTGATACCTCATTACGCTGCAAAGACTTATTTGATTCGTGCCAATAGCATTTTTAGTACAATGCTTCAAATTGTCAGTATCGGCGGTTGGGCAGTGGGCTCTTCTTTATTGATACTCTTTTCTATGTCAGGCCTAATTTGGATCAATGTCGGTATCTTTGCTATTGCTACGTTAGCTTTTTGGTATTTACCAACCGTTTCTACGACTGATAACGCTGATGGAAATAGATGGAAAGACCTGATTTCAGGATGGCAAGAAATACGCAAACAACCTATTATATTTACAATTGTGAGTATGGATATCCTTGAGAGTATTGCAAACACAGCGTGGATTTCAGCCGTTGTCTTGGTCTTCGTGAAAGATGTTTTACATGTTTCAGAGAACTGGTGGGGCTACATTAATGCCACTTATTTTCTTGGTGCTGCTCTGGGAAGTATGATTGTATTTTATTTAAATGTAATGGTGGATAAGAATAAATCTAAAGTAATAGTCATCAGTTCAATTTTTGGCGGAGTCATTACATTACTCGTTGCTTTAGGAGGAAATCCATTTCTTATTTTAGTATATTCAATTCTGATAGGTGTCTTTTTACAAGTTAAGAATATCCCTCAAGCGACGATCTTACAACAGAAAGTCGATAGAAATAAATTAACATCCGTGTATGCTGCAACGGGGATATTAAATACTGCAACTTTTTCTTTATCGTCATTATTGATGGGGGCTGTAGCAGATACTTTAGGTGTGAATCTTGTTTTTGTTCTTTCAGGAATACTATTATTTGTGGTTGCATTTATAGCGAGAAATAAAAGGAAATTGCTAGATGAGTAGGCAAAGGGAGTAAACTGTCAATTCAACTAATGGTAATGAAGGTAGTTCATAGAATTATAATGACTATTATGGGATCAGAAGGTAAGTATGCCTCAGGTCTCTTTTCTTGTTGAAAAAGATTGTACTAAATGAATAAAAAAGCCGTGGCCCCTTTTTCAGTAAAGGATTCATGGCTTTATTAATAGATGTAATTTGATAAATTAAAGTCAGAATTGCTAAAACGACGAATCACCTATCCGTTGTTTTAGCATTAAGTACTGTCTAAATCTACTCTTGATCATATAACCAATAGAACGATAACTTATTACCATCAGGATCAGAGAAATCAACGTATCGAAGAATACCAGGTACATCCTCTATCACCTCATCAACGATTACGCCAAGTGATTTTAAACGTTCAAATTCTTTGTCTAAGTCTTCTACTCCTAAACGTAAACCATTCTCTGAAACATTCATTTTTTCTTCGAAAAGTTGAATCCAAATAGAACCAACTGGATACTCGATAACGCCTTCAACAGGGGTAATTTTTTCATCACTCATAAGAAGCTTTTCATACCAAAGTGCAGATTCCTCCAAATTACTTACTGGTAGACCTACAGTGACACTCTTTACATTTAAACTCATAACTATTTCCTCCATTCCATCAACTTACGACTAGTTTATCACTTCACGGTCAAATAATATTATCCTAGATTGTGTTCTTTAAACGAGAGATCAAAAGTTTCCCCACATTCACTAATATTGGCGGGTCTTCTGGTATTGGTTCTCTCAGTTTGATCGTATAATGATTACCAGATTTTATATTGTAAATACAACAGATTGTTGACTGCTTACTGAGTTCTTCATCTTGAGTTCGTAATTCATTTGTTAAGGTTTCGATATCTTCATCAAATTGATAATGACGTTGAGTAAAATAAATGTTTGCTACGAAGTCAGAAATTTGAGGTAAATATTTTCTTTTATATAATTTTAGTGTGTAATTATTTGGTAGAAGTATTTCTTTAGTTGTAGTCATTTTTTCCTCCATAGCTAGTCTAACTCAATCAATTTTGAAGCTGAATAAATATATCGTACACCTGAAAATTCAAATATATCGCCATCATTTGCATGAGAATCATCCTTTAGAATATTCAGTATTTCAGTTACTGTCTTGGAAGTCATACCCTGGGCACCATTTCTAATTGCTGTAGCTGAAATAGTGTCTTTTCGCACTATTGTATACGGTGTTAAGAATGTTTCATCATAAATAGTTCTCACCAACATTCCACCGTAATCACTACCATGAAGACCATAAATTCTTTTGCCTTTATGTTTATCTTTAATGTGCTTAATAATTCCATGAAAACCTTTATCAATATATAGATCAGGCATAGCTAAAACTTCAACTTTATTTTCTAGATTTGCATCTGAGACAGCACTTCGCAACATAGCAATTCTATTTTCTGCTTCAAAGAAAATATTTCCAGTTGGAAAGTAATCAATATGAAAATCAGCTTTTTCAGTTTTTTCATAAATTCTCATACCATCTTTCATTTTAGCTATTCTAATAATCCCTTCATCCAATAATGCTTGGTGAAGCTTTGGAACGATAGTTGGATGTACATAAACCTTCTCTAAGTTTCTCGCTTGAATAAATTGTTCTATAATTTTCATATGTGAAACATGAGCAGGATTGAACGTTCCAAAGAAAACACCAACTCCAGATTTTTTTGAAAAAATACCTTTTAAATCTGTAACCAAACTGTATACTGCACCAATTATTCCTAAGAGAATACCTGTAACCACAAAAAATAGTTGAACTGGAATATATCCTAATGACGCAATGGCACTAATACAGACATTAAAACTCAAGGCAAGTGTAATATTCAAATAGCGATCACCAATATTTTTATTTGCTAATGCTAACATTACATACTGTAATCCTTGAGAAGCAAATGAAGTTAGTGCAATAGCACCATACAATCCTCCAACAAATTGTAGGTTAGCAGTATCTACAATACCGCCAATAATAACCATGGTCAAAGCAAAGTAATTAAATGCATATTGCCATAGAAAGCGAATGACTTTACCTAAAAACATACTTCCAGTTCGTAACACTGCAAATCGTTCTAATTTCTCACTTATTTTAGTAAAAAATGGTAGGAAAATTGCAACGAATAACGAAACAAATATTAAATATGTATTTTGCCAATTACCAGTTGGCAAAGCATATGAAACATACATTACTACTCCCATTATAAATGCTAACCTTGTATAAAAACTTTTTAAATAACCCAACATAACCCAAATTCTCTCCTTTAATCTACTAATAAATTTTTTACATTTACATTTTTTATTTTTCGTGAGGAAACATAACTAAATAAGAAGCTAACAAATACGAAAAACGATACTACAAAAACTAAATTTCCAATTGAAAATTTTAGATCTAAACTAGTTAAACCTGCCATTGAAAGAAGCGTAGAAAACATTTTGTTTCCGCCAAGCAAGGCTGAAATGATTCCAAATGTTGTTCCAAATGTTGTCGCCATAACAAATCTGGTAGCAAATTGACAACGTAATTGAGCCGATGTATAGCCCAATGATTTCATGATCCCCAATTCTAATGATTCCCTATTAATTGAAATTGTGCTCAAGAGGAGAATGATCACGGACGAAATAGAGAAACTTAAAATCAATACAACCAGTGTCATTAATAACAAACCTGTTTGTATTGTTTCAATCAAGTTTTTATTACTTTTTAAACCATCTGTTATATTAATATTGTCCTTATTTGTAGAAAATTGTTTGATTGTTTTTGATACATCTGAATCATTCTCTAAATCAACAACGTATTGAACAGGAGAATAATTTTTATTTAGCTTAGAATACCCAGTATCTAGCATATGAATAGTAAACCCAACATTGTTAACACTTTGGTACACGCCAACTACTTTGAAGTCCTCTGAATTGTCCTTTTTAGTGGATACTTTTAAGGTGTCATTAACATTCTTATTAAATTGTTTGCTAACGTTGCTTGTAATAAGAATTTCATTTTTAGTTTTAGGATAACGCCCCTCGCTTAAATCAACTTTGTTTCTCAGATCACTATATACAAGAGCAACCATTGATTGTTTTTCTACTTTCAAACTTGTTTGAAAAAAAGAACTGTAAGAATTGATTGGATATTTTTTCTCAATTTGGTTAACTAATTGTCTTATTATCTCTTCTTTATCCTCGGCAGGTTTAGCAATCTGCAATACTACATCATTTTTTGGCATGCCAAGAAGTTTGAATACTTCATTCTCTTTTTCAAAAGATTTGGATAATGTTAGAACACTCAGTAATAAAAAGCTAAAGAAAAATGCAACGAGCATTAATGATATATATTGTTTAAACCTTGTAGATAGTTGTTTGATAGGGATGCTAATATATAATGGTAAGATACTTATACGCTCTAAAGGGATACTCTTTATACCTTTATTTCCATCTGAAAGTTGACCCATTTGAAGAGCTTTGACAGGAGTAATATTTTTTAATTTTCTTAAGCTAAATAATATGATGGTTGAATTTAAGAAAATAAAGATAGCTAGTAATACAATCATCTGTCCCCATGGAATAGAGTTATCCCCGATAATACCATTTGAGTTTAAAAATACACTCGTTAATCTTGGGATGGTTTGTGTAGATGCTAGTAGTCCCACCCCC
>NZ_JAFREN010000001.1 GCF_017377505.1 Enterococcus sp. DIV0212c | reverse complement strand
TTGACTGCTCCTTTTCTATTATTTATCTGGATTTTCTGTTTGATTATCTAAAATTTCTTTTGCCAATCGTTGGGCAGTTGGTGTAACAGCCAAACCACCTTCAGCCGTTTCTTTAAAAATCTGCGGCATTTGACGGCCAACTTGATACATTGCGGCAACAACTTCATCCGGCGGAATCACACTGCGGATACCAGCCAAAGCCATATCAGCAGAAATGAATGCTTGAGAGGAACCTAAGGCGTTTCGTTTAACACAAGGCACTTCAACTAATCCTGCGACAGGATCACAAATCAAGCCCATCATATTTTTTAAAGTAATCGCAATTGCTTGAGCTGCTTGATCCGCATTACCGCCAGCTGCACAAACTAAAGCTGCACTTGCCATGGCGCTTGCTGAACCAATTTCTGCCTGACAACCGCCTTCTGCTCCGCTGATGGATGAATTATTGGCAATCACAAGACCAAAAGCACCAGCGGTAAATAAAAAGTCTATTTGTTGTTCATGCGTTAGCTGCAAACGTTCAATAGCAGCCATTAAAACACCAGGTACAACTCCGGCACTTCCTGCTGTAGGCGTTGCACAAATCAAGCCCATATTTGCATTGACTTCGTTAACTGCAACTGCATTTCTGACAGCTGTTAAAATGGTTTCTCCGCTTAGAAAATTCCCAGCTTGAATATAATCATTTAAACGAGTAGCATCGCCACCAGTAATACCAGTTACAGAAGTTACACCATCCACGCCTTCTTCGATCGATTGTTTCATAACAGCAAGATTTCGTTCCATCGTTTCGATGATTCGTTCACGACTATGTCCGTGATTTTCTATTTCTGTTGCGATCATCAACTCAGCTACAGACGGAAAATCGGCTGCTTGTTTTACTAATTCTTCTATAGATAGAAACATAATAATTTTGCTCCTTTAATTTAAATTAATCGAAATAATTTACACTAAAAATATGAGGGATCTGAACCAATTTCATTGTAATATCCCCAATATCCGCATGATCGATCTCAATGATCATGATTGCTTTTTCTCCTTTTGATTCACGAGTCACAGTCATCGTTCCGATATTGATACTTGTTTCAGAAAGTAAATTTGTAACTTGTGCAATCATTCCAGGAGTATCTTGATGCACAATAATAAATGTTGGTGTTCCCATCGTTAGAGAAATTTTAAAACCATTCAGCTCGGAAATTTGAATATTACCGCCGCCGATTGAAATACCCGTTACAGAAAGCTTACGATCGCCTTTAGATACAAGTAATTTGACTGAATTTGGATGCTCTGCTTTTTCTTTTAACGGAACAAATAAGACTTCCATATCTTTTTCGTGAGCAATTTTCAATGAATCCGCTAAGCGTTCATCGTCAGGCTCCATACCTAACAAACCACCGACAAGGGCAATATCTGTACCATGGCCACGGTAAGTTTTGGCAAAAGATTCATATAAGTAAATATCAACTGTATCTGGTTGTTCACCAAAAATACTCCGGACGATTTTTCCGATTCGAGCAGCTCCAGCAGTATGTGAGCTGCTTGGTCCGATCATGACAGGACCGATAATATCAAAAACACTTTTGTAGCGTAAATTTTCCATGTTTTTTCACCTATTTCATATTTAATATCAGGATTTTTCTAACGAAAGTCTATCACAATTAAGCAGAAGAAACTAGAATGGTAATAAGAATGCGAGAAAAACTTATCTTTTTCTCATTTCTAATTTTGAAGCTAGAGAGGAAAAAGAGCAGAAAAGTATTGAAATTTAAATGAAAGCAGAGTATACTGTTTAAGTGTGCATTTTTGCATACAGGTTTTCTTTGATTCGTCAAAGAATGACGTGGGAGGAGAAATCTTCATCTCCAATTAACCACATCACGGACTCAAGGAGGTATGTCTCGTGGCAAAAAAAGTAGAAAAATTAGTTAAATTGCAAATTCCTGCAGGTAAAGCAACACCAGCTCCGCCAGTAGGTCCAGCACTAGGTCAAGCGGGTATCAACATTATGGGATTCACTAAAGAATTCAACGCTCGTACAGCTGATCAAGCTGGTTTGATTATTCCAGTAGTAATCTCTGTATATGAAGACCGTTCATTTACATTTATTACTAAAACACCACCAGCTGCAGTATTACTTAAAAAAGCTGCAAAAATCGAAAAAGGTTCTGGTGAGCCAAACAAAAATAAAGTAGCGAATGTTTCTAAAGATCAAGTTAAAGAAATCGCTGAACTTAAAATGGCAGACCTAAACGCAGCAGACGTTGAAGCGGCTATGCGCATGGTTGAAGGAACTGCAAGAAGCATGGGAATCACTGTAGGATAATTTTTTATTCTAAGTACCCTAAAGAAGTAGCTTCTCAGTTTATTTCATATTCAAAGATATGAATTACGTGGGAGGTTCGACCGTTATAACCACAATCAAGGAGGAAACAAAATGGCTAAAAAAAGCAAAAAAATGCAAGATGCATTAAAAAAAGTTGAAGCAACAAAAGTTTACCCTGTAGCAGAAGCAATCGCTTTGGCTAAAGATACAAATATTGCAAAATTCGACGCAACTGTTGAAGTTGCTTACCGTTTAAATGTAGACCCTAAAAAAGCAGACCAACAAATCCGTGGTGCAGTAGTATTACCTAACGGAACTGGTAAAACACAAAGCGTTTTAGTTTTTGCTAAAGGCGAAAAAGCAAAAGAAGCTGAAGCAGCTGGTGCTGATTACGTAGGCGACGCTGACATGGTTCAAAAAATCCAAGGTGGATGGTTTGGATTTGACGTAGTTGTAGCAACTCCAGACATGATGGCTGAAGTTGGTAAATTAGGTCGTGTCTTAGGTCCTAAAGGCCTTATGCCTAACCCTAAAACTGGTACTGTAACAATGGACGTAACAAAAGCTGTTAACGAAGTAAAAGCTGGTAAAGTAACTTACCGTGTTGACAAAGCTGGAAACATCCATGTACCAATCGGTAAAGTTTCATTTGATAATGAAAAATTACTAGAAAACTTCAATACAATCAACGATGTATTGTTGAAAGCTAAACCATCAGCAGCAAAAGGTCAATATATCAAAAACATTTCAGTAACAACTACATTTGGACCTGGAATCCATGTTGACCAAGCTTCTTTCTAATTAGAAAAGCTGAATAAGTAAAAAAAATTATTGACTCAACTACCTGTCTCATGGTAAGGTAGTTGAGGTTAATAATTAACTGTACCGAAGACAGTAGGTGACGCAAGTCTTAATTTCCTACCGAGGACAATTGTTGATACATACAATTACGTCCCTCTATGTCAACGGTGGCATGGAGTTTATTTTGTTTTAATTACAAATAAGCTTCTCCATCAATAATCAGGAGGTGAAAATAAATGAGTGAAGCAGCAATCGCTAAAAAAGAAACCCTAGTCGAAGAAGCAACAGCTAAGTTTCAAGCAGCAGCTTCTGTAGTCATCGTTGACTACCGTGGTTTAACTGTAGAAGAAGTGACTAACTTACGTAAACAATTGCGTGATGCAAATGTTGAAATGAAAGTTATCAAAAACTCTATCCTTTCACGTGCAGCTAAAAAAGCTGGACTAGAAGGCTTGGACGAAGTATTTACAGGACCTACAGCAGTCGCTTTCAGTAACGACGATGTAGTAGCACCTGCTAAAATCATCGACGAATTTGCAAGCACTGCAAAAGCATTGGAAATCAAAGGTGGCGTTATTGAAGGTAAAGTATCTTCAGTAGAAGAAATGACATCTTTAGCAAAACTTCCAAGTCGCGATGGACTACTTTCTATGCTATTATCTGTATTACAAGCGCCAGTCAGACAAGTGGCTTACGCCGTCAAAGCAGTGGCAGAAAAAGAAGAAGAAGTTGCATAATTGCAGCCTAGTAACAACCTAAATTAAAAAATAATGAATTATTAAAACGGAGGAAACCATAATGGCATTGAACATTGAAAACATTGTTGCAGAATTAGAAGGCGCAACTATTTTAGAATTAAACGACTTAGTAAAAGCTATTGAAGAAAAATTTGACGTATCTGCAGCAGCTCCTGTAGCAGCAGCAGCAGGACCAGCAGCAGCTGGCGAAGAACAAACTGAATTCACTGTAGAATTAACTGCAGCTGGAGACCAAAAAGTTAAAGTTATCAAAGCAGTTCGTGAAGCAACTGGTCTTGGCTTGAAAGAAGCTAAAGCAGTAGTTGATGGCGCACCTGCACCAGTTAAAGAAGGCGTTTCTAAAGATGAAGCAGAAGCTTTAAAAGCTGCTTTAGAAGAAGTTGGCGCTTCAGTAACAGTAAAATAATCTTTTTAAGATTGAATTTTGAAGCTAGAATCCATTTGGGTTCTAGCTTTTTTGTTTACCAAACTAGCTCTGTAAAGCATATCAATCGAATTTTTTTACAAAAGCGTTTAAACTTATATACATACACTTATTGATAAAGATAAGAAGGAGAGCTTACGATGGAAAGAGAAATCAGTGTTGAAGTAACATGTAAAAATTGCGAAAAAGAAATGACTGGCAAATTTTTATTAAATACAAGAACGGATAAATCAGATCATCAAAGAGTAAACATTCCTTTAGGAGAATTGAATCTTTCAGATAATGAAATTGAACTAGTTTGTGATGATATTATAGTAGATGACGAAATAAATCTTCATTATGATTGTAAAAATTGTGGGATAAAAAACTTTGTAACGATTTTGGTGACAGATGTGATGAAATAAAAATGATAAAAAAATGATATAAATATAGTTTTAGAGCATTTCTTTCGCAAGAAAATAAATAATCTGTTAGCATAATTAAGTAATCATTATTACATTTATTCTATTTGTAAGGGAGGTCATATATATGCATTGGTTATGGGTTTTAATCGTAGGTGGCGTTATCGGAGCAATTGCCGGAGCAATCACAAGTAAAGGAAAATCAATGGGCTGGATCTTCAACATTATTGCAGGTCTTGTAGGCTCATCGATTGGTCAAGCACTTCTAGGAAGTTGGGGACCTCAAGTTGCCGGTATGGCATTGTTTCCTTCAATTATTGGAGCTGTGATTTTAGTTGCAGTTGTGTCATTTTTTGTAGGTAAAAATTAATAGATACTTTTTATAGTACGAAACTATATCCTCTGCATGACATAGGATATAGTTTTTTTATGTTTATAATTAGTTTAATTCAAAAATCTTAGTGTAATTTCATATTTAAAGAGAGTTTGAAACTTAGAAAATACCACTAAATATGAGAGAAAATAATCTATTGTATAAAAATATATCCATAACTATTACTACTTAAAGCTAATTGTTTGTAGTGGTATAAACGTCACAAAGTATTTTAATTATTCTTATTATGAATAAAGTTTATCAAATAATTCTCTTTTTTAGGATGAAAGAACTCTTTTTTAGATAATATCTTTTATTAACATTAATAAAAAAATATTATATACTCACTGTATAGAATTTAGGCAAAGTGTAGGTGTGCATTAGTGAAAAAGAAGTTACTGTTTACAAGTGTAATTATTTGTATCATGACCGTTTTGATAATAAAAATAGCTGGTACTAGTGTTGTTTTGGGCAAAGAAACAGAACAAAATTTAGGTGAAGTTTCTACTATAGCTAGTAAGGAAACTAGAGTTGGCAATTCCATAAAAACGAATCCTAAATGGCAAGAAATATCCAAAGTAGAATTGACTGAGGATAGCTCCTTTGTATTGAAATATTCAGAACAAATAAGTATAAAAAACAATAAAAATTTTAAAGTTAGTGGCAAACTTCTTACGTTTAATCCTTCAAAAATTGGCGATAAAGCTGAAGCATATATAACAAATGTTGGAGAATATGGTGTTTCTATCGTAAATATGAAAATTACAGTGGAATCACTTAAGGGGAAAGGTGCTAATGTATCTTTGTCAAAAGATAGCTTTATGACATGGTTGCTGAATGGGGATGAATCAGTAAAAATTTCTTATGAGTATTTCAATGTTTTAGACCAGCCCATGACTGTTTCAGGTATCAATTATTTTGAAGGAGTCAATAAAGCAAAGAATATTGATTTTAAAGATGATGAAATAAGTAAAATATTTTCAATTTCTGATACAAATATTTTATATGAACCATCTGATATAGCTGGTTTTACAAGTTACTCTTCTAAACTATCTGGCTTTGGTGCAGGTCAAGTAATGGGGGTTGCCTATGAAAATAGAAAATCTCTTGAAATAGGGATAACGAATAATGATCCAGACACCTCACAAGTTTTGTATTCTGCAGAAGCTCCAATAAAATTTTTAGATTCGCCGCTTATTTCAACACATCCAGAATGGAAAAATTCAGAAAAAGAGAGTATTCCTAAAAAAAATTATTTTACAATGTATTATAATAATAAAATAAAAGTCAGTAAAAAATCTGGCGAAGTAACTATTAACGATGCGACAAATGGGAAAATAGTTGAGTTCAATAGTTCTAATCCAAGTTCTATTTTAATTGAAAATGTTAGCTTTTATGAAGGACAGTGGATATCCCTTTCCGTTAAAGTATCAGGGAAAAGTTCTGGATCTAGTTCAGTGTTATCCCGACTATCAGTAACTAACAGTAGCTTTTTAAGGTGGGCACTTCAAGGAAACGTGATGCTAAACACAGAGTATCAGTTTTTAAATCAAAAGGGAGAACCTATATCAATTTCAGGTTATTGGACATTTAAAAACATGAATAAAGCAAAAAACCTTTCTCTTTCTAATTCTTTTATAAAAGCTATCTATTCGCCAAAAGAAACTGATATTCGCTATGGAGTATTTGGTGATAATACTGAATTTAGTTCGAAAATTGCTGGATCAGATGTAGCAAAAGAGATGACCATTACATTTGATGATGTTTCTTCTTTCAATTTTTCTATTAGGAATAACGATCCAGATGAATCGGCTGTTAATTATGATTCAAGTTCATTAGTTCCTGTTGAAATTCCAGATTTTATACCAGAAAATAAAGTATATGATACGGTTACAGAGGATGAAAAGTTCTTTACTTCATTTTATCAAATGGTTCCTTATGAGCCAGACCGTGGGAGAAAAGATATACTGACTTGGAAAATAAAAATTCCAGACTATATTCAAAAAAGTAATACAGTTAACGTATTTAACGAAGCAGGTGAGGATAAATCTGATTTATTTAATATTAATAATGAGAATGATGAACTTACAATACAGGTCAAGGATTTAAAAGATAAGAAATTTTATAATCATTTATACGAGTTTCGGATAAATTGGCAAATAAATTACAATGATCCGATTGATGTAAACTTATTAAATAAGCAAGGCTACTTAAATTTGGTTAGTTTGACAGAACTACATGTTGATCAAACGCCAGTAAGAACAAATAAGGATATTACAGGAGTTAATTTTAATAGTAATACAGAAATCAAGTATCAAAATACAGAAGGTGAGGAATTGAAACATACCACTTTACGTTCTTTTCTTACCTTAAAAGCTGATAATTTAGAAAATCTAGTACAAGAAAAAATTTCTGCTTATAAGTATAAAGAAACATCAATGAATTTAATAGATTACCAATATAGAAATACAAATAGTACTGAGGTCATTACTTATGAGAAAATCCTAGCGCCGATTATTAGCATGAATGACGCCGAAAAAATCCATTATGTAAATATAAAAAATAATGTTTTAGATTTAAATGGGATAACTAAATTAGATAGCATGTCTAATTATGAGGTTCATTTAACTTATAATGGAAAAGACGAAATCATTCAATCTTCCAAAATCGGAGAGAAGGGTAACAACGCTTGGAAGATTGATCCTGATTATCGAATGACTGGTTTAACAGCTGGAAAAAATTATGAAGCGGAAGTTTATGCAAAGGATGAATTTTCAAATATATCAAATAAAATTACATTTAGAATCTATGTCGAAGGATTTTTAGAACTTACCGAGGTACCAACAAGTATTGACTATGAACAGCAAACGATACCTACTAAACAACAAGTTGTGGATAGAGCCAATTCTTATAAAATTAAAATTAGTGATTTAAGAGGGCCAAATAAAAAATTTAAGTTAGAGTTAAAATTAAATGAATACTTGACAGGTAAAGATTACCATCAAGTAATGAAGCAAGGAATTGTTTATACTGACGAAAAGGGAATAACCAATAAATTAGTGAAAGATAGTTCGATAATTGTTGCTTCAGGCGATACGGGAAATGAAAATAAAGAGACTGAAGTTACTTATGAGTATGATAAAAATAGCGGTGTCTTAGTGAATTTGTCTCCAGATATGAAAAAGGATACTTATTCCGCAAGTCTAACATGGGTATTGGTTGATGCGCCATAAAGTAACTAGTAAATTAAAACATACTAAGATTAGAGGGGAAACTTATCGACGGATGAGTTTCCCCTCTATTTTCATATTTTTAGGTATATAGTAAGAAGTGAAAGGAAGATCGAACATAGCCTCATGGACTTCGAGTCCCTACAAAAAAACGGTCTCCTTCACTGTCATTTTAAAATCTGGTTTAAGTATGTTGGGGCTTCGAGCTCGTGTTTAGGAAATTAGGAACGAAATGAAACAGTGAAGAACCTTTCAAAAAAAAGAAAGAAGATGAAAAAATGGCTTATGTACTTGCATTGGATGTTTCTATGGGGAAAATATAAGGTTCTTTATGAGGATGATTGTTGTCTCTCCGAGGGAGAGATTCTTCATACAAGGGTTGACTTTGATAACTTGCTTCAAGAAATTCAACCGTTTACAACTATTAAAATATCTTTCATTATTTCTTTATTTTCTACTTGACTAATCGTAGGAACGAGGCTGGGACAGAAGTGTTTAACCCCGAGAAAGGGGTTGCTTGTGCTCCCACCGTTTATTCGTACTTAGGGTGTGAAACAAAAGTGATTTTTACTTTTGTCCCACACCCTTTTTGTCTTAATTTATTGCGTTTATCTAAATAGCTCTTCAATAAAATCCTCATAGTTTTTTGCTTTTAAAAGTTGTTTTAGCTTCTTCTGATCTGAAAAAGTATCAATCATAAAATCAAATAATTGTCGAAATTTTTTCATGTCTTCTTGGTTCATCACGATCATAATGATGACCTGAACGTAATTTTTTCCCCATTCTACGGATCGATCGTTTAAAATAATCGAGATTCCAGTTTTTTTGGCACTCATTTCAATAGCATGAGGCAAGGCTACTGAGTTGTTGAAAGACGTAGCAGACATTTTTTCGCGTTCTTTTATCAAGTCAATAAAATGAGTATCTATATACTTATTTTCCACTAACTGGTTACCCAAGTGCTCAATATATAAGTTTGGTGAGTCCAGATAGACATTTCGCTCGAAACGATCTGGCATTAAATAGGACTGAATGCTCTTTTTCAAATTCTGTAGCAATTTCTTTTGCTTAGTTAGTTGGATCGATGTCTGAATTATTTCTACGTCTTTTTCTGATAAAAAGGGTGAAATTTGAACGAGCTGCTCTAACTCTGGTGTTTGGATAGTTGCTAAAACCAGATCAGCTTGTTTCATTTTGGCCAAGCTATCATTATTTAATCGATAAAAGATGTTTGAAATAGTTAAGCTAGCTTTAAATCTAGCCCCTATTTTATAAACTAAATCCTTGTGCATATCGTAGTATTCTGGTGTGTAAATTACGCATTTTAATTTATTTTCTAGTTCAAATTTTTCTTCAAAATAAGAACCAATGTGGAGTGCAATAAAAGTGATTTCGTCATCTGAAATAGGAATGTTGATTTGTTTTTGAATCTGTTTAGCAATAAAGACGGCAACCTCATAAATAAAGGCGTAGGACTGCTTGATCTCATCAGACAAGGGATTATGAACTTGTTTGCCGCTTTCTGCTCGTGTTATTAAATTAGAAACATGCAAGGCTAAATTCAGCATTAACTCAGTGGAAATATGATTGATAAAGTACTTTTCTGCGACAGTTTCCATTATGGTTGTAATAAAATGATAGACAGACGTTTCCATGTAATTTTTTAGAAAATCATCATTTGCAGGTGAAATTTTGGTCATTAGCAAAAGTGCGAGATTGTTGATTTCATAAAGATCCATTTTTACTGAAAAGGCCCGATCGATATCTTTTCCAATTTGTGTGGCTAATTGATATTCAAGGTGATCTTTTGTGAATAATTCGGAAAGAAAATCTGTATCTAAGCGTTGATGATGGAGGAGACGGTTAATGGCTATCGCAATATGTAGTAGCAAGCTATTGATAGCATATCCATTTATATAAAGATGTTGGCTACTTAATCGGTCGATCACGATTTTTTGGATTGTTTCGATGGGAATTGCTGGAAAGATTGTTTGAATATAATCGGTAGATTGAAAATTCTGGACAATTTCATCCTGTAGCATATCACTGGCAAGTTTTCTAAAATTTGATTCTTCACCTGTCATACTTAAAAAAGGACCATGTTTGACAATGTTCAAATAATAACGATTCATTTTTTTTCGTAATTGAATGATGTCTTTTTCAATTGTCGGAATGCTGATAAATAATGATTCTGCCACATCAAAATAATCGATATTTTTATGCTGAATCAGCAAATTTATCAAATAATTTATCCGTTCTTTTGAGGTATTTAGTTCCTGTTTATTAGGATAAATGAAGGCTTTAATTTGGGTACTACTATTGATCTTATATCCATATCGGGATGATTGGATCACTTCACTTTGAGCGTATTGATTGATTCGAGTGACATAGTTGCGAATAGTTCTTGTTGAGGTAGACAGCGTTTCGGCTAAAAAAGCCGCAGCTACCCAATCATGTTGCTGAAGTAATAATTTTACCAAGCTAGTTTCTTTCTTATTTAAGGGCACAATATTCACTCCTTATAATCTTTGTATAACTTCTATTATTAGCGTTTTTAAATAGCAAATCAAATACACTTTTTTCCGTCAAGATACTTGAATGTGGAAAGAAGTGTATTTGCTAGTTGGGAGTGAAAGATAGATGATAAGAGTGTAATAAATAAGCTAGTCTCTCAAGAAAAAGATAAAAGCTGGGTGCGGCAAAAAGCGCTATCTGTAATTTTTGCTATTTCGATTTGAGACAGAGCAAGCTTGTTCAGCTTTTAAAATAATTTAAGGAGGAGCAAAAACATGAGTGAATTAAATGTATTATTAGTCTGCGGATCAGGTGCTAGCAGTGGATTTATGGCTGCGAATATGCGTAAGGCGGCCAAGGTAAAAAATTTAGACATGAGTATTGTTGCGAGAAGTGAATCGGAAATCGAAAACTATATTGAGGAAATCGATGCGTTGATGGTAGGGCCACATCTTGAATATATCATTGATGAAATCGATGAAATTATCCACGGATTCCCAGTAAAAGTTATTCTGATGAAAAAAGAGTATTATGCGACGTTAGATGGAGATGCGGCTGTTGAACACTTGTTAAGTTCATTAAAAGAAGACGAATAATGTAAAAAAGGAGACGTAAATATGAATAAGTTGATCTTTTGGTTGGAAAATAGTTTCTCACCTAAAATGAATAAGGTGAATAATAATCCTTGGATCGTCAGCATTAAAGATTCAATCATGCAGACGTTGCCTTTTATTTTCTTAGGTTCTATTTTTTCGATGTTGGCTATTTTAAATGAGTATTTTCCGGCTTTGCCAAGTTTTTGGGTACCTTTCGGCTGGACGATGGGAAAAATTTCGCTGTTCGTTGCTTTCTTGATTCCGTTTAACTTAATGGAGAAAAAACGATTGCGTAAACAACGAATCGTCGCTGGAATGAGCGGGTTAGTTTTGTTTTTAATGATTATTTCGCCTCAAATTGAGAAAGATGGTGTGGTCGGTTTTGGTCATGACGCATTGGGAGCTGGCGGGATGTTTGTTGCAATCGTTGCCGGATTGATTGCTGGATTTGTCTTGGTTACCTTAGGAAAATTTACATTCTTTAAAGAAGAATCAGTGATTCCTGATTTTGTCAGAGCTTGGTTTGATTCTATGTTGCCGATAGGAATTATTATCATTTTTGGCTGGGTCGTTGTTTTGATCATGAAAGTGGATTTATACAACATTGTTTTAAGTATTTTTATGCCATTATCAAGCTTTATGGAATCTCCTGGAGGTTTTGTAGGGATGATGTTTTTAATTTGTTTTCTTTATTCAATGGGGATTTCTACTTGGGTTTTGACACCAGTGGTTCAGCCAGTTTTGCTAAAAGCAATTGCTGAAAATATTGCACTAGTTCAAAATGGTACAGCATCTGTTGAGACGTTAAATTTAGTTACCAGCAGTACCTTATATTCAGCTTATCTATGGATTGGTGGAATTGGTTGTACGATGCCATTGGTTTTAATGATGATGCGAGCGCGATCTAAGAAAATCAGTGCACTAGGCAAAGCATGTATCGTACCATCGATTTTTAATATCAATGAGCCGGTGATTTTCGGTGCTGTTGCGTGGAATCCGTTGTTGATGATTCCAATGTGGCTGCAAGGAATTATTTTACCGATCGTGATTTATATTTTTACAAAGGTAATTCCATTTGCACCGATTCCTAAAGTTCAGTTTGAATTGTGGTATTGTCCGTTTCCGTTTGCAACTTGGTTTACGACTGGGACGATTACTGGGATTATCTTGATGCTAGTTATTTTTGCGATATCGACAGCTATTTGGTATCCATTTTTTAAAGCATATGATGATCAAGAAACAAAAGCTGAAAATCAAACGATGAAGGAGGCTTAATTATATGGACGATATATTATCAGAGCAAGCGATGAAAATTATTTTATTTGCTGGAGATGCCAGAGTTAATTGTAAAAATGCCCTGGTTGCAACTGAAAAGAACGATTTTGAAACAGCTACAGAAGAAATGAAGGTTGCGAAAACGAATATCACTGAAGCACATAAAATTCAAACGCACGCTATCCAAAGTGAAATGGGCGAAGAGACAAACCAACATGAGCATTCTTTGTTATTCACGCATGCGCAAGATACGTTGATGACGATCTACAGTGAGATCAATATGGCTAATCACTTAATCAAAATAGCCAAGCAACTTAATGATCGCTTAATATCACTTGAAAAAAATTAAAGAAAAGGGGTCAAAAGTATGTATCAAGTACCAACTGGGTTTCCAAAAGATTTTTTATGGGGCGGAGCTGTTGCTGCTAATCAATGTGAAGGTGCGTTTGAGTTTGAAGGAAAAGGGACAAGTGTTGCTGATATCAATGAATTTAGAGCGGATCTGCCATTAGAAAAAAGATCGAATGCAGAAATTTCTACCAGCTACATTGAAGAAGCTTTGAATAGTAAAATAGGTATTTTTCCGAAGAGATGGGGAATCAATTTCAAGGAAACCTACCCAACGGATTTAAAATTATTAGGAGATATGGGTTTAAAACTATTTAGAACCTCGATCGATTGGTCGCGAATTTTCCCAAATGGTGATGACCTTGAACCAAACGAAGCAGGCTTGCTTTTTTATGATAAACTGATCGATGAAATTATCGCAAACGGTATGGAACCAATGATTACACTTTCTCACTATGAGATGCCGCTGAATCTTACATTGAATTATAAAGGCTGGTATTCAAGAGAAGTGGTGGATTTCTTTGTTCGTTACTGTAAAGTTATTTTTGACCGCTACCAAGGTAAAGTAAAATATTGGATTATAATCAATCAGATCAATTTGATCGGTCATGAATCATTTAATCATTTAGGGATAGCCGAGGATAAAGTAGAAAATTTGCAGGAGGCAAAATATCAAGGGGTGCATCATATGATGGTAGCATCGGCCTTAGCGACTGAATATGCTCATCAAGTTGACGAAAATTATGAAGTAGGGATGATGCTTTGTGGCGGTCCAGAATATGCGGCAACCTGTGATCCAGAAGATGTTTTGGCAACGTTGAAAATCAACCAAATGCAGTATTTTTTTGCTGATGTGTTATTGAGAGGCTACTATCCAGGTTATGCGTTTCGCTATTTTGAAGAACATGATATCAATCTAAAATTTGCAGAAGGAGATGAAGCTGCGCTGAAAAATACGGCAGATTACCTATCATTTTCTTATTACTATACGCAAATTTGTGATGCAAAACATGATGAACCTTATAGAAACAAAGCTCTGCCAGCAAATCCTTGGGGCTGGACGATCGATCCGCTTGGACTAAGAACATTGTTGAATTCTTTTTATGACCGCTATCAATGTCCGATCTATATCACTGAAAATGGCATTGGTTGTTATGATAAGTTAGAGGAAGATGGAAGTATTCACGATGATTACCGAATCGATTATTACAAAGGTCATATCGAACAGATGAAAGAAGCAATCAAAGATGGTGTTGATCTTAGAGGATATTGTGCTTGGGGACCAATCGATATTATCAGCTGCTCTTCTTCTGAAATGAGTAAAAGATACGGATTTATTTATGTCGATCAAGATGATTATGGGAAAGGGAGTCAAAAACGGTATTTGAAAGATAGTTATAATTGGATGAAAAAGGTTATAGCTAGTAATGGAGACGTACTTTAGCAATACTAAAAAAAGATCCAACAACCAAGATAAAATCTGGTTATTGGATCTTTTTCTTAGCAAATTATCTCTTAGTCAATTTCACGACAACTTCACATCGCGCTGTTTGTGGAAACATATCAACTGACTGCATATATTTCACATCAAAGACTTTAGCCAAATCAACCAAATCTTTTGCAAGTGTGGAAACATTACACGAAATATAAACCATCTTTTTAGGAGGCTGCTTTAAAATAGCCCTCAGTAGTTTTTGGTCTAATCCGGTTCTAGGTGGGTCAACGATGATTGAATCGGGTTTAAAACCGTTCTGAAGCCATTTAGGCAGCAATTCTTCAGCTGTTCCCACTTCATAATGGGTATTAGTCACACCTAAGCGTTCAGCATTCAACTTAGCATCTTCAATCGCAGCAGGAATAATATCCATTCCCCGAACTTCTTTGGCTTGTTTAGCAATGCTTAAACCAATCGTTCCAACACCACAATAGGCGTCAACAACTGTTTCATTTGGTTGTAAGTCTAAAGCTTTCAAGGCTTCATTATATAGAACTTCCGTTTGTTCTGGATTTAGCTGGAAAAAGGCTCTAGGAGATAAATCAAACGTCACTTCGTTGATTCGCTCTTCAATACTTTCTTTACCCCAAACGTGAATCGTTTCATCACCCATAACGATGGATGTTCGTTTATTTTGAACGTTTTGCATAATCGAAACAACCTCTGGAAGATGTTGCGTGATTTCTTCGATCAACGCTTTTTTCTGAGGGAATTTTACGGATTGGGTAATAAAAACAACTTGGACTTCATTGGTTTTGACACCAACACGAACCATTAACGTTCGGAAGATACCGCTGTTCTTTCGTTCATTATAAATTGGTAATTGATATTTGTTCAATAACTCTACTAAAGCGTTCATGACTTTAGTTGTCGCTGGTTGTTGAACGAGGCAATCATCAATAGGAACTAAACGATGAGAATCTGCTTGATAAAGACCAGCCTCAACTTCTCCCTCGATTTTACGTAATTGAAATTGCGCTTTATTACGATAATTCCAAGGATTTTTCATTCCAATTGTTTTGGGTAGTTGATAGTTTTCATAGTTTCTTGGTCTGAACTTATTTAGCGACTGCTTTAATAGATCTTTTTTAAAGAGTAGTTGTGCCGGGTAAGCTAAATGTTGCAGCTGACAGCCACCGCAGGCTTCGTAAACGGGACAAGGCGGCACGACACGTTCAGGTGCTGCTTTTACGATTTTTTTCAATTGTCCTTCAACAAAACGAGGGGCTATTTTTGTGATTTCTACAGAGATTTCTTCTTTTGGTAAAGCACCAGGTACGAATACGATCGTCTTTTTGTAATAGCCGATGCCTTCTCCGTTGATACCTAAACGTTTTATTTTTAAAGGAATCGTTTGTCCTTCTTTTAATAGTTGTGTGGTCATAATTCCATCCTTTTGATCCGTAGATCTATTAATCAAATATATCGATAGTTCTTATTTTAGCACAATTTACCTAGTTTAGCTTCTGTCAAATATATGTTATAGTAGAATATATGTTCTCACTAGAAAGGCGGAGAAAGATGGAAACAATCACGAAAATTACAAAAGACAAAGGTCAGTTTTATCTTATCTGGCTGTCTTCAGGAGAAAAATTACGTGTATCTGAGGATACTTTAGTCCGACAACGGTTGTTAAAAGGGCAAGAATTATCAGATGAAATGGTCGAAAAAATAAAAAAAGCTGGTTCTTATGATGTGGGCTTGCAAGTGTCCTTAAATTATTTAAGTTATCAGTTACGTTCAAAAAAAGAAATTTTAGATTATTTGAAAGAGAAGGAAATTTTACCGGAAGATCGAAAAAGCATCGTGATCCGTTTGGAAGAAATGAACCTTTTAGACGATAAAATATTTAGTGAAAGTTATGTCCGTACCTTGATGCGAACAAGTGATAAAGGACCCAAAATGATTGAACAACAACTAAAACGAAAAGGCTTGAATGATGAAGACATTCAACATGGGTTAACTTTTTATACTATGGATGAACAAGTAGAAGTAGCAAAAGCAACAGCTGAAAAGGCTATGAGACGGTACCGGACAAAGAGTTTCAAAGATGCCTTGCAAAAAGTTCAAATGCATTTGATGCAAAAAGGGTTTAATCGAGAAGTGATTGATTTAGCCCTTGAAGAATTATCATTTGAAAAAGACGAAGATCAAGAATTAGATGTTATCCGAAAAGAAGGCGATAAATTATGGGAAAAACATCGTAAATTAGACCCATACAAACGCTTGATGAAAGTCAAACAAGGACTGTTTCAAAAACGATTTGATTCAGATTTAATTCAGCAATATTTTGATGAAAAGGAATTAGAAAATGAAGAGTGAAAAATATTGGGAGACTTGGAGTGATGAGCAGCTTCATTCATTTCAGAAAGAGTTTATCGCTTGGTATGAAAAAGAAAAAAGAAATTTACCTTGGAGAGTCAATCTAGATCCATACCGTATTTGGATCTCAGAAATCATGTTGCAGCAAACCCGTGTGGATACGGTGATCGATTATTATTATCGTTTTATGGAATGGTTTCCGACAATTCAGGATTTAGCTGAAGCGCCAGATGACAAACTTTTAAAGGCTTGGGAAGGGTTAGGCTATTATTCTAGAGCTAGAAATTTAAAAGTTGCCGCTCAACAGATCGTCACAGAATTTAATGGTCAGATGCCCAAAACAATTGAAGAGATTCGTCAATTAAAAGGGATTGGGCCATACACAGCTGGAGCAATCGGCAGTATTGCTTTTCAACTTCCAGAACCTGCCATCGATGGAAATGTTATGCGAGTGGTCAGCCGTTTGTTTGAGATTAGTGATGATATTGCTAAAGCCAGCAGTCGTAAGGTTTTTGAAGAAGCTATGTACAAAATTATTGATAAAGAACGACCAGGTGATTTTAATCAGGCGATGATGGATCTTGGATCAGCAATTTGTACACCAACATCACCAAAGTGTGAAGAGTGTCCAATTCAGGCTTACTGTTTAAGTTATAAAAATAATACAATGACGAATTTTCCAGTTAAATCTAAAAAACTAAAACCAAAAGATGTTTATTACATTGGCGGAATTATTGAGAATAAGCAACAAGAATTCCTATTAGAGCAACGTGAGAGCAAAGGCTTGTTAGCAAATATGTGGTTGTTTCCAATAGAAGAAGTCAGTAAAGAACGTTTTGAGTTTCTACAAAAAATGTGGGTAAAAGAAGATCAACAATTATCGTTTGATTTTGAAGAACCATTATTGGTTGCTGAAGAAAATCCAGCAATTTTTGAAAAATACTCTCAAGTAGTTTGGCAAA
This sequence comes from Enterococcus sp. DIV0212c, assembly GCF_017377505.1. Taxonomy (GTDB): domain Bacteria; phylum Bacillota; class Bacilli; order Lactobacillales; family Enterococcaceae; genus Enterococcus_L; species Enterococcus_L ikei. The sequence continues at coordinate 124,356 of NZ_JAFREN010000001.1, read as the reverse complement.
AACGAACTTTAGGAGAAGTAACCCATATTTTCAGCCATCTAAAATGGCATATTCTTGTTTTTTACGGACGACAAACAGGATTAACAGCTTTGGAGGAAAATCAAGAGTGGGCAACAAAAGAAGCATTCTCAAGTTACGTTTTTCCAAAACCTCAGCAAAAAATGTTAGACCTGTACAATAAAGAATTTAAAACAAAAGAATAATCTTTGGTGCGGACCCCAAGTGCACATAAAATCCCTAGGCGATCCGCACCAGAATTTTGATGAAATTAGAGGCGAAATAGCTCTTTTTCTCATTTTAATTTAATGTTATGCTAGATTTAGTGTTGGAATTGTGAAAATATGTCGTGTATTTTTATCAATTTCACAGTCTAGCTCTGTTTAGAGCTAGTGGATTGAAATCGTTGTGGCTATTCGACTGGCTGCAAGATGAGATAGTCTAGCTCTGTTTAGAGCTAGTGGATTGAAATTTCAGTAACATTGAGCTTAATTCCCCATTGTGCGTCTAGCTCTGTTTAGAGCTAGTGGATTGAAATGTCGTACGCTTGGTAATTCCTCAATCCTGGTCCATCGTCTAGCTCTGTTTAGAGCTAGTGGATTGAAATAGTCTGAGTTTAAGGCTATTCCTAAAACTTTAGATGTCTAGCTCTGTTTAGAGCTAGTGGATTGAAATAAATAACATCATATTAACCGCGGAGTGTGGAAAATGTCTAGCTCTGTTTAGAGCTAGTGGATTGAAATTAATCTGGCACGAGCATAGGATAATCGGCGGCCACGTCTAGCTCTGTTTAGAGCTAGTGGATTGAAATATTTCGTATCATTCCACTTGAGTCGAGTTTCTTTAGTCTAGCTCTGTTTAGAGCTAGTGGATTGAAATTTTTTCTTTTTACTCGATCGATAATTGAATCGTTGTCTAGCTCTGTTTAGAGCTAGTGGATTGAAATGTCGCAATCCATTGTTGCTCGTTCTCCATTTCCCGTCTAGCTCTGTTTAGAGCTAGTGGATTGAAATCCCAACCTTTTGCAACTCCATCTTTGAAATTTTGGTCTAGCTCTGTTTAGAGCTAGTGGATTGAAATGTCGTGAAGGCGTCGGACGAAAAAGCAATCGCTAGTCTAGCTCTGTTTAGAGCTAGTGGATTGAAATATACCTAATAGTATCTGGTACCCAACCCGAATCAGGGTCTAGCTCTGTTTAGAGCTAGTGGATTGAAATCTTGAGTGCATGGGAAGCCCATCCAGTTAGTACCTGTCTAGCTCTGTTTAGAGCTAGTGGATTGAAATTACTGTGGACTTGTAACACCCCGAAATGTAGCTCGTCTAGCTCTGTTTAGAGCTAGTGGATTGAAATATTCTGACGGCATCAAAGATAGTAACTATATCTGGGTCTAGCTCTGTTTAGAGCTAGTGGATTGAAATTCTTTTGTTTAGCTCAATAGAAATCTCTAGCTCAGTCTAGCTCTGTTTAGAGCTAGTGGATTGAAATTTTGCGATCGTTAGGAAAATACCCACTATTAGTGTCTAGCTCTGTTTAGAGCTAGTGGATTGAAATGGCTCAATTAAATCTCTCTTGCCTTGCCATAATGTCTAGCTCTGTTTAGAGCCAGTAAATAAAATCATAAGCAAATAATACCAAACAACTGAATGATCTAACCCTGTATAAAGCCACTAAATCAAAACAAATCCATCCCAATTTCAACATCAAATAAACGAAAATCAAACCATTTATTTTAATAGATATTCTCATTGTAATAAGAAACCAAACTCCTTAGTATGCAAAGTTGAAAATTATGATATAATTGAATTGATATCGGTGTAATGAACACCCAAACGAAGAGCAATCAGCTTTTAGAAGCGATTTTTCGTACTAGGGAAAGTTGGGGGACTATGGCAATTCCAAAAGAAGGTGAATTTGTAACGATTCAAAGTTACAAACACGATGGTCATTTGCATCGAACATGGCGAGATACTATGGTACTAAAAACAAGTGAGTATTCTTTAATTGGCGTTAACGATCATACTTTGGTGACAGAGTCTGATGGTCGACGTTGGGTTACTCGGGAACCAGCTATCGTTTATTTCCATAAAAAATACTGGTTCAACATAATAGCGATGATTAGAGAAAAGGGGGTTTCTTATTACTGCAATCTAGCGTCACCTTATCTTTTAGATGATGAGGCACTAAAGTATATTGATTATGATCTGGATATCAAAGTTTTTCCTGATGGGGAAAAACGCTTGCTTGATGTGGATGAATACGAGTTCCACAGCAAGATAATGGATTATCCAGAAGATATCGATTTTATTCTAAAAGAAAATGTTAAAACGTTAGTAGATTGGATTAATAACGAAAAAGGCCCATTCTCTGATGCCTATGTAGATATCTGGTATCAACGTTATCTAGAGCTATCGAAGAAATAGCCAATGTAAGATGTTAAGTGAAAAAAGAAACTGAAGCCAAACTTGATCAAGTCTGGTTTCAGTTTCTTTTTATCGCTGGAAAAATCCTAGAATTGTTTGTTCATTTGGTAATGCTCAATATGTGCGTCAAAGAACATGTCGCCTTCTTTGACATAACCCATTCTTTCATAAAAGCCAAGAGCTGTTACCTGAGCACCTAAAGTCATAGTATTATATCCTTGTTCTTTAGAAAATTGTTCAGCACTTTCCACGATCAGTCGACCATGGTCTTTTCCTCTATACTCTTTTTGAACAGCCATGCGCTGTAATTTCATCACACCATCTTCAAGAGGTAATAGTCGACAAGTAGCGATCGCTTCATTGTCATTACCATATAAAACAAAGTGAATACAAGCCGCTTCGTATTTATCGATTTCAATTTCGCTTGGAACACCTTGTTCTTGCATGAAAACTTCATGACGGATTTTAACAGCATCTAGGTAAATATCACTCATAGTATCTTTTGTATGGACGATTTTCATTTGGCACCTCTGAAATAATTATTTAATTTATTATACATCAAAAAATCAGACATTAGAACTTTGAAACAATTTGAAGTCTATCTTTTGTAAAAACAGTATGAACAGTGTACATTATAAATAAAAAAGAAGGAGTGGGTAGAAGATGAATACAGATGAAATTGTACAAAAAGTGAAAGAATTGATCGGTGAAGGAAATTTTGAAAAAGCAAAACAGTTCCTTGAAGAGCACAAAGATGAGATTGGTGAACAATACGAAAAATTAAAAGGCATGATTCCTGATATTGATGCAGGCGGATTAGCTGACAAAGTCAAAGGCTTTTTCAAAAAATAAACTAAAATAACTAATTTAAACATCCGTTACTGTAATGTTGACGGATGTTTATTTATTGTCTAAGTGTAAAAATATGAACAGTAAAAATAGGTACAAAGAAGTATTGCTATCCAATTTAAGAAAAGGTATGCTAAAATCTACTAACAAGCAATTGTTTTTCTAATTATTAAAGGAATAAAAGGTAATATTATTAGTGATAAAGGAGGATCATCTTTGTTTGAAAAATTAAGACAATCAAAATTATTTTTTTGGTCAGCAGAATTACTAGTTATTGCGACGTTGATTTTTGTCTCAACGAAAATCAATTTTCTGTTTGCACCGATCGGAACATTTTTCTCAACGTTATTTGCTCCAGTTTTAGTGGCAGGTTTTCTTTATTATATTTTAAATCCAATCGTTAATTTATTGATGAAAGCCAAGATAAAGCGAACATATGCCGTAATACTCGTTTTACTAATTCTAGTCGTGGCTATTGTGTTGATTCTAGTCAGTGTTATTCCTAAGTTGGCTTCTCAGTTAGCCAGTTTGGCTTCAAATATGCCGACGGTTTTCAGTAATGTGGAAGCTTGGGTTTATAGAATGGCTGAATTGCCTTTGTTTAAAGATGTTGATCTAACAGGATATATAGAGAAATTGGACATATCTTATGGAAATATTATTCAGCAATTTTTAAGTGGCTTGTCAAATAGTTTAGGATCAGTTGTTTCGACAGTTGCCTCAACAACAATCGTCATTTTTACAGCACCATTCATCCTATTTTATATGTTAAAAGATGGAGATCGATTAGTTCCTGGAATTGAGCGTTTTTTACCAGAGAAACGTCAGGAGAGTATTGCTGAATTGCTGGAAAAAATCAACAAAACGTTGGCAAACTATATTAGTGGACAAGCAATTGAGTGTTTATTCGTCGGTACCTTTACAGCAATTGGGTACTCAGTAATCGGCGTTCGCTATGCCTTTTTATTCGGTGTGATTGCAGGTTTCACAAATCTGATTCCATATCTGGGTCCTTATTTAGGACTTGCACCAGCTGTTTTTGTAACTGTTTTTGACGAACCAATCAAAGCCGTATTTTGTTGTATCATTGTTTTAGTCGTTCAACAAATCGATGGCAATATCATTTATCCAAATGTAATTGGAAAATCATTACAGATTCATCCATTGACGATCATTATTGTGTTACTGGTTGCCGGAAATATTGCTGGGCTTTTAGGTATTTTCTTAGGTGTTCCATTCTATGCAATTGCTAAAACTATTGCTATTCATGTGATGGGAATGATTCGAGAAAGTAGAAGCGAAAAAATTGTGTTGACTGGTGAAGGAAATGAGATGTCGATGAAAGAAAAATGACATCGAATATTGAAATTAATCGCTGTTTGTGATAGGATTTTAACGTGACTACTAAAAGTGGTCACGTTTTTTATCAAATTGACTAGTAAACAGTTTGTTACTAAATGAAATTGGAAAACGAAGTACAGCGTTTTCTGAATAATTTTAAGAGGAGAGAGTGCACATTATGAATGCTGACCCCGAGAGTCAGTCGCTTATCGCGCAAATTTTATTATTGATCGTATTAACCTTGATCAATGCGTTTCTTGCTGCAGCGGAGATAGCAGTTGTTTCAGTAAATAAGAATCGTGTCGAACAAAAAGCAGAAGAAGGAGACGCGAAAGCTAAGAAGTTATTAAAGATTCTGCAAGATCCAACTAGCTTTTTATCAACGATTCAAGTTGGGATTACTTTAGTTAATATCTTGTCCGGAGCTTCCTTAGCTGATACCTTATCAGCAAGACTAGCACCCGTTCTTGGTGGCGGAGCTGCCGCAAAAAGTATAGCAAATATTATTATTTTAGCTATGTTGACGTATGTTTCCATTGTTTTTGGTGAATTGTATCCAAAACGAATTGCAATGAACAAATCAGAAGAAGTAGCACAAGCAACTTCAGGATTTGTACGTATATTAGGAGTGATCGCTCGACCATTTGTATGGTTGTTATCCGCTTCTACAGACTTACTTTCAAAACTTACACCAATGAAATTTGATGATGCTGATTCAAAAATGACGCGTGACGAAATGCGTTATATGCTAGAATCAGAAGGTGTTTTAGATAATGATGAATTAGAGATGTTGCAAGGTGTATTTTCATTAGACACCAAAGTAGCTCGTGAAGTAATGGTTCCGCGTACGGATGCCTTTATGATCGATATTGAAGATGATATCCAAGATAATATTGATGCCGTTTTATCAGAAAACTTTTCAAGAATTCCAGTATACAATGAAGATAAAGATAAAATTGTCGGCGTGCTGCACACTAAAAATTTACTAAAAGCAGCTCATAAATTAGGTTTTGACAAGATTCAATTAAAGAATATCATCCAAGAACCATTATTTGTACCAGAAACGATTTTTATTGATGATTTATTATACGAGCTAAAAAGAACGCAAAATCAAATGGCCATTTTACTTGATGAATATGGCGGTGTAGTTGGTTTGGCTACTTTGGAAGACTTGTTAGAGGAAATCGTTGGAGAAATCGATGATGAGACAGATGAGGTAGAAAATTTATATTCTAAAATCAATGATCATGAGTATTTAGTTCAAGGAAGAATGCTGATTGATGAATTTAATGAAGCTTTCGGAACAGATTTGCATATGAGTGATGTTGACACCATGGCAGGTTACTTGATCACGGCATTAGGAACGATTCCTGATGAAGGAGAGAAATTGTCATTTGATGTTGGCAATATCACACTGACCTCTGAAGAAATGGAAGGAACAAGGGTTTTAGCGTTAAAAGTTGTTTTCCATGATGAAGAGATAGTTGATGAAGAACCAGAAGAATATCGTCGCTTTTTCCGTAAAGAAATGGAAGACGATGAACCAAGAAGATAATAAAGATGGGAAGAGATGAGCCAAGCGGCTTTTTATCTCTTCCCTTTTTATTTAAAATGATTACTAGATTTTTTATTGTAAAGTGCTTTGATTGCTTGATAAAGACCAATGTATTGTTCGTCATTATCAGAAGAAAAGCGAAACACAAAAGACGGCAGATGACATTCGTCTGGTATTAAATAGGCAGATGTAGTCAAAATAAAATCAAATGAAGAAAACTCGCCAGCATTATAGGCTACTAACTCCACAAAAGGCAATTCGTTAATAAATTGAGTCAAAGGCTGAACAAGTAAGTAATTAGATTCAGCGATCATGGCAATACGGACAACATTATCTACTTGAAAAGAACTATAAAGCGGAACTAAAAGTGCTGCCAATGTATCTGATAATTGATTGATAATATCTTTAAGCCAATCAAAATGTTTTCTTTTCGAGATTTTTCGAAAGAAGGTTTTGAAGTGTGTAAATAACAGGTAATAGTATTCATTTTTTGAATAGAGCGAGTGATCAATTGAACGAAACAATGTTGGAAATGGTTTTTCCATAATTACCGAAGAGAAAATAATATTCCCAATATTTCCAAAGAGGATCGGTTGCGCTTCCCATGAAAAGTCATCGGGTACAAACTGCTTACTAAAAAAATCGCAAAATTCATTCATTAATTTAGTAGCTGAATTCGTGTGGGTGTCTAAATAATTGTGCAACAATGACAGACGATGATCATCTTCTCTGAAAAAGTTAGGCGTAGAAATCAATAAATAGGAAGCAAATTGAGTTTCTGCTGCTAATACGTGTGTGTCCTTGATTAAATCACCAAAAAACGATTGTGCGTAAGTTTCATTAGTTGGAATATAAGGATCAATTTTTGCGTTTTCAGTCAGAATGTTTCCCGAGGTTATTCGTAGATAAACGATATCCAGCATAAGCGTAATTTGTTTATGAGCGGAGTAACTATGGCTATCAGGAAAATAAGGGCTGATAATGTCAGTGACTTCTTCATAATCGACCAGACCATGAGAAAGTTTAGGGAGATTAGTTCCCTGAGAGGCCAGCCAAATCAACGTATAAAGAGTGACTCTTATCATTCGTTCATCACCATAAAGCTTTAGTTGGGAAGTATTCATTTTAATGCCAAATTGTTTAAAGTAGTTGCTCAGTAAAGCTGATTTACGGACAACTGTTGTTCTACTATGATAATTTTTTTCGCAAAATTTATTCAAAGTGTCATCTGGATAAAATAGGATAGACACTAATAATTGATAAGGAACACTTTGAGTAATTAGATATTGATAGTACATATCATATGTACTATCTTGTTTATAATGGACACCATTTGTTTGAAGGATCTCTGTTTTTATTCCGGTCATTTTAGTTAGATCTTGCTGAATCTGTTCTAGCAGATAAACAACCCGGCTATATGAATAGTCCAATCTGTTTTCAAAAAAATTGATACTATGTTGTTTATCAGAAAATCTAATTAATGATTTAAATAACGTTAATTTACGTTTTGAAGTGTCTTCCAACATCATTGCTTCGAGCATCGTTTAACCTCCGTAATAGTTTATTTCTCAATATAAGAAAAAACATGAGACTTTTTTGAATAATTCATAAGGAAAGCAGTTATTAAATAACGATATCGTATTTTGGATAATATTAAATACAATATGTTTATGACGATTAAATAACGAATTAGTAGTATTGCTAAAGAAATTAGACATAAATTTTAGACATTTGCACAATTAAACAACTAACTTTATACTTGATTTAGTTAAGTGTAAAACAATTCTTAGTAACAATGCTAGTTTTTTAGCAAATAAAATATAAGATCTATTTCTTCCCCAATTATAGAGATCAAGACAAAATTCATTGAGTTTTGTTTTGGTCTCTTTTATTTTTTTGTGAAACTTAGCTAAAGCCTTTGAAAGTCAAGGTAATTCCATGATATACTACACTAGTTGAAGAATAAAGAATAGGGAGAATTTTCCGATGTAGATAATTGTTTAAATAAATTATAAAGTTAAATGAATTTTTTTCGAGTGAAAATAATAATAGATTGGAGCAACAAATGAATAATCCAAATTTAAAAAAACAGGTAGACAGCCGCCGTACGTTTGCTATTATTTCCCATCCGGATGCTGGGAAAACAACGATCACAGAACAGCTTTTACTCTTTGGTGGAGCAATTCGCCAAGCAGGAACAGTAAAAGGAAAGAAAACTGGAAACTTTGCAAAATCCGATTGGATGGAAATCGAAAAACAAAGAGGGATTTCTGTAACTAGTTCAGTGATGCAATTTGACTATGATGGAAAACGTGTAAATATCTTGGACACACCAGGACACGAAGACTTTTCAGAAGATACGTATCGGACTTTGATGGCCGTAGATAGTGCGGTCATGGTGATTGACAGCGCAAAAGGGATCGAAGCGCAAACAAAGAAATTATTCCAAGTTGTTAAAAAACGGGGTATTCCGATTTTTACGTTTATCAATAAATTAGATAGAGATGGCCGTGAACCTTTAGAATTACTTGAAGAATTAGAAGAGTTGCTAGACATCGAATCTTACCCAATGAACTGGCCGATCGGTATGGGGAAAGGTTTAGAAGGGTTATATGATATTTACAACAAGCGTGTAGAAGTCTACAGACCTGAAAACAATAATGGTGAACGTTTCATTCCATTAGTGGATGGCGATATTCCGAGTGATTTGCCACTTCATAAGGATAGTGTCTACCAACAAGTATTAGAAGAAGTTGAATTATTAGTTGAAGCAGGCGACGAGTTTGATACAGAGAAAATTGCTCGTGGTGATCAAACACCGGTCTTCTTTGGTTCAGCTTTAACAAACTTTGGTGTACAGACGATGTTAGAAACATTTCTACAATTCGCTCCATCTCCATATAGTCATAAGACAGAAGATGGACAAGAAGTTAGCCCTTACGAAGAAGAATTTTCTGGATTTGTTTTTAAAATCCAAGCAAATATGAATCCTGCTCACCGAGATCGAATTGCATTTGTCCGGATTTGTTCGGGAACATTTGAACGCGGCATGGATGTAGTTTTAGGCAGAACAGGCAAGAAGATCAAGTTAAGCAATGTAACACAGTTTATGGCAGATTCCAGAGAAAATGTGGAAGAGGCTGTGGCAGGTGATATCATCGGGATCTATGATACAGGGAATTACCAAATCGGTGACACGTTGTTTGAAGGCAAATTAAAAGTACAATACGAAGAGCTACCTTCATTTACACCTGAGCTCTTTATGAAAGTCAATGCTAAAAATGTGATGAAACAAAAATCCTTCCATAAAGGTATCAATCAGCTCGTTCAAGAAGGAGCTATTCAGCTGTATAAAACGTATTTAACAGAAGAATATATCCTTGGTGCGGTTGGACAATTGCAATTTGAAGTGTTCCAACATCGTATGTTGAATGAATATAATGCTGAAGTCGTTATGACACCAATGGGATCAAAAATCGCTCGTTGGATCGATCCAGCTGATTTAGATGAACGAATGAGTTCTAGTCGTAATATCTTAGCGAGAGATCGTTTCGATCAACCATTATTCTTATTTGAAAATCAATTTGCTATGCGTTGGTTTGCGGATAAGTATCCGGATGTTGAATTGAAGAGTTTGATGTAAGAGTATTTTATTGACCGTTCTTATCAATTTTTAGCTGATAAGAACGGTTTTTTCTTATTTGACATTAAAGAAATATATACGTATAATCAACAACATTATTGGAGTGATAAATATGAGTCGTCGTTTAAGGCAATTTAAAAATGTTTCAGTGGTAGTAAGCTTCTAAGTCAAAAAAAAAACTAACTTAGAAGCGAGGAATAATGATGAAGAACAATAATAATTTTGAAAAATGGTCAGATACATTATATTTAAAGGATTTGGTGACGAATCCATTGATAGAGGTCGGTGCATTTTCTTATTACTCTGGGTACTATGGTAATCAGTCGTTTGAAGATGGATGCGTACGTTATCTGTGGGGCGATCCGTTGACCAGGGCGGCCTTCGATCCAGTAGCGGATTTTGGTTGGAAGTTGGATAAATTAATTATTGGAAATTATGTTTGTATTGCAGGAGGCGCTACGATTTTGATGGGTGGTAATCATAACCATCATCCAGATTGGATCACAGTATATCCTTTTGCCAGTCATGTGGAGAAATCTTATGAGCCCAAAGGTGATACGATCATTAAAAGTGATGCTTGGATCGGAATGAATGCGATGATCATGCCTGGAGTTACTGTTGGAGAAGGAGCAATTATTGCAGCCGGATCAATGATTGTAAAGGATGTTGAGCCTTATACTGTTGTTGGGGGCAATCCTGCCAAAGTTATAAAAAAAAGGTTCACAGATGATGAAATCAACATGCTGCTAGAACTAAGATGGTTTGATTGGACCGAAGAACAGGTTGAAGATGCTAAAGATATTTTGATGAGTGCATCGGTTGATGAGCTGTATGAGTACTATAAAAAATATATTTTAAAATAGCTATATTGAAAAAGAGCCCGGGACAAAACTAAAAAATCAGTTTTGTTTCGGGCTCTAGATGCGAATAAACGGTGGGAGCAAAAGCAACTCCTTCGGAAATAAACACTTCCGTCCCAACCTCTTTTGGTACGATTGCTCAATTTTCAACAAGTGCTGATAAGATTGGAATCGAAATTTCTATGACATCTTTCAATTCAATAATCGAGATTTGATCGCGGTCATATTTTTCTTTTGGAATACGCTTCAAGAAATATGTGAGGATTTCATTGATTTCTGTTTTGCGAATGGCACGTTTTTTATTTACAACCACTATTTCAGCATGTTGAGCAGCTTCTGTATAAACGACGGTCGTGTTACCCGCTGAATAAACTTTGACAAAGTATGCATCGGTATTTTCTAGTTGTTTATTGACTAACTGTTTGTAGCTGTTGGTTACATTGACTAATTTCATTTTTTTCACCTCGGTTTAATTCATTATTTTTTTTTACATTGATAATAAAAAACAGATTATTCACAGATTCAAAAAGCTGGAATAGTCTTTTTTAGACGTTGATATAAAATCTATACATTTTAATTATAAATTTTTTTAGCTTAAATAAAAAGAAATTTGTCTTGGAAAACACAAAAAAGTCAATCAGTTTGCCTGATTGACTTCACTTTTTATTCTTCTTCTAAAGTTGATTCGCTGATATCACTAGGATCTAAAGCTGTTTCTCCAGTAACAATAATTTTTCCGCCATCATCTAATTTAGCAATCAATTGATGTTCTTCTGGATGATCTAGGAAATATTCAGCAATCCCATCTTCGATTTGTTCTTGAATGGTCCGACGTAATGGTCGAGCTCCCATTGCAGGATCGTAGCCTAAATCAACTAGTTTTTCTTTGACTTCTGTTGGTACTTCGATATGGATTTTTTGATGAGCAAGTAAGTCATTAACTTCATCTAACATCAAGCTAACAATGTTCATCAAGTTTTCTTTACTCAATGCTTTGAATTCAATGATTCCATCAAAACGGTTCAAGAATTCAGGTGTAAAGAAATTGTTTAATTGTCCTAAAACGGATTTAGTGATTCCTTCACGAGCCGCGCCGAAACCAACGTTTGCTTCTACATTGCCAGTACCAGCGTTACTTGTCATGATAATGATGGTATCTTTAAAGCTGACTGTTCTACCTTGGGCATCTGTTAAACGACCGTCATCAAGAATTTGTAAGAACATGTGTAAAACATCTGGATGTGCTTTTTCGATTTCATCTAATAAAATCAAGCTGTATGGATTACGACGAACTTTCTCAGTTAATTGTCCAGCTTCATCGTACCCAACATAACCTGGAGGTGAACCGATTAATTTAGATACACTGTGTTTTTCCATGTATTCACTCATATCAAAACGAATCATTGAATCTTCTGAGCCAAATAATTCGAAGGCTAATTGTTTAGCCAATTCGGTCTTGCCGACACCAGTTGGTCCTACAAATAGGAAGGAGCCAATTGGGCGATTTTGTTTGCCTAAGCCTACGCGGTTGCGGCGAATGGCTTTTGATACTTTATCAACTGCATCGTCTTGTCCAACCACATGATTTTTTAAGTCGATAGCTAAGTTTTTCAATTGTGTTTGTTCTTTTTCTTTCAAATCACCGACAGGGATGCCTGTCTTTTGTTCTACGATCGCTTCAATATTTTTTTCATCAATCACTGGTGTTTCTTCATCACTGATTTGTTTTTCCTTCATTGCTTGAAGTTTATTGATTTGATCACGGTAGTAAGCCGCTTTTTCAAAATCTTCTTCTGCAGAAGCTTGTTGCTTTTGTTGTTCAGCATCTACCAATTTCTTTTCGATTGTTTTTGGATCAACGATTTGGATCGTTAAATTCATTTTAGAACCAGATTCATCTAACAGATCGATAGCTTTATCTGGTAAGAAACGATCTTGAATGTAACGATTTGATAAAGTTGCAGCCGCTTTGATTGCTTCATCCGTATATTTTACATGATGATAATCTTCATAACGTTTTTGCAAGCCTTTTAGAATAGCAATTGTTTCATCTACAGTGGGTTCGTCAACACGAACTGGCTGCATCCGACGCTCTAAAGCAGCATCTTTTTCAATGATACGGTATTCATTCAGAGTTGTTGCACCAACCATTTGTAGCTCACCACGAGCTAAAGCAGGTTTCAAAATATTGCCAGCGTCCATATTGCCGTCACCAGCTGAACCAGCTCCGACGATTTCATGAACTTCATCAATGAAGAGAATCACATTTTCAGCTTGTTTGATTTCTTCAATCAATTTTTGCATTCGTTCTTCAAACTGACCGCGAATTCCTGTACCTTGAACGAGTGAAACCACATCTAAACGAATAACTTCTTTATCCAATAATTTTTGCGGTACATCTCCATCAACGATTTTTTGAGCAAGACCTTCGACAACAGCAGTTTTACCCACACCAGGTTCACCAATTAAAACAGGGTTGTTTTTTGTTCGACGGTTTAAGATTTCGATGACACGTTTGATTTCTTCATCACGTCCCACGACTGGATCGATATCACCATTTCGGGCAGCTTCTGTAATATTGATACCATATTCCCCTAATAAGCCATTGCCTTGTCCTGAGTTACCTCTTGGTGGTTGTCCGCCATTAAAGCCGTTACCATCCCCAAATTGAGTGGGGGGTGTTTGACCATTAGGATTCCCTTGTTGTTCTTGCATTTGACGAGATAATGAGCGGTATAGATCATCTAAACTTCCAAAACCAAATGGATCTTGTTGAGACATCGTTGGTTGAGTATCATTTGCTTGTGCTTTTAATTTTTGATAGCAACTTTGGCAATAGTCCAATTGTTTTCTTTGGCCATTAACATTTGCATATAAATGGATCGTTGCTGGATTTTGTTGACAATTTTGACAGATCATAGGATAAAACACGTCCTTTCATAATAAGACAAATCGTGTATCAAAGTCATTTGAATAAAGTCAAATAGTCTGCTGACCATTTTTGACCTTTGAGAATATTATAGCATCTTTTTAACAAGAATCAAGCAATTGAACTCTAAATGACAGGGAATATGTAGGCTAAAAAAATTTGATATTATAAATTTAATTTACTTACTATTCTAAAAGAATCTTATTTTTTAAAATTATTAATTTTTAATTATAGGATTAATGAGTATAATTTAGACAATTATCTATTTTTGTCATACAATATCTACAGGTAAAAAATAAAAGTGAAAGCTGTGATAAATAGATGTATGAAAATCCATTTGAAGAACAAATCAAAGCCCTGCAAGAAGGGACTATTTCTGAACTTATCGTAGAGCCAAAAGATTTTACTACCTTTAGGGAAGTTTGGAAAAATTTGCCAGATCGGATGTCGATTGTTGGCGAAGCTGGATTAAATGGACGAATTATATATCATTATATAAAAGAAGAGAGTTAATTGATCTTTTGATTCGATAAAAAATAGATGAAAAGTGTTGTAACTGCTCACAAAAAATGGTAATCTTAAAAATTGAAAGGGTATTATCCAGATTCTAGTTTCATTTGAAACGTGTTAAGAAAGGAAAACCCTAACATAAAAAATTATTTTACTTACGAAGGAGACCGATTCATATGGAAAAGAAAGAATTTCACATCGTAGCAGAAACAGGGATTCACGCTCGTCCAGCTACATTATTAGTACAAACTGCAAGTAAATTTAACTCAGATATTAACTTAGAATACAAAGGTAAATCTGTTAATCTTAAATCAATCATGGGCGTTATGTCTTTAGGCGTTGGCCAAGGTTCAGACGTAACTATCTCAGTTGACGGTGTTGACGAAGCTGATGCATTAGCAGCAATCGTAGACACAATGCAAAAAGAAGGATTGTCAGAATAATGTCAGAAATGCTAAAAGGAATTGCCGCAAGTGATGGTGTTGCTATCGCTAAAGCTTACCTGTTAGTTCAACCTGATTTATCTTTCGACAAAAAATCTGTTGATAATACATCAGCAGAAGAAAGTCGTTTAGATGATGCTTTAGCAAAATCTACGACTGAGTTGCAAGCAATCAGAGAAAAAGCAGCGCAAAGCCTTGGTGAAGAAGAAGCTCAAGTATTTGATGCTCATTTAATGGTTTTGTCTGACCCTGAAATGATTGGTCAAATCAAACAAAACATTCAAGATAACAAAGTTAATGCTGAATCAGCATTAAAAGAAGTGACTGATATGTATATCGGTATGTTTGAAGCAATGGACGATAATGCCTACATGCAAGAACGTGCTGCGGATATCCGTGACGTTGCTAAACGTATTTTAGCTCATTTATTAGGTGTTACTCTTCCAAATCCTTCAATGATTAACGAAGAAGTAGTTGTGGTTGCCCATGACTTAACACCAAGTGATACTGCTCAATTAGACCGTACGTATGTGAAAGCATTCGTAACAGATATTGGCGGACGTACATCACATTCAGCTATTATGGCTCGCTCGCTTGAAATTCCTGCAATCGTAGGAACAAAAGAAATCACTGCTAAAGTGAAAGAAGGCGACATCTTAGCTGTTAACGGAATCGATGGCGATGTCATCATCCACCCAACTGACGCTGAAAAATCTGATTTTGAAGCAAAAGGAAAAGCTTACGCTGACCTTAAAGTTGAATGGGAAAAACTAAAAAATGCTGAAACAGTTACTGCTGATGGTAAACACATCGAATTAGCTGCTAACATTGGTACACCTAAAGATTTAGAAGGCGTACACAATAATGGTGCTGAAGCTGTTGGTTTATATCGTACAGAATTCCTTTACATGGATTCTCCAGACTTCCCAACAGAAGATGAACAATATACAGCTTATACTGCAGTACTTGAAGGCATGAACGGCAAACCTGTCGTGGTTCGTACAATGGATATCGGTGGAGATAAAGAATTACCTTATCTGCAATTACCGCATGAAATGAACCCATTCTTAGGTTACCGTGCTTTACGTATCAGCTTATCTGAACGTGGCGACGAAATGTTCCGTACACAAATGCGTGCATTATTACGTGCGTCTGTTCATGGTAACTTACGTATCATGTTCCCAATGGTTGCAACGTTAAAAGAATTCAGAGCAGCGAAGAAAATCTTTGAAGAAGAAAAAGCTAAATTAGTTTCTGAAGGAACAAAAGTATCTGATACGATTCAAGTCGGTATCATGATCGAAATTCCTGCAGCAGCTGTAATTGCTGATAAATTCGCCAAAGAAGTTGATTTCTTCAGTATTGGAACAAATGATTTGATTCAATACACAATGGCAGCAGACCGTATGAACGAACGCGTTTCTTACTTATACCAACCATATAACCCATCAATTCTACGTTTGATCAAGAACGTTATTGATGCTTCACATGCTGAAGGTAAATGGACTGGTATGTGTGGAGAAATGGGTGGCGATCAAATGGCTGTTCCATTATTGGTAGGAATGGGCTTAGATGAGTTCTCAATGAGTGCGACATCTATTCTTCAAACTCGTAGCTTGATGAAACGTCTAGATACTAAGAAAATGGCTGAACTTGCGGATCGTGCGTTGAATGACTGCGATACAATGGAAGAAGTTATTGAGTTAGTTAAGGACTACACGAAATAAATAGTAATTAAAAGCTTTCGCAATTCAGAATTTATTTTGAATTGCGAAAGCTTTTTTGTAGCAAAAATAATGGTGCTTTTTTGAAATATATTGATCTAACTGTCGCTTTAATTTTATCAGAGACTGCGTAGTGTGATCTTTATTTCGTTTTAAAAATATTCCGACTAAATGTAACGAAAAACGCTGTTTATGTTTGTTGTAAATGCTATAATTTGATTAACTCATTCGCGATGGGAAAATAATAGAGGAGGAGGCATTGTTTTAAACATGACTTGGGCGCTAGTTTAAGATGTTAAGTCTCGTTAAAATGAGAAAGTATGAGAACAGTTATGCTAAATTTATTGTTTACATTATTTTCAATGCTTATGCTTTTTGTGTCAGCTCTTTTTCTTTATTTAGATCTCAAGAAAAAGTTGACAGCAAAACATAGAATAATTTTCATAGTTTTAGTGTTAGTATATTCTTTATCGATTGTAGTAAAACTGATTTTATAAAAAGAGCATTAGCGCAG
The DNA here is from genome assembly GCF_017377505.1 of Enterococcus sp. DIV0212c. Taxonomy (GTDB): domain Bacteria; phylum Bacillota; class Bacilli; order Lactobacillales; family Enterococcaceae; genus Enterococcus_L; species Enterococcus_L ikei. The sequence goes on along the minus strand of NZ_JAFREN010000001.1, from coordinate 107,570 downwards.
TAATAAGTTCATTTTTGATTTATTCAGTCTTATAGAATAGAAAAGAACCTTATTAGAAAAAAGGGCTCTTTTTCAGCTAATGTTGATGAAGAAAATCCAAAGAATGAAATCAATTAGTATGGGTCCTAGAGGAAATATCTTCTAGGACTTTTTATTTGGTTGAAAAAGAACAGTACCAAAGAATAAAGTAATTCTCAATTTAAAATTGTGGAAGTTACGGAAGCTATAGGTATTTTTTTTAGTACTTTTATATGCTTATTCAAGTATTCTAACGGTCCGTTGGAATAAGGTAAATCCAACGTATTTTTAATGTCAGTTTGAACTTTTTTAGAGGTGTCAGTTTAAAAATGGTTTGAGTGTTGGAGAATAAGTATGTAAAATGTATTCTTTATATTATTTTCAATAGTTATATCTTTGTTTTCCGCTCGTTTTATGTATTTAGATTTCAAGGGAAAACTGACGAAACGTGATAGAATATCGTTTACAAGTATTATTTCAATCTATTATTATTCAACAGATTAAAACTGATTTTATAAGTGAAACAAAAAATTTAAACGTTAATTTCGGATGTTGGTGAATTACACCAGCATCTTTTTTGCTGTGAAAAAAGATCGAATTATGAAAGATATAGGAGTTATTTTACATTGGAAATTCAAGTAAAATAATGATAATATTTTAAAATTATAAAATTATTATTTAAATTATAAAACAATGAGTAGATTCAGAACGATTCGCGTAATGTAGGAATAATAAGATTAAAAAATTATCGTTATTAATTAAAAAGAATAAAGGTATGGTCGTATTTTATTTTTATAATATATGTTATATATTGTTTTTTAAAGTTTTTGTTTTACATATATTAAAATAAATGTTACTTTTTAACCGTAGTATTTTTTCTTTTATGTAATTGGTATATGCGATTATAGGAGTAGTAAATATACTACAATGTATGAAAGAGTGGAGGAATAAGCGTGACGGATATCGATAGTGATGATTTCTTTTCGGTTAAAAATGTATCGTATACTTATGGCGATCAACAAGTTCTTTTTGATATTAATTTTGAAATGACTTCAAACGATTTTTTATCTATAGCTGGTCCGAATGGTAGTGGGAAAACAACATTAATAAAACTTGTAACCGATTTATTAGAGCTCCAAAGTGGAAGTATACGTTTTGATGGTTATGAAAACAAAGACATTCAAACAAAGGTAAATTTAATCTATTTACCTAGTGATGACTATTTACCAGAATTTTTAACAGGATACGAATATCTTTTGATGCTAGGAGAATTATATGATAAGGAAATTGATCAAGAGAAGGTACAAATACTCGCTAGTTATTATGCTATGGAAAACAGGGTGCATCAATTGATAGAAAACTATTCTCATGGGATGAAGAAAAAAATTCAATTGATTTCTGCGTTTTTAATTGCTCCTAAATTAATAATAATTGATGAAACGCTCAATGGAATAGATATTGAAGCCAAAGAAGTTAGTAAATTATTACTGAAAAACCATCAAAAAAACGGTGGTGCTACAATTTTATGCACACATGATTTAGAACTAGTAGAAGAAATTGAAAGTCGAGTCCTTCTTCTAAATGAGGGAGTAATTAAATATGATTCAAAAGAATATCTTGAAAAGAATGAACGATTAGTTACCATTTTTAAAAATCTAATAGATTACGAGCAATTGTATGATGAGATTAACCAAAGTTATTAGCCTATTCAAATTATTCTACTTGTTCTTTGTCAGAAAAGTGACCAATATTGGATTGTTAAAGAAAAAAATGTTTCGTGTATTGCTACTGTTTATTATTGTCTCTCTTGTTAGTGTAGTTACAATTGGGATCTATCTTTTTTTAAATGAAATTGGCAATCAAAAGCTACAAGCTGAATTAATTTTAGATGTATATACGGGAAATATACTGATGTGGACATCAATAATATTTATATTTTTAAAAGTTCTATTTATGAAATCAAATCAATTTTTACAAATGACCTTTCAGTTACCAGTCAAAAATCAAGAAAGAAATACTGCATTATTATTATTTGAACTAGTTTTATCTATGATTTGTATATTGCTTGTTTCTTCAGGTGTTGTGATTGCATTTATTATGAAATATCAATGGATCTACATTGCTAAGATATTTGCAAATGTATTCTTTACAAGTATCACGATATATTTGATCTTGCAGTTGATTTTCTCATTATTATCTTGGTGCGTGATTGTTTTACATCTGCAAAAGTTTAAAACATTGATTCAATTTTTTAGTTTATTAAGTATTGTAGCTATATTTTTTGTTTGTTATCCGATCGTTATTGATAATATGCTGATCAACTATTTAGATAAAATAAGAAATGAGAACGTTTTATTAGGGTATAGTTTTATTCTGAAACAGACGAATTTTTTTGTTACGTCGCTGGTATTTTTACTGATAAGCTTTTGTTTGGCTGTTGGCATATTATTTATACCAAACAATGAGTATATTACGGACAATAAGAACTTACCTTTAAAAATCAAAATAAACAAAGTAAATATGTTTAAGTTGTATTTCCTTTGTCTTTATCGAAATATTGAAAATTACTCTTATATGATGATTAGTTTGACCATCTATTTATATTTACTTTTATTTACCAACATTCAAGCAAGTTTAGCTTTCTTAATTCCTACAATAGTTGGAATTTACTTGTTTATTCAAACAGAAAATATACGCTGGTATTATTCAAAAAAAGAATACAATGTTTTTTGGGACTATTTTAACTTGATTTTTAGCCAGTATCTGTTCCTGAGTATCGTGAGTAGTCCATTTGTTCTAGTTGAACTGTTGTTTAAAAAGAATGTAAAAGAAATATTTTCGTTTTGTTTTGTTCTATTTTTATCGATTCTCCTTTTTACGCTAATAGGAATTTTATTTCCGCCAAAAAGGGAAAATCCATTTAGTGTATTTGTAGGTTTTGTTGTCGTAATAACGATAACCTTTGTTTTGGCAGTGATTTTGCTGATCTTTAATTGGTCAGCGATTGTCAACGGATTGATAATGTTACTGCTAATCATAATAACAATTTACTATAGTTTAAACGGATTAAAAAAATTGCAGGAGGATATTAGACATGGAAAAAATTAAAATAGCAATAAATAGCTTGATGGGTTCGATAATTCTCACGGCTGTTTTAATGACAGTGAATTTCTTGATTGTTTTATTTAGCAGTTCTAATGATGGAACAAGAAAAATATTTTTCAATACGTTATTTTTTAAAAGTGTGACTGATTCTTTTGGAAAAACAATAATGAGTTTTGGCTTAACACAAAATTATCAGCCCTTAATCATAGTTATTTTAGCACTGTTTGCAATCTTATATTTTAGTCAGGTTACCTACAAAGTTTTACTTGAACGAAAAAAAAGATTGACGAATGATTTTTAAAATTGATGAATTAAAGCCACTGACCTTTGGATTGATAGTGATTAAATATTTTCGTTTATTAATAGCTTTTGTAACTGTAAACTCGTTAATTATGATAGGAATAGGGCTATATTATTGGGATATAGAGTTGATTAAGTTCACAAGTAGTTGTTTTACATTATTCTTTATAGGAGTGATTTTTTCGACTTTCTTGCATGAATATATGCATGTCTTAGGAGCACGAAAAGCGGGAGCTAAATGCATGGAAATTCAAGTAACATGCTTTCGATTTTCATTAAAAATTGATAGTAGTCAACTTTCTGACAATAATCAATTATGGGTGGCGTTCCTTGGTCCTGGTTCGTGTTTGGTAGTTAGTTTTATTTTCTATAGTTTATCTTTATTTGACAATAATGTATTGCTAAGAAGTTTGAGTTTCTTGTACGGATTTCACATTATAAACCTGTTACCAATCTTTGGAGATGGCAAGGTCATTTTCAAAGTGTTGATAAAAAAAATAAAAAGAAAGTAGGAAAAAGAATGAATAATGTTGTAATGCAGTCAGCAAGTGTAGTTTTGTCGTTGAAAGAGAATGTAGTTCGGAAATTAGATGAAAAAATTGTACAGTACGATGCATGGTTTTTGGTGTTTGTAGCAGTTTTACTAAGCTTAGCTTTTGCGATTGGAACCGCTCTAGCCATTTGGTGTTTACTATATCAAGGAAAAAAATTTACAGGAAACTGGGGTTGGGCAGAAACAGGGTTTAGCATTAACGTAGAGTGTAATTAATTTAAACTTAAAAAGAAAGGTGGCAGAGCAGTGGTGATTTAACTGCTTTGCCAATTATAGAAGATGAAAAAAAAGATAGTTGTATTATTGTTTATCTCTTGTACGATTGGCTTGTTATTTACCTTAAAACAAAAATTGAGTCAGCTAGAAACTTTTTATGAAGAGATTTCAATGAAAGATTTAAAACAAATAATGGATAAAAAGGAAGATACAGTTGTTTATTTTTATAAGACAGACTGTATTTCTTGTAAAAAGCTTGCTCGAAAACTTCAAGATAATAACTTAAAAAAGTATAATGTAAAAGGCATTGATTTAAGTGAACCAGAAAATGTAGATGAAAATTTTCTTACAAAATATGATATTGTGACAGTACCAACTTTTTTTAAAATAGTTGATGGAAAGATGACTGAAAAAACAGATGGAATCAAGGAGTTAAAAGATTTCAAACAGTTCATGGAGAGTGACGAATGAAAAAAAATAAACTGATAGCGGGAGCAATCATAGTTTTCATATCCTTGTGCTGGGCTTTTACATATTACAAATACAATCAAGCAATGCTGACAAGTCAAAAGAACGAAGAGCAATTAAACGAGTTAGAACAGTCAGTTGACATATTTGGACAATTAGATTCTATCACACCTGAGCATTTTGAAAATAAAGTAGCAGCAAAAGATGAAGTGCTCGTATATATAGGAAGACCAGACTGTATTGATTGTAATTTATTTGATTTGTTACTTTTAAATTATTTAAACCAAAACAAGGAGATAAAAAATAAATTAGTTTATTTGAATGTGGCAGCTTTACGAAAATCAGACAAAGAATGGGCAATGTTTAAGGAAAAGTATGAGGTTAAATACACACCGACAATTGCACTTTATATTGATGGAAAACAAAAAAGAAAAGCCCAATGGACGCCAGATAAACCACTGACAATCCAAGAGGTAAAAAAAATAGTGGAAAACTAAAGGGGATGAATTTGCTTCGATTTTAGATCGTGTCTAAAATGATCAAGACGGAATAAATATAGATTTTATGTTATTATTCTAGAATTTTTTTAACGTTGAATAGAAAAAGAATGAGCTAATTCTTGACTATAAGGAAAACTAATGTTAATATACAAAACATAAAATCGTACAGAAGCATGTCTTTATTTTAGATATGTCGAAAAAGAGGCGACTTCTATTTAGAAGGTGTCTCTTTTTTTGTGTAAACTAACAAGAGGTGATTTCATGGAAAAAAAGAAAGAAATGCATTTATTATTAGCCGTTTTAGCAACTGGAGTGATGTCGTTCACAGGGGTACTGATAGAAACGGCAATGAACGTGACGTTTCCCGTTTTGATCGATCAATATCAGGTATCGACTGCAAGTGTACAATGGGTGACGACCATTTATCTCTTGATGATTTCGATTGTTGTTCCTTTATCAACGTATTTGCATAAAAATTTTAGCTTGCGTAATCTGTTTGTTTTTTCGAATATAATTTTTCTGTTAGGAATCGTTATTGATTTTGTGGCACCTTCATTTGCGATTTTATTAGTCGGACGAGTTTTCCAAGGTGTGGCAACGGGAATTGCTTTGCCGTTGATGTTTCACATCATTTTGACCTATGCACCTTTAGCTAAAAGAGGAACGATGATGGGACTTGGAACGTTGACGACATCAATTGCACCAGCCATTGGTCCAACGTATGGCGGTTTGCTGACAACTAGTTTTTCTTGGCATTATATCTTTTTATTTTTGATTCCGATCTTAATTGTCACATTAGGAATTGGACTATATGCAATTCCGAATCAAAAAATAAAGAAAACAGGTTCGTTAGATGTGCTTAGTGTTTTAGGTTTAGTTTTGTTGTTTAGTGGATTTTTGATTTTTTTAAGTATGTTAGGCAAACCGTTAAGCTGGTTATATTTACTGGTTGGTATTTGTGGGTTCATCTTATTTTATAAACGGTCAGTCACTTCTGCACAGCCATTGATCCAATTATCGGTATTGAAAAATCCAAGTTTTCGGTTATTTTTATTTAGTTTTTTGATCTATCAGTTTTTACTTTTAGGTGCATCATTTGTATTGCCGAACTTTATCCAAATCGTCAAGGGTCAAAGTGCTTTTGTTTCAGGTCTAGCAATGTTGCCAGGCGCGATTGTTGGTGCAGTTCTTTCCCCATTGTCAGGTAAATTACTCGATAAAGTCGGTGCGAAAAAGCCGATTTTGATTGGTTTAGCAATAACGACAATTGGATGGACATTGTTGTTGTTAATGCTAGGTATAAGCCCAGTAGCAGGTTTGATTGCTTGTCATGTATTTTATATGATTGGGATCGGTATTTCCTATAGCAATATGATGACTACTGGAATGAATGCCGTGCCAGATAAATTGCAAGGAGATGCTAATGCTGTTTTTAATACACTACAACAGTTTTCAGGAGCACTGGCAACATCTTTAGTTGCTGTTATCATTGGAGTTGCTCAAAACGTCGAAGGTCGAACTTATGAAGCAAGCACGGTTATTGGCTCACAATTTGCTTTAGGGATTTTATTGATTTTTCTATTGTTGAGCGGAGTAAGTTGTTTGAGATACTTTTTGAAAAAATAAGTTAATGCTTTTTAGAAGATGCAAATCTTAAGAAGGTGGTAGAATGATAGTGTTAAAAGAAATCAATAAAAATTTCTTAAACCTGATTCATCTTAAGAAATAACTAAAACTATTGTTGTATAGTAAGGAACTAGTAAATCTTTTAGGAGGCTTCTATGAAAAACAAACAAAAAAAACTCACTGTAGCGATGGCATTACTGTTGATCTCTACTAGTTTATACACTGGAAAAACAGCATTAGCAACAACGCAAGGTAGCACAGCGTCAAGTACTTCAATAAGTTCTAGTAATACAGAAACAACTCAAAGCTCTGAGCAAAATCTACAAATCAATGCAGTTGCGTTAGGAAATGCACTAACTCAAGAGCAAAAGGACTTTACGTTAAAAGAATTAGGAATTAAAGGTGAAACACCCCAATACACAACGACAGGAAAAGATTTGATGAGTTTTATTCCTGATGGTGGCTTTACACCAGAATGGGCGGTTTATAGCTCTGTTCGAATGGAAACGCAGAAAAAAGGTTCAGGGATTTCCGTAGATATTGCCACGCCTAAAAATATCACGAAAATTACAGAAGCCCAATATCAAAATGCAGCCCTAACAGCCGGAATTTCAGATGCTAAGCTGACTGTTGCTTCAGCTGTGCCAATCGATGGTTCAGGAGCGTTAGCAGGCGTTTATAAAATCGTCGAAGAATCTGGTGGAATCATCAATCGAGATCGTGTAGGCGTTGCTCAAGACGAAATGGACGTACTATCTAAAATCACAGAAGAAAACAAAGAAAAAAATGGTTATTCCGATAAAGCTTTAAATGCAGCCCAAGAACAAGCGAAAAAAGAATTAGCTGTAAAGACTGCAGATGGGCAAAAATTGACTCAAGAAGACATCCAACAAACCGTTGAAAGTGCGCTACAAAGCCAAGGAATCAAAGATGTGATGACGTCAGATCAAGTTAAGGAATTAACGACATTAATGAGTGATATGAAGGATAAAAATATTTTTGAAGACTTCGTTGGACAATTAGATTTGTCTAAAACGAAGGAGCAAATTCAAGAAAAGTCTAAAGGTCTATGGGAGAATATTAAAGGATTTTTCAGTGGACTTTGGGATTCGATTACAGGAAAATAATCCAATCAAGTTGACCCAATAAATGGATGAGGTTGAGACGCGACTTAAGTAGTTGCATCATAACCTCATCTTTTTTATTTTAGAGAATCAAGAAATAATCAGAAAAAATTAAGGCTGCCAAACTAAATGTTCAGAAGGCAAACCATCTTCGATTCCTTGCCAAACGGAAACAAAATCATATTTTTCTAATAGGTGTTTGGAGGCACCATTATTCGGGTCGATAATTGCATAAATGGTGGATCGAGATAATATTTTTGAATGTTTTATCAAGTCCATTAGATCAGCAATAACTTGATTTGCATATCCTTTTCCCCAATGTTCGGGCGCTATCATGTAACCGATTTCGATTTTATCTTCTTCATCCCAAGATAGTTTTCCAAAGCCGATATATGTTTTTTTATCAAAGATTTTGTAGTAGCCAGTTTGATCACTGTATTCTGAATTGTAGGTTAGAATTTTTTTGAAATTTTCAACAGCTTCCGTTTCAGATTCTTGTTTTTCAGTGATATAACGCATGACTCTAATATCTTTGGTTAATTCATAGTAAAGTTGAAAATCAGCTTTGTTATAAAACGTTAGAGTCAGATTTTTATGATTAGACATGTATTGTTAACCTCCTTGATTATTAGTATACTTGTTTTCGGATATTTTAAAAAGAAAGTCTGACAAGTTAATCCAAATTACTATCTTAAGTAAAAAAAGTGTTTGAGATAAAAGTAAACATCACTTTTATCTCAAACACTAGGAATGAATAAATGGTAAAATCAGAAACAATTCTTTGATAATAAGCTTCTGTTCAGCCTATTATCTAGTAAGCCACCTGACGGATTCGAACCGTCGACCCCCACCTTACCATGGTGGTGCTCTACCAGCTGAGCTAAGGCGGCAAGATTAGTAATACAGATAACAGATTACCGTAGATGGTAAGGTTTGTCAATAATTTTTCGAGGTGATAATAAGTTAAGGTAATACCTAATAAGTTCCGCTAAAAAAATCACTGATTAAAATAAAATTAAAAAAAAGTTTGACAGGGAATTTATTTTCTAGTAATATACAACGTAACAACAAAAGAATAACAGTCCGTTGAAGAGAAGAGTAAATTTGGACGTGCTTTACAAGAGAGTCTCGGTTGGTGAAAAGAGATAAGCGCATAAGAGTTGAAGATGGCCTCACGAGGATAAGCTGTTGATAAGTAAGCAGCTTCGGGAAAGCACCCGTTATCAAAGCGACAAGTTATAAGACTTGGTCTAAGAAAAGTAATCATGAATTACTTTAAAACAAAGGTGGTACCGCGATTATTCGCCCTTTACTAGCATAAGCTGGTAGAGGGCTATTTTTATATTCATAATGAAATAGTGAACAGTATGAGACGAGCGAAGGAAGCATTGATTCTTCAAACAATTAAATAAATAAAGCAATGAGATGGAAAGTACGGATGAAACGATATCTAACAGAGAGCTTGGGTAGCTGAAAACAAGCGGTAAACGAAATCTGGAAAATGGCCATTGAGCAGCGCTTCGAGTGAGTAATTCATAAGACAGCGACGGATGCACCCGTTATAGTGCTAGAGTATAATCGATAATTGATCGACGTACTTGACGAGGGTATCTATGTGAATAGATGCCAAATAGAGGTGGTAGCACGCAAAAGCGTCCTCAAATGTATAATTTTATGCATTTGAGGATGCTTTTTTCTTTTTATAAATAATGATAATGGAGGGATGGTTTATGAAGAAAAAGTTATTAGGTATAACGTTGATAGTAGCAGGAGTTATTGGAATTACAGCTTGTGCTAACAATGACAAGGCTGCCTCAGATAAAGAAAAAGAGACGAAAGTCATTCGAGTTGGGACATCGCCTGGTCCTTATAGCGAATTATTTATAGAAGCAGTCAAACCCATTTTGGAAAAAGATGGTTATCAAATAAAGCAAACTGAATTTACAGAATTGATCCAAGCAGATGTAGCATTAACTGAAGGTGCCATTGATTTAAATGTTGATCAACACACAGCATATCTAACTAACTTTAATGAAAATAAAGGCACTTACTTAATTGGTATCACTCCGATTCCAACTGTTCCAGCAGGGCTATTTCCTGGAAAAAGAAGTAAATTGGCTGAGGTGAAAGCTGGAGATAAAATCGGTATTCCAGACGATGCTTCAAATACGGCGCGAGCCTTCAACCTTTTGCAAAAGGCTGGTTGGATCAAATTGAAAACAGGAATCGATCCCATAAAAGCAACCAAAGAAGATATTGAGAGTAATCCAAAAAATTTAGAACTTATACAAATGTCATCGGCTCAAATTCCTAGAAGTCTAGCTGATTTGGATTATGCAGTGATCCCAGGAAGTATTGTTTACAGCGCAAAACTCGAACCTAAAGACAGTTTACTTTCTGAAGATGTCTTAAAAGAATATGAATTGGTTGCCACGGTAGATGAAAAAAATAAAGACAGCAAATGGGCGCAAGATGTCGTTAAAGCCTATCGCTCAGTTGAATTCAAAAAATATCTGGAAGAACATAACCAAGGAAATTACTGGTTTATACCAAAAGAATTACAGGAGGAACCAAAATGATTGAATTAAAAAATATAGATGTCACCTTTTTTCAAAAAAAACAACAAATCGATGCAGTAAAGGATGTTTCTATAACAATTGAAAAAGAAGATGTATTTGGCATCGTGGGTTATTCTGGCGCTGGAAAAAGTACTTTAGTTAGAGTCATTAATTTACTACAGCGACCAACATCAGGTGAAGTCATTATCAACAACAAAAATATTCTTGGTTTTTCTTCAAAAGAACTAAGAGCACAGCGTAAAAAAATCGGAATGATTTTCCAGCACTTCAATTTAATGAAAGAACGCTCAATTTTCGAGAATGTCGATTTTTCACTAAAATATTCTGGATTAAAAAAAGAGCAGAGAAGAGAAAAAATTGAAAAGCTGCTTGATCTTGTAGGCCTTTCAGATAAAAAAGATGCCTATCCAAGCCAATTATCAGGTGGTCAAAAGCAACGTGTTGCAATTGCCAGAGCGTTAGCAAATGATCCAGAAATATTATTGTGTGATGAAGCAACTAGTGCATTAGATCCGAAAACAACCATCCAAATTTTGGATTTACTAAAAAAATTAAATAAAGAACTAGGATTAACTATTGTCTTGATTACTCATGAAATGCAGGTCGTTAAAGAAATTTGTAATAAAGTAGCCGTGATGGAAGATGGACAGGTAATCGAACAAAATGATATTGTTTCGATTTTCAGTCAGCCGCAAGAAGCCTTGACGAAGGACTTTATTCGGACGGCAACACATATTGATCAAGCGTTAGAGACAATTATTCAACATCCTAGTTTGTCTGATTTAGGTGGAAATGAAGTGTTAGTAGAAATCTCTTATGTAGGGGAGCAAACAAGTGAGCCTCTGATTGCTCAGTTATACAGCAAATATCACGTTGTTACGAATATCTTATATGGAAATGTTGAAATTTTACAGCAAGTACCAATCGGTAATTTAATCGTGATTCTTTCAGGAGAAGAACATCAACGAGAAAAAGCCTTAGACTTTTTGCAAAAACAAGGAGTAAAAATAAACGTTTTAAAAATAAGTAAACCAGATAAGACGGTCGTACCATTACATGTTATCTAAACAAAATAAGAAGAGGAGTGGAATAAATGCAGGGATTTTTACAAAATTATTTTCCAAATGTTCTACAATTAAAACAGGAATTTTTCAATAGCACGATTGAAACACTTTATATGGTTTTTTGGACAGCGATCATCGCTGGAATTCTTGGAACATTGCTTGGCGTTATTATGGTTGCTATAGGACCAGAAGGGATTTTAAAAAATAGTATTATTTACAATATTTTAGAAAAAATCATTAATGTTTGTAGATCCATTCCTTTTATCATCATGCTGGCGCTGATTCAGCCGATCACTCGTTTTTTAACAGGAACAACGATTGGCACAACGGCTGCTTTAGTGCCGCTGGTGATAGGAGTAATTCCATTTTTTGCACGCCAAATCGAGAACGCCTTATTAGAAGTTGATCCAGGTGTGATCGAGGCAGCGGAATCAATGGGAACAAGTCCTTTAGGAATTATTTTTAGAGTATATTTAGTTGAAGGATTGCCAAGTATTATTCGTGTTTCATCTGTTACGATCATCAACTTAATTGGTTTAACCGCAATGGCTGGTGCAATTGGTGCTGGTGGTTTAGGGAACTTAGCGATTACAAGAGGCTATAATCGATTTCAGACAGATGTAACGATCGTTGCAACCTTGATTATCTTAGTTTTAGTTTTTGCTAGCCAGTTTATTAGTAACACATTGATCAAAAAAACATCACATTAAAAAAACGAAAAGAGGAAATATAAATGAAAAAAACAATCAAAATTATCGGATTAGCCTTAACAATTGGGTTTGTATTAGCTGGATGTTCTGCTGGAAGTGCTAAAAGTGAAAAGAATGAAGTCGTAAAATTAGGAGTAGTTGGCGCCAATAATGAAGTATTAGAATCGGTTAAAGAACGTTTGAAAGATGATGGAATTGATCTTCAACTAGTTGAATTTTCCGATTATACACAACCAAATGCAGCTTTAGCTGAAAAAGAAATCGATTTAAATTCATTCCAGCATCAGATTTTTTTAGATAACTATAATGAAGAACACAAAACGGATCTTGTTTCGATCGGTAATACGGTCAGTGCGCCATTAGGGATTTATTCATCTAAAATCAAAGATGTTAAAGAACTGAAGAATGGTGCTGAAATCGCAATACCGAATGATGCAACAAATGGTGGACGCGCGTTGTTACTCTTACAAAGTGCTGGGCTGATCAAAGTAGATCCAGCTAAGAAGCAAACACCAACAGTAAGTGATGTTAAAGAAAATAAATTAAACTTAAAAATCACAGAATTAGACGCTTCCCAAACAGCCAGAGCACTTCAAGATATCGATGCCTCTGTGATCAATAGTGGAATGGCTGTAGATGCTGGTTTTGTCCCAGCCAAAGATGCGATTTTCTTAGAACCAGTGGACGAAACATCTAAACCTTATGTTAATATCATTGTTGCTCGTAAGGCTGATGAAGAGAATAAAACATACAATAAAGTAGTCGACACGTATCAACAAGAAGCAACGAAAAAGGTTATCGAAGAGACATCAAAAGGTTCAAGCGTTCCAGCGTGGGAAACATTTGGCAGAAAATAAAAGGAGGCTACTAAAATGACTACATTAACAAAACAATCGATTCAAGAAGAAATTCAGCAAAATTCAAATGACGTGATTGCATTAAGACGTCATTTTCATCAATATCCCGAAGCTAGTTTAAAAGAATTTGAAACGATCAAACGAATCAAAGAAGAGTTGAATAAGTTAGCGATCCCATTTGAAGAAGTCGGTGAAACGGGTGTTTTAGCAACTATCGAAGGTAAAAAAGGATCGGGGAAAAATATTATTTTAAGAGCAGATATCGATGCTTTGGAATTAGAAGATGCAACGGGAAAAGAGTACCAATCTAAACATCCAGGTTTAAATCATGCTTGCGGACACGATGGACATGCAGCAGCATTGTTAGGAGCCGCTAAAGTTTTAAAAAATCACGAAGCTGATTTTGCTGGTACGATCAAATTAGCATTTCAACCTGCAGAAGAAATCGGAGCTGGAGCTTGTCAATTTGTAGACGGTGGTTTTGTAGAAAATATTGATCAGGTTTTTGGCATTCATTTAGATTCAAATGTACCGATCGGTAAGTTAGTAGCAACGAAAGGCGCAACAAATGCATCTTGTGATATCTTTAAAATTGAAGTTGAAGGATTGAGCAGTCATGTAGCTCAGCCGAATGTTGGACGGGATGCGGTTTTAGCGGCGGCAAGTATTGTGGTTGAGTTGCAGAAAATAGCAGCACGAGAAGTCAGTCCTCTAGATCCTGTTGTCGTTGGAATCGGTGTACTTGATGCTGGAACCAGATATAATATCGTAGCTAACCATGCAAAAATCGAAGGAACAGTTCGAGCATTCAGTCATGAAACGCGAGCCTTTGTTTTAAAGCGTGTAGAAGAAATTTCCCGGCAAATTGCTGAAGCTCATCGCACTAAAATTGCCTCATTTCATATTCATGATGCGGCAGGTCCGCTGATCAATGATGATACGGCAACAGAATTGGCTCAAAAAGTAGCCGCAGAAATTGTTGGAAGTGAAAATGTCGTCACAGATTATACTAAGAGTTTGGGTGCAGATGATTTTGCAGATTTCTTACTTAAAGCACCTGGTGTTTATGGTCGAGTTGGCACTAGAAATTTAGATAATCCAGACACGCAATACGGTCATCACCATGAAAAATTTGATATTGATGAAGCTGGATTAGCGTTGGCAACAGAATTTCATGTGCGTTATGCACTGACGTATTTGAATTCAATTGAATCGTAATTTATAAAAGTATAATTATTGAAGTGTAGTAGACTTTAATAATTATGCTTTTTGATTTCCACTTGGTAAGAGGAGAAAGGTCATTTATAATAAAAAAAAGGATACAGATAAGGAGTTGGAAAAATGGATTGTACATTTCAAACAAAAAAAGGCAGATTCAATTATCGTGTAGGTGCGATTATTATTAGTGACTTAGGGCTATTAGTAGTGTCTAATTCAAAAGAACCATACTTTTATTTTGTCGGTGGTCGAGTAAAAATGCATGAAGCGCTGGATGATGCTATTGAAAGAGAAGTTTTAGAAGAAACAGGTAGTCAGATTGGAGAGAAGACGTTAGGTTTTATTCATGAAAATTTTTTTACATCTGAGTTAACCGGAGAAGTCTATCACGAAATTTCATTTTATTATTATGTAGAACTTCAAAACAACACAGTTTTGTGCCATTCGCATAATGAATTTGACGAGCAGGAACAATTGCATTGGTTATCTTTTGAAAAACTTCCTCAAGCGGATATAAGACCAGCATTTTTAAAAGAACTGACCAAAGATACAAGTAAAACAATACAACATATCGTTGAAAAAAGTGTGTGAGACAAAAGTAAAAAGCACTTTTTTTTCACACACTAACTACGAATAAACACTTCTGTCCCATCCTCAATATTCTTGCTTTTCAAAACAATTATGTTAAACTATTTTTGTAAAGAAAGGTGATTAAGAATGTTTTTTCTTTCAGATAAATTTGTGAAAAGAAGCAGCTCCCGACAAATGAATGTGATGAAGCATTGTTGTGGAGCCTAATAAAATGAATGCTTCATCGTCTAAATAAATACTGAATTTTTGAGACTAAGCGATAGTCTTATTTAGTGTTGCTTTTGACGATGATCATGATTTTATAACGCTGATTAAAGGACAACGTGTTTCGTGCGTTGTCCTTTGTTGATAAAACAAGGGATAAGATAGGAGAGCCTATTTGATCACTTGTTTTTTATTTTGAAAAAGAAAGCCTTTCTAATAAAACGTACGGAATCGTTGTCTAAAGCAACTTAAGTTACTGAACAGACAAACAAGTACTTAATACAATTTACAAACAATGAAGCGAATAGAAAAGAGGAAGAAATATGAGTTTACTAACAATCGAGCACCTAACCCAGCGTTTTGGTGAAAAAATTCTTTATGAAGATGCATCTCTTCGGGTCAATAAGGGAGATCATATGGGATTAACAGGTCAAAACGGCGTAGGAAAATCAACCTTAGTCAAGATTTTGACAGGAGAAATATTAGCAGATGATGGGACGATCACTTGGCAAAACAATACGAAAATTGGTTATCTAGATCAATATGTGGAAGTGATTGGTAACAGTACGATCAGCGAGTTCTTACATCAAGCCTACAAACCACTTTATGAAATCGAAGAAAAAATCAATGATTTATACACGGAATTTGGTGAGACTGGTGAAGAAAAATTATTAGAACGAGCAGGAAACTTACAAACGCAGCTAGATGAAAGTGATTTTTATCAAATTGATACGATCATTAATGATCTTGCCAATGGTTTAGGAATTGAAGCAATTGGATTAGATCGACCAATGAATGAATTGAGTGGCGGCCAACGATCTAAAGTGATTTTAGCCAAACTTCTTTTAGAAGAACCTGACGTTTTACTACTAGATGAACCAACAAACTATTTAGATGATACGCATATTCAGTGGTTGATCAATTATTTGAACAGTTTTAGCGGGACGTTTATTTTAGTTTCTCACGATTACCACTTCTTAAACGCAGTAACCAACTGTATTTGTGATATTGAATTTGGGAAATTGACACGTTATACAGGAAATGTGGAAAAATCTTTCGCTCAAAAGGAACAAAACAAAGAAAGTTACTTAAAACAATACCACGCCCAACAAGCAAAAATCGAAAAGGCCGAAGCATATATCCGTAAGTACAAAGCAGGAAATCGCGCAACGATGGCAAAAAGTCGTCAAAAGCAATTAGACCGAGTGGAACGCATGGCGCCGCCAGGTAGCTTGATGAAACCACAGATTCAATTTCCGTATCAACCAATTGTTGCAAGTTTGGCGTTGATCACAGATGAATTAGTGATTGGTTACACTGAACCATTATTAGCACCGATCAATTTATCCGTTCATAGTGGCGAAAAAGTCGCAATCAAAGGCTTTAATGGAATCGGAAAATCTACATTGATCAAAACGTTAACAGGTAAAATCAAACCAATCAGTGGTGAATATCAATATCCAGCAAACACTAAAATAGCCTATTTTTCTCAAGACTTAACTTGGGAAAATGATTATTTGACGCCATTAGCCTATTTAAGCGACTGTTTCCCGAAAAAAACAGTTAAAGAAATTCGAACTTATTTGGCAAAATGCGGATTACCTGATAAATTAGTGAATCAACAGTTACGTTTATTGAGTGGAGGAGAGCAGACGAAGGTGAAGCTTTGTGAACTAACAATGGATTCTAGTAATATTATTTTCTTAGATGAACCAACGAATCATATCGATGTAGCGGCAAAAGAGAGTTTACGTCAAGCGATTCAACAATTTCAAGGGACGATCGTGATCGTTTCTCATGAAGAAGAATTTTATGTAGATATTACAGATCGTGTGATCAATATTGAAGAAATGATAAAATAAAAAACAGCTTCTGGCATTTTTTGAAATGTCAGAAGCTGTTTTTATTTATTTCATCAATCCATCGTGGATCTTATCTAAATTCCATTTCATCATGGCATAATAACTATCGCCATCTTCACCTTTTTTAGCAATAGAATCAGTAAAAATTGTGCTATAAATTGGTAAATTAGTTTCTTTTGAGACTCTTTCCATGCTACGTTTATCTACACTTGTTTCAACGAATAGTGCTGGAACTTTTGTTTTGTGAATCTGATCAATAATTTGTTTCATTTGATCAGGTGTTCCTTGACTTTCTGTATTGATTTCCCAGATGTAAGCAGCGGTTAATCCATAAGCTTTAGAGAAATATTTAAAGGCACCTTCACTAGTAACTAAGAGTTTTTTGTTTTCTGGAATATCTGCAAATTTTTCTTTGGCTTCTTTGTCTAAAGCAGCAAGCTTTTCGATATATTCTTTTGCATTTTTTTCATAAGTTTCTTTGTTTTTTGGATCTTTTTCACTTAAAGTATCTCTGATAGATTCTACATACATGATCCCATTTTGAATGTCTAGCCATGCGTGAGGATCTTGTTCATTTTCTTGACCGGCACTTGTTAAGTACATTGGTTCAACTTTTTTACTTACGGAGAAGTAATCTTGATCTTCTTTTTTCTTGGCAGTTTCCATCAACTTACTGAACCAGCCGTTTCCGCCAGTTTCTAAATTCAATCCATTGAAGAATAAAACATCTGCTTCTGACGCTTTGGCAACATCTTCTGGTAAAGGTTCATACTCATGTGGATCGGTGCCAACTGGGACAATGCTGTGTAAGTTGACTAAATCTTTCCCAACATTATCGACCATATCGGCAAGAATCGAGTTGGTAGCAACGACATTGATTTTATCTTTATCTGCATTGTTTTCTGATTTTGATTGGCAGGCAGCTAGCAGAAATAAACTAGCTAAAGCTGTGATAATAAGTATTTTTTTTCTCATAATGTCGGTTCCTCCGTTTTCTGTTTATTGACAAAAAATAGTCCTTTTTTAGGTGAAAATAGAAATGCTAAAATGAAAAAGGCTGCAGCAGTTAAAACAATAGTAGCGCCTGACGCTAAGTTATAAGAATAGCTAAAGAATAAACCGATGATCGAACTTAATATTCCAAAAAGGGAAGCTAAAGTGATCATGGTAGGTAAGTGATTTGTTAATAGATAAGCAGTAGCTGCTGGGGTGATCAACATAGCAATCACTAAAATCGTTCCAACGGTTTGTAAAGATGAAACAGCAACTAAAGTTAGTAAGAACATCAAAGCATAATGGAAAAACTGAACATTAAGCCCATAAGCTTGCGCCATTGTTGGATCAAAAGAGGTAATTTGTAATTCTTTATAAAAAAGACCAACAAAGATCAAAACAATGATTCCAACAATTGCAGTAATCAAAATATCAGAGTCACGAACAGCTAAAACATTTCCAAAGAGAATGTGATAAAGATCGGTCGAGCTTTTTGCGAAAGAGATCATAATGATTCCTAAAGCGAAAAATGAACTAAAAACCACACCAATCGCAGTATCATTTTTTAACTGACTTTTTTGTGTAATAAAGCCGATCAATAAGGCCGCCAAGATACCAAATATCGAAGCACCAAAGATATAATTGACACCAAACATATAAGAAGCTGCCACGCCAGGCAAGACTGCATGTGAAATCGCATCTCCCATCAAAGACATTCCCCGTAAAACGATAAATGAGCCAATGATTCCTGAAACCAAACCAACAATGATCGAAGTAATCAAAGCGTTTTGTAAAAACTGGTACCGAATCAAACCATCAATAAAATTTGCAATCATGCGTCAGCCACTCCTTTAATAATGATGTCACCCATTGTTTCACCATAAGCTAATTGAATATTTTTGTTCGTAAATGTTGTTGCAACAGGACCACAAGCAATCAATTGTTTCTTTAGGATGATCACATCATCAAAGTAATGAGCAACCTTGTGCAGATCATGATGAACGATCAAAATTGTTTTTCCAGCTTCTTTTAGTTGTTTTAGAATATCCATAATCACTTTTTCACTGGTCATGTCGATGCCTACGAAAGGTTCATCCAAAATGATAATATCCGCTTCTTGGGCAAGGACCCGAGCGATAAATACCCGTTGCAGTTGTCCACCAGATAATTCACCAATTTGACGTTTGGCAAATTCTTCTAGCTGAACCGTTTTAAGTGCTGTTAATGCTTGTTCTTTTTCCTCTTTTTTAGGGCGTTTCATAAGTCCTAATTTGGGGTAGGTCCCTAAAAGAACGACTTCCATAACATTAATCGGAAAAGAAAGGTCTAATGCACTGCGTTGTTCTACATAAGCGATGCGTTTCTTTTGAGTATCGATCGATTGTTCACCAGCCAAAACAGTTCTGGAATCTGTTTTGATTAATCCTAGAAGTCCTTTTAGAAATGTGGATTTTCCTGCACCGTTAGGACCGATGATACCAGTGATTTTTCCTGCAGGTATTTGTAGAGAAATATCGTTTAAGGCTTTGTGGCCTTGATAACTAACAGTTAAATGTTTGATTGTAAGATTATTATTATTTATAGACATGAAAAAACCTCCTTTTTAGGTTTGCCTTAAAATTAGTATATGATAAAACAAAATTAAAATCAATCCATTTTTTAGGTTTGCCTAAAAATACGTGAAAAAAGGCTAAGATACAACTATCAGAGTTATATCTTAGCCTTTTGTGTTGTAATTATTTATTTTTAATAGGAACCTAACAAATCAAATATTTCTTTACCAAGCGCCGTATAGGTTTGATTTTTAGGATTTTGATTTGTAAATAGGAGCACTGCATTTTGTTTATCTTTTGAAATATAAGCATTTGGTTCAAAACCTTCTTCGACTCCGTGACCGCGAATATAGTTTTTATAATTATAAATACCACCAGTATAATTTTCTTGTGTTTCAGGTGTCCATAGTGAATTGAGTGTGTCTTTGTCAACGATGTTTCCTGACAAAAGTGTTGAGAAAAATATATATAGATCACCAACAGTCATGCCAACGCTGCCAGTACCAATTTCTTGTTTGAAAAGTAATGGTTTATCGGCAATTTCTGAACCGTAATCTTTACCTTCGACTCTTTCATATGCGTATGTTCTTTCATTTGAGTTTAAGAAATCACTATAAAATAAAGTGTGATTTAAATGTAGTTTTTGAATAAAGGTCTGATTAAATAAGGTGCAATAAGATGTTCCTGTTAATTGTTCTAAAATCCCAACTAAAAGATAGTAGTTGATTGCATCATATTTATATTGACCATAAGTACTCATTGTTGCATTAGAGATCGCAAATTGAAGAAAAGCATCGTCAGACATCATAATATTAGGTTTAATTTTTTGATATAATCCTGAATTCATTGAAAGTAATTGCCGGATCGTTATTTTTTGACTGTCTTGGACACTTGGGTAAAACCGATTCAATGTATCATCTAGTGAAAGCTTTTGAGCTTGAACTTGCTGTAACACAAGCGCGGCTGTCAAAGCTTTTTGAATGGAGCCAATTTGAAAAAGTGACTGATAAGTATTTGGCTGACTTTTAGCAAAATTTGCATAACCAAAGCCTTTTTGGAGAATGATTTGTCCATTTTGAATCACTAAAGCAGTTCCGATAAACCGTTTATCCTCTAGTTTTTGGTTTATTTGTTTAGCAAAATCAGAAGAAGGAGGGACTTCTTGATTAAAATTATCTGCTTGTTGTGCATCATGTGTAAGAGCTGGCGTTTCGATCTTTGTCTGAACCGTTTCTTTAGTAGCAGGATTTGCATGATCGTAAAAAAATAACAGATAGGATTCCAATCCGACAAGAACGATTAAAAGCAAAATAACTACTGCAGGTACCCAAGGATTACTTTTTTTATGGTGTTTTTTGTGATGCATGAGTCGATCACCTCCTATTTAATTTCTATTTTTACTCACTACCTATCTAAAAGCAAGCTGATCCTAATGGATTTCACGAACAATTTTGTAAGCACACATTTTTTTCTATTAAAAGTCGTTAGAATTTCAAACATTTGTCACAAGAAAGAAAAAGATCCATGATTTTTTAATGAATCAATGTTAAAATAGAAAATGAAGTTTTCAAGTATAAGAAAAGAAAATATCTAGATCACGGAGGAAATCATGACCCAAAAATACCAGGATAAAACATTACGAATCTTTAGTTTGAATGCCAATCGCCCTTTAGCAGAGAAAATTGCTAAAGTTGTCGGGACTGAACTGGGAAAAAGTACGGTGCGCCAATTTAGTGATGGAGAGATTCAAATCAATATTGAAGAGAGTATTCGCGGGGACCATGTTTTTCTTGTTCAATCGACCAACCTTCCAGTGAATGATAATTTAATGGAATTGTTGATCATGATTGATGCATTAAAACGAGCAAGCGCCAAAACAATCAATGTGGTATTGCCTTACTATGGGTATGCCAGACAAGATCGAACAGCCAAACCAAGAGAACCGATCACTGCAAAATTAGTTGCTAATTTATTAGAAGAAGCAGGTGCAACACGCGTATTAACACTTGATTTACACACAGTTCAAGTTCAAGGCTTCTTTGATATTCCTGTAGATAATTTATTCACGATGCCGCTATTTGCTCATAATTATCGTCAGCAACAATTAGTTGGAGAAGATATCGTTGTAGTCTCACCTAAAAATAGTGGTGTGCAGCGAGCAAGAAGCTTGTCTGAATATCTAGATGCAACATTAGCAATCGTTGATCAAGATGAGGTTGATGGTGTACGTTCAGGTTATGTTATTGGGGAAGTCAAAGGGAAGACTTGCATTTTAGTAGATGATATTTTAAATACAGGTGGAACACTGGCTACAGCTGCAGAAATTTTAAAAGAAAATGGTGCAAAAAGTATTTATGCTTGTGCGTCTCACGGTTTACTTTCAAAAGGAGCTAAGGCGACTTTAGATGAATCTCCGATCGAACAAATTTGTGTAACTGATTCAGTCTTTATTTCTGACGATCGCAAACCAGAAGCGCTAAATATCGTTTCTTGTGCTGAGTTGATGGGTGAAGCAGTGAAACGAATCCATGAAAACACACCGATGAGTCCTTTGTTTCGTTTAGAAGAAAAATAATTTAATTTTATGTATTGTTAAGTAAGGAAGTCCAGCAGCCGAATCGGCTGGACTTCTTTTTTAACTAGTTGTTTAGCTTCACGGGTAAGTTCTTGAAAAAAACTGGAACTGTGCTGAGATAAAGCATATCATCTGCAGTTTTCCTGTTTTTAAAGGAACTGAACGAGCCCATTGTGCGTTTATATTTAGGAGGGACTTATGGAAGAACAGAAAAAAGGTATTATCTTAGGTTTTATAGCATATATATTTTGGGGGATCATTCCTTTATATTGGAAATTATTGCCAACAGTCGATCCTTTAGATATCTTGTGTTACCGAATCGTTTGGTCATTTTTATTTATGATTATTTATATTTTAGTGACTGGGAAATGGTCAGCGTTTTTAACTGAAGTAAAGAGTGTCTTTAAAAATAAAAGAAAATTAACTGCTATTATTTGTGCATCTATCTTAATTTCTATTAATTGGTTTACCTTTATTTATACAGTTAGCCAAGGTCATGTGACGGAAGCTAGTTTAGGTTATTATATGAATCCTTTGGTAAATGTTTTACTGGCAACACTTGTTTTAAAAGAGCGATTAAGTCGTTTTGGGATGATTGCTTGTGGATTGGCGTTAACAGGTGTAATTCTTCTGACTATTCAAACAGGCGTCATTCCTGTGGCTTCTTTAATTATGGCATTTTCGTTTAGTATTTATGGTTTAATCAAAAAAGGTGTTTCAGTCAGCTCACATACAGGTTTGACGATTGAAACATTGGTTATTTTGCCTGTTGCATTGATTTATCTGTTTGGTTTTTCAAAACAAGGCTTTATGACTTATGAAGTATCAACGAATCTTTTATTGATGGGTGCTGGAATCGTGACAGCTATTCCACTGTTGCTATTTGCTGAGGCAGCGAAACGGATTTCGTATATTATTCTCGGCTTTATCCAATACATCAATCCGACATTAATGTTATTGTGTGCTATTTTCTTATTTCACGAGCCTTACTCGATGGATCAATTTATTGCATTTGGCTTTATTTGGTTGGCGATCGCAGTTTTCACATATGGAAATATTTATACTTATCGAAAAGAAAAACGTTTTGTAAATAAATAAGTCATTCTTTGAGGAACACTTCTAGTTATGGTAAACTAGTTCCAATATAAATGATTTGGAAAGGACGAGTTTAGTGGAATCCATTTATTTAGATCATGCAGCAACAACGCCAACGCATCCAGCGGTTATTGAGATAATGGCAGATGAAATGGCGAATACTTTTGGCAATCCTTCCAGTATCCATACATTCGGTAGACAAGCCCATCGAAAGTTGGAAGATATTAGACAAGTGATTGCAGCAAGTTTGCACGTTAATCCACATGAAATCATATTCAATAGCGGCGGTACAGAAGGCGATAATACAGCAATCATTGCAACGGCTCTTTCCAAAAAAGATCAAGGAATGCATTTAATTACAACCGCAATCGAACATCCGGCTGTTTTGGAGACGATGAAATATCTGGAAGGTATGGGATTTGAAGTAACTTACTTACCAGTTAATGAAAAAGGGACGCTTGATGTTGGCGATGTTGAGAAATCATTGCGTGAAGATACAATATTAGTTTCTGTGATGTATGGCAATAATGAAATTGGAAATCTGTTGCCGATCAAAGAAATAGGTGCCTTGTTAAAAAATCATCAAGCAGTTTTTCATACAGATGCTGTCCAAGCGTATGGTTCTGAACAGATTTTACCTCATGAAGTTGGAATTGATTTATTAAGTATTTCGGCTCATAAAATCAATGGACCAAAGGGCGTTGGCTTTTTATATAAAAATGATGGGATTTCTTTGCCTGCATTTTTGCATGGGGGAGAACAGGAAGAAAAACGTCGAGCAGGAACTGAAAATCTAGCTGGTATTGCTGGAATGGGTAAAGCAGTTGAACTTTTGACTAATGCTGAAAAAGAAAAGAGACATGAAAAGTACAATAATTTCCAACAAATGATCTTAGCTCAATTGGATCAAGCAGAAGTTGAGTATCAAATCAACGGCAATCCTGAAAATAAACTGGCTCATATTTTAAATATATGGTTTCCAGATGTATCAAGTGATTTATTATTAATGCATTTAGATCTTCAAGGTATTGCAATTTCAACAGGCTCAGCTTGTACGGCAGGAACGGTAGAACCGTCTCATGTGTTAGAAGCAATGTATGACAAGAATCATCCAGCTATTAAAGAATCAGTCAGAATCAGTTTTGGCTTAGGCAATGATGAAGAACAAATCCAACGATTTGTGACGATCTTGATTGAAACAATTCAAAAGATAAAGCAATAAGCGAAAGAAAAAACAATTAGAACTAGCAAAAAGAAAGCGTAACTACTATAATAAAAGAGACAATAAATAAAGAGGTGGAAAAATGGCATTTAAAGAAAAAGCAACAGTAGAAGGTTGTACAGTATTTTATAAAGTAAATGAGCAAGCAAAAAAATACACATTAAAAGATAACGGCTTCACTGAAACAAATTCAGGTAACTTTCAATTGATCCGTCCGTTGGATGCAACACCCCAAAGTAAAGAAGGCTTTAAATTAAAAATCACGATCGCTGAAGATTTGAAAACGTTGAAAATGTCAGTAACAACTGCTAATGGTTTAAAATCGATGAATATTTTCAAAAATGAGTCTCATGCAATGAGTCAAGAAAAGTTCTATTTCTTGATGGATGGGATGATTAGTCGTGGTGTGTTGGAGAAAGTTTAGTTTGTAAATCTTAAAATAAGACAAGATCGAAAAGGTCTAGTCTTATTTTTTTAATGTTAAACTGTAGAAAAATTTACTAAGGTTCCCGTTGTTTCCTCTTAATACCTTTACTTCTTCCAAAATACTAGTATAATAAGTATCACTGAAAAGTTACGACCTTCAAATCGTAGATGAGTTCAGAATCTAAATTGAAATGATGGTGATCAAATGACAGATAACAGCAAAACTCGTGTTGTTGTGGGCATGAGCGGAGGTGTAGATTCTTCTGTTACGGCGTTGCTTTTAAAAGAGCAAGGCTATGATGTCGTGGGTATCTTTATGAAAAATTGGGATGACACGGATGAAAATGGTGTGTGTACAGCCACCGAAGACTACAAAGATGTAGCAAAAGTTGCCGATCAAATAGGGATTCCTTATTATTCGGTAAATTTTGAAAAAGAATATTGGGATCGTGTATTCGAGTATTTCCTTGCCGAATATCGCGCAGGCCGCACGCCTAATCCTGATGTGATGTGTAACAAAGAAATCAAATTTAAAGCCTTTTTAGACTATGCAATGCAATTAGGTGCAGATTATGTCGCAACGGGGCATTATGCTCAAGTAGAACGAAAAGAAGACGGCACAGTACGCATGTTGCGTGGTATCGATAATAATAAAGATCAAACTTATTTTTTAAGTCAATTATCCCAAGCACAATTAGCAAAAACAATGTTTCCTCTAGGCGGTATGGAAAAACCAGAAGTTCGAGCAATTGCTGAAAGAGCTGATTTAGCAACAGCTAAGAAGAAAGACTCAACGGGTATCTGTTTTATTGGAGAAAAGAATTTTAAACAATTTTTAAGTAACTATTTACCTGCCAAAAAAGGGAATATGGTGACTTTAGATGGTGAGATCAAAGGACAACATGATGGTTTGATGTATTATACTATCGGCCAACGTCAAGGCTTAGGTATCGGTGGCGGCAAAGGCTCACAAGAACCTTGGTTTGTAATTGGCAAAGATTTAACAACGAATACATTATATGTTGGACAAGGTTTCCATCATGAACAATTATATGCGACGCATTTAGATGCAAGTGAGATTCATTTTACAGTTGATACACCAATGCCAAAAGAATTTGAATGTACAGCGAAATTCCGCTATCGTCAAGATGATATACCAGTCAAAGTTATCTTAACTGATGATGGGACAAAAGCCAAAGTGATTTTTTCAGAACCAGTTCGTGCAATCACTCCGGGACAAGCGGTTGTATTTTATGACGGCATGGAATGTCTTGGCGGCGGTTTAATCGATCAAGCGTATCAAGAAGAAAAAGTATTGCAATATATCTAAAAAAACTTGAGCTAGGAGTTAGTTTTAGTTCAAAAATTCTAAAATAAAAACGAGTAGGATTTTTTCCTACTCGCTTTTTTGATTACAGTTACGGAAATAAGCTCTTGATTCTGGTGAAACAACGAGATAAACCATTGAAACCAATTCAACCACACGAAAGGCTAACATAATCATTTTAGGAAACATGCTAACAATCATCGGCGGATAAAAGTACATGATAAAAATAAATGGAATGAAGAGTATGGATAATAGATAACCTTTTTTTCCACCTGTCATTAATCCAGCAATCACAATGATATAAATAAGGAAAACAAAAATCTGATACCAAACATCCGATCCAAACGTTCCGTTTCCTTCAACCACAGCTTTTAACGCCATGATTAATGAAATAATGAGTAAAATATTATTATATAAGAGTAAATAAATAGCAATTGAGTTCCAAAATACAGGTTTTTTCATATTAACAAACGTTCCTTTCTGTTCTTTCCATATTTTAGCAAATGCCTTTTCTATACGCAATGAAATAAATAGAAAATCAATTTTCTTCTTTTGTTACATAAGAGTTATGGTAAAATAAAAATAATGAACGTTTAAACAAAAACTATTTCACAAGCAGTTAAGTTGAAAGTTTTATACTAAGTGACTAGAATAGCTCTTGTATAAAGAATTGGAGTGATCGATCGATGTACCAAGTTGTTACCATGTACGGCGATAATGAGCCTTGGTGGTTTTTTGAAGACTGGCAAGAAGATATCGAAGAAAATAAAACATTTGATTGTTTGGAAGACGCAGAACGTTACTACATAAAAAAATGGCAAGAACTCTCTTCAACCTATGAATACATAAATACAAAAGTCAATTATCTAGCTGCTTTTTGGACTGACGGTGATGAACGTTGGTGTGACGAATGTGATGAGGATCTGCAACAATATAAAGGACTAGCGTTGCTGAAAGATCTTCAAGCAGTTACCTTTGAAAGCGGCGATGATTTTCATGAACGCCATAATGATTGTGTGAAACCAAAATGTTGTAAGAGTAGTCTTGTATAAAATATAGAGACTAAGGAATAAAATGCTTATTCCTTAATCCCTATATTTTCTTTTTTTAAGAAAGTAAATAAATGAAAAAACAAGACAATCGAAAATGATAGCTTCAAAATGTACAGGTGAGTTACTTATCACACTATTGAAGGGAATACCACTGGAAATGATTGGTCGGTAATGAAATTTATACGGGCTAAGATTAGCTACGATTCCTAACACCAACTGAATTAGGTGTAAAATCAAAATGGTAATCATGGTATAAACCAAAGAATCTAAAATGATTTTTTTCTCCAGTTCATCTAAATTTCCTTTTTTTACTTGAACAATCACTTTAACAGCGTTGAAAATAGAGCTAAACGTAAAGACCGCTATTAATAATAATGGGATGATTTGCAAAAACATCATTCGTTATTCCTCCTCTAATTTAAAAATTTCTTCTACATGCATATCAAAATATTTTGCTATTTTTAAAGATAATTCTAAGCTTGGATTATACTTCGTTTTCTCAATCGCATTCATTGTTTGTCTAGAAACACCTAATTCAGTGGCCATTTGAATTTGGGGAATCTTTTTACTTTCACGTATTTCTTTGATCTTATTATGGACTGTCATAATGATAATCTCCTATTTAGGTAAAGATATCTTTACTTTATTTTAGCATAACTAACTTTTTTTCGTAAAGATATCTTTACGTTTTTTTGAAAAAAGCAAGCAAACATTTTTTAATGTTCACTCGCTTTTTTTTGCCTAGCTGTATTAGTCCTTACAAACCCATTTACCATCTTCCATATTGCAAGAGCCATTTTCTGAATCGCTATTTTCAATCACTTCAATAATGGGTTCTTCTTTTTCTTTGATTGTTTGAAGTGCTTGGAGGATTTGTTCCAAAGGCTGTGCGCCATTGATCAGATATTTTCCATTTACGATTAATGCTGGTACTCCACTAAGTTGATAAGCATTTGCTACTCGAAAATCATCTTCTACCAATGCTAAAGTTGCCGGATTATTGAAGGCTTGTTGCCATTCTTGAAAATCAATAGAGCTGTTTTTGACAACTGATTCAACGACAGAGGGCTCATCAATATTTTGACTATGAACGAATAATGCTTCTTGTAAAGCATCAAAGATGTCCCAATAACCAGCTTCACCTGCAACTACACTAGCGGCTTTTGCTGCAAGTAAGCCATTCATTGATGTTGGAAAAGGAAAGTCGGCTTTTTTCATTCCTTCAATGTTAAAACGGTGAAGATCGTCATTTTGATTCGCATGAACCCAATGAGATAAGATTTCATTTTTCGCATTTTCTCTAGAACCAAACATTTGAATATGATCCTCTTCATCTCTAGCTAACGCGAAAGAGCGGTGAATAATGTTTATTTCAGGCAATTCTTTTTGAACTTGTCTCATTCGATAAGACATTGGAAAACAAAAACTGCAGATAACATCGTGAAAAAATTCAATAGTAATCATAGTTTCTCCTTGCTAGGTAGTATTTTATACTTACAAATAGTAAGTATAAAGCTCTTTCTTTTACATTTCAATAAAAATGCTTCAAATAAAAGAGGTGAAGAATGGTGAGAATGTGGTAAAATCAACTTATTGACATTTTTTAAAACAATTCAATTTACATAAGGAAACATAGAAAGCGAGTGGAATAAATGGCAAACAAACAACTGATTATTGCTGAAAAACCTAGTGTTGCCAAAGATTTAAGTAAAGTGCTAGGCGCAAATCAAAAAAATAAAAGCTATTATGAAGGACCAAATGTGATCGTAACTTGGGCATTAGGACACTTGTTAGGATTAAAAATGCCAGAAGATATCAATAAAGAATGGCAATCATGGCAGATGGAAACTTTGCCGATGGTACCGAAAAACCTAGGAATCAAACCATTACCAAAAACTGGTCATCAATTAAAAGCAATCAAACAATTAGCAAATAGAAAAGATGTTACAGAAGCGGTCATCGCAACAGATGCTGGACGTGAAGGAGAGCTAGTTGCTCGTTGGATCTTAGAATATGTCCATTTTAATAAGCCAGTCAAACGTTTATGGATCTCTTCTCAAACAGATAAAGCAATTAAAGATGGCTTTAAAAAATTAAGACCGGCCAAAGAATATGACAATTTATATTATTCAGCATTGGCTCGTGCAAAAGCTGACTGGTTAGTCGGTTTGAACGTTACTAGAGCTTTAACCGTGAAGTATCAGGATAGCCTATCTGCTGGGCGAGTTCAAACTCCAACATTATCATTAGTCCGTCAACAAGAAAAGAAAATCGAAAGCTTTAGACCACAAGCTTATTTTTCAGTTGATTTACAAGTTCAAAAAGAAAAGGCCAAACTGGTTCAAAGCAATCCATATGCATTTAAAGAGCGTAATGATGTAGAAGCTTTTGTGAAAAAACTAAGCGAGGGCAAAGGTAAAGTAACCGATATTCAAGAAAAAAGTAAAACAGAACAAGCACCTCTGCCTTATGATTTAACGGAAATTCAAAGAGAAGCCAATCAACGTTACCAATTTTCAGCCAAGAAAACGTTATCTTTGGTTCAAAGTCTCTATGAATTCCATAAAATCGTAACCTATCCAAGAACAGATAGTAAATACTTAACTACAGATATGAAAGCGACGATGAAAGAAAGATTGCAAGCAATCAGTGATTTCGCGCCAGAAGTCAAAACGTATATCAAAAACGGAGGTCAAGTTAAGCTGACCAAAGTCTTCCAAAACGAAAAAGTAACCGATCACCATGCTTTGATCCCAACGGAACAACGCCCACGTTACGAAAAATTAAGTGGCGATGAGCAAAAAATCTACAACATGATCGTGACTCGTTTCTTAGGGATGTTTGCTGAATCTCATCGTACAAAACAAACAAAAGTAACTGTAAGCTTTGACAAAGAACAATTTATTTTCCGTCAAAGTAAAGTCGAAGTTGCTGGCTGGAAACAAGAAAAAGAAGAAGTAGCACCAAGTGTTGACTGGAAATTAGGCATGATCATTCCACCAAATTTCACTATCAACAAAGAACTAACTGCACCACCAAAACCATTGACCGAAGGAACATTGCTAGGGTTAATGGAAAAACATAGCTTAGGTACACCTGCTACACGTGCAGAAATCATTGAAAAACTAATCAAATCAGAATTAATGGAGCGCACGACCAACGGGCTGAGTGTCTCACCAAAAGGCAAACAATTACTTGAGTTGGTCAATCCATCATTAGTAACACCTGAACTAACAGAAAAATGGGAAAAAACATTGGAAGCAATCGCCAAAGGCAAACAAAGCAGCACAGTTTTCCTAAAAGAAATTGAACAAGATACGAAAAAATTAGTCAACGAGATCAAACAAAGCGAAAGCAAATATCAAGATTTTTCAATCACACAAAAGAAATGTCCAGATTGCGGATCAAACTTACGTGAGAAAAATACCAAAGACGGTAAAATCTATGTTTGTTCTAATAAAGATTGTAGTTACCGTCGGAGAAAAGACCCGAAAGTATCTAATCATCGTTGTTCTCAATGCCACCGAAAAATGGAAATCATTGATGGCAAAAATGGTTCATACTTCAAATGTAAATATTGCTCGATCACTGAAAAAATGCAAGACAAAAAAGAGCGTAGTAAGAAATTAACAAAACATGAAGAACGCAAATTAATGAAAAAATATTCCCAAAAAGAAGAACCCGAAGAGAGCGCCTTAGCACAAGCTCTGAAAGCGGCGATGAAACAAGACTAATTTTTAACTATGAACACTGGCCATCAAGAAACTTGGTGATGAGTGTTTTATTTATAAGTTAGCATGAAACCACTTACTTTCATGCTATAATCTAAACAAAATACTAATCAGAAAAGAGTGGAAAATATGGGAATTAGTAAAGAACAAGAACACTTAGATGCAAAATTTATGAAACAAGCACTAGAGCTTGCTAAAGCTGCAGCTAAACATGGAAATGAGCCATTTGGTGCATTACTTGTAAAAGGTGATAAAGTTGTTTTGACTGGTGAAAACCAAATCCATACAGAAAGTGATCCCACTTATCATGCTGAATTAGGAATCATTCGCGATTTTTGTTCTAGCAAAAAAATAACAGACTTATCTGACTATACACTGTATACAAGTTGTGAACCATGTTGTATGTGTGCTGGAGCGATGGTTTGGAGTAGTTTAGGTAGGATGGTTTATAGTTTAGGTCACGATGAATTAGCTGAGATAGCAGGATTTAATATTATGATCGGCAGCGAAGAGATTTTTGCAAAAAGTCCAAATAGACCTGAAGTTGCTAAAGGTGTATTACGAGAAGAAGCAGTGCCAGTTTATGTTGATTATTTCCAAGTATAAAATATGAGGTGAACATAAAGATGAGAAAAAATGAATATTTAGCTTTAGTTGCAATGGAAGAATGTGCAGAAATCCAGCAAGCACTGTCAAAAGCAATCAGATTTGGTTTTGATGATCATCATCCATCCAGAGTAGATGAAAACAATGAAGAACAAATGTTGACAGAATTTTATCAATTGACTGCGATGATTGAAGAATTGCAGAAACAAGGGATTATCACCTGCTTGTCAGAAGAAAAAATTGAAGTAATTAAACAAAATAAAATCGAAAAAGTCTATGAGTTTATGGCGTATTCAAAGCAAAAAGGAACGTTAGAGTAATCGTAGTGTAATTTGACTTTTTTAGCTATATATTGAACGGTATCTGGTAAGTATCCAGTTACCGTTTTTTTGTTTTATTTAGCTAAGCAAAATGAGAGAATTGCTGGTTATAGCAAAAAAATATAGAATTTTATGAGGGATATGCTGTCATAATATGGCGTATCAGCAAGTACAATTGAATGGGGAAATTTTAAGTATCTTAGAATATATCCTCTTTTTTATTTCTATTATCGACCAAAAAAAGAGAAGTGGGTTTGTTGTTTGTTTGATTTCTAGACGGTAGAATGAAACAGAATATTTTAACTAAATAATTTGGAGATGATTGTAATTTTAAAGAGAAACTGGCTGTTTATGTTATTGCTGATTATTTATAGTGCCTGTTACTTCTCTATTACTGGTTATGCAAGTGAAGTATTTCCTGATAAAGTTTTAACTGAAGAAGGCTGGAAAAAAATAGAAAATTCTAATGATGTGAATCTTCCTTTTGGGAATGGTTTTCAATTAAAAATATCACAGGATTTAGGATTTAGACCATATGTAAATAGAGCTAATAATCAACTTATGATGACCTATCAAATGTCTAGTGAATTGATTATTAATGAAAAATTACTGGTTTCTGATAGTTTTCCGAAAAATGCAGCAGATGCTAAGGATATATTTGCTGAAAGCAGAGTACCAAGTAATCAAAGAAGCTATTATCAAAAAGGCGGGAACCTGTTATTAAAATTTGTTGTGGATGGAAAATACATAGTTGAATTATTATATGAAACAGATAGCAATGGTTTTGTAGACAAGACCTATTTTATCACCAATCAAAGTGGTGTCGATACAAAGGTAGGAGTAAGCGAATTAATCGGATTAGGACCTACTAGTGTACAAGTGAATTATGGATTAAAAGATTTATATTCAATAAAAGGCCTTTATTTAGATGGAAAGGAGTTTCAGCTAATATACAATATAGGAGATTTTACTGATTGGCAAGATTCTTATGGAAGCAGTGGGAATTTATGGGATTCAGTTAGTGATTTGAAAAAATATGCGCCTGCAAATGCTTTAGGAAAAGGGGTTGTAAAGGGCCGTGAGGAGCTGAAGGGGAACGGATTTGATTACTATATTATTTCAGAAAAAAATCCAGGTAAGTATTTAAAAAATGACGAAACAATTACTATCAAAAATTCATTTTCAATGTTGTTGAATTACACTGCGCCTCCTCCAGCTTTAAGTTTAAAGGAACAAAATTTTACAGTGAGTCAAAGTAACGGAAAAGCTAAATTATCCGGAACAGCCCTTGAATCGAAGAGACAGTTTTATAGTTTGGTTTATAAAAGCGAAGAAAGTGAAAACGAAACGATTGTAAAAAACTTTGATGTTAAACCTAATGAAAAAGTGGATTTAGAGAATGCCATAGTTGATTTTGGTCATTTCAAACCAGGAACAAAACATAAAGGTTATTTTTATTTAAAAAATGATCGTGGTATCAAAGGAAATAAAGTCAATATAAACATAAATGTTCTTCCATTGGACGCAAAGCCAATAATGCAGAAAGTTCCTAAAGGAGATGCATTTGATAAAAAAATGAATGATTTACTTAAAGAGATTGTAGGAGATAATGTTGAGATGATCAAGCTGAAAAAGCCAGATACGAGTAAAATTGGTTTTTCTACAGCGGTGGTTACAATCAAAGATAATTCTAACACAACACTGGATGTGACAGTTCCTGTAAATGTGTACGATGAAAAAACAACTACTTTTTATGATAAAGAATCAGTAGCTGTGGATGCTCCTAAGGAAATTCATTTGACTGTAGGAGAGTTAAAACAATCCACTGACTGGGATCAATTGGTCAGCAAGAAAGTCACAATAAAGGCTTGGGATATGTTAAGCGGAGATGCTTATTCAGTTAAACTGAAAGATAATGGGGTACAAGAAAAACCAAAGGTATACCCTGTAGTATATATGGTTAAAAAAGAAGAGCAAGAAATAAATCACATCATAAATGCTCGAGTCACTGGATTTTTAAAGTTTGTCACAGTCCCTAATTTTGACTTTGGGAAATCTAAAATACCTATGTGGAGTACGCTAATTCCTCGTAAAAATCCTGAACAAATTATGATTAATGACGAGCGTGGTCCCAATAAACAATGGCGTTTAACTGCGACATTACTGAATGAATCGCAAAGTATGACACATAAATTAGGTTCTCTTTTATTTGTTGATGAACAAGGGAACAAACATAATATGACTTTAGATGAATCTGTCTTGATAAAAGAAGGTGAGACCATACAAACAGCAATACAGCCGATTACTTGGTCAAAAGAGACGGGTCTTCTTTTTGAAATTTCGCCAGGTTCCTTTGCGGGAGAATACAATTCGGTTGTAGAATGGTTTTTAGAAGATGTGCCAAAAGAGTGAGAATCGTATTAGTTTATCAAAAAAATGGTATCTGGCAATAGCTGGTACCTTTTTTTGTTGTGCAAGAACTGTAGCAACAGAGATTAGAATAGAGAAACACTTCAAAAAGAATAAGGTTATAAGGATGCCAAAAAATAGGGTACCGACAAAGCGGTCAAACCCATATATTTTCCAGAAAAAAATAAATCTCAATCTGGAAAATGAACTAAGGATAGAAAATTTATTTAATGATTATGACAAGGAAGCCTTTTGATAGAATTATTGAATTTAGATGAATCGGTAGGAAATAAGAAATGCTAGAAAAAGGAATATTAGATTAATTATTGGTTATGGTACAAATGACACTTCATTTGAGGTGTTTTTTTGATATTCTATTCTCTAACGCCTCTTTTCTTATTTTTCCCCAAGAACAAAGGAATATTTTAATGAAAAACAGGCAGAAACATTTGTAATTTACAATAAAAGGAGTATACTCTAAATTGGAATCATTCTAAAATTAATAAAAAGAGTTTCCACACATATATATGGATGTAGGTTTATTTTATTCGTAGTTTTGATTCATTTGAGCAGATCCAACCAACTGTGCAAATGAATAATTATTTTGGATAAAATCAGCTTCTTTCTTTTTGTGGAGACAGTAAAAACAAGGGGGATTATTGATGTTTGATATTGTAACATTAGCAAGATTCCAATTTGCAATGACGACAGTCTTTCATTATTTCTTCGTACCGTTTTCAATAGGATTAGCACTTGTAGTCGCAGTCATGGAAACGATGTATGTCGTAAAAAAAGATGAACGTTATCGCAAAATGGCGAAATTTTGGGGCAACATTTTTCTATTAAGTTTTGCAGTTGGAGTCGTAACAGGAATTATTCAAGAGTTTCAGTTCGGAATGAACTGGTCAGATTATTCACGCTTTGTCGGAGATATTTTTGGCGCTCCGCTAGCAATTGAGGCGTTACTTGCATTCTTTTTAGAATCAACTTTCTTAGGTTTATGGATTTTCACTTGGGACAAAGTAAATCCTAAACTGCATTTAACATTTATTTGGTTGGTGGTATTTGGTTCAATGATGTCAGCTTTCTGGATTTTAGCAGCAAACAGTTTCATGCAACATCCAGTTGGTTACACACTAAACAATGGCCGTGCAGAGTTAATCGACTTTGGTGCAGTTATTGGGAATCCAAAAGTTTGGTATGAGTTTACGCACGTTTTGTCTGGTGCAATTGTGATGGGCGGAATGATCGTTGCAGGTCTTGCTGCGTTCCAAATTTTGAAAAAACGTGATATTAATTTCCACAAAACATCTATGCGTATTGGTTTATGGATCGCTTTATTTGGTTCATTGTCTGTTTTATTTACAGGTGACTTACAAATGAAAGCCTTGATCAATGATCAACCAATGAAATTTGCGGCAATGGAAGGTGATTACGAAGATTCTGGTGATCCGGCTGCTTGGACATTGATCGCATGGGCCGATGAAGCCCAACATAAACAAGTATTTGGGATTCAAATTCCTTATATGTTAAGTATCCTTTCTTACAATAGCTTATCTGGTTCCGTTGATGGTATGGAAACTGTCAATGAACGTTTGAAAGAACAATATGGGGATGATAAAAGTTATTATCCACCAGTAAACACATTATTCTGGAGCTTTAGAGTGATGGCTGGATTTGGTGCATTGATGCTTCTAGTTTCAGCTTTAGGATTATTCTTTAGTCGTAAGAAAAAACCTTCACTTTATGAAAAACGTTGGATGGTTTGGATCGTGGCATTATGCACGTTTGCACCATTCTTAGCAAATACAACAGGTTGGTTGATCACTGAACTTGGTCGTTATCCTTGGACTGTTTACGGTCTATTTACGATTGAAGATAGCGTGTCACCAAACGTATCAGTGGCTTCACTATTAACATCGAACATTATTTACTTTATTCTTTTTGCAGGTCTTGGTTCAGTAATGGTTTACTTGATTACTGTAGAGCTTAAAAAAGGCCCAGATTATGAAGAAAAGAAATTAGCAGAGGCGAACTCTACTGATGTAGATCCATTTGATAAGGAGGTCTTTGGCGAATGAGTACGTTGCAATTACTTTGGTTTGTACTGATTGGTATTTTATTCTCAGGCTTCTTCTTCTTAGAAGGTTTTGACTTTGGCGTGGGTATGTCGGTTCAAACATTAGCGCACGATGAAGAAGAAAAAGAACAGATCATCCAAACAATTGGACCGGTTTGGGATGGTAATGAAGTGTGGTTATTAACTGCAGGTGGGGCGATGTTTGCTTCTTTCCCATACTGGTATGCTTCATTGTTTAGTGGTTTTTACTTGATTTTGTTTATTATTTTAGTAGGTTTGATCATTCGTGGGGTTTCATTTGAATTCCGTCACCGTATGCCAGATGGCAAACGTCGTAGAATGTGGAACTGGACATTATCGATTGGTAGTTTTATCGTTCCATTTTTCTTTGGGGTTTTATTCATTGATTTAGTTCAAGGAATGCCGCTTGATGTGAATGGAAATATGATGGCTACATTTACGGATTACATCAATGTATTTTCTGTTGTAGGTGGCGTTGCGTTGTCATTATTGTGCTACTTGCATGGGTTGAACTACATTGCACTTAAAACAGAAGGTCCAGTCAGAGAACGTGCACGTAATTATGCGTCATTCTTCTATTGGATTTTATATGTTGGCTTAGTTGTATTTGCAGCATTGTTGTACTTTAAAACAGATTTCTTTGATAATCATTTCGTCGTGACGTTATTATTAGTAGTAGGAATCGTTGCATTAACAGTTGTTGCCAATGTAAGTGTCTTTAAGAAAAAAGAAATGTTGGCTTTTCTTGCTAGTGGCTTAACATTGATTCTTTTAGTTGCTTTATTATTCAGTGGTTTATTCCCACGTGTGATGGTTGGTAGTGAAGGTTATTACGACATCTTGATCAAAGATGCTTCAAGTTCTCCTTATACATTGAAAACTATGACATGGTTATCATTAACAATTTTACCATTTGTATTAGCATATACAGGTTGGTCTTATTATGTCTTTAGAAAACGTATCAAACATCCAGCAATTGCTGCTGTGGGGTATGAAGGATGATTGATAAAGCCATCTTAAAAATGCCGAAAATCAAAAATATCATGATCTTGCTTGCAGGTTTTTCTTTCCTGCAAGCAGTATTTATTATAGGACAAGCATTTTATTTAGCTAAAGCCGTTGTTGGGTTATGGGAAGGTGGTCAGTTACATGATCAGCTGTTGAATATTTTGGTGTTCTTTTTGTTTTATACTGGCAGACATGTGGTGACATATCTTCGTGAGAAAATGTTGGATACCTTTAGTTATGAGCGTTCTCGTGAATTGAGAGAAGCCTTGTTACAAAAAGTGTTCCGACTTGGACCAACAGTGGTTCAAAAAAATGGTACAGGAAATATGATCACAATGGCACTTGAAGGAATCAGCCAGGCAGAAAATTATCTGCATTTGATCTTGATGAAAATCATGAATATGATGATTATTCCGTGGATTATTTTGATTTTTGTGTTTACGTTGGATGTTCGTTCGGGTGTTGTGTTACTAGTTGTCTTTCCTATGATCATTATTTTTATGATCATTCTGGGTTATGCAGCGCAAAGTAAAGCGGATAAACAATATAAAGCATTCCAGATTTTGTCGAATCACTTTATTGATTCGTTACGAGGATTAGATACGCTAAAGTTATTTGGATTAAGCAAAAAATATGCAGGTAGTATTTATAATACCAGTGAACGGTTTAGAGAAGCGACGATGAGTACACTGAAAATCGCAATTTTATCAACGTTTGCTTTGGACTTTTTTACAACATTGTCCGTAGCTGTCGTGGCGGTATTTTTAGGCTTGAGTTTGTTAGAAGGTGGGATTTTACTGTTTCCAGCTTTGACGACGTTGATTTTAGCACCAGAGTTCTTCTTGCCAGTTCGTGATTTTGCCAGTGATTATCATGCGACGTTAGATGGAAAAAATTCATTCCAGGCAATTCAAGCTGTATTGGATTTACCAGAAATGACTGAAACGGATCGTCTTACTTTGGGGGATTGGACTGTGTTGAGTGAATTATCAGCTGACCAATTGACTTTCCAATATGAAGAAGCAACGCAACCTGCTTTAAAAGGCTTGGATTTTGCAGCAAAAGGCTATCAAAAAATCGGGATCATTGGCGCTAGCGGTTCGGGTAAATCCACTTTGATTAATGTATTGAGTGGCTTCTTAGAACCAGATGCTGAAACAACAAAAATCGAAGTCGATGGACAAGT
Source organism: Enterococcus sp. DIV0212c (assembly GCF_017377505.1). Classification (GTDB taxonomy): domain Bacteria; phylum Bacillota; class Bacilli; order Lactobacillales; family Enterococcaceae; genus Enterococcus_L; species Enterococcus_L ikei. The sequence continues at coordinate 68,971 of NZ_JAFREN010000001.1, read as the reverse complement.
GATTCCGCATTTTCTACAAAAAGAATGGCAGAAACAAGTCCTTTATATTCCACAGTCTCCGTATATTTTTCAAGATACCCTAGCGAACAATGTTCGTTTCTATACACCAGACGCAACAGATGAGCAAGTATTAGCTGCTATTCAGTTAGTAGGCTTAGAAACGCTTGTAGCAGGTCTTAGTGATGGTATAAACACTGTGATTGGTGAAAGTGGGAGAATGTTAAGTGGCGGACAAGCACAGCGTGTAGCGCTTGCTAGAGCCTTTTTAGATCAAGAACGTCGAATTTTATTGTTTGATGAACCAACTGCTCACTTAGATATTGAAACGGAAGTTGAATTAAAGCAAAGAATGCTGCCGTTGATGGAAGACCATCTTGTCTTTTTTGCTACTCATAGATTACATTGGATGGCGGAAATGGATTATATTTTAGTGATGGACAAAGGTCAATTGGTTGAAGCAGGAACGTTGGCTGAATTGACTGAGAAAAATGGTTACTATGTGAAATTAGTGAATCAGATGAGGGGGACAGAATAATGGAAAATACCCCAACGAATAAAGAATTATTCGAAAAAGATCAATGGGTCAAACCTTTTTTGAAAAAGTACAAAGGCTTGTTGTATCTCGCATTGATTTTAGGTTTTTTGACCTTCTTTAGTGCAGGAGCGTTGATGTTCAACTCAGGTTATTTAATTAGCCGAGCGGCATCACTTCCAGAAAATATTTTGATGATTTATATTCCAATTGTTTTAACACGGGCCTTTGGGATCAGTCGTCCAGTATTTCGTTATATTGAGCGTTTAGTTAGTCATAATTGGGTCTTGAAAATGACGTCTGACTTACGTTTAAAGCTTTATATGGTTTTAGAGAAAGATGCAATTTTCTTTAAATCAAAATACCAAACGGGTGATATTTTAGGTTTATTATCAGAAGATATCAATCACTTGCAGAATTTGTATTTACGTACGATTTTCCCAACAGTGATCGCTTGGTTGTTATATATTTTTATTATTATTGGGCTGGGCTTGTTTTCATGGTGGTTTGGTTTATGTATGCTGTTGATGTTAGGTGTCGTGATTTTTCTATTGCCTTTGATCTCAGTTTTAGTGAATGGTGCCAGACAAGAGAAGCAAAAAGTTTCTAAAAATGAATTATATAAAACACTGACAGATAATATTTTAGGTGTTTCTGATTGGGTATTTAGTCAACGCGGACAGGAATTCGTTCATTCTTATGAGAAAGAAGAAGCAAAATTACGTCAGTTAGACGAGCAAATTAAACGTTTTAATCGTTTTCGTGATTTTGTGCTGCAAGTTGCTTTCGGTGTTATTACTGTGGCAATTTTAGCTTGGACGAGTGTCCGTTTTCCTGGGAATCATGGCGGGGCAGCTAATTGGATTGCTGCATTTACGTTGACGGTATTCCCGTTGATTGATGCTTTTGCTCCGCTGCCTGATGCAGCGCAAGAAACAAATATCTATAAAGATTCCATCAAACGTTTGAATGATTTACCAGAACCAGAAGAAGCTAAGGTAGCGCCAAAAGAGTTGATCGTCACAAATACGGAAATCAACATTAGTGATCTATCATTTTCTTATGAGGACACGGCTAAAAATGTTTTAGAAGACCTAAGTTTAACAATCCATGCTAAAGAAAAACTAGCGATTCTAGGCCGCAGCGGTTCAGGAAAAAGTACATTAGCTACGTTGATTCGTGGTGATTTGCGACCTGATAAAGGAACGATTACTTTAGGTGGAATACCAACGTATGAGTTTGGTGATCAAATCACGAAATCAATCGGTGTGATTCATCAAGCACCTTACTTATTCAGAACAACGATCTTAAATAATGTTCGTATCGGTCAGGAAGAAGCCTCTGAAGAAGAGGTATGGCAAGTGCTGGACAAAGTTGGCTTGAAAGAAATGATTGAAGGGTTACCTGAAGGATTATTGACAATGGTTGATGAAGCTGGTTTGCGTTTTTCTGGTGGCGAACGTCATCGTTTGGCTTTGGCTCGGATTTTACTTCAGGACACTCCTGTTGTCTTACTGGATGAACCAACAACGGGGCTTGATCCGATTACAGAACAACAATTATTAGATACATTCTTTGATACGTTAAAAGATAAAACAATTATTTGGATCACCCATCATCTACAAGGTGTTCATATGATGGATCGAGTGATTTTTATTGAAGATGGTCAATTGGAAATGAGCGGTTCACCGCAAGAGTTATTAGCGACAAATCAACATTATCAACAATTATATGCGATTGATCGAGGTATGAACAAGAATTGATTGGTTGACGAAAGTACTTATTTACGAATAAAATAAAAAAGCTGAGGCAAAACTCTATGAGCTTTGCCTCAAACTTTTAAAGACTGAGTAAGAGATTAGAATGACCGTTGTAGTAATAATTCTGTTAGTAAAGTTAGCTGTTCTTTACCTAAGCAATCAGGTAATTTTTCGATATCGGTCAAAGCTTTTTCAGTGACACGTTTCGCAAATGCTTTGGCATCAGTGACTCCGCCTAGCTCGTGAACGAGTTTAGCTGTTTCAGCTGCTTGTACGTCTGTGATATCAGCGCCTTTTTCTAAATAAACGGCAAAGCGTTCTGGCGCTTTTTGCATCGCAAAGATCAAAGGCAGGGTGTAGACACCTTGTGCTAAATCTTCTAAAACGGGTTTTTTCAACGTTTTTACGTCAGCGGTATAGTCTAAGATATCGTCATACACTTGAAAAGCAATCCCGATATGGCGACCAATACGTCTTGCTAAACGTTGGACTTCAGAAGATGCATGACCAAAATGAGCACCTTCAAGACAGCTTAAAGAAAACAACTCAGCCGTTTTTCCATTGACGCTGCGTAAGTAATCAGTAACAGTCATGTTCTTTTTATAACGTGTATGCATTTGATCTAATTCACCAAGTAGCAATCGTTTCATTGCTGTTGCGTTCGTATGTAAGAAATCAGAACCATTCATCGTATCAGCAAGTAATTCAAAGAATTCTGTAAATAATAAATCGCCAGTGTAAACAGCAATATCCTTGCCATAGCGAGATTGGATTGTAACAGTTCCTCTACGAAGAGGAGAATCATCAATGATATCGTCATGTACAAGCGTTGCCATATGCAGAATTTCGATCGAAGCGGCGATCTTGATCAATTGCTTTTGATTTTGTTTTTGCTCATCTCCGATTTGAGTAAACAAAAAAAAGAATGCTGGGCGTAGTAATTTTCCACCTGAATAAGTCAGTTCGATCAAAGCTGCTTCAATTTCTTTGTTTCGTATTTTCACTTGATGTTTGATCAATTCACAAGTTTCATTCAATTGTTGTTGGATAATAGGAAATTCTTTCCAAAAATCATTCATAACACAATATTCCTTTCAGTAATTCAATACTATTGATTGTATACGAAGTAGGTAAAGAAACACAAGTAAATTATTCCGTGAGCATAAAACTAAATATTATAAGGAGAGAAGAGTATAATTTGAATAGAGAAGTATTTTTTGAATTAGTAGAGCTAAAAGCAAAGACAGCCAGTGTTTTACCCTTTCTTTTAGGAATTTGTTTTAGTTGGTATCATTATCAAAGTTTGCATTTATTGTATGTACTTATTTATTTTATTGCGATGTTTATTTTCAATATGGCTGTTGATATTTTAGACAATTATAATGATTACCATCATGCCAAAGAAGGGCATGATTATAAAGAGAAAACCAATATTATCGGGCGGGAGAATTTGTCTTTGTCGATGATTCGTCGATGGATCATCTGGATGATCGCTATTTCTGCGTTAATGGGGATCGGGCTGTCCATGGTTGTTGGTTGGCCTTTGTTGTGGCTAGGATTGTATTGTTACTTGATCGGAATCTTTTATTCTTCTGGACCCAAACCACTATCAAGCTTACCATTAGGTGAATTCTTTTCAGGATTTACTATGGGCTTCATGATTATGTTAATTTGTGTTTATATCAATACGTTTGATTCTTTTCAATGGACATTGAGCAATCTTGGTAGTATATTTTTAGTTTCATTGCCTAATACATGTTTGATCGCCAATTTGATGTTAGCTAATAATATTTGTGATTTAGAAGAAGATGAAACCAATCATCGTTTCACCTTAGTGCATTATTTAGGTAAAAAAGCATCGATCGGTTTGTTCGTTAGTTTGATCGTGATTGCATTTGCTTCGATCATTGTGAGCGTATGTTTAGGCTTAACACCAATTACGATGCTATTAACTTTGTTGATTATCCCATTTATTTGGAAACAAACGAAGCTATTTTTAAACGAACAAGTCAAAACAAAAACATTTATTTGCGCTGTAAGAATATTAGCTGTCGGCGCACTTGCACAAGTTGTATTTTTTGCCATAGGATTGTGGCTTAAATAATAAATAAAAAGGTTAAGAGGGGATTTTAAAAATGAGTAAGCACGTCGTTATTTTAGGCGCTGGCTATGCCGGTTTAAGAGCGCTACACGAATTACAAAAAGGCAACAATGATATAAAAATCACATTGGTGGATCAAAATGATTACCACTTTGAAGCAACAGATATCCACGAAGTTGCAGCAGGAATCCAAACATCAGAAAGAATCACTTATCCAATCAAGGATGTTGTAAAAACAGCTTGTACAACATTTGTACAGGGTAGAGTAGAGAAAATCGATAGCGAAAACCAATTCGTTCATTTAAAAGACAAAGAAGCCATCGCTTATGATTATTTGATCGTAGCATTAGGCTATGAATCAGAATCTTTCGGTATTCCTGGTGTAGAAGAATTTTCATTAAAAATGGTTGATATCCCAACCTCAGAAAAAGTATATCAACACTTAACAGAACAAATGGAAGCTTATAAAGCAACCAAAGACGAAAATTGCTTGAAAATCGTTGTTTGCGGTGCTGGTTTTACTGGGATCGAATTATTAGGTTCATTGCATGAAGGTAAGAAAAAACTAGCTGAAATCGCTGGTGTTGAACCTGAGAAAATCCAATTATACTGTGTTGAAGCGGTGACTCGTTTATTGCCAATGTTTAGTGAAAAACTTGGTGGTTACGGCATCGATCATTTGAAAAAATGGGGCGTTAATTTCTTAGTTGGAAAACCGATCAAAGAAATCAAACAAGATACCGTTGTTTATTTAGATAATCAAGAAACAAACGAATTAAGTGAACTAAAAGCTAAAACAATCATCTGGACAACAGGTGTTAGTGGAAGTCACGTTGTTGGCGATTCTGGTTTTGCAGCGAAACGTGGTCGTGTGATGGTTCAAGCTGACTTGACAGATGCAGATCACAGTAATGTTTATATCATTGGTGATTGCTCAGCTGTGATGGACAAAGAATCAAACCGTCCATATCCAACAACTGCGCAAATTTCTCTAAAAATGGGTGAGCACGCCGGGAAAAATATCAAAGCCCAATTAAAAGGGGAACCAACGAAAGAGTTTACCTTTAAATCATTAGGTTCAGTTGCTTCAATTGGGAACAGCCATGCCTTTGGTGAAGTTGGTAAAATGGAAGTCAAAGGGTATCCAGCTTCTGTTATCAAAAAAGTGATCATGGATCGTTCGTTATTTGAAACAGGCGGCATCAAAGAAATGTTGGCTAAAGGCCGCTTTGATTTTTACCGTTAAAAATTAATATATGCAAAAGCTATGAAGGATTCACAGTAGAGCGTTGTTTTGAAATGACAGAAAGTCAACGGCTGATGGAAGTTGACCAAAATAACGACTTGAATTACAAATCTGGAGCATAATATCATATTCGGGTGAGATCCGTTAGCGTCTTTTGAGTGGAGATTATGTTTAATTTCAACTATGGGTGGTACCGCGTGTATTTATGCGTAGGAGACAAAATAAAACTTTTGTTTCTGACGTTTATTCGTCCCTGACAGTCTATTTCTGATTGTCAGGGATTTTTTTGTTTTAAAAATTAATTTATAAGAAAAATGGGGAAAGTAAATGAATAAAAAATTAAGTGTTAAAGAAGCATTGATTGTATTTTTGTCATTATTATTGATTATTAGTATTTGTGTGATTGGTGTCGGTATGAGTCCGATTTTTCCAGTCTTGTGCGCATTAGGCTTGTTGATTGGCTGGAGTAAATGGCGGGGAGCCTCTTGGGATAAAATTCATGAAGGAATCATTGAAGGGGTAAAAACTGGGATCGTTCCAATGATTATTTTCATTTTGATCGGTGCCTTGATTGCTGTGTGGATTGCCAGTGGTGTGATTCCGACAATGATGTACGCCGGATTTTCAGTTATTAGTATTAACATATTTTTACCCTCAGCATTTGTTAGTTGTGCTGTTGTCGGTATTTCTATCGGAAGTGCTTTTACGACCGTTTCGACGATTGGTTTAGCATTGATGGGAATGGGTATCTCAATGGGATTTAACTCAGCAATATTAGCAGGTGCGATTATTTCAGGTGCAGTATTCGGCGATAAAATGTCTCCTCTTTCTGATACGACCAATTTAGCCTCAGCGGTTGCTGGAGCAGATTTATTCAAACATATTAGAAATATGATGTGGACGACAGTACCAGCTTTTGTTATTTCATTTATTCTTTATGCGGTGATTGGATTTCAAACAAAGATCGGACAGACAGATTTAGAAACGAAAAAGTTTTTAGAAGTTTTACAAGCAAATTTCTCCATTAGCTGGTGGGCAATTTTGCCGATTCTTTTATTAGTATTATGTTCAATTAAACGAGTGCCAGCGATTGCGTCTTTATTAGTAACAATTTTAGCTTCAAGTATTATGTATATGTTTCAAATAAAAACTGTTGATTTAAAACAATTAAGTACGATTTTAGAAAATGGCTTTGTGTCCGAAACAGGAATGGAGCAAATTGATGCTTTGTTAACGAGAGGTGGGATCCAAAGTATGATGTGGTCAGTTTCACTAATTTTACTGACCTTATCATTGGGCGGTTTATTGATGAAAATGGATGTGATCACTGTCTTGATGGCACCACTTGCTCATAAATTGACGTCAACTGGTAGTCTTGTTGCAGCAACAGTTTTCAGTGGCGCTTTAGCTAATGTGATGATTGGTGAGCAATATCTTTCGATTATTCTTCCTGGACGTGCATTCAAAGAAAGCTATGATAAAGCTGGACTTGAGCCAGAAGTTTTATCTAGAGCTTTAGAAGATTCAGGTACGGTATTAAATTCATTGATTCCTTGGGGTGTAAGTGGTGTGTTTATGGCAAGTACATTACAAGTTTCAACATTGAGTTATGCACCGTTTAGTTTCTTTATTTTATTCTGTCCGATTTTGTCGATACTTTCAGGGATAACAGGCATTGGCATTCCTAAAAAAACATCAAGTGAGAACGCCAATTAACCAGCAGATTCTATTCAAAATCATTAAAATTTTAAAAGAAACAATGGGGGTACTTTTGTTCGGCTCGATTTTTAGGTATAATGGGTACTGATTGAAAAGAGGGATGTTACATGGCACAAAAAAGGAAAAGTGCAAAAAAGAAAAAGACAAAAAAACAGCAACAGCAGCAAGAACATCTTAATTTCATTTTTCTTGGTATCTTTTTTATCTTCTTCGGATTATTTGGACTTTTAAAATTAGGATTTCTTGGCACATTGATCGCCAATGGTTTACGTGTAGTTATAGGAAATACATTTTCAATAGCGGCTGTTTTACTTATGCTTTATGGGCTTTCCTTAGTTATTTTTGGGAAAGAATTTCCAATCAAAAAGAGCCGACCAATAATTGGTGGTGTAGTCGTTTACTTAGGTGTTCTATTGATTTTACATGCGTATATGTTTCGTAATGTAGGTACGCAAACACCAGATATTCTAGGAACAACATGGGAGTTTCTTAGAATAGATCTAAAGGCAAGTACTGTGGCGCAAAATGTCGGTGGAGGAATGATTGGAGCCACACTGTACAGTCTGACTTTCTTTTTAGTGGCTCAGTTTGGTAGTTATCTGATTGCGTTATTGTTGATATTGATCGGTGTATTTTTAATGAGTATGCTCGATTTTCAACAAGTCATGAATGGATTGCAGATCGTTCGGGAAAAACTTAGTGGTTTAACAGCTAAAAGTGAAGAACGTCAAGCTGAAAAAGAAGCCAAGCGCGCAGAAAAACAGGCAGCTAAACAAGCAAAAATAGAGCAAATGGCTCAAGAACGTTTAAAAAATGACGTACGTGAATTAACGCCTGGTGAAAAATTGGCTCAAGAAGCTTTGAAACAGGAAGAAAAAGAAAGTCAAGAACCAGAACAGTTAACCCTAGTTCCTATTGACAGTTTTCAAAGTCAAGAAGAAATGCAGCCCGCACAATCTAGACAGGCACAACCAATACAGGATGCAGAGCCGGAAATGGATGAAGGCGGCGAATTGGATTTTGAAATCTCAGAAGAAGCAGAAGACCGTGATTATGAATTGCCGCCATCAACTTTATTAGATTCGATTCCATCTGCAGATCAAAGTGGAGAATACCAAAAAATCGAAAAAAATATTGGTGTACTAGAGCAAACCTTCAAAAGCTTTGGTGTGGATGCAAAAGTCGTAAAAGCTAGCCTTGGACCTGCCGTAACGAAGTTTGAGATTCAGCCAGCAGTTGGTGTAAAGGTCAGTAAAGTCGTGAGTTTGACTGATGATATTGCTTTAGCATTGGCTGCCAAAGATGTGCGGATGGAAGCGCCGATTCCAGGGAAATCTTTGATTGGGATCGAAGTACCGAACAGCACAGTCAGCACTGTTTCATTTAGAGATATTATCGAAGCACAACCAAGTCACCCGGATAAATTGCTGGAAGTGCCGCTTGGACGAGATATTTCCGGGATGGTCCAGACAGCTGATTTGGCTAAAATGCCTCACTTGCTGATTGCCGGATCAACTGGTAGTGGGAAGTCTGTTGCAATCAATGGAATCATTTCTAGTATTTTAATGAGAGCAAAGCCTCATGAAGTTAAACTAATGATGATCGATCCGAAAATGGTGGAGTTGAACGTTTATAATGGTATTCCTCACTTATTGACACCGGTTGTGACTAATCCGCGGAAAGCCGCGCAAGCGTTGCAAAAAGTCGTACAAGAAATGGAATTCCGTTATGAAAAATTTGCAGCAACTGGGGTTCGTAATATTTCTGGATACAATGAACTAGTGATTCAAAAAAATCTAGAAGATGGTGAAAATCGTCCCATATTGCCATTTATTGTAGTTATCGTTGATGAGTTAGCTGACTTGATGATGGTTGCTAGTAATGAAGTAGAAGATGCGATCATTCGTTTAGCACAAATGGCGCGTGCAGCTGGAATTCATATGATCTTAGCAACACAACGTCCGAGTGTGGATGTCATTACAGGGATCATCAAAGCAAATGTTCCTTCGCGGATGGCTTTTGCTGTTTCTAGTGGAACGGATTCTCGGACGATTATTGACAGTAATGGTGCTGAAAAGCTTTTAGGTCGTGGTGATATGCTGTTCCTACCAATGGGTGAGAATAAACCGATTCGTGTTCAAGGAGCCTTTATCTCAGATCATGAAGTTGAACGTGTCGTAGCTTTTGTAACTGAGCAGCAAGAAGCAGATTATCAAGAAAGCATGATGCCAACAGAAGAAGTGACAGGATCAAGCGGAGAAGCACCGCAAGATGAATTGTATGAAGAAGCAAAAGCTTTAGTTGTAGAAATGCAAACGGCTAGTATATCTTTACTACAAAGACGCTTTAGAATCGGTTATAATCGTGCAGCACGTTTAGTTGATGAATTAGAAGAACATGGTGTAATTGGACCTTCTGAAGGGAGTAAGCCAAGAAAAGTTTTTCTTGAGCCTACACCAGAAGAAGGCCCATTGGATCAAGGTTCAGAGTAAAAAAGTGAGTGGGATGTGACTCAAAGAGTTATGTCCTACTCGCTTTTTTTGATTGATCGATCATTTGATTTTTCCACTAAATAAGTATTCTCCAAGTATAATTTTTGATCTAGCATCCAAAAAATGTACGAACGGACCGAAGGAAAGTTGAATTTAATCATAAATACGATTAGAATTAGAGTAATCTAAATCAAGGATCATTAAACGAAACGAAAATAAAAACACTATGTAAAATGAAAAAGTAAGGATGGATAATATGAGAAGAAAAAGCGTATTGTATCTAGATGTTGCAGAACAGATCAAAGCAGATATTATGAATGGTACATATCCTGTAGGCACCTTATTGCCAACAGAAGCAGAACTTGAGCAGTTGTTTGATGTAAGTAAAATAACGGTCCGTCGTGCAATTGAATTATTGTCATCAGAAGAATTAGTTGAGAAAAAAAGCGGTAAAGGAACAACTGTTTTAAGTAACCGACCATACAATAAATTATCAAAAGCAGGTACATTTACAGAATATCTAAATGATTCAGGACAAAAAGTTGCGAAAAAAATCTTGAATTTAGAAGAAGTAACATTATCACCTGATTCTCCTATCTATGCTTGTTTAGGAGAAAAAGCTATAAAAGTATCACGTTTATACACATTGGACGATCAACCTTATATTTATTTTAATTATTATTTGCCAATTGCGATGGCAGATGTTCCTTTAGAAGATTTTGAGAAGGAATCTTTATATCGCTTGATGGATCAGCATGGAATCGAAATCATTAAATTTGAAGATAGTTTTCAAACAGTTGAATTGACTGCGGAAGAGCAAGAAATCTTAACTACTTCAGAAAAAAATGGTCTAAAAAGAATCAGAAAATCACTTGGTTTATCTGGAAAATATGTTGAATTTTCCGAAGCAATTTATAATACAGCGCTTTATCCATATGTCATTGAATACGAATCTTAAAAGAATAACAGGGTACTTACAAAAATGTAAGTACTCTGTTATTTTTTTCTATGGTGCGTTTATTGTAATTATATTAGACTAAAAAAGTAGAGAAAAGGAGAGATAAAATGTTACAAGTAGAAAAATTATCTAAAATATATGGAGAAGAAATCAAATATGAAGCATTGAAAGGTTTAAATTTAACCGTTAATGATAGTGAGTTTATTGGTATTATGGGACCATCTGGAAGCGGAAAAAGTACCTTTTTGAATCTTTTAGCAACGATTGACCAGCCAACTTCAGGACATATTTTAATGAATGGGAAAGACCCAAATCAGTTAAACCAAGAAGAAATTGCTAAATTTAGACGGAGAGAGTTAGGTTTTATTTTCCAAAGTTTTAACTTAATGCCGACATTAACAGTTGAAGAAAATATTGTATTGCCATTAACTTTAGATGGTGAAAAGATCTCGGTCATGAAAAAACAGTTAAACCTTTTAGCTGATCGATTAGGAATTGCTAGTTTGTTAAAAAAACGGATTGCAGAAATTTCTGGTGGACAGGCTCAACGTGTAGCAGTCGCCCGTGCAATGATCCATCAACCGCAATTATTATTAGCCGATGAACCCACAGGAAATTTAGATACAAAATCGTCAAAAGATGTTATGCAGCTATTACAGCAATTAAATGAAGAAGAAAAAGCTACGATCTTAATGGTTACTCATGATCCGCTAGCTGCAAGTTACTGCAAGCGAATCGTCTTTATCAAAGATGGAGAATTAGTTGATGAAATTCATCACAATGGCAATCAAAAAATGTTTTATGATGAAATTATGATAAAGCTATCTGAGATTGAAGGTGTCGATAATGAGTTTTAGTCAATTTGTCATTCGAAATACCTTAAGAAATAAGCATCTGTATATGGCTTATTTCCTAAGCACGCTATTTTCGGTAATGGTGTTCTTCACGTTTACAGTCTTTGCGTTTCATCCAGCTTTAGCTAATGGGTTAAATCAAAAGGCTCAGATAGGAATGTTGGCAGCTGCAATCATCATTTATGGCTTTGCATTTTTCTTTGTTCTGTACTCAATGGACGTTTTCATTCAGTCTAGGAAAAAAGAATTTGGACTGTTGATGATTCAAGGAATGAGTCCTAAGCAATTAAAAAAAATGGTTTTTATTGAAAATTTAGTTATTGGTTTTTTTGCTACGATTATCGGTGCCATTGCAGGAATCGGTTTTTCACAAGTAATTTTATGGCTAAGCAATAAATTGATGCATGTGAAGTTTGGTTTTTATTTCCCAACACAAGCATTGGGATTAACAATTATTTCTTTTGCTATTTTATTTTTAGCTATTTCCTTCTTTATTCAATTCCGTTTGCCAAAATTAAGCTTACAGGAATTATTAAAAGCCGGTGAATTAGGCAAAGGGACACTTAAAAGCTCTCGTCTGAAAACTGTTTTGGCCGTTGTTTTGATTGGACTAGGTTATGCAGTAGCTTTATTGGTCAAAGGGATGCTGGTGCCAATGGTTATGATTCCAGTAATTTTATTAGTAGTTACTGGGACACGCTTTTTATTTAATCAGTTAAGTGTTTCGATCATTGAGCGTTTGAAAAAGAAACAATCTATTTTTTGGAAAAAGACAAATATGGTTGTATTTTCAGATTTAGCATTTCGTATGAAGGACAATGCACGCTCATTTTTCTTAGTTTCGATTATTTCAACAGTCGCTTTTGCGGCGATCGGAACGTTATATGGTTTCCAAAATATGATTTTAAATGCGATGAATCAAGTTCCTTATGAATTTCAAATCACGGGAACTGCTGATGAGACAGCACAAATCAAACAAGATTTTACAAAATTATTAGCAGATAAAGGGATCGAAGTAGATGAAGGTGAACTAACAACCTATACGAACACGGACCAAGTCAGTTTTGTGAAAGAGTCACAGTTCAATCATCTGGCTGAACTAGCTAAACAACCGACGATTCAAACACAAGGTCAAGCAGTTCAATTATTATCAAGTAATGATATTGGTATGAAAGAAACTACAATACATGAAGTGAAACTGCCGGATGGTGCAACATTGTCAGTGAATAAAGCAGCAAAAACAGGAGTAGTTTCAGCATACGGTACGATAGTATTAGTACCTGACGACACTCAATTACAAAATAGTGAAACTACGATAACCACTGTTTGGCAGCCAAAAAATGTTGGGTATGATGAATTAGTATCGATTGGTAAAACACAAGAAAAAAATATGTCATTTATGGCAAGAACTTTTTCAAAACAGTCAATCACAAATGAGTTTGCCCCAATTTTATTTGTCGGAGTATTTATCGGGATCGTCTTCTTTGTTTCAGCTGGAAGTTTCTTATACTTCAGATTGTATAGTGACATGGATGTAGATGTAGAAAAATTCAAGATGATTTATAAAATGGGTCTAGCAAAAAAAGAATTAAAGAAAATGATTTATCAGCAAGTGGGGATCTTGTTCTTTACACCAATCATTGTTTCTGTAATTCATGGAGCAGTAGCGTTGACCGCAATGTACCATATGTTTGATCAAGGAATGCAGATGGCAGGATGGCAAGTTTTAGGCATGTTTATCTTGATTCAGATTGCATATTATCTAATTGCTCGTGTCTTTTATTTCAAGAAAGTATATCGTTTAGTCCAAGCATAAAAATAGAAGTCCGTAGGGGAAAGACAAAAGCGTTTATTCGCAAAGTGCTATATTTGTCACATCCTCTTCGGGCTTTAAATTTTGAATTAAGAGAAAAAAGTACATCAGTTAGCTAAGGATGATAGTTGTGATTCACTAGATAGCTTATGGACAAATCGGATACAATAAGTTATAGTATGAAGCGAATGTTTAGAAGAAATGAGGAAGAAAACTAGTGGAAAAAGCGTCCATTTATGGTTTAACAAAAGAAGAACTGATCGCATGGTTTATAGAACATGACGAAAGAAAGTTTCGGGCTACTCAAGTATGGGAATGGCTCTATATCAAACGTGTCATGGCCTTTAATGAAATGACTAATTTATCAAAAGATGTCATTGATTTATTGGAAGAAAACTTTATTATCAATCCATTGCGTCAAGTAATCATCCAAGAAGCGAAAGATGGCACAGTGAAATACCTTTTTGAGTTACCTGACAAAAATATGATCGAAACAGTCTTGATGCGACAAGAATATGGTATGTCTGTTTGTGTAACAACGCAAGTAGGTTGTAATATCGGCTGTACCTTCTGTGCAAGTGGTTTACTTAAAAAACAACGTGATTTAACAGCTGGAGAGATCGTTGCACAAATCATGCTCGTTCAACATTATTTTGATGAACGTGGCGAAGGTGAACGTGTAAGTCATATTGTTGTGATGGGAATCGGTGAGCCGTTTGATAATTACGATAATTTAATGAATTTCCTACATACGATCAACGATCCAAAAGGCTTGGCAATTGGCGCTCGCCACATTACGGTTTCAACAAGTGGTTTAGTACCAAAAATCAAAGAATTTGCGAATAATGGCCTACAAGTCAATTTAGCGATTTCTTTACATGCACCAAATAATGACGTTCGGACATCGATCATGCGTATCAACCGCAGTTTCCCAATTGAGAAGTTAATGGAAGCCGTAGATGAGTATTTGGAAAAAACGAATCGTCGAATTACGTTTGAATATATTATGTTGAGTCATGTGAACGATCTTCCAGAACATGCCCAACAATTGGCAGATTTATTGAAGGACAAGAAGAAATTAACCTTCGTCAACTTGATTCCATATAATCCAGTTAGTGAACATGATCAATATAGCCGTAGTGAAAAAGCAGATGTGTTGAAATTCTATGATATTTTGAAGAAAAACGGCGTCAACTGTGTTATTAGAAAAGAATACGGTACAGATATCGATGCGGCTTGCGGACAATTAAGAAGTAAGCAAATCAAGAAAGCGGAGAAAACTCGCTAATAGGTATAAAAAAAGAAGCTGAATAATGACTGGGACAAAACCCTTCGAGCTTTATTAACGTCATCAAAAAGCTGAATAAACGGTGTGAAAAAGTCAGGTTCTTCGACAATTTCCTAAAAACCGCACAATGCGTTTTATGCATTGTGCGGTTTTTAGTCCAATTGCTCGAACCTAAGTCACATCCTCCTTCTTTACTCTTCTTTAAAAACTGTGAATCCGTAATCAATGATGTGTTCTTTTAAGTAACGCAAATATTCTTCTCCCATAGGTGATAAAGGCAACTGAGCATGATGAATCCAGCCGATTTCCATTGTTTCATCCACATCCAATGGCAAGGCAACAATATTTTCATCATTTAGCTCACGGCTTAAAACTCCTGAACTGATCGTATAACCATCAAGACCAATCAGAAAATTAAATAACGTTGCTCGATCACTGACACGAATGCTTTTTTTATGGTAAAGTGTGCTTAAAATTTCTTCAGAAAAGTGAAAAGAATTTAATTGTCCTTGTTCAAACGAAAGATAAGGAAAATTTTCTAAATCGGATAAAGTCACTGATTTTTTTCCTACTAAAGGATTTTTTTTACTCACAAAAACATGAGGATGAGCGATAAACAAAGGGTAAAAATTTAACTGTTTTTCTTTTAATAATTTACGAATCACTTTTTCGTTGAATGCGTTTAAGTATAAAATACCAAGTTCACTTTGAAAGGTACTCACATCTTCAATGATATTGTTCGTTTGTGTTTCTCGAAAGGTAAATTCATATTCATTTTGTTCATAAGATTTAATTAGCTGAACATATGCGTGTACCGCAAAAGCGTAATGCTGCGCTGAAACAGAGAACAGTCTTCGTCTAGTTTCGGTGCCTTTGTATTTTTCCTCCATCAAATCTACTTGTTCTAAAATTTGTCGAGCATAAGATAAAAATTCTGTTCCTTCATTTGTTAGAATCATCCCTTTTTGCGTCCGTTGAAAAATTTGGATGCCCATTTCTTGTTCAAGTTCTTTGACAGCAGTTGAAAGACTTGGTTGAGTGATGAAGAGATGTTTCGCTGCTTCATTAACTGATCCTAATTCAACGATTTTTACGATGTAATCCAATTGTTTGATCCGCAAAATACCATCCCTCCATATTTAAAGTGTAGCTAAGCTTAGAAGCTATACTTTTTTTTAATAAAAATCTTTGTATTTCATATTTCAACCTGAATTACTTGTACACCTTGTTTTTCAATTTCTCGAATAACTTCTGGTGAGGCAAATGTATCAGTGATCAAATAATTAATGTCTTTGATATTGCCACTGGTAAAGTTAGATGAAAAACCAATTTTTCGATAATCTGCAACAACGATCACTAAACCGTTTGTACGCTCGATGATCAGTGAATTGATTTTTGATTCATGTAAAACAGGAGTTGTAATGCCATTTTCAAGACTAAGACCGGAGCAACCGATAATTGAAATATCAGAAGACATTTTTGAAAATGAATCGATGGCAATATCGCCAACTAATGCTTCTTTAGGAAAACGAATCTCGCCTCCAGATAAAATAACAGTTGAATTTGGATTATGATCAAGATTCGCTACTTTTACATTATTAGTGACGATCGTCACACGTTTGTTTTCTAAATTTTTTAAAGAGGATAAAGCGGTGGAACCAGTATTGATAAATAATGTATTTCCTTCTTTCACAAATTCTGCCGCTTTTTTAGCAATCGCATTTTTCAATACTTCAATTTCTTCATTATAATCTTCAGTACCAGTTTTTTGAACGATTTGTGCTTTTCCATGTGCTCGTTGTACTAGCCCCATTTTTTCTAAAGCGGTTAAATCTCGTCGGACTGTTATTTCAGATACAGCAAGTTCATCGCTGATGTCTTTAACTAGCAGACTTGTTTGGGTATTCAATAACTCGAGCAATTTATCTCGGCGTTCTTTAATTGTTTTGTGTGAGCTTTTCATTCATTTTCCTCCACTCTAAATCACTTGGGCAACCGCAAGTGTATTTCCCAGCTCTTTGGCTTCTTTTAATAAACGATAACCTTCAGATGTTTGATTTAATCGAAGTAAACAGTGACCTTTTAGATATAAAATATAAGTCAATTCTCGATTATTCAAACGATTTTTATCAACCAAATCTAATTCATTCAAACATTTTTTATTTCTATTTTGATAGAAGTATTTCATTCCAGTAATTTCATGCCATGAAAATAAACCACGCATCTGTTTCTTTTTAACATGTTTTAATTTAGACAATTGATCTAAGACAGTTTTTAAATTTTCTTCATCTTTTAAAAAAGAATAGCAATACATTTGCGTATGATAATAAATGAAGAGGTAATCCAAAGTGGAATGGAAAAATTGTCGATTTTTATTTAAATGTTCCAAACAAACGGCATAATTTCCTTCGTCTAATAAAAGTAAGCTGTCAAAAATAATAATAGACTGTTTAAAGCCATTAAACAAATCTTTTCTCTGCAATTTAGATTTTAACTCAGCTGCTCGTTTTAGATCACAATCAACAGTTAAAGCATAAATCATCTTTTCATATATATTTTTCAAATATTCAAAAAGTAACACAATACTTAGAACGATACATCCAATTCCACCAAAAATGAACTTGGTTCCTAAATCTTGGGAATTAGTAACTAAATAGTAGATATATCCAGCAAACAACATGTAAACAACCCATAAAAGTCCTTTTTTTCCAAAGTAAATACTTTTCCAAATAAATTTTTTCATATCCATCACCTCAACGTCACTATATCATAAAAAAATCTATATGAACATAAAAAATGGTGGTATAGACTTTATTATGTTTATTTTCAACAGAAACATTCTTAAAATGGTTAAACGATCGTATAAAAAGATTGAAAACGGTTTAAAATATTGTAGAATGAAAAGTGTAATCGAGATTGAGATACTATGGAGGGATCATATGGCAACAATTCATGATGTAACAAAAGAAAGCTGGATTTTAAGTACGTTTCCTGAATGGGGAACTTATTTGAATGAAGAGATCGAGCAAGAAGAAGTAAAAGCAGGGACAGTCTCTATGTGGTGGTTAGGCTGTACTGGAATTTGGTTAAAGTCACATGAAGGCACGAATATTTTATGTGATTTATGGTGCGGTACAGGAAAGAGAACGCATGGAAATGGCAAGATGAAGAAAGGTCATCAAATGATGCGAATGAGTGGGTGTGAGAATATGCAGCCTAATCTTAGAACACAACCTTTTGTGATCGATCCATTTGCAGTGAAAAATGTTGATGCGCTAGTCGTTACCCATATTCATTCTGATCATTTGGATATCAATACTGCAGCGGCTGTTTATCAAAATTGCCCGGATGCTCGTTTTATTGGACCGAAAGAAGTCGTTGAAACTTGGTTGAAGTGGGGGATCCCAAAAGAGAATACCACTATTGTAAAACCTGGAGATAGTCTTTCAATCAAAGATATAAAAATCGTTGCTTTAGAAGCCTTTGACAGAACTGCATTAGTTACTTGTGAAGATCCAGAAGTAACATTAAAAGGGAAAGTCCCGCAAGATATGGATGAAATTGCAGTGAACTATTTATTTGAAACAAGTGGCGGAAATATTTATCATGCCGGAGATTCTCACTATTCTAACATGTTTGCTAAACACGGCAACGAACACAAAATCGATGTTTGTTTAGGGGCATATGGAGAAAATCCACGGGGAATCACAGATAAAGTTACTTCTGTCGATATGTTGCGGATGGCTGAATCGCTAAATGCGAAGGTAGTTATTCCTGTTCATTATGATATTTGGGCAAACTTTATGGCGGACCCTAAAGAAATTACCGAAATCTGGAAATTTAAAAAAGATCGTTTAGATTATCAATTTAAACCATTCATTTGGCAAGTTGGCGGGAAATTTACGTATCCAAATGACAAAGATAAACTAGAATTTAATTTTTATCGCGGATTTGATGATGTCTTTACAACGGATAATGACACGCCATTTCCATCATTTTTATAAGAGAGGAGAAATTCAATGCTAAAGTATTTTTATGATAATGACTTAATAAATTTTTGTGAAAAAACTCCTTCAAACTGGGAAGATGCGGTCATTCTTAGTTGCCAGACGTTGTTGGAAAAAGGCATCATTGCTCAGCAATACGTTGATGAAATCGTAGAATGTGTTCAAAAATACGGACCATATATTGTAATTGTTCCAGGTGTGGCTATGCCGCATTCTTCAGAAGACAGTCAAGGCGTTTTAGGAACAGCGATCTCATTTACAAAGATGAGTCAAGATGTTGTTTTTGAAGAAGGAAATCCTGAAAAAAATGCTCGTTTATTTTTCACCTTAGCTGCTAAAAATAAAGAGGAACATGTAGAGAATATTTCTAAGTTATCTGAAATGCTAATGACTGATGGGTTGATCGAAGCATTGATGACGGTGGAAACGATGGAGGATTACCAAAAAGTAATGGCTACTTTTGATGTATAGAAAGAAGGGGAATTAATGACACAAGTGTTAGATTTTCTAATGGGAATTTGGGATTACTTTGCTGCCAATATCTTGACACAGCCGGCATTTTTAATTGGGTTTATCGTTCTTTTAGGGTACGTTTTACTGAAAAAACCGTTATATGAAAGTATTGCAGGTTTTTTGAAAGCAACTGTAGGTTACTTGATTTTAACTGTTGGTTCAGGAGGATTGGTCAATAACTTTCGTCCGATTTTAGTTGGATTAAAAGAGCGCTTTGATTTAGATGCGATGGTCATTGATCCTTATTTTGGTCAAAATGCCGTAACAGCAGGAATCGAAGAAACATTTGGTCGGACATTCAGTGATACGATGATTTTACTATTGATTGCCTTTGTTATGAATATTTTGTTGGTACGTTTTAAAAAATATACGAAACTACGCGCAGTCTTCACAACCGGTAATGTTCAAATACAGCAAGCAGCAACTGCTTTTTGGATTTTATTATTTTGCTTTCCTGATTTAGGACAGATTCAAATTTTATTGATTATGGGTCTGATTTTAGGTTGTTATTGGGCAGTAGGTTCTAACTTGACTGTTGATATTACACAAGATCTTACTGAAGGAGCAGGGTTTGCAATTGCTCATCAACAGATGTTTGGGGTTTATATTTTTGCTAGATTAGCTGAAAAAATGAAGAAAGATAAAAACAATAGAAAACTAGAAGATGTACAACTCCCTGGTTTTTTATCGATTTTCAATGAAAATATGGTAGCGACCTCAATTTTAATGCTCTTTTTCTTTGGAATCATTTTAGTCGTATTAGGACCTGCTTATTTGATTGAAGCTGGTTTTATGGTGGAAGGACAAAGTTTCTTCTTCTATATTTTAGAAACGGCGTTATACTTTGCTGTTTATTTAGCTATTTTACAATTAGGTGTCCGGACATTCGTTTCTGAGTTAACAGAATCATTTCAAGGAATTTCAAATACCTTATTACCAGGAGCCGTGCCAGGGATCGATGTAGCTGCGACATTTGGTTTTGGATCACCTAATGCTGTAACAATAGGTTTCTTGTTTGGTGCTTTGGGACAATTTATCACGATTGGTTTATTGATTCTATTTAAATCGCCGGTCATTGTTATCGCTGGATTCATTCCATTATTCTTTGATAATGCCGTGATCGCTGTTTATGCTAATAACCGTGGTGGATTTAAAGCTGCTTGTATCTTCCCATTCATATCAGGTGTGATACAAGTATTAGGATCTGCGTTGATCGCTGCATTTATCGGTCTATCTCAGTACGGTGGATATATCGGTATGTTTGATTGGGCGACAGTTTGGCCTGTGATGACTTTACTAATGAAATATTTAGGTTATTTTGGTGTCGCATTAGTGGTGATTTTACTGCTGGCAATCCCGCAATTACAGTATCGGGCAAATCCAGATGGGTATTTCTTGATTGCTGAAGATTATGATGAATATGTAAAAAAAATGACAGCAAAAGGTGCTTAACATTATCTAGCTTCAAGAGCTAACCTTTCGGGAAAAAGATAAAAAATAAATGAGACAAAGAACGTCTCAGTCATTTTTTCCTATTTTCCTGTCAAGGTTGAACGAGCTCTTTCAGCTTTTAAATTTAGGAGGAAATTAAAATGAGAGTATTAGTATCATGTGCAAATGGATCAGGAACAAGTTTGATGATGAAAAAAAGTGTTGAAAAAGCATTGAAAGAATTAGGCTTTAATATTACGAACATTCACCATTGTGCAATTTCAGAAGGAAAAAGTACTGCTGGACAATATGATGTGGTTTTTTGTCCAATGAATTTTTTGAATATGTTTGAAGATGCGAAGAAAAAAGGAATCACTGTTGTCGGCGTAAAAAATGTCATGTCAGCCAAAGAGATCAGCGAGCGAGTACAAGAAACAGAATTGGCGGCAAAGTTTAAATAATTAGAGCAAATCATGTAGTAGAGAAAATATGTGTGAAACAAAAGAAAAATTCACTTTTGTTTCACACAATAAATACGAATAAATGATGGAATCAGAAGCAAACATTTTTATCCCATCCTCGATCAATATTATATTTAATAAAGGAGAGAAATAAATGAGTAGACCTAACTTACAGGTAGCTTTAGATCATTCTGATTTACCTAGCGCAATCAAAGATGTGGTTGCGGTCGGTGAAATTGTTGATATTGTAGAAGTTGGCACAATTCTGTGTTTACAAGCTGGCGTTGAAGCTGTTCGATGTATTCGTGCTTTATATCCTGATAAAAAAGTAGTTGCGGATACTAAATGTGCGGATGCTGGCGGAACTGTAGCCAAAAATTGTCGAGAAGCTGGTGCAGACTGGATGACTGTAATTTGCTGCGCAACAATCCCCACAATGAAAGCTGCAGCTAAAGAAGTCGCAGAAGTTCAAGTAGAATTATATGGAGATTGGACCTATGAACAAGCTCAAAAATGGTTGGATGCAGGTATTTCTCAAGCAATCTATCATCAAAGTCGAGATGCACTTTTAGCCGGTGAGACTTGGGGCGAAAAAGATTTGCAAAAAGTTAAAAAACTAATTGAAATGGGTTTTAGAGTTTCTGTAACTGGCGGACTAGCTATAGAGACACTTAAATTATTTAAAGATCTTGATATTTATACATTTATTACTGGGCGAGGCATTACAGCTGCGGCAGATCCTAAAAAAGCTGCGCAAGATTTTCAAGCTGAAATCAAACGTATTTGGGGGTAATCGGATGACGACTATAGGAATCTATGAGAAGGCACTCCCTAAAAATATTAGTTGGAAAGAACGCTTGTTACTGGCAAAAAAAATGAATTTTGATTTTATCGAGATGTCGATCGACGAAACAGATGAACGCCTTCGACGTTTGGACTGGACAAGTGAAGAACGAAAAGAAGTCAGAGAGGCAATCCATGAGACAGGGGTAAAAATATTATCGATTTGTTTAAGTGGACATCGCCGATTTCCATTCGGTTCTGAAGATCTGGAGAAACAAAAAATTGCTATGGTTTTGATGGAAAAAGCAATAAATTTAGCTTCTGATTTAGGTGTACGTACGATTCAGTTAGCGGGTTATGATGTTTATTATGAAGCCAAAACCGTAAGATCTAGAGAATACTTTATTCAAAATTTAAAAAAAGCAGTAGCATTGGCTGCGGCTAGTGAAATCGTTTTATCAATAGAAATTATGGACGATCCTTTTATTAATTCGATTTCTAAATATTTGAAAATCAAAGAGCAAATCCGTTCTCCTTATTTACAAGTGTATCCTGACGTCGGCAATTTATCAGCGTGGCCGAATAATGATGTTGGTTATGAATTGGAAATTGGAATTGATCAGATTTCTGCCATTCATTTAAAAGACACACTTGCTGTAACTGAAGAGTTTCCTGGGAAATTTAAAGAAGTTCCTTTTGGTGAAGGCTGTGTCGATTTTTTAGGATGTCTTAAAACGTTAAAGCGTTTGGAATACAATGGACCTTTTTTAATCGAAATGTGGAGTGAAAATAGCGATACACCTGAAAAAGAAATCGAGCAAGCAAAAGCGTTTCTCTTTCCTTATTTAAAGGAGGCTGGATATGGTGTTAAATAAAATATTGATAGATGAGATGAAAGAACGGGTTTTTTCTGCGAACTTAGCTTTACCAGAAGCTGCCTTGGTAAAACTTACTTGGGGAAATGTCAGTGAGATCAATCGTGAAGCAGGAGTGATCGTAATCAAGCCGAGTGGTGTGCCGTATAGCACAATGGAAGCGTGTCATATGGTGGTGACGGATTTAGATGGAGCAGTGTTGGAAGCTGGCTTGAAGCCGTCATCTGATTTAGCAACGCATGTCCAATTATATAAAGCGTTTAAAGAAATCAATGCTGTAGTGCATACTCATTCCAAACATGCAGTAATGTGGGCGCAGTCTGGTCGAGAAATTCCAGCTTATGGGACCACTCATGCGGATACTTTTTACGGTGTTGTTCCTTGTACACGTCAATTAACATCTGAAGAAGTAGCGTCTGCATATGAGCTAGAGACAGGGAAGGTAATTGTTGAAGCATTCAATGAAAAAAATATTGATCCCTTAGCTGTTCCAGGAGTTCTGGTCTATGGTCACGGGCCATTTACATGGGGGAAGACACCTCAAAAAGCAGTTGAAAACAGTATTGTGTTGGATGAAGTAGCAGAGATGGCGTGTGCAACAGAAATTGTGAACGATAGAATCCAGCCAATTCCTCAATATCTTTTAGATAAACATTTTTTTAGAAAGCACGGAACGAATGCTTATTATGGGCAAACGTAAAAATTATGAACTGAATTTATTATCTTTAATTGTGTAGATAAGTCGAATAACGACTTTATCTACACTTTTTTTATTATTATAAGTGGATATTTTATTTGTTTTATAAAATACTTGAATTTACATGTAAAAAAGCTATACTAGAAAAATAACTTAAAAGAGAGAACGAGGATGGTTATGGAGGAAAATCAGTTAAAAAGGGAAATATCATTATTTGGCGCCTTTTCAACAGTCATGGGAACTGTGATTGGTGCGGGTGTATTTTTTAAAACAGCAAGTGTTGTAAGCTTCGCTCAATCACCAAGTTTGACGATTTTTGCTTGGGTATTAGGCGGTATTTTGACTGTATGTGCTGGATTGACGAGTGCTGAATTAGCAACTGCTATTCCAAAAACTGGAGGAGCAGTTAAATATATTGAATATACATATGGAAAGTTACCAGGATTTTTATTGGGCTGGGCGCAAAGTGTGATTTATTTTCCAGCTAATATTGCAGCTTTGTCGATTATTTTTAGTACACAATTTATACACTTATTTCATTTATCAAGCGATATTCTTTTGCCGATAGCATTAGTTACTGGTTTAAGTGTGACAATCATCAACTTATTAGGTACTAAAGCCGCTTCTAATTTTCAATCATTTACATTGGTCATAAAGATGGTTCCGATTGCTTTAATTGTACTAGTTGGATTTTTTATGCCAGCGAATGTGGAGGTTTCGTTATTTCCTGTCAGAGCTGGTGGAGATAGTGGTTTTATCCAAGCGTTAAGCGGTTCTTTATTAGCTACAATGTTTGCTTATGATGGCTGGTTGGGTGTTGGTGCAGTAGCAGGTGAAATGAAACGACCAGAAAAAGATTTACCTAAGGCAATTTTTTTAGGATTAACATTTATCACGATTGTTTATGTGTTGATTAATTTTGTTTTTCTTAAAACATTACCGATTGAACAGCTTTCTGGAAATTTAAATGCAGCTTCAGAAGCGTCAAATCAAATTTTTGGTTCGATTGGTGGTAAATTAGTGACGATTGGTATTTTGATTTCTGTTTATGGCGCATTAAATGGTTATACCATGACTGGGATTCGAGTACCGTATGCTTTAGCCTTGGAAGATATGGTTCCTTTTAGTCAGCAGTTTAAAAAACTATCAAAAAGATTTTTGGTTCCTTATGTAGCTGGGATTTTTCAATTTAGCATTGCAGCGCTGATGATGTTTTTAGGTAGTTTTGATTTATTAACTGATATGTTAGTTTTTGTAATGTGGCTCTTTAGTTTGTTGATTTTTTTAGCTGTGTTTATTTTAAGAAAAAAAGAACCAGAATTGAATCGGCCTTACAAAGTTCCTTTTTATCCTGTGATTCCTATAATAGCGATTTTGGGTGGTTTGTTTATTTTGATTACTACTTTGATTATTCAACCACTTTTAGCAAGCATTGGTATTGGAATTACATTATTGGGAATTCCAGTATATTGGATAAATAGAAAATTAAAAAACTAAAAAATAAATAAATTTCATTTATTGTCATTAATTCATCACTTTTTATTGGATATTGAGAGAATTTATGAAGTTTTTTTGGTATAATGGATATGATCTAAGTCTTTGTCATTTATGATAAAGCAATAACTCCTGCTTATCCCTTTTAAGCAGGAGTTACTTTTTCTCAAAAATTTCAATAAAATTCACAATTTCTGAAAATTATTCTGGTCATTTCTTTAGTATAATGAGTATATCAAAACGATAAACTATTTTGGGGAAGATAGTGCATCAGAACTCTTAATAGAGGTTAAACTGTTGATTTGTCAGCAGTTTAACCTCTGTTTTTTTGTTTTAAAAGACAAATAGTTAGTCAAAGTGAATCACTATAAGGTTTTAGTACTGTCATCCAAATACATTGTAATAGCTTCTTTTACATCAATAGTTATTCAGTTTTAGAGAATGAGATAAAACTAGTTTTAGTTTTTATTTCATTCTTTTTTTTAAAATAATTTTTCATTAAACTGCGTATATTATTGTAAGGAGGGAAACGAATGGATATTAAAGAATTTTCTCTGGAATTAATAAAATGGGGTATAACAGAATCTCTTCAGGATATTTATATATTACCTGTTGAGAACAAGATTCAAATCTCTACTAAGAAAGGAAAAAAGCAAGTAATATTCAAAGAATTAAATGAAGGTGAGGGAGAAAAATTAATTTTTCATTTTAAGTTTATTGGGAGTATGGATGTTGGTGAAAGGCGCAAAGCACAAGTTGGCGCTGCCACGTATACGATTGGTAACACTGAGATACGATTACGTTTATCGACAGTAGGCGATTTTAGACAAAGAGAAAGTTTGGTTATCCGTTTTTTACATGTTTTTGGAGCCAGTCGAGAGAATTATTTTTTACCACAACAATTAAGAGAAATTCGAAAACTTGTTAAACAGCGTGGTTTGCATTTATTTTGTGGTCCTGTTGGTTCTGGTAAAACGACATTGATGTATAAATTAGCAAAAGAAACGGATCGATTTCAACAAGTTATCACTATAGAAGACCCAGTAGAAATTGAAGAAGCAACATTTCTTCAGTTGCAGACAAATACCAAAATCGATTTGACCTACGATGCTTTGATCAAAGCTTGTTTACGTCATCGACCGGATATTTTAATTATAGGTGAGATTCGAGATGGACTTACTGCCCAGGCAGCAATCAGAGCAGCACTAACAGGTCATACCGTATTTGCAACAATACATGCTAGAAGTATTAGCGGTGTATATGAACGATTAGCTGAATTAGGTGTTCAGCAAAGAGAAATTGCGGAATGCGTGGGTGGTATTATCTACCAACGATTGCTACCTTTTTCTACTACAAAAGATGAAGAAATCAGCGGGTTACTTATGGATTATGACTTTTCTAGGAAAATGAATTCTCGGTGGCTGCAGGAATTAAGGAAGGTTTGGGCGTATGGATTTATCGATGATCAAACATTTGAAGAAGAAAAAGAGCATTAAATTATCCAAACATCATCAACAATTATTTATTCATTTACTTGCGGATTTATTAACGAATGGTTTTACAATTCAAGAAAGTCTTCAATTTATGAAAAAATCTCGTTCAATTTCTGAACCGGCCATCAATTATATGATCGAGTTTATGGAACAAGGAGATCCAATCCATGGCGGTTTAACTAGGCTTGGATTTAAGATGATGATCATTACACAAATTGAATTTGCACAAACTCACGGAAATTTAGCAGGAACCTTGAAAAAAATCAAGAAACACATGGGAATTGTAGATGAGCAGCAGCAAAAGTTTTATAAAGTCATCAGTTATCCTGTATTGCTCTTACTATTTTTGACCGTTGTTTTGATTAGTATTCGGCAAGTTTTACTGCCTCAACTTATGACAAATGGAGCGGTTCAAGCCGATAATATTGGGATTCAATTTATCCAGAAAAGTCCATATTATTTGCTCGTATTTCTAGCAAGTATGGCATGTTTATTTATTCTGATCCGTTGGCATTTAAGCAAAAAAACTTTTTTACAAAGAGCTGCATTTTTTTCTAAGGTACCTATCATTGGTTCTCTGTATAAAGAATATAGCTCAGCGTTTTTTGCACTTGAATGGGGGAAATTATTTTCTCAAGGATTGGAAATCAAAACAGTTATCCAATTGATGAAGACAACTAATCAACAGTCATTAATGAGTGAATTGGCTGAGATTATAGAAGAGCAATCGATATTGGGACAGACTTTTTATGACCAGTTACCTACATTTACTTTTTTCTCACCTGAACTATCCTTGATTATTCAGCAAGGTGAGGTGAAAGGAAATTTAGGCAAGGAGCTGGTATTGTATAGCGAATTATGTTGGCAGCGTTTTTTTAAGCGAATAGAGAAAATGATTCAATGGATTCAACCAATTATTTTCTTAGTGGTTGCGTTGTTGGTCGTTAGTATTTATGCTGCAATGCTATTGCCGATTTATGGCGGAATGGAGGGATTCTTGTGAACAGAATCAAGAAAAAAAAGAAAATAAATTATTCTGGTTTTACTTTATTAGAAATGTTAGTGGTACTGCTGATTATTTCCGTTTTGATTTTATTATTTGTTCCAAATCTTTCTAAACATAAAGAAGGAGTTGATAAAAAGGGAAATGAAGCGATTGTTAAAATAGTAGAAACCCAAATCGATCTGTACATTATGGAAAAAAATCAAACGCCAACGATGGATCAATTAGTTAAAGAACAGTATATTACGCAAGAACAGTATGAAAAGTATCAAGCAAGTAAGAAATAAAACATGGAGGGTATGAAAGGATTTACTCTAATAGAGTCGATGGTTGTTTTGCTGATTTGTACGATGTTTCTGTTGTTGCCAACACTTGCTATTAATAAATGGAAGCAAGTGCTAGAAGTTGAACAGTTTTTATCAACGTTTGAAAAACATCTGCTGTACACACAGCAGATGGCGATTGTAAATACAGTTGATACACAAATCATATTCTTTGAACAAAGCCAGCAAATCAATTTTATGATTCCTAACAATGGGCAGTATTTAGAAGAAGAACCATTAAAAATCCCAGCATCATTGAAAGGTTTCGGTCCAAATAAAATCACCTTTAAAAAAGGCTCAGGAAATAATGGAAGATTATCCAAATTTTCTTTTTCATGGCTAGAAAAAAAGCAATTAATCGAATTCCAATTTCAATTAGGGAGCGGGCGCTATGTTAAAAAGATCGAAAAATTATAAAGGATATATTTTGTTTGAAAGTCTCATTGCATTAGGTTTGATGTGTTTAATAATGGGGAGTTATGTTTCATTCAATACCTTTCTATTAAAAAAGAATAAACAAGCAGATGACAAAATGTTGATGCATAGGATTTTATATGAAGAGGTGAAACGCTATGAAAATTACGGAGGCCAGCCATTCCAAGAAGTACATCTAGAAAAAAATAATTACCAGTTGCACTTTCAAAAAATAGACAATAAATTGAGTGAAGTGGAGATTACAGATGGAAAAGAAATTTTCACCGTTAAGAAAGAGTAAATCAAAAAATAATTTTGGAGGATTTACTTTAATCGAATGCCTGCTTGCTCTGCTTTTACTCTCTATTATTTGTATGCTTTTTTCCACATCAATTAAACATATAGCTATTGTCAGAAGGCATTTGGAAAGTGAACGAGAAAAGGAATGGCATATATTTGTGATCCAATTAGAAAATGAAATAAAAGATTGTCGGTATGAAAAAACACAGGCAAACAAAATGATTCTTAAAAATAAGAAAAACAATAAACCGGTTTGGATTGAATACAAATTAGGCAAGATCGTCAAAGTTGAAAATGGTGGATATCAGCCTCTTTTAACAGAAGTAAAGCAGGCAAATTTTATAGAGGAAAATAAATCAGTTACAATAAATATCAGTTTTGAAAATAACAAAAATTTTACGGCAAAATGGATCATTCCTAAGGAGCAAAAAAATGAAGAAAAGACATAGAGGTGGTGTTTTACTTACTGCGTTACTTTTTATATTTTTATTCAGTTTTATTTTTATGCTTGTTTTGGAGGATTTTCAGCTGACACAGCGATTTGCACAAAAGACTAGAGACTATTATATTGCTAAAACAATGATTAGTATGTTTTTTTTCGATGTTAAGCAAGAACAACGAACACTCGATAAAACTGGTTACCAGAAATTTTCAACAGGAATACTCCAATATGAATATGATCAAAAAACTGTAAAATTCACAGTCCAATTAAACCAAGCAATCTATAAATTTCAAGAAGAGTATCAAAAAAAGTCAAACAAAAAAATCGTTGATCAAGAAGAAAAATAAGTAGCAATTAAAAATTTGTGAAACGTGTATCAAACTTATAACAAAAAAAACTAATACAGAAGCTCATTTTTGAAAGAAAATTCGTATTAACGATTATATTATTTTTGTAAAAATGAGAGTTGTTTAGTGTTTTACAATAATTGTTAGGAAATTGATTGATTATTGTCAGCTTTTTCGTTAAAATAGAACAGGTATGAAAATTGTTATATTATAGATGGAAATTGAGGTGTTTCGTTTGTTCCCTGAGAAAATAGAAAAGGCTTTCGATTTAATGGAACAGTCTATCCAATTGATTCAACGATCTTTAGATACTTCTTTTCTAGATGCATATACTGAAAATGGTGAAAATATCATTGATAATTATCAAGTACGTGTGTTGGATGGAGTTCCGGATGAGCAAACTGTTAAAAAACTTGAAACCATTTATCAACAACTACAAGCAATCGAATTGGAACCAGAAGAAATTAGACGTTTGTCTCAGTTGATTTTACTTAAAGGGAATAAAGCAGAGTCCTTACAGGCAAATCATCAACTAACGCCAGATAGCATCGGTTTCTTATTTGTTTACTTGATTGAGCAACTCTACGGACCTGAACAACCATTAAAAATATTAGATATCGCAAATGGTATGGGCAATCTTTTATTGACGATCATTCTTAACTTGAACATAGCGAAATATTCTGTTCAAGGATTTGGTGTGGATATTGATGATACCTTGCTTTCGGTTTCAGCGACTAATACGGAGTGGACAAAAGCTGCAATACAATTATTCCATCAAGATGGTTTGCAGGACTTACTTGTTGACCCTGTCGATGTAGCAGTTAGTGACTTGCCAATCGGTTATTATCCGAATGATGAAAAGGCAAAAGACTTTGATTCAGCAGCAGAAGAAGGACATAGTTATGCACATCACTTATTGATGGAACAAGCAATGAAATTTGTTAAACCTGATGGCTATGGATTATTTTTAGTACCAACTAATATTTTAGAGACAGAACAGAGTTCGTTTTTCAAAAATTGGTTGCAAAACAATGTTTATCTTCAAGGCATGATTCAGTTGCCAGATGAGCTTTTCAAATCAGTTCAATCAAGAAAAAGCATTTTGTTCGTACAAAATAAAGGTGAACATAGCGCGCAGGTAAAAGAAGTTCTTGTAGCAAAATTAGGTTCATTGAAAGATCCTGCGAAAGTGACACAATTTTTTCAACAATTTGAGGCTTGGAAGTCTTCAAATTTAAAATAAAACAACCGATAAAGAGGAGAGTATTATGTCTAAAACAATTGCAATCAATGCAGGTAGTTCAAGTTTAAAATGGCAGTTATATCAAATGCCAAATGAAGAAGTTATCGCTAAAGGAATTGTAGAACGAATTGGTTTAAATGATTCAATCTTTACAATCAAACATGGCAATGACGAAAAATATGAAGAAATCATCGACATCAATGATCATGATGTTGCTGTTAAAATGTTGTTAGATAAATTAACTGAATTGAACATCTTAGCTTCTTACGATGAAATTACAGGTGTTGGTCACCGTGTAGTTGCAGGTGGAGAAGACTTTAAAGATTCTGTTGTTATCGATGATGAAGTTTTAGCAAAAATTGAAAAATTGGCAGAACTTGCTCCATTACACAATCCAGCGAATGCTATGGGAATCAAAGCATTCAAAAAAATCTTACCTGATATTATCAGCGTTGCTGTTTTTGATACATCTTTCCATACAACAATGCCAAAACACAATTTCTTATATAGTATTCCAACTGAATATTATGAAAAATTTGCTGCTCGTAAATATGGTGCGCATGGAACAAGCCACAAATTTGTTGCGGAACGTGCAGCAGAAATGCTTGGCCGTCCAATCGAAGAGTTAAAAATCATTACTTGTCACTTAGGTAACGGAGCATCAATCACAGCGGTTGATGGTGGTAAATCTGTAGATACATCAATGGGCTTCACACCACTTGCAGGTGTAACAATGGGAACTCGTTCTGGTGATATCGATCCTTCTTTACTAGCTTACCTAATGGAAAAACTTGAATTGACAGATATCAAAGATATGATTGATATCTTAAATAAAAAATCAGGTCTACTTGGTTTAACGGGTATTTCAAGTGATATGCGTGATTTAGAAGCAAACATGGATAACGAAGCAGTTCAAGTAGCATACGATATCTTTACAGATCGTATCCGTAAATACATTGGTAGTTACGTAACTGTTTTAAATGGCGTTGATGCAATTGTCTTTACTGCCGGAATTGGTGAAAATGATTCACACGTTCGTAGCGAAGTAATCAAAGGGATGACTTGGTTTGGCTGTGAATTAGACGATGAGAAAAACAATGTTCGTGGAAAAGAATCAGTAATTTCTACAGAAGATTCTAAAGTTAAAGTATTATTGATTCCAACTGATGAAGAATTAATGATTGCTCGTGATGTTGAGCGACTAAGAAAATAATAAGCATAAAAAAGAAGCAACTCGATAAAAAATCGGGTTGCTTCTTTTTTTATTTTATAAAACTATTCTTCATCTTGTAAAACAGGAATTTTGTTGTCTAAATCAGTTCTTACCACTAATACATCACAAGCGGCGTTGCGGATAACATATTCAGAGACAGATCCAATAAATAATCGTTCAACAGCATTTAAACCTGTTGCACCTAGCATAATCAAATCAACTTCTTGATCTTGCGGTAATTGTTTTGCAATCAATGGTTTTGGAGAACCATATTCAATAACACTAGATACTTTTTCACAACCATGTTCTTTTGCTTGTTTTTTATAGCCTTCAAGTGTTTGTTTTGCCATTTCAGTTGCTTGCTCTGCTAAAACACCATCAAAAGAAGAAACTGATTGAAATGCTCGCGTATCAATAACGTGAGCTAGTAGTAATTCTGCATCATTTCTCATAGCAACATTCATTGCTTTTTGAAAAGCTAATTCAGCCTCAGATGATCCATCAACAGCAACCATGATTTTACGATAATTTTGTAACATTGTGACCACTCCTTCCAAATAGTTGAAATTACATAGTTCTTGATAGTTTAATTGTAGAACAAAATCGTAAAAAAGGAAAATAAAAAAGAAGAGACTGTTATAGAATCTTCTTGGCGAACATAACACTGAATACAGTTGAAATTACAAGCAAGCTAAAAATATAGAACAACGAGAAAAACTTTAGGTTAAAGAGTCCAACTAAAATCCCAATAGCAGCTAAGATCAGATAAAAAACACCAAACTGGTGTAAAAACTGCTTATTTTCATCAGGATCACCGTTGTGCATCAAGGGCAAAAAAACTGTTGTTTTTTTCAATAAATAAATGCCAATAATAACTAATAAAGCTACAGATACAAAAATAAGTATGCGAATCATGCATTGAACCTCCATCAAATAAAAAACAATTTGCGTTTTGCAAATTGTTCGGTAATCTAAATAAAAATGGTAAAATCCGTCGATGCCGTTATTCGTCCTATAGTATTGAACCCGCAAACAAAGCAGGTGGGTTCCACGACTGACAGCTTCGAACTACCAAATGATAAGGCATGTTACCAGCTTAGGTACCAGAAGGATCCCTAGATATCAATAAAATGTTCGGTCAACACACAAAAAAGACAACGCGTACATCACAGATTTACCATCTTTATAATAGCACAATCTAGAGCAAACAGCAATGAGGGTGCTTGAATTTGAAAGCGGATTATTTTTTTGATTTCTTTTCTTTCTTCCACTCTTGGATTCGTTGATATTGTTGGTGCAGTGCTTGTTCATATTTGCCAGTATCAATTGGTTCATAATAATGAGCATTTTTTATTTTATCAGGAAGATATTGTTGATCGACCCAAGCGTGTTCAAAGTTATGAGGATATTGGTAACCAATTCCGCGATTTAGCTCTTTTGCACCAGAATAATGACTATCTCGCAAATGATCAGGCACATCGCCCGCTTTTCCTTCACGAATATCTGCTAAGGCAGCATCGATTGCACTGATAGCGGAATTCGATTTTGGTGATAGACATAAATCAATCACAACACTGGCAAGAGGAATGCGAGCTTCAGGGAAGCCAAGTTTTTCTGCAGCCTGAACAGCAGTTATCGTGCGAGCTGCAGCAGGCGGATTCCCTAGACCAATATCTTCATAAGCAATTACCATCAGGCGGCGGCAAATAATCGGTAAATCTCCCGCTTCAACTAATCTGGCTAGATAATGCAGTGCAGCATCAACATCACTGCCGCGGATCGATTTTTGAAATGCGGAAATTACATCATAATGAGCATCACCGTTTTTATCGTGAGTCAATGCTTTACGTTGTACACATTCTTCAATGATAGAAAGTGTAATCACGATTTTTTTGTCTTCATTTTCAGGTGTTGATTTTACAGCCAATTCCAGTCCGTTTAACGCACTACGCAAGTCGCCATTTGTTGCACGGGACAAATGTTGCAGTGCTTTTTCGTCTAAGACAACGGGATATTCTCCTAAACCACGTTCTTTATCAGTTAAAGCTTCTTTGATAGCTTTTTGAATATCTAACTCAGTTAATGGTTTTACTTCAAAAATTTGTGTTCGACTCCGAATCGCAGGATTGATCGTAATATAAGGATTCTCAGTTGTTGCTCCGATCATAATGATTCGACCGCTTTCAAGATGCGGCAGTAGAAAATCTTGTTTAGTTTTATCTAGGCGATGGACCTCATCTAAGAGAAGAATCACAGTGCCACTCATTTTTGCTTCTTCTGCTACGATTTGCAAGTCTTTTTTAGTGTCTGTTGCAGCATTCAACAAGCGAAAAGCGTAGTTTGTAGAGCCGGCGATCGCACTAGCAATACTGGTTTTACCAGTGCCTGGGGGACCGTATAAAATCATGGAAGAAAGCATACGTGCTTCGACCATTCTACGAATAATTTTCCCTGGTCCAACCAGTTGCTGTTGCCCCACGACCTCATCTAAATTCCGTGGTCGCATACGATAAGCTAAAGGTTGTTGCATTGTTGAACCTCCTTATTTTAAAAGCGTAGCAGGCTCGTCCTACCTTGACAGAAAAATAGGAAAATATGAGGGTGGAGTTCTTTGCCACAATCAGATTTTATCTTTTTTCCGAAAGGTAAGCCTGCGAAGCTAGATAGTATAAAAATGTAAAGGGCTCGTCCTCCCTTGACAGAAAAACAGGAAAAAATGAGGGTGCGTTCTTTGCCACAATCAGATTTTATCTTTTTTCCGAGAGGTAAGCCCGTATAGCTAGAGAACAAATTCTTTATCTAGCTATTATACCACAAAGAACGTACGTTTGTTTCTGGGTGAGTTTTACTCGATAAAGTAACAAAAAAGCAGTATTTTCAATACCAATTGTTTGCTATTTCAATGGATAATAGGCATGGTTTCGTGTATGATAGAAGGTGGTGAAAAAGAATGAATGAAACGATAAATTATTTTAATACAAGGTCAACCGAAGAAATTGCTCAGTTCCTATTAGGAATGTACTTAGAGCATGAGACAGAAACAGGTATACTTGCAGGATATATCGTTGATACAGAAGCCTATTTAGGTCCAGAAGACGAAGCAGCTCATAGTTTTGGATTGCGAAATACGCCAAGGCTAAAGGCAATGTATGAAAAACCTGGAACCATTTATCTATATACGATGCATACACACTTGATATTAAACATGGTGACACAAGAAAAAGGCCGGCCGCAAGGAGTAATGATTCGTGCGATCGAACCTGTTGAAGGCATCAAAGAAATGGAAGAAAATCGTAATGGTCGCAAAGGAATAGAATTATCAAATGGACCAGGAAAGCTGGTAGCCGCTTTAGGAATTGACAGAGAGTTGTATGGTCAATCGATTTTTGACAGTAGATTACGCATTGTTCCTGAAAAACGAAAAACACCAACGAAAATCATCTCGCTTCCCCGAATTGGAATCCCGAATAAAGGTATTTGGACAGAATTGCCTTTAAGATATGTTGTTTCAGGAAATCCATATATTTCAAAACAAAGAAGAAGTGATATTAATCAAAAAACTTTTGGCTGGAAGGAAGATAATAAATGAAAAAAGCAACAATGTTAACATACTTAGATCAACAAATGACAAAAAAAATTACAGAATACGACGTAGCCCTAGATTGGAATACAAAAAATCATTCAATTGAAGTAGTCTTCCGATTATTCGCTGAAAATATGGCTTATGAACAAATTGATGATGCACAAGGAACCGTTTCAGAAGAAGAGATCATTGAATTTGAAGATGGTATTTTATTTTATAATCCTGAAAAAACATCTGTAGATGAAGAAGAATATTTAGCAGTAATTCCTTATGAAGGAAAAAAAGGAATCAAACAATCTGTATTAGACGGTTTTGTAGACTATTTAAATGAAGTATTGACGGAAGGTCAAAGTGATTTATTAGACTTTTTGACTGATGAAGAACAAGAAGTATTTGAGTTGAAATGGTCAAACGAAGTTTTTGAAGAGGCTACTAAAAAGTATCAAACAGCAGATGGCGAAACTTATATCGCTTATCCTAGCTATTAAAAGAGGTGATTAGTATGAAGTGGACAGAAGTAAAAGTTGAAACAGCTAGTGAAGCAGTCGAAGCAATTTCTAACATTATGATGGAAGCCGGAGCGAGTGGTGTTGCCATCGAAGATTCCTTGGATGGCGAAAATTTCCAAAGTGATCTTTACGGAGAATTGTTGGATAAAGAACAATTCACTCATATCAAAGATGGCGCGTTAGTGATGGCATATTTTCCTGAAACAACCTTTTTGCCGGAAATTTTGCCATTTATCAAAGAAAGCATCACACGTTTACCAGAATTTGGATTAGCTATCGGAAAAAATGAAGTAAGTGTAAGTGAAGTAGCAGAAAGTGATTGGGCAACGGCGTGGAAAAAATATTATCATCCAGTTCGTGTGACTCGTTTTCTAACGATTGTTCCAAGTTGGGAAAAATATGAAGCGCAAGATACATTTGAAAAAATCATTACGTTAGATCCTGGAATGGCGTTTGGCACAGGAACGCATCCAACTACTCGTTTGACCTTACAAGCGCTGGAGACTGTTTTGCGTGGTGGTGAAACTTTGCTTGATGTGGGAACTGGTTCAGGTGTCTTAAGTATTGCGAGTAGATATTTAGGTGCAAAAGAAGTTTATGCCTATGATTTAGATGAAGTTGCTGTAACTGCAGCTAAAGAAAATATGGATATGAATCCAATTGCCAGCGATGTTCATGTTTCAGCGAATGATTTATTGAAAGGTGTAACGATTGAGGCAGATGTAATTGTAGCAAATATTTTAGCGGATATCATTACATTGATGATCGAAGATGCTTGGCGTTTACTGAAAGAGGACGGAACGTTGATTGTTTCTGGTATTATTCATGATAAAAAAGCAATGATCCTAGAAAAAATGACAGAAATGGGCTTTCTTGTCGATCAGATTTTCCAACAAGGTGATTGGTATGCAATTATTTTAAAGAAATCAGAGGAAGAGTAAGATGCAACGCTATTTTCTAACTGAACCTTATGAAACAAAAGACCGTTATATGATCACTGGAGAAAACTATCATCATATCGTACGTGTGATGCGGATGGAGCCTTCACAGCAAGTGTTTCTAGCTTTTAGTGATCGTTTGGCAATCATTGCTGAAATCACCGATATTACAGAAGAGGCTGTTTATTTAAAAGAAATCAGTAAAGAGCAAACTGAAAAAGAGCTGCCAGTCAATGTAACGATTGCTTGCGGTTATCCAAAAGGTGATAAACTGGAATGGGTTGTTCAAAAAGGAACAGAACTTGGCAGCCATAAATTTATTGGATTTCCAGCTAAAGCATCTGTTGTAAAATGGGATCACAAAAAGTTAGGTAAAAAAACAGATCGTTTGAAAAAAATTGCTACAGAAGCAGCTGAGCAATCTCATCGACAGTTTGCGCCAGATATTTTATTATTGGAAACAGAGCAAGCATTGATCGACGTTTTTTCTAGTTATGACAAAGTATTGATCGCTTATGAAGAGTCTGCGAAAGTTGGGGAACGCAGTCGCTTTGCAACCGTACTTTCTGAACTAGCTGTTGGAGGATCGCTTCTGGTTGTTTTTGGTCCAGAAGGTGGATTTTCACCAGCTGAAATAGATGTATTTCAAGAAAATGGCGCTATTCTTTGTGGTCTGGGACCACGGATTTTACGAGCAGAGACGGCACCGTTATATGTGTTGAGTGCCATTAGTTATCAATTTGAATTAGTGTAAGTTATAGGGGGCTATTTATGGAGTTAAAGTTGCAAAAACTTTCAATTATGTTGTTGGATCCATCGTTTACAGATCAACAGTTCACAGAGGAAATCCTTTTTTTAAAAGAATTCCCAGTTCGTTCGATTTTTGTTTTACCATATAATGTTGCAAGAGCAAAACAATTATTAACAGGGACGATGATTCAAGTAGGCAGTTTCGTTGATTTTCCGTTAGGGGGCGGAACTTTAGCAAAAAAAGCGTTTGAAACAGGACAATTGTATAGAGACGGTGCAGCGGATGTTTTTGTGACTATGGCGCCTGAACAGTTGAATATTCATGGAAACCACAGTTATCAAGCTTTAGAACAGTTATCATTTGGTCGTAATCCTTTAGGTTTTTTTATAGATAGCAGCAAATTAACGAATTATCAAAAACAAGTGTTAACGATGGATATTGCAGAGTTAAATGTCAACGCCATTTCTTTAGGGGGGAATTTAACGATGGAACAAGCCATTTATGATATGAGTATTTTTCGAACAGGAAAAAGACAACAAACAAGCTTTCAAGTAAATGTAAAAGCACCAACCTTACTTGAGATCGAACTTCTTTTTCAAGCGGGTGTCTCGCAAATCGGGATCAGCAATGGTCGGGAGATTTTGCCATTGATTTCAAAGTGGAATTAAAACGCGAGGAATTGAAAATCAAGAAAAATGTTAGTATAATAAAAGATGTTGGAAGTGCTACTGTTTCAAGTGGTGCTTTTCTTTTTTTAAAGGAATATAAATAAGTAATAAAGTTTATGTTCGTCTAATTAAATGCAGTTACTAGAATTACTTATACATAAATCTCTATTTTAAATGTTACGCAACAGAGAAACATTGCTGACTAGGGACAAAGGAGTGATAACAATGCCAAAAGAGGAAATTATGACTGGTCCAGGAGTCATTAAACTTGTATCAAAATATATGGCGCCACAACATGTTGCATTTGTTCAAAAAGCGTGCGATTACGCTGAACAAGCCCATGTTGGTCAAGTCAGAAAATCCGGAGAGCCTTATTTTATTCATCCGATTCAAGTTGCCGGAATTTTAGCTGAACTACGGATGGATCCACATACAGTTGCAACAGGGTTTCTACACGATGTAGTAGAAGACACAGATGTCACGTTGGAAGATCTGAAGAATGAGTTTGGAGCAGATGTTGCCATGTTAGTTGATGGTGTGACTAAGCTTGGAAAAATAAAATATAAATCTCATGAAGAACAATTAGCTGAAAATCACCGAAAAATGTTACTGGCAATGGCTCAAGATTTACGCGTGATCATGGTGAAATTAGCTGACCGCTTGCATAATATGCGGACACTAAAACATTTACGTGAAGATAAACAGCGTAGGATTGCACAAGAAACAATCGAAATCTATGCACCGCTTGCCCATCGCTTAGGGATCAGTCGGATCAAGTGGGAGTTGGAAGATACGGCATTACGCTATATCAATCCGAATCAGTATTATCGTATTGTTAATTTGATGCAAAGTAAAAGAGATGAACGTGAAGCATATGTTGAAGAAGCCGTGGAAGATATTCGTTTAGCAACGGAAGATTTAGATATTTACGCTGAAATCTATGGACGTCCAAAACACATTTACTCTATCTACCGAAAAATGAAAGACCAAAAAAAGCAATTCAATGAAATTTACGACTTACTGGCAATTCGGGTTATCGTAGATTCAATCAAAGATTGTTATGCGGTTTTAGGTGCGATCCATACGAAATGGACGCCTATGCCAGGCCGTTTTAAAGATTATATTGCTATGCCTAAAGCAAATATGTATCAGTCCATCCATACAACAGTCATTGGACCAAAAGGCAATCCTGTTGAAGTGCAGATCAGAACACACGAAATGCATCAAATCGCTGAATTCGGGGTGGCAGCTCACTGGGCCTATAAAGAAGGCAAGACTGAAAAAGTGGATGAAGATACGGATACCAAACAATTAAGTTGGTTCCGTGAAATTCTTGAGTTGCAAGATGAAAGTTATGATGCCTCTGAGTTTATGGAAAGCGTTAAAGGTGATATTTTCAGTGACAAAGTCTATGTCTTTACCCCTACTGGTGAAGTAACCGAACTACCAAAAGGTTCTGGTCCACTAGATTTTGCTTACAGTGTGCATACCGAAATCGGTAATAAAACAACTGGCGCTAAAGTGAATGGAAAAATGGTTCAATTAGATTATACATTGAAAAATGGTGACATCATTGAAGTTCTAACGTCACCAAATTCCTTTGGACCAAGCCGTGACTGGTTAAAAATGGTTGCGACGAGTAAAGCTAGAAATAAAATCAAACGATTCTTTAAAGTCCAAGATCGTGAAGTTAATATTATCAAAGGTCATGATGGAATCAGTAAATACTTGATCGAACAAGGTTTTACTCCAAAAGAGTTTTTAGGTAAAGCTAAAATGGCGGAAGCCTTAGAGCGTTTTAATTTTCAAACAGAAGATGATTTATTTGCTGCTGTAGGTTATGGCGAAATCAGTGCTCAAGTAGTCTTCAATCGGTTAACTGAAAAAGAACGTAAAGAACAAGAAATGGAGCGTCAAAAACAAGAAGCTGAAGAATTGATGACACAACCTGTCAAAAAAGAATCAGATAAAATGAAGGTTCGTCATGAAGGCGGCATTGTGATCCAAGGTGTTGAGAACTTACTTGTTCGAATCAGCCGTTGTTGTAATCCTGTTCCAGGAGATGAAATTGTCGGCTACATTACTAAAGGTCGTGGTGTTTCGATCCATCGAGCAGATTGTCCTAATGTGCAGCATCAGGAAGAACTTGCTCAGCGTTTAATTGAAGTTGAATGGGAAGATACCGATAATCTTAATAAAGAATATGATGCCGATTTAGAAATTTATGGTTATAACCGCAGCGGCTTACTGAATGATGTACTGCAAGTCATCAGTTCAATGACTAAAAATCTAGTCAGTGTGGAAGCCAAACCAACCAAAAATAAAATGGCGATGATCCATGTTACTGTAAAAATTCAAAATTTGGCACATTTAAAAACAATCGTAGATAAAATCAAAAATATACCGGATGTCTACAATGTCCGTCGTACTAACGGCTAGGAGGAATAAATATGAGAGCAGTCATCCAGCGAGTGAGTCAAGCGGAAGTTGTGATCGACCAAAAAAGTGTTGGTAAAATTGAACAAGGGTTCATGATTTTACTAGGAATCCATGAAACAGACACAACGGAAGATGTTGCTTATTTAGTTCGTAAAATCAGTAAACTTAGGGTATTTGAGGATGCTAGTGGCAAGATGAATTTAAGCATTCAAGAGATCCAAGGGAGTATTTTGAGTGTTTCTCAATTTACCTTATATGCAGATACTAAGAAGGGGAACCGCCCAAGTTTTATTGAAGCGGCTCGACCAGAAGCAGCAATTCCTTTATATGAAGCGTTCAATCAGCAGTTGAAAGAGCTAGATATACCTGTGGAAACAGGAGAATTTGGTGCAGATATGGCTGTCTCATTGATCAATGACGGCCCAGTAACGATTATTATTGATACAAAAGATAAATAATTAGGATGAGATAAAAAGCGTTTAACTCCGAGAAATAAGCCGAAGGAGTTGCTTTGTTCTCACCATCTCTTCGGATTTAGAGCCCGGAACAAAACTGATTTTTAGTTTTGTCTCGGGCTCTTAACAACTTGTTGAAAAAAAATCATATAAACAGTCAATGCTTGGTATAATAAATACAAAGGAATCTTGAAACAAAAAATAAAGAGAGTATTGAGGCGTAAAATGGAAAAATACAAAGAGCAATTATTACCAAAGTTAGAAAAACTGCCTGTACCAGACTTACAAGAAACCATAACTTCATTAAGTCAATGGCTAGAACCTTTGATCACAAACGAGCAATTACTCGACTTTCAAAAGAGTGCTATGGATTTTAGCAGCTCTGATGGTCTATTGTTGCAAAAAGATTTAATTAATTACGCAGAAAGTACAGCCGGCAGCTGGTTAGCACCATTTTGGGAAGAAAGTTATCTAGAAAGCCGAGGACATTTACAAAGTGAGTCGAATTTCGCTTTGGTAATTGATCCAACTTACTACGAGCAATTACAATCGAGAGAAGTTAAAGCTGCTCAGTTGATCTATCAATTAACAAAAATTTATCTAAGTCTAACTGACGGAACGTATCCAATCGACTATACTAAAAATAATCAACATTTGGATATGTCATTTTATATAAATTTTTTCAAAAGCTGTAGAATTCCTGGAAGCAAAATCGATTCTTTTTACAAAGGAAAAGAGCAAAAAGAAGATAATTATGTGGTCATTTTTGTAAGCGGTACATATTTTCGTTTAAATGTGACTGATGTTTCAGGAGAGATTTATTCTATGGAACAATTAGTGGAGAATATGGATTATATTTTATCGTTGGAACATTCGTCAGAGCAAAAAGAAGAGTTGATTCCTTATTTGACGAGCGTAAAAAGGGAGCAGTCAGCTCTAATTTATGAACAATTAAAATTAAATGAAACCAACCAGAATAATCTAAAACAGATCGAAGAAGCATTATTTATTTTAAGCTTTTCACAAGGCGATGATCATAATGAAAGTGAACGGATCAATGATATTTTATTGAATACAAGCCATCAATTTTTAGCCAAAACAACACAGGCGATAATCACTAAACATGGCTATATTGGCTTCAATATGGAGCATACGGCGATCGATGGTGTCCCAACATTGAATATGTTAACTAAAGCATTTGAATCCTTCAATGAGAGTCCTCAAGTGCTTAACGGGAAAAAATCTTCCTCCTTAGTACAAAAATTTGAGTGGGTGTTATCAAATGAATTGATTTGTACTTTAGAAAAGGCTAAAAAGTATGCAGAACTAGAAAATGCATCTTATGTCATCAAGTATCAATTGATTTCTGAAATTGGCAAAGAACGAATGAAACAAGCCAAAGTCAGTCCAGATGCATTTTTCCATATTGCCTTGGCAATGGCACAACAAAAGGTGTTTGGAACGCTAAAATCAGTGTATGAGCCAGTTGCTATGCGGATGTTTTATGAAGGTCGGACAGAATGTGCTCGCTCGATCAGTCAAGAGAAAAAAGATTTTGTAACTGCTTTTTATAAAGATGATGGAGTAGATCCTACAGAAGAAGTATTGGCATTATTTCTAAAAGCAGCGACAGCTCATTCAAAACGAATCAATCAATGTCAACGTGGTCAAGGAGTAGAACGGCATCTTTTTGGACTTCAAAAAATGGCACTTAACTCAGCGAATGAAACGACTTTCTTCTCATCAGAAGCGCTTAAAATATTAGGGGATGATTTTATTTCAACAACAGGTATTCCTTATGACTTATTAGAATCATTTAGTTTTGGTCCAGTCAATAAAGCTGGATTTGGTATTTATTACGGTATTCTTGATGATCAAGTGATAGTGACTGTTTCAGCAAAAAAATCCAATGAAAATAATGCCGCACAAATGCTTGAAGCAATCCAAGAGGCGCTGCTTTCATTAACAACTCTGTTAAATATTTAAGCTAAAACAAATAAGATACTGCAGGTAATGAACAGGAGCAACCTAGCTGCCTATTTGTTACCTGTGTTTTTTTTGGATTTCTATTTTTTTCATCATTAAAAAGATGAGCCTATGGCAAAACTAAAAATTAGTTTTGTCATAGGCTCTAATTTTGAATAAACGAAGGGGAAATTAATGTAAACGCGTTGCCTTTTTCAACGATAGAACTAAAATGGTTATCTTGAAAATCAACGTTTTGTAACAAAATAACATAAAAAGCAGAAAGCTAAAGGCTTTTACGGTTCTATAGTATAATAATTGTAACTGAGCGTATCAGGGAAAAAATGGATCAAAGGTGGGAGCAAATTTGGGAAAGATTAGAATCAATAACATGAAATTTTACACTAAAAATGGCGTATTGCCGCAAGAACGTATTTTAGGTCAGCAGTTGGAAGTGGATGTCGAGTTAAGATTGCCATTAGATCAAGCTGGCAAAACAGATGATGTAAATGACACCGTTAGTTATGCCGAAGTGAATGATCAAATTGCACAACGACTGGCTAATCATTCGTATAACTTGATCGAAGCTGTAGCTTCAGCTATTTTAGACGATATTGAAGCGGAACATGGTAAAAAATTAGACAGTGCTCTAATCCGTATTAGAAAATATAGCGTCCCTATGCCGGGCGTGTTTGATAACATTGAAATCGAAATGGAAAGAGAATTCGTATGACGATTGCTTATTTAGCTTTGGGCAGTAATTTAGGTGATCGCTTGGAAACGTTACATAAAGCGGTTGAATTATTGGATCAAGAAAAAGATATTCAAGTGTTAAAAAAATCAAAATTATATGAAACGTTACCGTATGGTGATGTTCCGCAAGAGAATTATTATAATGCTGTGATTCAAATCAAAACAACTTGTGAACCAATCCAACTATTGGAAAAAACACAAGCGATTGAAAAAATCTTAGGTAGGGAACGGTTGATTCATTGGGGACCACGGACATTAGATATCGATATCTTATTGATGGATGACAAAAAAGTAGCAACTGAACGTTTAGTTGTGCCTCATCAAGAAATGCTGAAACGGTCATTTGTCCTGATTCCATTAAAAGATGTCTATCCGGAGAATGTTTTTTGTGGGAAGTCGTTTGATGAGTGGATCGAAGCTACAGGAAATCAATCAGAAGTTTGGATCAGCAAAGAAAGTTGGTAAGAAGATGAATGATGAACAACAAGTGATGATCGAACAAGCAGTCAAACAAATTCTAACAGCAATTGGGGAAGACCCTGAGCGAATGGGTGTCAAAGATACACCAACTCGTGTAGCAAAGATGTATAAGGAAGTCTTTTCTTCTTTAACAGCACCAGAATTTGATGATTATGCTTTATTTGATAGTTTGAACGAAGATGATATGGTGTTAGTCAAAGATATTCAATTTTATTCTATGTGTGAACATCATTTACTGCCATTTTACGGAAAAGCTCATATTGCTTATGTGCCTGATGAAAACAAAGTTTTAGGGTTGAGCAAATTGCCGCGTTTAGTAGAATACTGTGCAAAACGACCTAGCGTACAAGAAGATTTAACGATTATGATTGCAAACAAACTTGTAGAGCACGTGCCAGTTAAAGGCGTTGCGGTATCGATTGAAGCTGAACATATGTGTATGACGATGCGTGGAGTCAAATCACCAAATAGTGTAACCAAGACGTTTCATTATCAAGGAGTGTTTAAAAACGACCGCGACCGAAAAGACGACTTTTT
The DNA here is from genome assembly GCF_017377505.1 of Enterococcus sp. DIV0212c. GTDB lineage: Bacteria > Bacillota > Bacilli > Lactobacillales > Enterococcaceae > Enterococcus_L > Enterococcus_L ikei. Next base: position 24,091 of record NZ_JAFREN010000001.1, on the reverse strand, counting down.
AAGAGCAATCGAGGCATAAGGAATGAGCAAAATGACAATGATTGTCGGTACAAATAATCAAGGGAAACTACAGGAAATACAATCTGCCTATCCTGTTGATCAGGTTAGGTTTGTTCCATACACGGACTTTACCCAAAAGACTTGTGAGGTCGCAGAAACTGGTCAAACCTATACAGAAAATGCCTTGATCAAGGCACAGTTTTATGCAAAAATAATCGGTCAACCTGTTTTGGCTGACGATGGCGGGTTAGAAATTGAGGCTTTTCCAGAGATTCTAGGAGTTCAAACTGCTCGTTTTTTTAAATCAAATATGACAGCCTCTGAAAAAAATCAACAGTTGCTTCGGTTATTTGAATCGCAAGAAGCATTATCTCGAAAAATCACACTGCATGCTGTATTAGCCTATGCTTGGCCAAATGGTGAATGTCTTATTTCTGCTCAAGAACTTCATGGCGAATTAACAAGAAAAGAAATCGGAACACTGGGCTATGGCTTTGATAAGATTTTTTATTTGACTGAAAAACAAAAAACACTTGCACAACTGCCAACTATTCAACGAAATCTGCTAAGTTCTAGAGTGACCGCATTGAAAGAATTGATTGAAAAGATAAAGGAGCAACGGTGATGAAAGAAAAGGGCTATTTTAAGAAAACTAAAACGCAAATCATGGGTATCTTGAATGTGACGCCAGATTCTTTTTCAGACGGCGGACAATATAACGATCTAGACAAATCCTTAATCCAATGTGAAGCGATGTTAGCTGCTGATGTTGACATAATCGATATCGGCGGGCAATCAACACGACCTCATTATCAGGAAATTTCAGCAGCAGAAGAAAAAGCTAGAATCTTACCGATTGTGCAAGCTGTTAGAAAAAGAACGGACAAGCCGATTTCCATTGATACATATTTTCCTGAAGTTGCTGATGCGGCTTTAGCAGCAGGCGCTACGATCATCAATGATATCAAAGGATTGGATACAAATGGTATGGTTGAAATTGCTCAAAAATATCCTGAGTGTGGCTTGATAATCATGCATTCTCGTCCTAGAAATAGAGAATTGACGATAGTCGAAGATATCCAGCAATTTTATGAAGAAAAATTAGCGCTTTGTCAAAGACATGGGATTGCTCCAAATCGGATTTGCTTTGATCCAGGGATCGGTTTTGGTAAAACACAGGAAGAAAATATTGAAATCCTTAAATATCCTGAGTCTTTTCGCTACAAGGACTTCCCGTTATTATATGGCGTATCGAGAAAAAGAACGATTGCTGCAATGACAAACGAAGCGGATCCTTCCGCTCGTGATTTTGGTTCAATAACAGCTTCGTTGTTTGCGGCGAATAAAGGCGTAGAAATCGTCCGTGTTCATCAGGTTAAAGGTATGCGTGATGCGTTAAATGTTTGGCAGACGTTGAGCAGTAATAACTAACGGCATCCTTTGATTAGCCTAAACATTATGACCCCTTCTAAAATTCTGCTTGACTTTACTTACAATCTCTAGTAATTTATAGATACTATAGAAAAATCAATGAAGGAACGAGTAGATTTTAAACTGATCGTATAAGAGAGAGTTGTCTTGGCTGAAAACAACTTCATTAGAAAAATCGAAAGACATTCTGGAGATGAACGGAGGAAAAGCCGTTCCGTTACGAGCGTTAATCGTTGAAGGAAAGAGCAATCTTTCGAACTTAGGTGGTACCGCGTGTGTCTATTCACTCGCCCTTGTATTTATACAAGGGCGAGTTTTTTTTGTTCATCATCCTACCATCGTGGACGATGAACAAAACTTGGCGAGTGAAGTGAGAGAAGCTACCGTACTAGGAATCACCCAACGCTATGATCCTAATCAAATAGCGCTGATCAGTGAATGAAAAGTACGATCTAATCTTACAAATAGCTATAGAGCTGTTCTAAACCTAACCAATCTTTACTAAAATACAGTACAAACAATGAACTTTAAATAGGAGATGAGAAAATGAGTTATCAAAAACCAAAAGGAACCAATGACTTATTGCCAGGAGTTTCAGAAAAATGGCAGTTTGTGGAAGAAACAGCTCGCTTGATTTTCCGTGATTATCAATATGAAGAAATTCGTACACCCATTTTTGAACACTATGAAGTGATTTCACGCAGTGTAGGTGATACGACTGATATCGTTTCAAAAGAAATGTATGACTTTTATGATAAGGGCAATCGTCATGTAACCTTACGTCCAGAAGGAACAGCGCCAATCGTCCGTTCATTCGTTGAAAATAAATTATTTGGTCCAGAATTTGCAAAACCATATAAGACTTATTACATGGGGCCAATGTTTCGCTACGAACGTCCTCAAGCAGGTCGATTGAGACAATTCCACCAAATCGGAGCAGAAGCATTTGGTAGTGTGAATCCAGCAGTGGATGTCGAAAGTATGGCTATGGCATTAGACTTTTTCAAACAATTAGGGATCAATCAAATTCGATTAGTCATCAATTCTTTAGGTGATAAAGCAACAAGAGCTGCCTATCGCCAAGCCTTGATCGATTATTTAGAACCGAAATCAGCTGAATTAAGTGAGGATTCAAAACGTCGTTTACATGAAAATCCTTTACGAGTTTTAGATAGCAAAGATAAAAAAGACAAAGTGATCGTGGCTGATGCCCCTTCGATTTTAGATTATTTAAGCGAGTCTTCTAAAGAACATTTTGAAACTGTTCAAACAATGTTGAATGAATTAAACATCCCGTTTGAAGTGGACAGTAATATGGTTCGCGGTTTAGATTATTACACGGATACGATTTTTGAAGTAATGAGTGAAGCGCCTGGTATGGGAGCTCAAGCAACGATTTGTGCCGGCGGTCGTTATGATGGATTAGTGGAAGAACTTGGCGGTCCTGCAACACCTGGTTTTGGTTTTGCGATGGGAATTGAACGTGTATTGATCACGATGGAAGCGGAAGGCGTGGTTGTTCCAGTAATCAATGAAATCGACGCATATGTTGTCGGAATTGGTGAACAAACAAATATCGAATCGTTAAAACTTGTTCAAGCAATTCGTAACTTCGGTTTTTCAGCGGATCGTGACTTTATGGACCGAAAAGCAAAAGCACAATTTAAAACAGCCGCTAAACTCAATGCTAAACTTGCCCTGACTTTAGGTGAAACTGAATTGGCGCAAGGCGTTGTAAATGTAAAATCAATGGCTAATCGTAACGAAAAAGCATTTCCACTTTCAGATATTTACGAAAGATTTGATGAAGTCTATGGCGAAATGATGACAGTGATGTTTGATTAATAAATAGTAAAAAATGAAGAGGAGCAAAGACCAATGACAAAAAGAACAGTATACTGCGGAGAAGTTTCAGCAGATTTAGTAGGACAGGTTATTACATTAAAAGGATGGGTACAAAAACGTCGTGACTTAGGCGGAGTTATTTTTATCGACCTACGTGACCGTGAAGGAATTGCACAAGTTGTGTTCAATCCAGCTCATTCAAAAGACGCATGGGAAATTGCAGATAAATGCCGTAGCGAATACGTAATTGAAATCACTGGAGAATTGACTTACCGTGATAAAGAAGCGATCAACCCAAAAATGAAAACTGGTGAATTTGAAGTGATGGCAACAGATATCACAATTTTAAATACAGCTAAAACACCACCATTTTTAATCGAAGATGAAAACAATGTCGGCGATGAAATTCGTATGAAATATCGTTATTTAGACTTACGTCGCCCACACATGACCGCAAACTTAAAATTACGTCATGAAGTGACAAAATCAATCCGTCATTATTTAGACGATACTGATTTTATTGATATCGAAACACCTTATTTTGGTAAATCAACACCAGAAGGCGCTCGTGATTACTTAGTACCTTCACGTGTACATGCAGGTCATTTTTATGCCTTACCACAATCACCACAAATTTTTAAACAATTATTGATGAATGCTGGTTTCGATCGTTATTATCAAATCGTTCGTTGTTTCCGTGATGAAGACTTACGTGGTGACCGTCAACCAGAATTTACCCAAGTGGATATCGAAACAACCTTCTTATCTCCAGAAGAAATCCAAACAATGACTGAAGAAATGTTAGCGAAAGTGATGCGTGAAACAAAAGGAATCGAAGTCACATTACCGTTTCCTCGTATTAGTTATGATGAAGCAATGGCACGTTACGGAAGTGACAAACCAGACACACGTTTCGATATGGAATTGATCGATATCGCAGATGTGGTCAAAGATGTTGATTTCAAAGTTTTCCAAATGGCTCTAGAAAATGGCGGGCATGTGAAAGCGTTGAATGCTAAAGGTGCAGCAGATAAATATTCAAGAAAAGATATGGATAACCTAGGTACTTATGTAAGTCAATTTGGTGCCAAAGGATTAGCTTGGTTAAAAGTAGAAGAAGATGGGCTAAAAGGTCCAATCGCAAAATTCTTAACAGACGTTTCTGATGACTTGATCAAAGCGACAAATGCAGAAGTTGGCGATATCTTGATGTTTGGTGCAGATAAACCAGAAATCGTTGCAGTTGCTTTAGGTGCTGTTCGTTCTCGCTTAGGGAAAGAATTAGGCTTGATCGATGAATCTAAATTTAACTTCCTATGGGTCGTTGATTGGCCATTATTTGAATATGATGAAGAAGCAGGTCGTTATGTTTCTGCCCATCATCCATTCACACAACCTAAAGAATCAGATATTGAATTGCTTTCTACTGATCCTGCGAAAGTCTACGCTGAAGCGTATGATATCGTCTTGAATGGCTATGAGCTAGGTGGCGGTTCATCGCGTATCCACAAACGCGACTTACAAGAAAAAATGTTTGAAACACTAGGATTCACAAAAGAATCAGCACAAGAACAGTTTGGTTTCTTATTGGATGCCTTAGACTACGGATTCCCTCCACACGGCGGAATTGCTTTAGGGTTAGACCGTTTAGTCATGCTATTAGCGGGTGAAAATAATATTCGCGAAGTGATTGCTTTCCCTAAAAACGGAAAAGCTGCTGATCCGATGACAAGTGCTCCAAGCGTGGTTTCACCGTTACAATTATTCGAATTAAACATTGATGTAACAGCAATTGATGAATAATATTTGACTTAGTCAAAGTAAAAACAAGTTTTCAGTAAACTGCTATAGTTTATTGGACACTTGTTTTTTATATAAGGAAAAAAGCCCTTTCAATAAAAGAAAAATTCATCTATAATTTAAATAGGAAACTTGATTAAAGGAGTGAGTAAACTGAAAAAAGAAAATTGGGTACGTTTTTTGATTATTGTTGTTGTATTAATAAGCTTAGCAGCTTTTTTTCGTTACGCAACAGGTCCAACAAGCGTTGAAACGTATGATAAAAAAATCGAGGGATTGCAAGAAGCTGAGCAAAGCTATCAGAATGATCAAAAAAAAACACCTCAAACAACTACTCAGAATCAAACTGATGTATTGGTTAAAGGTGAAACGTTATATGTTACCTATGACTCAGGTGAGCATTGGGTGGAAGTTCCTGAAAGCTTAGAAAAGATTCAATTTGGTGAGTACACGCCATCTTATGATAATAACTTGATGGAGAAAAGCTATTTTTTAACAAAAGAAAATACTTCATTTCTCTATGAAAATTTAGGTTTAAAGCTCCTGCAAACATTAGACCAAGGGAAAACATGGCAAAAATATGAAATTTCTCAAGAAAATGCCGGTATTCGTTTTAGAAAGATCGACTTTTTAAGCAAAGATTTTGGCTATGTGATTTATTCTGGCGGTCGAGTTGCTCGTCAAGAAGGAACGATAGCGTATTTGACCCATGATGGCGGGAAAACTTGGAAGGAAACAGCAAGTACAAATCAAACATCATTAGTTCAAGATGGTGGCTTTATTGATGAAAATACAGGCTTTTTGTCTTTCGGAGCAGCACCTAATTTACAAGTCACAAAAGATGGCGGAGTTAGCTGGAAAACTGCAACGATTCAAGTGCCAGAAAAGTATAAAGCTATTTTTTTAGTAGCTGAAATGCCATCTAAAGCTGGGGATCAGTTAGAACTTTTACTGAATCAAGGAGAAGTCGGTGATTACAGAGGTGGTTTAGTAAAAGGAAAATTTATTTCAAAAGATAATGGTGAAAATTGGGTGTTTGATCGTGAGGTAGAGTCAGATGAAGAGTAAAAAAATAGTAAAAAAAGTTAGTGGAGTCATTTTTTTGATTTTGATGATTCTGTGTCTTATGTTTTTGGGCGGATTTATGCTTGCTTCTTCAAGAGGCGTCGATTTAATTAGTGATTGGCTTCTTTTGGCTGCACTAATAGGTAGTCTTTTGTTTTTAGGTTTGACTCTGTTGTTTTTGATGGATCTGGACAAAAAAAGAAAAATTCGTATAATTGGCGTTCAGATTGTAGCAATCATAGCCGTAAGTGCTCTATTTAGTTTAGTAAAGCCAAAAGAACAAACAATTTTAAGTCTTTCACCTGATGCCAAACATGTCTTTTTAATCAAGGAAACAGGTGACGATCATGGATTGTACTATTTCAATAATTATTATCTGATTTTTGCTCGTTTAAAAGAAAAACTACCTGTTAAAGGAATCACTGACTACCAACTAACCTGGGTAACGAATGAGACTTGTGTTTTGACATATCGGTCAAAAGATCAAGCAATGCATCAATATATTGGCACTTATGGTGGTCGAAAGATATCCTATTCTTATGTTTTACCTAATTTGACAGGCGGCGTTTGGGAATCCAAAGATGGAAGAACAAGTCTAACATCTAGAGGTTCAACAGGTATTGTTATCCGAACGGATGGGGAGATAGAAGAATATCCATTTGAGCAAGCTGTGCAATTTGGGACAACAGCTTTAGCCATAAACGATGAGAAGAATGCGAAATGGTCAATTAGCTTAGATTCGGAAAATGAGTATGATGATCAAGATGAGTTAGTCAAAAACTCTCAGACAAAAATTATTCTATTAAAAGCAGGACTTGATGACCCGCAAAAGATTGAGTTGTATTTTAAGCAAACAAGTGACTAAAAAAAATGAGGACGGGACAGAAGTGTTTAAACCCGAGAAATAAGAAGGGAATTCACGAAAATTGATCTTCAAATTTTTGTGAATTTCAGCTTATTTCCGAAGAGGTTGCTTCTGTTTCCGCCATTTATTCGTAGTTAGTGTGTGAAACAAAAGTGCTGTTTACTTTTGTCCCACACACATTTTTTGTTACAATTAACGATCATATCTTTGTACATAATTAAAATAAGCACCTATCAAGCTTGCATCATTTCCTAATGAACTTAAAACAACAGAAGGAGAAATAATTTGAGTAACTGGACTGATAGCTAAGCTATCTATGATTTTTTGTAAATCTTGTTTTAAATAATCAAGTAAAATAGTCTGACTACTGATGCCGCCACCGATCACAATTTTTTCTGGATCTAAAATTGTTTGCAGATTCCAGAGTTGAAGGGCCAAAGAATCGCAATAGGTATGTAAAATACTTTGTGCAACCTGATTGCCCATTTTTACCGCTTCAAAAAAAAGTTCACCGTTGACTTCACTCGTTTTTTTGTTGAGAGATTTAGCAAAAGGTTTTAAGAGGCTGTAGACACTATTTTTTACAGCAAAAAAATCGCTCGTAGCCATTGATGAATTCGTTTGGACGAATGACAATTCACCAGCGGATTGATTTGCTCCTCTAACAATTTGACCATTTACAAGTAAACCGCCACCGACGCCTGTACCGAGCACGATCATAATAGCATCTTTTACCCCTTGTAACTGACCCAAATTCATCTCGCCGATAATAGCACATCTAGCATCATTATCTATAGCAACAGGGCAGTCAAAAATGGATTGGAAAAATTCAAGCATATTCATTTGCCTGATAAACTCAAGTGAGCCGCCATGGACAGCGAAGCCAGTATCCGCATTGATGATTCCTGGCATGGAAATAGAGACCCCATCAACAGTTTCTACAAATTCATTGTATAACTGTGTTAAACATTTTTTAAAAGCATCGTTTGTTTTAGGCGTTGCTTGTTTTTGAACGAGCCCTAGTTTTCCTTCAGTAATCAATCCATATTTGATAAATGTGCCGCCGATATCTAATACGAGAATTTTTTTCATTGGACGTTACCTCCTAAATTTTTAAATAAACAAACTGAATTCGCTTACTTTACTTATACAAATAGCTCCACTATAATATACACATAAATTTTAACATAAGTAGGTTAAGCCAATGCTAGAAAAAATATCAGCAGTCAAACATTTATCTGATGCCGATGAAGTACTACAAAACTATATTTTTAGAAATTTAGAAACTATTTTTACCCTCTCTGCTAGAGAAATTGCCGCTCAGATTCCTTGCTCACCCTCAACTGTAACACGATTTGTGCGAAAATGCGGCTTTGATTCTTACCATGATTTTCAGCGCTACGTTAAAAATGAAGTGAGTAAACTTGCTGGTAAGGGGATGAGTGACAGGATTTCCCTTGAAGAAATTTTTGTAGATCAAGTTTTTTCAGAAAATGTTCTTGAGCAAGTAGAAAAAGTGAGTGAACGAATAAAAAACGCCAGTTTTATTTATTGTGTTGGCATGGGTTCATCAGGGATTATGGCCAATTATGCTGCTAGAAAATTTAATACGATCGGTTATAAGGCGATGTATTCAAATGAACCTTATGCCCCATTTCTTTCTAATCAAATGAAGGAGGATAACAGTATCATTATTATTTTTTCAAGTTCCGGAGAAACTGCGGAAATCATTGAAATGGTGCAACTTTTAAAATCAAACAATAAACAGATCATCAGCATTACAAATACTCACAATAATTCTCTAGCCAAACTTTCTACGATCAATATTCCTTACTATATTGAAAATCAACGATTGCCTTATAACTTTGACTTGTCTTCTCAAATACCGACGGTTGCATTGATCGAATATTTAGTCGCTTTTTGTTTTAACAAAAAATAATTATAGTTGAACCTGCTTTATTTATAGTTTGTTTATATTTATGTTTTATACTGAATTTAGAACGTGGCTAAAGGAGGATTAAACATGACTAAAAAACAAAATATACTAAAGGTATCGTCGATATTTTTACTTTTAATTATTTTTTCAGCCTGCCAAATCAAACAAATGAATACGAAGCAACCAGTAAAGGAGAGTACGCTCATGACAACTGAAAAAAATAGTGTAAACCAATCAAGTGAATCAAAGGATTCGCAGCTAGCCAATAAGCCCGAGGCGTCTAGCCTAGTATTTCCAGCAGGTTCTCTGTTTCAAGCGGTGAATGAGAATGATGTAGCTAAAGTAGAAAAAATACTTCAAGATAAAAATTATGCAATCGATGAAGTTAATGCTCAAGGTGAAACGCCGCTCTTGATTGCAACACATCAAAACTTCATCGAAATTGCAAAATTATTGATTGATGTTGGTGCTGACATCAACGTGCAAGACCAAATTTCCGATAGTCCCTATCTTTATGCCGGAGCTCAAGGGAAAACTGAAATTTTGACTTATATGTTGGAAAAACAAGTTCCCGATCAGCAAAAATTCAATCGTTTCGGTGGCAATGCCTTGATTCCAGCAGCTGAAAAAGGGCATCTTGAAAACGTCAAACTTTTATTAAAAGACGGACGAGCAAATATCGATCACCAGAATAATTATGGTTATACAGCTTTGATCGAAGCCGTGGCTTTAAGAGATGGCTCTTCGATCTATCAACAAATCGTCAAAACTTTGTTAGTTGGCGGTGCGGATAAAACATTGAGAGATAATACTGGGCGAAATGCCGAAGATTATGCTAGAAGTCTAGGCTATTCAGAAATGTTGAATATACTTAGTGCTTACTAAATATCAGTCAAACAGCAGGGGATCAAACCTCTGCTGTTTTTGAATGTTCTTGTTCCAACAAATATTCTTTTTTATCAGCCATTTTAAAGAACGGATACCAAACTAACACATTAACGATCAATAAAACAATGAAGATCAATAAGTAATTAAAGCCGCCTTTTAAAGCCATTGCAATTGGTGCTGGTGTCGTCCAAGGTAGAGCAATCAACGGATTATATTTAGAAAAATCAAGGAACGATAACATGCCCCAAGCGATTCCTCCCATTAACAAAGGTGAAGCTACCATCGGAACAAAGAAAAAGGGATTCAACATCAACGGCATTCCGAAAATAAGCGGTTCATTTACGTTGAAAATAACCGGCGGACCTGCTAATTTAAATAATTGTTTATACCGTTCAGATTTTGCAGTAAACATAGAAATAACTAAACCATACGTGCTTCCTTGACCGCCAAATGAATTGCCGCAAACATAAGAAACAACTGCCATAGCAAGATAAGGCAATTCTTGATGTTGTTGGTAAGCAGTCATGTTCGCTAGCATATTAGCTGTTAGTACAGGCATCACAACACCATACACCATGTTTGGATGAATACCAAAAAACCACAACATATTTGCCAAAGTAAAAATGAAAATGATTGCAATAGGGGACCCAGTTAAAGATTGTAATGGTGCTTGGATCAACGTTGTGATAAACGCAAAAATATTACCGAAAGGTGTGAATGAGAAAAGTACTCTAACAATAAAAAAGATTGCTAAAATAACTCCAGATAAAATAGCTGGACTTAATGATTCTGAAACATTCGTTGGAACCGTGTCGGGCATTTTTATAGTTAAATTTTTTCTGATCAAAAAAACATATAAAACAGCAGTAAAATAGCCGACAATAATTGCAACAAATAAGCCACTTCCACCGGTATATTGACTAGCAAAAGCTTCTACATTATTACTTGCTGTAACAACTGATTGAGCTGGAAACTCTGTGACTGTTTTTTCCAATGTATATGTTTGAATCATTTGTGGCATTAGGAGGAAAAATGAACCAATTGCCAAAAGTCCAGCTGGTAGAGGATCATATCCTTCTTTTTTAGAATAAATATAGGCAAGGTTAAAAGTTACGTAAACAGAAAGTAAGCTGATCGTTGCACCTAAAGCGGCATTAAAATGAGCAGTCATGCCGGTTCTTGCAAGAAAATCGATCCATTGAGGTATCGGGAAGTTGCCGATGATCATTAGTAGGGCAACACCTAATGTGATCGGTGTTGTTCGCATAAAAGCTTCAGATAAGGCACTGAAAAATTTACTATTATTCATTTTCTGGGCAATTGGGCCGATAAATTTATTCAGAAATTTTTCTAATGATTCCATTATTTAGTCCCCTTTTCGTTTAAATACGCGCCATTTGATTCAATCACTTTTTGATACCAGAAAAAACTGTCTTTTTTATAGCGGTTTAATGTTCGTTCAGATATTTCATCACGATCAACATAAACAAAACCATATCGTTTTTGATACCCATTCAACCAACTGAGTAAATCAGTAAAACTCCATGTACAATAGCCTAATACTTGAACACCGTCTGTAATGGCTTCTTGAATTTCTTGTAAATGTTTTTGAAGATATTCAATCCGGTAAGGGTCATGGACTTTTCCGTTTTCTAAAGTATCATACTCACCCAAACCGTTTTCTGTGATTAATACGGGCAATTGATAACGACTTTCGATCGTTCTTAAAGCTACTCGAATCCCTACAGGATCGATCGTCCAGTCCCAGTTCGTTTGTTCAAGGTATGGATTTTTAACAAATTTGCTGACTCTGGGAATTTCCATTTCTTTACTGGAACCTTTTTTGCCAGAGTTGTTCATCTTTATTTCCCCAGTAAAAGAATCTGTTGTACTAGCTTTTACGGTAGCTGTTTGATAGTAATTTAAACCAATAAAATCTGGTATGCCGAATGACAATAATTTTTGATCGGCGTTTGTAATAGTTGGAGCTAAGTGGAGTTTTTCTAATTGTTTGATAACGGTTCGTGGATATTTACCTGTTGCATAGACATCCAGCCAGAAAAAGCCCATCAATTCTTCTGTATCGATTTTAGCTAAGACATTCATTGGATCACTATCAAAAGCATAGGTGGGACCATAATTAAAACTTGGACCGATTTGACCGGAATATCCACCTGATCTAAATGCTTTGATCACGGATGCGTTGGCTAAATTAGCAATATGATTGGCTGCAAACATCCGTTTAATATCACGAACTGCTGGCGGATGAGTACCAAGCAGGTAACCGTGAGTAATAAAAACATTTTGCTCATTCAAACTGACCCAATACTTTACTCTGTCAGAAAAAGCATCAAATAATACAGTTGCATAGTTGGTAAAGTCTTTAATGATTCTGCGTGATTCCCAACCCCCATACTCATTTTGCAAAGCTTGTGGTAGATCCCAATGGTAAATCGTAACAATAGGTTCAATCTTATGCTTCAATAATTCATCGATTAGTTGACTATAAAAATCTAAGCCTGCTTGATTAAGCTGTCCTTTACCATTTGGATAGATACGAGACCAAGCAATTGAAAATCGATAAGCTTTCAAGCCTTGTTCGGCCATCAATGCAACATCTTCTTTAAAACGATGGTAGTGATCGACAGCAACATCGCCATTGGTGGCTTTAAAAGTTGTACCTGGTTCTTTTACAAAAGTATCCCAAACAGAAACACCTTTACCAGAAGTGCGATAAGCCCCTTCGACTTGATAAGCAGCCGAGGCACTTCCCCATAGAAAATCTTCGGGAAATAGCTCTAAGTCTGTATGACGCATAATCATTCCTCATTTCCATAAATTTTGTACAACTTGATCATAGCGTAAAAGATATTTGGATGTAAGCGCTTATCGTGTATGTGCAACGCGTTGCAAGATTATGAAATGCGAAATATAAATCAAAAATAGCAATACTTTTCTTCTATTTTAAGTAATTGAGCTTTTTTTCTTCCTCTAAAGCACGTATAATGGAAAACAAATGAATCAAGTAAAGTGAGGCTGCTTCCACATGAAAAAATTCTTTGAAGGCTTACCTGTCCATGATTACACAACAAAACTTTCTGTGTCGATCGTTTATGCTATTTTGGCATCAGTTGCTATGAACTTCTTTTATCAACCAGGAAATATCTATTCTAGCGGGATTACTGGTTTAGCCCAGATTTTAACGACATTATCAACGAAAGTCATTGGGTTTAAAGTACCCGTTTCGATCACTTTATATGCATTGAATATTCCTTTGTTTTTTGTTGCATGGCGTAAAATTGGGAAGAAGTTTACTGTATTTACATTTTTAACTGTTACGTTGACTTCGATTTTTATGCAGATAGTTCCCCAAACAAGTTTGTCTAATGATCCAATTATTTGTGCGATTTTTGGGGGAGCGGTGATGGGATCTGGGATTGGTTTTGCTCTCAAAAATGGTCTCTCTTCTGGGGGATTGGATATTTTTAGTATCACGATTCGTAAGAAAACGGGACGTTCTGTAGGATCGATTTCGATGTACTTTAACGGATTGATTATCTTTGTTGCAGGCTACTTATTTGGCTGGCAATATATGTTTTATAGTGCATTATCAATTTTTGTGAGTGGGAAAGTGACGGACGCTGTTTATACGAAGCAAAAGAAGATGCAGGTAATGATCATTACAAAAAATCCAGATGCCGTTATTGATGGGATTCAACAGAAAATGAGACGAGGAATCACAATTATTCATGAAGCAGAAGGCGCCTATCGGCATGATAAACAAACCTTGTTATTGACCGTTGTGACTCGATTTGAATTACCTTCCTTAGAAGCAGCTATGAAAGAATCTGATCCATCAGCGTTTGTAAGTATTTCAGATAATGTAAAAATTCTTGGGCGATTTTATGAAGAGGATTTGTGAGTATATAGGAAGAAAAAGAGGCTGGACAGAAGCGTTAAACTTCGAGAAGTAATATGGAGTTGCTCCTGCTCCCGCCACTTATCAGAATTTTAAGTGACTAGGATAGAGCTCGCAGAGTTATGTCCTAGTCTTTTTTTAGCTAAGATGAATTTGAGCATTTTATATTAATAAATGATAAAAACAATGTAAGTTTACTTTGTATAGTGATAGGCAGAGACACAGATCTAATTTATTTTCAAAAAGTAGATTGAACAATTTCAAAAAAATAATCTCTTTTTCTTGAAAAGAAAGATGAAAACTGTTAAACTAAGTTTGTAAGATTGAGGGACGCTTTTAAGACTGTTAAAGAATTTAACAATGAAAAAGAAGAACGTCAATCCTATTTTTTTAAAGTTCATAGGTCGTTTTAAGTCTTACTTGGACGTATTTTGACCAACGAAGGAGCGCATCATGCTAGATGAATTGAAAATGATTGAAGCAGTTGCTCCAGATTTGCTCGATGTAATACAGGAAAGATTTCATATCCTTCGAAATATTTACTGGATGCAGCCTATTGGACGTAGAAGTCTATCTGATAGTATGGGAATTACAGAACGTGTCTTGAGAACCGAGACTGATTTTCTGAAAAATTTACAGCTGATAGAAACTTCTAAAAGCGGAATGACCTTAACTGATAAAGGCTTAGAGATTTACCAAGGACTTGAGACAGTCATGAATCAATTGCTTGGCATGCACCAAGTCGAAAAAGAAATTAGTCAATATTTTGGGATTCAACGTTGTATCGTTGTCGCTGGCAATAGCGATAATCAGGAGAAAGTTCTTTATGAATTCGGCGATATTTTGACCGATTCACTAGATTTGCTTTTACCTGATGGCGATAATATCATTGCAGTCATGGGCGGCACAACAATGGCGATGACAGCTGAGCATATGGGAACGTTGGAAACGGAAAAACGACATAATTTGTTTGTTCCAGCTAGAGGTGGAATCGGGGAAGCAATGACCGTCCAAGCTAACTCAGTTAGTGCGGTAATGGCAAGCAAAACCGGAGGACACCACAGAGCGTTGTACGTACCGGAACAACTAAGTTCTGAAACCTATAAATCTCTGTTACAGGAACCATCGATTCAAGAAGTATTGACACTGATCGAACAAAGCAATTGCGTTGTTCACAGTATTGGTCGTGCGCTACATATGGCTGCACGCCGTAAAATGTCAGATGACGAAATGGTCATGTTGAAGCAAAATAATGCTGTAGCAGAATCTTTCGGATATTTCTTTGATGAAGAGGGCGAAGTGGTTTATAAAATCCCTAGAATCGGACTTCAGTTGAAGGATGTACAAAAAATTAGCAATGTGGTTGCGATCGCAGGCGGTAAGACAAAAGCCAAAGCAATCCGCGCTTATATGAAAAATGCACCAAAACAAACGTGGCTCATCACTGATGAAGCTGCTGCCAATGAGATTTTAAAAGGGGCAACCCTTTAAAATAAAAAAATTTTTGATTTTCATAAGGAGGAAATCTTTAATGACAGTTAAAGTAGGTATTAATGGATTTGGACGTATCGGACGCTTAGCATTCCGTCGTATCCAAGATGTAGCAGGAATCGAAGTAGTAGCAATCAACGACTTAACAGATGCTAAAATGTTGGCTCACTTGTTAAAATATGACACAACTCAAGGACGTTTCAACGGAACTGTTGAAGTTCATGATGGATCTTTCAACGTTAACGGTAAAGAAGTTAAAGTTCTTGCTAACCGCAACCCAGAAGAATTACCATGGGGCGACTTAGGCGTAGATATCGTTCTTGAATGTACTGGATTCTTCACTTCAAAAGAAAAAGCTGAATTACACTTAAAAGCTGGTGCTAAACGTGTTGTTATCTCTGCTCCAGGCGGAAATGACGTACCAACAATCGTTTATAACACTAACCACGATATCTTAACAGGTAAAGAAACAGTTATCTCAGGTGCTTCATGTACGACTAACTGTTTAGCTCCTATGGCTAAAGCTTTACAAGATAACTTTGGTGTTGTTGAAGGTCTTATGACTACAATCCACGCTTACACAGGTGACCAAATGACTCTTGATGGACCTCACCCAGGTGGAGACTTCCGTCGTGCACGTGCTGCAGCAGAAAACATCGTACCTAACACAACTGGTGCTGCTAAAGCAATCGGCCTAGTTATCCCTGAATTAAACGGTAAATTAGACGGAGCTGCTCAACGTGTTCCTGTAGCAACTGGTTCATTAACTGAATTAGTAACAGTTCTTGACAAAAAAGTAACTGTTGAAGAAGTAAACGAAGTTATGGCTAAAGCTGCTAACGAATCTTACGGATACAACGAAGATCAAATCGTATCTTCTGATATCGTAGGTATGACTTTCGGTTCATTATTCGATGCTACTCAAACAAAAGTAATGACTGTTGGCGATCAACAATTAGTGAAAACTGTTGCTTGGTATGACAACGAAATGTCTTATACTGCACAATTAGTTCGTACTTTAGAGTACTTCGCTAACTTATAAGATTCATTCTTATCATTAGTGAAATTTGAACAACTGTGAAATAATAAGCGGGGAAGCAGCGCGCTTCTCCGTTTTTATTATTTTGTTTAAAAATACCTAAAACTTTTTTATAGAAGGAGTACTCCATAATGGCTAAAAAGACAATCAAAGATGTAGATTTAAAAGATAAAAAAGTACTTGTCCGTGTTGACTTTAACGTGCCTTTGAAAGATGGCGTGATTACTAACGATAACCGTATCGTAGCGGCACTTCCAACAATCAAATACGTAATCGAAAACGGCGGAAAAGCGATTCTATTTTCTCACCTAGGACGTGTGAAAACAGAAGAAGATAAAGCTGGCAAATCATTAAAACCAGTTGCTGAGCGTTTAGGCGAATTATTGGGCAAACCTGTAACTTTCGTTCCTGAAACTCGCGGAGCTGAATTAGAAACAGCTGTCAACAACATGAAAGACGGCGACGTTTTAGTCTTTGAAAACACTCGTTTTGAAGATATCGACGGTAAAAAAGAAAGCGGAAATGACGCTGAATTAGGTAAATACTGGGCTTCTTTAGGCGACGTATTTGTTAATGATGCATTTGGTACGGCTCACCGTGCGCACGCTTCAAACGTAGGAATTGCTTCAACTGGTATTCCAACTGTTGCTGGATTCTTAATGGAAAAAGAAATCAAATTCGTTGGTGAAGCAGTAACTGCACCAAAACGACCTTTCGTAGCTATCTTAGGTGGCGCAAAAGTTTCTGACAAAATCGGTGTTATCGAAAACTTGATCTCTAAAGCAGATAAGATTCTTATCGGTGGCGGAATGACTTATACATTCTACAAAGCAAAAGGGATCGAAATCGGTAACTCACTTGTTGAAGAAGATAAAGTTGCTTTAGCAAAAGAATTGATCGAAAAAGCTGGTGACAAACTAGTATTACCAATCGATTCAGTATGTGCTAATGAATTCAGCAATGATGTTGAAACAGTTATCACTGATGGCGAAGCTGTACCAGAAGGATACATGGGCTTAGACATTGGACCTAAATCAATCGAATTATTCTCTAAAGAGTTAGCAGGCGCTAAAACAGTTGTCTGGAACGGACCAATGGGCGTATTCGAAATGAGCAACTTTGCTAAAGGTACAATCGGTGTATGTGAAGCAATCGCTAACTTAGAAGATGCAACAACAATCATCGGTGGCGGAGACTCTGCTGCAGCTGCAATCCAATTAGGTTTTGCAGACAAATTCACTCACATCTCAACTGGTGGGGGCGCAAGCTTAGAATTATTAGAAGGTAAAGAATTACCTGGACTAGCAGCAATTAACGATAAATAAAGAGGTTGTGAAAAAGGCGTTTACACTTGAGTAATTGGACTGAACCTGCGGAACTTCAAGTATTGAAGTTCATCTGGTGAGAGCAATTATCGAAAGTTTGCCTTTTGAACACCGTTTAATCAATCCATACCATAATAAGAAAAGGATGTGCTTTTCCATGCGTAAACCAATTATCGCTGGTAACTGGAAAATGAACAAAACTGCTTCAGAAGCGAAAGCTTTTGCAGAAGCAGTAAAAACAAAAATTCCTGCAAATAGTGCTGTTGATTCAGTAATCGGTTCTCCTGCTTTATTCTTACAAGAATTAGTAGAAGCAGCTAAAGGAACTGAATTAAAAATCTCTGCACAAAACTGCTACTGGGAAAACTCAGGTGCATTCACTGGTGAAACTTCTCCAGCAGCACTTGCTGATCTAGGTGTTGACTATGTAATCATCGGTCACTCTGAACGTCGTGAGTACTTCCACGAAACAGACGAAGACATCAACAAAAAAGCCAAAGCAATTTTTGCAAACAACATGACACCAATCTTCTGTTGTGGTGAATCTTTAGAAACTTATGAAGCAAGTAAAACTGCTGAGTGGATCGAAGGACAAATCACAAACGGTTTAGTTGGTTTATCAAATGAGCAAGTATCTTCAATGGTTATTGCTTATGAACCAATCTGGGCAATCGGAACTGGTAAATCTGCTGATGCTAACATCGCTGATGAAATCTGTGGCGTTGTACGTTCAACAGTTGAAAAATTATACGGTAAAGAAGTTTCAGAAGCTGTACGTATTCAATACGGCGGTTCTGTGAAACCTGAAAACATTGCTGAATACATGGCAAAAGAAAACGTTGATGGAGCTTTAGTTGGCGGAGCTAGCTTAGAAGCTGACTCATTCTTAGCTTTGTTAGACGCTGTTAAATAATTTTTATAAACGGTGGGTTCAGAAGCAACTCCTTCTTATTTCTCGGAGTTAAGCACTTCTGCCCCAACCTCAATCATTGAATAATCTATGAATTATGCAAAAAATGTTTGCATAGCGCGCGTTTATTCACTACAATCATAATTAAGGGACTCGAATCCCCTTAGTATAAAACAAACTCAAAGGAGAGACAAAACATGTCAATTATTACTGATGTTTATGCACGCGAAGTCTTAGACTCACGCGGTAACCCAACAATCGAAGTAGAAGTATACACTGAAAGCGGTGCTTTTGGTCGTGGAATGGTTCCATCTGGAGCTTCAACTGGTGAATACGAAGCCGTTGAATTACGTGATGGCGACAAATCTCGTTACTTAGGTAAAGGGGTTGTTAAAGCAGTTGACAACGTGAATAACATCATCGCTGAAGCAATCATTGGCTACGATGTACGTGACCAAATGGCTATTGATAAAGCAATGATCGATTTAGATGGAACTCCTAACAAAGGTAAATTAGGCGCAAACGCTATTCTTGGTGTTTCAATCGCTGTAGCTCGTGCTGCTGCTGATTACCTAGAAGTACCTTTATATCACTACTTAGGCGGATTCAATACAAAAGTATTGCCAACTCCAATGATGAACATCATCAATGGCGGATCTCATGCTGATAACAGTATCGACTTCCAAGAATTCATGATCATGCCTGTAGGCGCTCCTACATTCAAAGAAGCTTTACGCTACGGTGCTGAAGTATTCCACGCATTAGCTGGAATCTTAAAAGCACGCGGTTTAGCTACTTCTGTAGGTGACGAAGGTGGATTTGCTCCTAACCTTGGTTCAAACGAAGAAGGTTTTGAAGTAATCATCGAAGCAATCGAAAAAGCTGGCTATGTACCTGGTAAAGATATCGTTCTTGCTATGGATGCTGCTTCTTCTGAATTCTACGATAAAGAAAAAGGTGTTTACGTTTTAGCTGATTCAGGCGAAGGCGAAAAAACAACTGAAGAAATGATCACATTCTACGAAGAATTATGTGCGAAATACCCAATCATCTCAATCGAAGATGGATTAGATGAAAATGACTGGGATGGTTTCAAAAAATTAACTGTTGCTTTAGGCGACAAAGTTCAATTAGTTGGTGACGATTTATTCGTTACAAACACAACTAAATTAGCTGAAGGTATTGAAAAAGGCATCGCTAACTCAATCCTTATCAAAGTTAACCAAATCGGTACTTTAACTGAAACATTTGAAGCAATCGAAATGGCTAAAGAAGCTGGCTACACTGCAGTTGTATCTCACCGTTCAGGTGAAACAGAAGATTCAACAATCTCTGATATCGCTGTTGCAACAAACGCTGGTCAAATCAAAACTGGTTCATTAAGCCGTACAGACCGTATTGCTAAATACAACCAATTATTAAGAATTGAAGACCAATTAGGCGAAGTTGCTGAATACAAAGGTTTGAAATCTTTCTACAACTTAAAAAACAAATAATTTTAGTTGATTATAAAGCAAAAAGGGACAACTGATCATTCGATCTTTTCTCCTTATACTCATACGTAAAAACTCCTCTTGCGAAAGTAAGGGGAGTTTTTTTACATATTTATTAAAAGAATTCGTTAGGTTATACTTAATTTACGCTATAGTTTAAAGGAGGTAATGAGATGAAGAAATATTTAAGGGTTGTATTTTTAGTTTCCGTTTTAATAATAATAGCTTCATGTGCAGCCAAAAAAGTAAAAACAGAGGTTGCAAAAAAAGATATTGATAAACAGTTAGTCCATACTTTAGTTGGATCATGGTTTGCAGATAGTTATGATTATGGAAACTATGAAATCACATATGATGACAAAAATTTGAATTTTAATTCAACTCAACTAGAGATCAAGTACACAGAAGATAATAGAGTATTTACACATCAAAAGGAAGATAAAAAACTTCATTACATTTTTGAAGTGAAAGAAGAAGAAGTGATCGTGTACCCTAGTTATGAAGTCGAGCAGAGTGGTGATGAACTAGTTGTAGGTGGAGATTTAGCGCCTATCCAATTGAAAAAGGAGCCTGAGATATCCCAAGAACGTATTTTAGGACGATGGAAGTCAACGGAATCTGACTATCCAGCATTTATTCAAGTAAGAGCAACTTTCGATCCTAATAAAGTAGAATTATTGATAGCACAAGAGGAAAATTCGAAGGAATTTGAATTGATTTCGTTAACTTTTGAAAATGGGGGAACAGAGTTAAACTATTTAAATGGTACTAAAACGATCAGGTACAGATTTTCTATTTATGAAGATGGGAGGATGATAATTAATTCTTCTACAACTCAGGAAGGTGTCGAAGGAACTGCAAGACCATGGATTTTAGAAAGAGCTGTTGAGTAACAATGAAACAAGGTTCTATTATCCAAAAGAAAAAATCGGTGCTATACTAAAAAGAAAACGAGGAGGGTGCAAAATGAATCAATCAGATCTCCAAACAATCTTGAAAAAGCAACGCAATTTTTTTAACTCAAATCAAACAAAATCAATCTCTTTCAGAAAAGAGCAACTGGAAAAACTATTAGTAAATGTGAAAAAACACGAAGAAGATTTCTATTGGGCTTTTGAAAAGGATCTTAAAAAGCCTAAAGCTGAAGTTTATGCGACAGAATTTGGTTTAGTTCTTTCTGCAATCAAAGATACACTAAAAAACCTTGATAAATGGACTAAACCTATAAATAAACCAAGAGCTATTTCATCTTTATTAAATAAAAATACTGTTTTTCTAGAACCTTATGGAACAGTCTACATTATTGGACCGTTTAATTATCCGCTTCAATTGACCTTAGTTCCTTTAATCGGTGCCCTTGCCGCTGGTAATTGTGCAATTGTAAAACCATCCTCAAGAACACCGAATGTCGCTGCTGTGATTGGTGCTATTCTTGGTGAAACGTTCGACGAAGAGTATGTGAAAGTGCTCTCGCCTAATTCGATCGATAATGCGACTGTTTTAAAAGAACGAATGGATTTTATCTTCTTCACAGGAAGTACAAAAGTCGGGAAAATCGTGATGGAAGCAGCAGCAAAACAGTTGACGCCAGTTGTCTTAGAGCTAGGCGGAAAAAGTCCTGCAATCGTTACTGAACAAGCCGATATAGAGTTGGCTGCTGAACGAATTATCTGGAGCAAACTTCTAAATACTGGTCAAACGTGTATTGCAACCGATTATGTTTTGGTTGACGAAAAAGTTAAACACCAATTGATCGTCACATTAAAAGAAAAAATCACTGAGTTTTATGGAAAAAGTATTCAAGATAATCCTGATTATGGTCGAATCGTTCAAGGATCAGCGATTGATAAGTTTATCCAACTAATCGATGAAAATCGCCAATTCCTAATTCATGGAGGCGAATATGATCGAGAAACAAGATTTGTCGCGCCTAGTCTTTTTGATATTGATTTAAGTCGAGAGAATAGTTTGATGCAAGAAGAATTATTTGGACCACTTTTACCAATTTGTACGTATCAACAGTTGGACGATGCGATTAGCTTTGTTAAAGCAGGTGAAAAACCACTGGCTTTATATTTATTTTCCGATGATAGAGAAGTTCAAAAACAGATTTTACACGAAATTTCTTTTGGTGGCGGTGGAATCAATCAGACGATTCTTCATGTAGCTAATGATGATTTGCCATTTGGAGGAGTAGGATTTTCTGGTATGGGTAATTATCATGGGAAGTACAGTATTAAAACTTTTTCTCATGAAAAAGCAGTTGTATATGGGAGAAAAGATTCTATGGCGAAGTTAATTTATCCTCCGTATGATCAGAAGAAATTTGAGTGGTTAAAACGATTATTATAAAAGAGCGATTTAAATGATTAAGATCTGTGAGATTTATTAACGTTACTAAAAATACAAATAAACGGTGTGAAAAAGTCAGGTTCTTCATCAATTCCCTAAAAACCGCACAATGCGTTTTATGCATTGTGCGGTTTTTAGTCCAATTGCTCGAACCTAAACGATTTTTTTCATATCATCTAGAAGTATTTGTCTTTATAACTCTTTTTTTTCACGAGTGACTTCAATTAAAAATTTGATTCCCGTAACAAGAAATACGATCATTCCTGCAAAAATAAAGAAGAATCCTATTGGTAAAAGATAAAAATTTTCATGCAGAATCCCTGCTGCATCCACATATTCTACTGAATTAGCTTTTATAAAGAAACAAGCAAATCCGAAAAGTAATAGAAAAGCTCCAATCAATGTTGTCACCATATTCAATTTTGCTTGTCTTGTTTTGCTGCCATCTTTGATTAATTTTTCGGTCATATTATTCACATTACTTCCTCCTAGAATCAATTCATCAAGCGAAATATGAAAAATACTAGAAATCAGGATCAACAATTCAAGGTCTGGAAGATTGCGGTTATTTTCCCAGTTGGATACCGCTTGTCTCGTTACATTTAAACGGATCGCAAATTTTTCTTGTGTAAGGTTATTTTTTGTTCTGAGTTCTTTAATTTTGTCTCCAAATTCCATCGTATATTTTCCTTTCGTTAATGTATCTTAAGCATAAACAAGGGTCTAGTTCTTTTCAAGAAAGCAGTGCTTGCAGGCGTCTGAAACAAGGGAAAGCAATACTTGCATCGTAATTTTCCCCTGATTTTCATGTGGTTAAATTATAGCATCCATTATTTATAAATAGAAATGTAACTGACATTTTTAGTTAATTAAAATGAAAATTCATAGAGTCTTGTATTATAAAATAATGCTCTTAAACGCATATGCTTTTTTTAAAGGCGATTTATTTGTTATACTAAATGTATTGAAATGAAAGGAGGAAAATTTTATGAAAACAAGAGCTGAATTAAAAAGTGAAGCTAAAGGAATTTTACGTGGACGTTGGAAAGACAGTGTGTTGATGTGTTTGGTACCGACTTTGATCTCAATTGCTATTGGACTTCTTTTATTCTTTTTACTAGTCTTACCTACTATTACATTCGTTCAAAATAACTCAGATTTAATGAACAGCACTGCAAGTTACGATGGAAACTCTGGCGGAGGTAGTGGAGGTTTTATCGGTGGTATCTTAGGAGCATTGTTCAGTGCCGGTATCTCTTGGACATTCCTTGATCTTTACAGAGGAAAAAGACAAGAAATTCAACCATTCTCAGATGCTTTTCGTGGTTTTGCAGGACCTGTAGTTTTAGGACTAATCGGTGTGTATGTATTAATGACTGTGTTTATTACTTTATGGTCATTACTATTAGTTATCCCGGGAATTATCAAAGGTTATTCTTATTCACAAACGTATTTTGTTTATTATGATGCCTACGAAGAAACGGGTGTACGTCCAGGATTTCTAAACTCTATCACTCGTAGTAGACAGCTGATGAAAGGCTATAAAGGTCAGTTGTTCTTATTGGACTTGAGCTTTATTGGCTGGCACATCCTAGCAATTTTAACACTAGGAATCGGCTATCTATGGTTAACACCATACATCACTGCAACTAAAGCAGCGTTTTATGAAAATTTACCAAAAACAGCAACGATTTAATTAAAGATGAAGAGCCCGAAACAAAATGAGGTGACC